>DAHYHI010000128.1:0-38306 GCA_027391075.1 Acidimicrobiaceae bacterium | reverse complement strand
CAGCACGGCCGAAGCCGCGGCGTAGCGGATGCCTTCACCGGCTAGGTAGGGCCCCCGCAGGAGCGTCGCCGAGGCGGCCACCCCAGCCCCGACGAGGACCTGGGCGAAAGCCCCACCGCCGAGCACCTTCGCGTTGGCTGGAACCAGCAGGTCGGCTGATCGCTTCGCCGTCGCCACCCGGCCTATCTTAAGTCCCGTCGCCCCGTTAACCCCCGCTAACGCCCTTATCGCAGGGCACCCCCGGGGCGACTCTGGTAAGGCACCCCCGGGCGTTGTCGGACGGCACTCGCAGCTATGATTGGGTCATGGCACTCACAGGAGAGTACGTCCCGAGTCCGTCCGAATGGGTCCGTGACCAAGTGGAGGCCTACGAGCGATCCGGAGGCCGGGAGGCCAACACGCTTCGCGACACCGGCTTGCCGGTCATCATCGTCACCACCCGCGGGAACAAGACCGGCAAGATCCGCAAGTTCGCTTTGATGCGGGTCGAGCACGAGGGACAGTACGCCCTCGTGGCGTCGAAGGGCGGCTCGGCGAACCATCCGGAGTGGTATCACAACTTGGTGGCCGACCCCGAGGCGTGCATGATCCAAGACGGCCCCGAGCCTTTCGACGCAGTCGTACGAGAAGTGGAAGGCGACGAGAGGCAGGCCTGGTGGGAGCGGGCGGTTGCCGCTTTCCCCCCGTATGCCGAGTATCAGACCAAGACCGAGCGCCGTATCCCGGTTCTCGTGGCTTCCCGACGGGACTGACCGTAGGCAGGCCGGGGCTAGCCGGCCGGCAGTTCAGTGCACGGTGACCGTGCCTGCGGTCCCGTCGACGGTGACCATGGCGCCGTCTGCGATGAGCCCGGTCGCATCGGCGACCGACACGACGCAGGGGATGCCCAGCTCCCGGGAGACGATCATGGCGTGACTGCCCTGCGCCCCTGTGTTGACGACCACTGCGGCTGCGGGCACCATTAGCGGCACCCAGGCCGGGTCGGTCTGGGGGGCTACCAGCACGTCCCCCGGTTCGAGGCCCGATGAATCTGTCGGGTCGAGGACGATCCGCGCCCGGCCGGTGGCCCGCCCACCCGAGCCCGCCGCACCGCTGAGAACGCTCCCCGCGCCGGCTTGCGCCTGACCCCGGGTTGCACGTGGCTTCATCTCGCTAATCGAAGGCACCCGCCGGTTGACCACGAACACCGGTTCGTAGTCGAACAACCTCCGGTACTGCGACCAGCGGGAGGCGATCGTATCTTTCAGCGACCACGGGTCGGCCCTCAGCTCGTCGAGCTCGTCGTCGACGACCATGAAAAGTTGCTCTACTTCGTCGATCGCTCCGCGTTCGACCATTCGCCTGGCGTACTCGTAGAGGGCCATGCGCGCCTCGTTTATCACCCTCACCACGTTCGTCTTGGCGCGCTCCCGGCCGGCGAGGAACACCTGAGCTGACTTTAGAGCAGCCTCGAAGGTCGCTGACGCATCCGGCGAGCCGGCGAGGCTCGAACGGATCTGCGACGCGGCCCGGTCCCTCTCTGCGAGCGCAACCCCCGCGCGCAACGCCGGCGCCTGCGCGTCGTCGGTGCGGCGCATCAGATCCAAAGCGGCCAGAGCGGCCTTGGGGTTCGCCTCCCACGACGGGGCGCGCAGGTCGTACTCGTTCGGGCCGCGCGACCCGTGGTCGTGGAGGAACGACGCGAACCGCTCCAGAAATTCGCTGGCGTCCCGGTCGTCGGAGGCGCCGAAAACTTCCAGCGCACAGCTCGGGTCGGCTTCGAAGGGGGCGGTAAGTTCGGGTGAACGGCGGATCCGCCGACTGAGCGACCACAAGGCGTGCGCCGGTGCCGCCGAGTCGACCTCGATGCCGGCCAGGAGGCGGATGGCCAGCGTGGGATCTCCGATCTCGTCGCTGATAGCACCGAGAGCGCCCGTGCCCAGCGACGCCAGGGCAGAAACGATCATCGCGTTCTCGAAGGTCTGCGCGACGTAGGGCATCATCGCCCGGGCCCGGGCGTGCAACGCCGAGTCGGTCAAGGCCCCCAGATCCGGCCGGGTGTCCCGAAGGGTTCGGGCCACTTCCCTGTCGGCGTCCAGGTCGGGGAGGGATGTGGTGGACATCGCCCACTGCATCGACTTTGCGAGCTTGTCCGCGTGCTTCGGGGAGTCATGCCAATCCTGGTGCTCGTAGGGGGGTACCTCGTCGCGTTCGTCGAAGAAAGCGCGGTCGATCAGCTCGGGGGACGCACCTGGCATTCGCGCTCCGAGGATCCGGGTCATCGACAGCGGGTTGTACAGGTAACCGCCGAAGGACTTCCAAAGCTCCGGGCGGTGCGGGTCTTCGTATTCGCCCCAGTCGAGAGCGCCGATGGCTATGTACGCGTCGCGCAGTCCCAGGCACATCCCCTGGCGTATGACCAGGCTGAGCCCGAGGGGGCTGAACGGCTCGGGGAACACGTCGGCTGCGTTACCTCGCGTCCACGCAGGGAAGCGCTCCCCCACCGTAGAGTCGCAGAACCAGACCTCATCGTTGCTCATCAGCCCTCCTCTGGTGATCCGCCATCCTCGGCGTGCTCGACGGTCCCCGACCGGCAGGGGTGAACTCCAGGTGCAACTCCCTCAGCGCCCGCATCGTAAACATCGGCACGTGCCTGAAGTCGTTCCGGCCGGCTGCGAGGCGAAGGTCCGGGAGTCTTCGCAAGGCTGCGTCTAAGGTCAGCACCTGCTCTAGGCGGCTCAGGTCTGCGCCGGGGCACTGGTGCTCGCCGAGGGTGAAAGCAAGGTGGCGTCTTGAGTTCGGACGGTCGAGGCGGACCTCCGCGGGGCATTCGAACATGCGCTCGTCGCGGTTGCCCGAAGCGTAACGCAGGTGGACCGTGGATCCTTTCGGTACCGGGACACCTGCTATCTCGGTGTCCTCGGCGACGACGCGCCACAGTCCCTGGGTCGGTGACTCCAAGCGCAGGACTTCCTCGACGAAGGCCGGAACGAGCGAAAGGTCCGCCCGCAGTCGTTCGTAGCATCCGCCCTCGCGTAGCATCACCCACAGGGCGGAGCTCATCGCGAACGTGGTCGTCTCGTTGCCGCCGACGAAGAGGTGGTCGACGATCGTTATGATCTCCTGGTCGCTGAGCGGCCTCGGCTCGCCGTCCCCGGTGAAGCCGGCCTGGGTTAGGTAGCTGATCACGTCGTCGCCCGGCTCGGCGCGCTTGGTCTCTATCTGCTCGGCGAGGTAGTCGTACATCTCGACTACCTGCTCTGCTACCCACACGTCCTCGTCGGGTTGGAGGGGACGCACGAACGGCAGGATCCACGCGGCGCTCCACTTTTTGAGCTTTGGTATGTCGGCTTCGGGCAGGCCGAGCACGTGGGTGATGACCCGCACCGGCACCGGCACAGCGTACTGGGAGTTCCACTCGACGTGGCCGTCGCTTTCGAACGTGGAGAGCTGCTCGTCGATGAAGCGCTCTATGACGGGGCGCCAGCGCTCAAGACCCGGGCCGGTGAAGAAGTGATCCACGAGCGCCCTGTAGTGGCGGTGCACGGGAGGGTTGGTGCCGAGCGGCGTCATGCGCTGCCACCCTCCCCTGTCGTAGACGGCCTGGGCCGCTTCGGAACGGCGTTTGCTGGCACCCGTCGGGAAGGTCCGCTGGTGGCGCAGGACGGCCATGATGTCGTCGTAGCGGGTTATGACGTAGTCGTCCGTGCCGGGGATGCGGTATACCGGGCGCTCGTCGCGCAGATATTGGTAGGTGGGATACCAGTCTTCTTGCGTCGCCGACGCGAACAGGTCGACATCCATGCCCGTGACAATACACGCGGTTCATACTGACCGATTAGATATTTGACCTTTGGATGGTCAAAGGTCGGGCTTTTTTCGTCGCCAGTTCCTCGCAGGTGAGATACCGTCGAGAACGTGCCAGCGAGCGGAGGACCTAACGTCGAGATAGACGGCCGGCCCGCCATGCCGAGCGACGAGGACGTCGCCGCGCTCGTCGGGTACCGCTTCGCAGGGGGCGAGCGCAGAGTCGAGCACTGGGAGAACTGGCTTCTCACCGACTGCACCCAGCGCAAGCCGATGACAGGCCGGCAGCTGCACCCGGTCGTGTTGTTCCACGTTCCGATCCAGGCGGCGTCGACCTCCATCGGCGAGATATTCGCGGTTTGCGGAGGGGGCCGGGCCGGCTCGGTGACCCTTCTCAGCTACGAGTGGGAGCTCTTAGGGGTCCTCTGCGAGGACGTCGACTACCGTGGCGACGGCGGTATCGTCTCAGCCGAACGTTTCAGAGCCCCCGACGGCACCGTGACCCACGACGACGTGGCGTTCGCGATCGAGCTTTCCGAACCGGACGGCAAGCTCGTAGCCCGGGTAACGACCAGGTGGAGGTTCCTGCGTTGAGCGCTCCGGCCTCGCGCGACGAGTCCATCGACCTTCCGGCGATCCCGTCGCTTACGGTCGCCCACGTCGACCCGCAGAGGATGAAGACCATGGCGGCTCTCCTGCGTGACCCTTACCCGATCCACTGGGATCCCGCCTCGGTCGCCGACGAAGCTCACGGCGGGCGCACCGTCAACCAAGGTCCCCTCAACCTCGCCTACGTCGCCAACATGCTGATGGCCTGGGCCGGCGACACGTCCATTCGAAAGCTGACGGCATCGTTCCACGCGCACGTTCTGGCAGGAGACACGGTCACAGCCTCAGGCGAAGTCCAAGAGGTGCTTGAAATAGACGGTGAGCGCAGGGCTCGCTGCGCCGTACGCCTCGTCCGCGGCTCGGACCTGATCGTATCGGGACAGGCAGAGGTATCCCTCGACATGCTCGACCAGCAACGCCCACCCCGAGGAGAACCGGCCGGGCTAGAAGCCTCAGGAGAAGCTGAGCTATGACTATAATGATGGTCATGTCAGAGACGTTCTCGCTTGCCCACATCAAGGCTCACCTCTCCGAGGTCGTCGATCGGGTCGAGCACCAACATGACCGCGTGGTCCTGACGCGCAACGGCCGACCTGCGGTGATCCTGGTCAGCCCCGACGACCTTGAGGCGATCGAGGACACGCTCGACTTGTTGTCGGATCCTCAGGCGTTGAAGGAGATCAACCGGGCCCGCGAGGAGATCGCAGAAGGTCATGTCCTGGATGGCGAAACGCTGCGACGCAAGTACGTCGCTCGTTGACGACCGAGGCATGGAGCCTTTCCATCGCTGCTTCGGCCGAGCGCTCGCTAGACCGCCTGCCTACGAAGGTCGCCGCTGCCACGGTCGAGTTCATGCTCGGACCTCTAATCGAAGCGCCTCACCGGGTTGGCCATCCCTTGCAGCGGGAACTGACCGGACTGTGGTCCGCACGGCGGGGTGCCTACCGGATCGTGTACGAGTTGGACGAAGCCGGCCTGGTCGTCAACGTAGTGCGCATCGACCACCGCGCCGATGTCTACCGACCGCGGTGAGGTCGGATACAAGCACCGCTGGTGCCCAAAGGACTGCAGGAGAATCCAGTTGACCATCATGGACCGGTTCCGCCTCGACGGCAAGGTGGCGGTGGTCACCGGCTCGGGCCAGGGTATCGGAAGGGCGATAGCCTGGGGCCTCGCCGACGCCGGCGCTGACGTCGTCGTGAACGCCCGGCGGGCCAGCGACCTCGAAGCCACAGCCGCCGGAGTGCGAGAACGGGGCCGGCGGGCGCTCGTGGTGGCGGGCGACATCCGCGACTTCTCCGAGGAACTGGCCGACCGTGCCGTGGGGGAGTTCGACAAGCTAGACATCTGGGTGAACAACGTCGGCGGGTCGGACGACAAGACCGTCCGAGCGCTGCTGGACACTCCCGACGAGGTCTTCCGCTCCCAACTGGAACTGAACCTGACCTCCGCGTTCCAGGGCTGCAAGGCTGCCGCGAGACGGATGGGCGACGGCGGGGTTATAGTCAACATAACGTCGGGTGCAGGCACGCGGGGCTCCCCGTTCACCGGGCCGTACGCGGCGGCTAAGGCCGGTCTGATCAACCTGACGCAGACACTGGCGTTGGAGCTCGCCGAAAGAGGCATCCGGGTGAACGCAGTGTCCCCCGGACCGGTGATAACCGAGGCTTATCGGGAGATTCTCGGCGTCGAGGACAAGCTCGACGAGCTGATCCGAACGATCCCTCTCGGACGCGCCGGCGATCCTGACGACATCGCTGCGATGGTCGTGTTCCTGTGCTCGCCGGCGGCTTCGTGGATTACCGGTGAGCATCACCTCGTCGCCGGCGGTCGGACTTCACGCAGCTACCAGTACCGACCTAGGGAGCCTGCCCAAGCCCCTGGCCTCAAGCCGGGCGACAGGGCCGTCTGAGCTAACACAAACCCCGTGCGATGATGATGGGGTGAGCGACACCGGCTGCGACGACGACACGCTCAAAGCGTTGAGAGCCGGGGACGAGGACGCCTTTAGAGATCTCGTGTCTGCTCACCACAAGGCGATGGTTCGCCTGGCGAAGTCCTACGTGAGCTCGGAGGCGGTCGCCGAGGAGGTCGCGCAGGATACCTGGATGGCCGTCTTGCGCGGTCTCGACAGTTTCGAAGGGCGCTCGTCTCTGAAGACCTGGATCTTCTCAGTCCTGGTCAATCGTGCGCGCTCGCGCTGGAGAAGCGAACTTCGAAACCTCCCCCTCTCCGACGTCGCCGCTGAGGAGAGCCGAGCAAGGACCGTCGACCCCGAACGATTTCTCGGTCCTGACGAGCCCTTCGGCGGCTCCTGGAGTAAGCCACCGGTTCGCATATCGAGCATTCCCAAGGAGCACGTGCTCAACGACGAGATCCGGCGGGTCGTCGACGAGGAGATCTCGAAGCTGCCATTGCTCCAACAGCAGGTGGTGACCTTGCGCGACGTTCAAGGTTGGCCCAGCCAGGACATATGCGCCGTGCTCGGCCTCACGGACAGCAACCAGCGGGTCCTCCTGCACCGCGGCCGGTCCCGCCTGCGGGCACAGTTGGAGAGCCGCCTGGAGGAGAAGACCCAATGACCTACCGTGATGTGGCGTGCCGGGACTATGTCGAGTTGGCCACCGACTACCTTGAGGGTGCGCTCAGCAGCGAGGATCGCCTGACCGTCGAACTTCACCTCGCTTTCTGCCGTGCGTGCGTCGACTACCTGGACCAGATGCGCGCGACGATAGCCGTGGCCAGCTCGCTCAGAGCAGACGACGTACCACAACCAGTTGTCGCATCTCTCGTGGAGGCTTTCCGCACGCTGAAGGCACGCCAAGACGGCGCCGACGGCGACTGAAGCCCCCGCTTAAAGTCAGCTGACCTGAGCTAGGATCTTCGATAGCCTTCGGGCCTGTTCAGCTCGTTCGGCTGCGAAGGCGCTGTCGTAGAGCTCACCGCTACGCCTGCCAGCGACGGACTCTCCGGCGAGGACAGCCGACCAGTAGGCCGCTTCTCCGACAGCACCCCGCTCGGCTACGCGGGCTATGAAGTCAACGACTGCCGGGGAGTCTCCGGCGAACCGGGCGGCGCGTGCTGCGCAATCCGTCGCGAAGTCGATCCGGGCTGCTTTATCCCAGCCGGCGACAGGCCTGACCAGCCGTGCGCGGGAGGCCACTAGCGACACGCCCGCGTCGACGACATCTCCGGCCAGGTCGACTTCCCACAGTTCGGAGCCGATCCAGTATGGGAGCTGCGAGATGGTGCACGCGTGAAACCCGTTTGCGCACAACTCAAGTGGGCCTTGCGCTTCTAGCCACTCGCCGTGCCCTCCGGGCTTTGGGGGCGGCCAACGGTAAGAAGTAAAAACAGACCGCCCCCGATCCAAGCACTTGTACGCACGTCGACTGTTGGCGTTGTGCTCGCTTACAGACATTTGCTTCAGAGTCCGATCCTTCGCTGTTACTTCCATCAACCTAGCCTCGAACGGCCTCCTGCGTCTACGGCCTTCCCCGTCACCCGGGAGGCTTCTGACGGTATGCGCAGTTTTGGAAATGGCACTGATAGCCCTCGGTGTGGACAAGCTTTGCGCACGGGACCGACCGTCGGGTGGCTCTATAGACGGTTGCGGCGATAAGAGCACCAGCAGGCGGGCCGAGCAGGTAGATCCACAGATCCGAGAACGTCACGGACAGCACGGCTGGAGCCAAGCTGCGGGCCGGGTTGAGACTGGTGGTCGACGCGGGAGCCTCCAAGGCGATGATCGCTACCGTCGTAAGCGCAGCGGCGACGGGCGTGAGGCGCATCAAGCGCGGGCTGTCTACGAAGTGGAAGAGTATCGACATGAGCACGAAAGTTCCGGCTGTTTCTGCGAGCAGCGCGGCGCCAGGTCCGTAACGTCCAGGTCTGGACGCGCTGAACTGCACGCTGCGAGCCCACGACCCGAAGGCGACTGCCACGACCGTCCCACCGAGCAGCGCCCCTGCCATCTGGCTTGCTATGTAGATGACGGCTCCGTCCCAGCGCAGCTTTCTAAGCCCGAAGAAGCCGATGCTAACCGCAGGGTTGAGATGGCCCCCGCTTCGCAGGCCTAAAGGCGAGTAGATCACGGCGGCCGCCGCGCAGACCGTGACCCCGCCGATCGCCAGGCGAAGGGCCAGAGGGTTGGCTACCCACCCATGCGCCGGCGACTGCGGGGCGATCAGAAGGGTCGCAGCCGACAGGGCGACGCCGAACAGGATCGCCGTCCCGACGACCTCGGCGATGGAGTCTCCGAGAGAGGCCGAACCGAAACGACCGTGTTCGGATCCGAGCTTTCGTCGCTTTGTCATCGGGGTCCGTGGAAGGCTACCGCAGTCCTCAGAAGGCGAACACCACCGAGCGGGTCCCCCTGACGTTCGAGATAGACCTGCGGGCCTTCATAGCCCGTAGGCCTCCATGAGCCGCAGCCACACCTCGCTGACCGTGGGGAACGACGGGACTGCATGCCACAGCCTCTCCATGGGCACCTGGCCGACGATAGCGACCGTCGCCGAGTGCAGAAGCTCTTGGACGCTGGCACCCGTGAACGTGGCTCCAACTATGACTCGACGATCTTCGTCGACTACCAGCTTGCTTGTACCAGAAGCGCCCGAGCCTAGAACGGCTGCACCGGCGACGTAGCCGGTAGGGTAAGTTACCGAACGCGTCCTGATACCGACCTTGACCGCTTCGCTCTCGGTGAGGCCTACAGCGCACACCTGGGGGTCGGTGAAAGTGACCCTGGGCGCAGCAGCGCTTCCGGTCGCCGCCGTCGCGTCCCTGCCGAGGAGGACGTCGCCACAAACTCGCGCCTGGTATTTGCCCATGTGAGTTAGAAGCGAACGCCCGTTGCAATCGCCCACGGCGTACAACCAGCCGTCCGCCACGCCTGTGGCGCGCATCTCGTCGTCCACGTCGATGAACCCACCGGGGGCTAAGCCGACCGTCTCCAATCCCAGGTCGTCGGTCGCTGGACGCCGTCCGGTCGCTACGAGCACCTCGTCAGCGACGACAGTCCGGCCCTCCTCTAGGTCGATAGCGACGCTGCCGTCGCCGAGCCGGCTGACGCCGGACACCGACTGGGAAACCATCACTGCGATGCCTTCGCTTTCGAAAGCGGTTTTCAGCTCCTCCCCGGCGAAGGGCTCCTCGCGCCCGAGCAGACGGTCGGAGCTTTCGACGACGGTTACTTCGTCGCAACCGAGACGCCTGAAGGCTTGGGCCATCTCGCAGCCTATCGTACCGCCTCCTATCACTATCAGACGCCTGGGCACTACCGACGTTGCGGTGATCGCCCGGTTGTCCCAGTAGCCCACGTCGGCCAGTCCGGGGATAGGTGGAACTGTCGCTCTAGTGCCGCTTGCGACCACGACGGCTTTGCGGGCACGAAGGAGCTGCACACCTCCGCTGGAGTCACGGACCTCGACGGTCCGCTCCCCGGCGAGGCGGCCCGTGCCGCGGACGAGCTCGATGCCGTGGTCTACCAGCCAAGGCACTTGGCCGCCGTCATCCCAGTTGCCGGTGAACGAGTCCCGGGTAGCGAACGTCGCCGCAGGATCAGCGCTCCCGACAACAGCCGCGGCGGCTCCTGGAACCCGACGAGCGGCGGCGATCACGTCACCGGGACGCAGGAGGGCTTTGCTCGGCATGCAACCCCAGTAGGAGCACTCGCCGCCGACAAGCTCCTTTTCTACGATAGCCACCTTCAAACCTCCGTCGGAGGCCCGGCCGGCCACGTTCTCGCCGGCCGGGCCAGCACCGATAACCACCACGTCGAAAGTTGCTGTCATCGAGACGTTCCCCCTCCGAGGCGTTCGGCTATGCGATCGCCTACCCGCAAGGCGTTCGCGATGATGGTGAGTGTCGGGTTGACCGCTGACGCCGACACGAAGAAGCTGGAGTCGGCGACGTACAAGTTGTCGAGATCGTGAGCTTTGCAGTCGACGTCGAGGGCTGACGTCGACGGGTCGGCACCGAAGCGGATCGTGCCGTTCTGATGGGCCACCCCCGAGATCCCAAGGCGGCCGCCCAGATACTCGGATCGGTACACGACGCTGTCATGGCATTGCATTGCGGATAGCAAACTTTTGAACTTGACCGTGAGCCTTGAGTGGGCTTCGAGGTTCGTAGGGCTGTAGCGCACCTGCACCTTACCTCCGGCGAGTGGTATCACCCGGTTATCCCAGCGGGCGAGGTCCTCCGTCGTAAGCCAGAAGTCAAGTGAATGACGGGCAAGCGCAGCGGGGTCAGCGGCGTCCGGGGCGTCGAGGGACATCGTGAAGGCGTCGCTGCGGCCGAGCATCTGCATGTGCCCCAACGGGTACTCCCAGTCACCGTCCCCCCAGTAGTAGTCGTTGATCCCGATGGTCTTTTGGAACCGTGTCGGGTTCGTCTCTTTGGAAAAGGCGATCAGGGACGAGTTGAGGTGCAACATAAGGTTGCGTCCCACTACACCCGAGGAGTTAGCAAGCCCATTGGGGTGGTGGTCGTCGGCCGAGTTGAGCAAGACAAGCGCCGAGTTGATCGCCCCGGCGGCTAGGACGACGATGTCGGACCGGAAGCTTTCCTCGTGTCCATCCCGCTCGACTACCACGGAGGACACTGCTCTGCCACTGGGAGAGGTAACCAGGCGAAGCACCCGGGACTTGGTG
The DNA here is from genome assembly GCA_027391075.1 of Acidimicrobiaceae bacterium. Lineage (GTDB taxonomy): Bacteria > Actinomycetota > Acidimicrobiia > Acidimicrobiales > Palsa-688 > JAJZAM01. Next base: position 27,255 of record DAHYHI010000128.1, on the reverse strand, counting down.
AGCAGCGTGACGTTCGGCCGTGACAGGGATGGCTCTATGCACACGACGTGTGAGTCGGCTTTCGCGTTGAGCAGGCACGGGTAGCCGTCGCAGGTGTCGCAGCGGATGCACGGGCTGTGGGGCGGGTCCGCCTCGTCGATGAAGATGCCGTTGGGAAGAGGAAACGGGTGCAGCCCAGCCGCCGCTAGGTCTTGGCTCAGCTGCTCGATTCTTGGCTCGTTGGACATCGCCGGATAGGGGTAAGACGTCGACGACGGCGGTTCGGTCGGGTCGGCGCCGCGCTCGCCGTGGACACTGTAGAGGCGTTCCGCCTCGCCGTAATAGGGTTCGAGATCCGCGTAGCTGATCGGCCAAGGCTCCGAAGTCCCGTCGACGTGTGAGACTCGTCCGAAGTCGGCTTCGCGCATCCGGAACAGCACGGCACCGTAGAACTTGGTGTTACCGCCGACGTAGTAGTGCTGTTTCGGGCTGAACTCCTTGCCGTCTCCGTCGATCCACGTGCCGGCGTTGCGGTAGCGGCGTTCGCCCCAGAGCGCAGAGGAGATCCAGTTCTCCTTTTCGCGGGCTAGGAAGTCCCCGCGTTCCAAGATCAAGATGCGTTTACCGCTCGACGCCAGCCTGTGGGCGATCGTGGCGCCCCCAGCGCCGGTGCCGATGACGATGACGTCGTAGTGCTCGCTCACCTGGTCGCCCTTCTCGCTGACCTGCCGACGATCAGGTCGGCGACGAGCCCGGTCCAGCCGGTCTGGTGCGATGCCCCGAGGCCGGCCCCGGTGTCGCCGTGGAAGTACTCATGGAAGGGGATCATGGCGTGCCATCGAGCGTCGGAATGGAAGATGGGCTCCTGGCCGTGCACCGGCCGGCGACCCCGTTCGTCTTCCAAGAAGATCGACACAAGCCGCTCGGTAAGTTCGTCGGCCACCTCGGCCAGAGACATCTGCCTGCCCGATCCGTGAGGGTGTTCGACGGTGAACTCCTCCCCGCAGTAGCGTGAGAACCGCCGCAGGGTTTCGATCACCAAGTAGTTGACGGGAAACCACACAGGACCCCGCCAGTTCGAATTTCCTCCGAACAGCCCGCTGGTCGACTCTGCCGGTTCGTAGTCGACCGTTCCGAGGACCTGGCCGTCGAGCTCCAAGGTGAAGGGGCGGTCGCGGTGGCTCTGGGAGAGGGCTCGCAGGCCGTGCGGAGACAGGAATTCCCCCTCGTCTAGGACGACAGCGAGGATTCGACGTAGGCGGGACGGCGTGACGATAGAAAGTAGCCGTCCTTCGTCGGTTCCCAGCACGTTCGTGTTGTTGATCGCCTCGGCAAACTCCGGTCGGTTCTCGGCGAACCATCGCAGGTGGCCGGCGAAAGAGGGTAGGCGTTCGAGGGTCTCCCGTCCCAGGGTGCACGTGGCGAACAGCGGGACGAGGCCGACCATGGAGCGGACCCGCACAGGAACTCTGGTTCCTTCGACCCTGAAGACGTCGTAGTAGAAGCCGTCGGCTTCGTCCCAGATGCCGTTTCGGTTGATGGCCGACGCTATGTAGGAGAAATGTTCTAGGAACTTGGTGCCCAGGTCCTCGTATGCCTTGTCGTGTGCGGCTAGGACTAGGGCTATCTCGAGCAAATTCAGGCAGTACATAGCCATCCACGCCGTGCCGTCGGACTGCTCTAGGCGACCACCGAAAGGCAGGGATGTCGAGCGGTCTACCGGCCCGATATTGTCCAGACCGAGGAAGCCTCCTTCGAAGATGTTGCTCCCTTCGGTGTCTTTACGGTTGACCCACCAGGTGAAGTTGAGAAGGAGTTTCGACAGGATCCGCACGAGGAACTCGAAGTCGTGGCTACCGTCGATCTCGAACACCTTGAGGGCGGCCCAGGCGTGGACGGGGGGGTTCACGTCGCCAAAGGCCCACTCGTACGCCGGGATCTGGCCGTTAGGGTGCATGTACCACTCTCGGCACATCAAAAGGAGCTGCTGCTTCGCGAACTCAGGGTCGACGTGAGCAAGAGCGACGCAGTGGAACGCCAGGTCCCAAGCCGCGAACCATGGGTACTCCCACTTGTCGGGCATCGAGATCACGTCGGCACTGTTGAAGTGCCACCACTCGTGGTTGCGTGCGAAGGTCCGCTCCCGAGGGGGCGGCGGCCCGGCTGGGTCGCCTTTGAGCCAGCGATCGACGTCGTAGTGGAAGAACTGCTTGGACCACAGCATTCCCGCGAACGCTTGTCGCATCACGTCGCGCTCGTCGGCCGTCGCGTTCTGCGGGGCCAGCTGGGCGTAGAAGTCGTCCGCCTCCACCTTGCGGTCTCGCATAGTCCGAGTCCAGCGGGCGTCGATGCCGTCTCCTGCGGCGGACAGCCGCAGCTTTATCTCCGCCGAGGATCCACCTGCGACTGTTAGCTTGTAACGAAGCGCCGCCTTGGTACCGATACCCGACGGGTTGACAGTAGGGGCTGACAGGACTACATGGTCTGCGATACCGTCCTTGGGCCACGGGCTGTTATTCGGTTGCCCGTAGAGCCTGTTGCGGTTCGTCTCGTTGTCGCACACCAACACTGCAGGGTTGCCGTCCCCGACGAGGGTGAGCTCTCCGAGCGAAAAGTGCGACATGACCAGCTTGTCTTTCGACCCTCTTATACAAGGGCGGCGGTCGTCGAGCCCCCACGACCAGGTGTTGCGGAACCACACGGTCGGCAGAACATCGATAGTGGCTTCGTCGGCGCCGGCGTTGTGAACGCTTAGGCGGACGCATATATCGTCGGTGCCGGCTTTGGCGTAGTCCGCTGTTATCTCCCAGTAGTGGCCGCCGCTGAACACTCCCGTGTCGACCAGCTCGTACTCTTTGTCGTTGCCGCCTCTGCGAGCGTTCTCGGTGACAAGGTCGTTGTAGGGGAATTCGTCATGCGGGTACATGTAACGCCACCGCATCCACGAGTGCGTGGGCGTGCTGTCGAGGTAATACCAGTACTCTTTGGCATCCTCTCCGTGGTTTCCCTCCGGCCCGGTGAGGCCGAAGATCCGCTCCTTGAGGATCGGGTCCCGCCCGTTCCAGAATGCGAAAGCGAAGCACAGCCTCTGGCCGTCGTCGCAGATACCTCCGAGGCCGTCTTCGCTCCATCTGTATACCCGAGAGCGGGAATGGTCATGGGGGAAATGGTCCCAAGCCTCGCCGTGCTCGCTGTAGTCCTCGCGCACCGTGCCCCATGCCCGCTCGCTGAGATAGGGACCCCACCTCAGCCACGCCTCGCGGTCCTCCTCCAGGCGCTTGTTCTCAGCTTGTCTACTAGCCACACGATTACTGTCTCCTCCCGAAGCGTGGCGTTACACCTCGCAGCAGAATTGTGTAACGGATCTCCTGCGACGCAAGACCCAACCAGGGTGACCTCTATAGACTTCGGACTGCAAACTTGCGGAGACCTTTCAGAGTCGGCCACACGCGAGTGGCTCTTGACGGACGGGCTGGGCGGTTACGCCATGGGCACTGTCGCAGGCCTGAGGACCCGCCGGTATCACGGCCTGCTCGTAGTGGCTACGGAGCCCCCAATCGGCCGCCAGTTGGCCCTGGCCGGGCTGGACCCAGTTATCGTCACCGGAGCCGGGAGGGTGCGTCTGGGGACCTGGGAGTGGCAGGGAGGTGTCGTGGACCCTTCTGGGTACGCCTTGCTTCGTGGGTTCTCCCTGACCGACGGTATCCCGAGTTGGCGCTGGCAGTACGGCGACGTGATCATCGAGTCGAACCTAAGCGTGCCAAAGGGTCGCCCCTGCATCGCCGTCGAGTACCGCCAGCTGGCCGGCAGCCCGGTGAGGTTGGAGCTGGGCGCACTTTGCACGTGGCGGGACTCGCACGGTGAGCGATTCGCCGGATCGGACCCTGAGATGACCCGCACCGGCGACGGGTTCGTCTTCGAAGGTCGCTACCGGGTCCGCGGACCAGGCTTCGAGCCAGACGGCTCTTGGTATCGCAGCGCCTGGTACCGCGAGGAAGCCGCTAGAGGACTGAACGCTGTGGAGGACCTGTGGCACGCCGGCCGGTTCTGCTCCGACCTGGAGCCGGGAGCCGCTGTCGGGGTGACCGCGTGGGCGGGTGACCTCGACGAGTCTCCCGAGCCTGCCGCAGCGATCGTAGAGACCAGCCGCAGGCGTAACCGCCGGCTGATGTCACTGACAGGAAGTTCTGATACCGCCGCGCGCACTCTCACCCTGGCTGCGGACCAGTTCATCGTGGAAGCCCGAAACTCGCCTGGGCCGACCGTCGTCGCCGGCTACCCGTGGTTCGGCGACTGGTCTCGTGACACCATGACGTCATACGAAGGGCTTTTGTTGGCCACTGGCCGTCACGAGGAGGGCCGTCGACTTCTAATAGCTGCCGCCGGTACCCTGTCGGAGGGAATGCTGGCGAACACCGCCGACGCCGGCGGGACCGAGTACAACACGGTGGACGGCACCTTGTGGTTCGTTCACGCGGTGTCACGCCACGTAGAGGTGACCTCGGACAGCGACCTTGCGGCAACCCTGGCCGATGACCTCCTCGCCATCATCGGCCATCATGTAGCAGGCACCCGTTTCGGCATCGGCGTGGACCCCGACGACGGGCTGATCCGCCAAGGGGCCGAGGGTTGGGCTTTGACCTGGATGGACGCACGCGTCGACGGCGAGCCCGTGACCGGTCGCGTCGGCAAACCGGTGGAAGTGAACGCCCTTTGGGTGAACGCCCTGGCCGGAGTCAGCCGCCTGTTGGGCGTCGTAGGGCGCGACACCGTCTACGTGGACTCCTTGCTCGCCAGGGCGAAGACGAGTTTCCGGTCCCGCTTCGTCAGAACTGACGGCTTGGGACTCCTCGACGTCGTCGACGGACCGGCAGGAGACGACTGGAGCGTCCGCCCCAACCAGCTGCTCGCCGCTTCCCTACCCGACGGCCCTCTGAATTCCGACGCGGCCGGTTCAAGGGCGATCCTGCGGGCGTGTGCTCCTCTGCTCACACCTCTCGGCTTGAGATCTCTGTCGCCCGACGACCCCCGCTTTGCTCCCGCCCACCGGGGCGGGGTGGCCGAGCGGGACCGCGCTTACCACCAGGGCACGGTATGGCCGTGGCTCATCGGCCCATACGCGACACTGTGCAGGGTTACGGGGCAGGACGCCTCGGGCCTACTCGACGGTCTCATAGGCCATCTCGGAGAGTGGGGCCTCGGGTCGATATCGGAGACAGCGGACGGCGTCGCACCCCATCGGGCCAGCGGATGTCCCTTCCAGGCGTGGTCGGTGGCGGAAACTTTGAGGCTCGTCTCGAGCTCACAGTTGTAACGAATAGCCCCGGGAGGAGACGAAACTGAAGTGATCAGTTCGCCAAAGATCAGCGACAGCCGCTCAGACAGCCCCGTGGACCCAGGTCGGGTTGGGGTGTCGGTGTACATAACCGAACGCGACCTTGAGGCTGCGCTTCGACGCGACGCCACAGTGGGGCTATCCGCCACACCGAAAGAGCTCCCGCCCAGATGGCTCTACGACGAGGTCGGAAGCAAGCTTTTCAGCCGGATCACCCGGCTCCCAGAGTACTACCCCACCCGGCGCGAACACTCCATCCTGCGCACGCACGCGGAGGATATCTGCGCTGTATCCGAGGCAGACACCTTGGTGGAGTTGGGATCTGGCAGTTCAGAGAAGACCGAGGAGTTACTCGGTGCGATGTCGCGGTTTGGAAGGCTTCGACGGTTCGCTCCTTTCGACGTGGACGAAGTGACCATGCGCGACACGGTAGGTCGCATCAAGATGCTCTATCCAGGTATCGACATCGATGGAGTCGTCGGTGACTTCGAGGAGCACCTCGGCCACATGCCGACGTCGGGGAGACGTCTAATAGCCTTCCTCGGCGGCACGATCGGAAATCTTGGACCTGAAGCCCGCAAGCGGCTCCTGGGTTCGCTCGCTTCGGGCATGTCACCAGGTGAAACCCTTCTCCTCGGAACGGACCTGGTCAAGGATCGCCGTCGTCTCCTTGCCGCCTACGACGACGCCGAAGGCGTCACGGCGGCTTTCAACAAGAACGTCCTTGCGGTGCTGAACCGCCGGCTCGGCGCGCATTTCGAACTGGACAATTTCGATCACGTGGCTGTCTACGACGACGAACTTCAGCGCATCGAGATGCGTCTGCGTTCCCGTTCGACTCAAGTCGTTGCGGTGGACGCCCTGGACATCGACGTAAAGTTCGACGAAGGCGAGGATCTCCGCACCGAGATAAGCACCAAGTTCACCGTCGGGCAGGTAGAAGAAGAGTTGCGAGCCGCAGGCCTGGAGCCCGTCGCGTGCTATAGCGACCCCGGCAGGGACTTTGCCGTTTCACTCGCCCGCCGTTAGCCATCAAACGAGGCAGGCCGCCGCTGACGGCGTGTACCGCCCAGCCAGCCAGCTAATCAAGGGCTGATGAGCTCCACATGTCGTCCTAGGGCCTCGACCATCGCTTGGATATCGCCACGATCGGAGGTCACGATCTCGTCGCCGTCGTTGGCGAGCAGCGCTACCGCCGCGTCAACGACGTCGGACTTGCTGGTCTTGCCAAGGAGCTCCCCGGCCGAGCGCCCCAAGCCCTCGTCTAGCGGTCGAATTTCGATGCCTCCAAGCGCCTGTGAGAGGCGCGCCTGGTGGGGCCCTCCCCGCCAGACCTGACCGACGACACCCGCATGGGAGACAGGTGGTTCACCGGCGAGTTGGGAGAACTTGAGGCGCACCCACATCGAACGTTCGTTGCGCTCAAGTGCTACCAGCGCGCCAGCGTCCAGGACGAGGGTCACGCCGCCCCTGGGGCAGATCTGATCTTCGACCTTGAACTCTGCCCTCGTATGACCGTGGCGGTCTGGCGGTCCGACCGTCGCAAGGCTGCGACCTCGGCCTCGGTGATCTGACCGAACTCGGCCTCGTAATCAGATACTGCCGAGGCCAGTGCCTCAAGCCTTGCGTCGCGAGATGCACGTTCGGCCAGCGCATCATTCACCCACCCACTTAGCGACTCAGCGCGACCTGCCGCTACCGCCCTGTTGCCAGCCTCGACCAGGCCGGGATCGACTGTAACCGTGAGCCTCTCTTTACGCGCAATCATACTGTTATGCTAACACCAGTACTACAAGTCTTTGACCACTCGCCAAGTCAGCTCAACAGTCGAAGGCCCTCGGTGAAGAACTCCCTAGCCGCGTGGACCGGGTCGCCGCCGAGCGTAGCAACCTGGCTTCTAGTAAGAGTCGCCCCGAAAGAGGCGTTCCAATAGGAGTCGTTACCAGGTCTATCCTGACCCCACGGGCCTACGTACAGGTAAGGTTCCGGTTCGCCGGAATCCCCCGGCGATGCACCCAGGTTCACCCGACCGTGAGACGTCAGGGCGTCGAAGGCGACGTCGAAGTGCTCCGGCCACAGCTGGATCACCGACGGGTCCTCTGCGCCGGTCATCATCGAATCCAACGCCTTAGCTCCCAGGGCCAGCCACTCCAGGACTTCGGTTGCCTCGTCTGGCATCTCTATCGGAACGTCGGGATCTCCCACCTGCGGGGTGTCCCTGCCAACCTCGAAAGGCTCGTCGAGGTAGACGTCGGCGAAAGCAGCCAGTTCTCTGAGCGAGTGACCGGAAAGAGCGATGACAGCCGACCTGGTTCTGTCGTCGAGGCGCTGCTCACGCATCAACGAAGACCCGGCGATCCGTACGACGTCGCCACTAGGACCGAATGACGGTGTAGCTATCCCGCTCGGCGTGACCCTGAGACCGAAACGGCCGTCGGCTGCATAGCGGGCCCGAGCGAGTACATGCACTCCGACACGCTGCAACTCTATTCGGGCGGCAGTATAACCCTCGGTCGGCATGCAATCTCCAGTCGGTTGCGTTTGTCTTGGTCCTCACACTAGATCAGGGTCGGTGCAGACCTCGACCAGCGATGGGCCCTCCTCGTAAGCCAGCGCCTCGCCGAGAGAACTGTCCAAGTCCTCCCGGCGGTCCACCCGGAATCCCCGAGCGCCGCACAGCTCCGCGTACGCAGCGAAGTCGGGATTGCGCAGATCGGTCTGCCACACGGGCAGGTCGGCGGAGCGCTGCTCCTTGGATATCTTGCCAAGCTGGCCGTTGTTCAGGACCACGTGAGTGATGGCCATTCCGTACTTGACTGCTGTCGTCAGTTCGGCCATGTATTGGGCGAAGCCCCCGTCGCCGCTCACCGAGACCACCTTTCGCCCTGGCGCGGCCGCCCAAGCGCCCATCGCCGCCGGGAAGCCGAAGCCGATGGAGCCGAGGTAACCCGACATGAGAACCGACTGGCGATCGGTCTCGAAGTAGCGGCCGAAGGAGTAGGCGTTGTTGCCGACGTCGACGGTAACTACAGCGTCTGGGGGGACCAGGCGTGTCATCGAGTCGAACACGGCTGAAGCGCTCACCCCGCAGCCGCGCTCCTCGAGGAGGCGTTTGCGCTTCTCCGCCCGCCAGATCTGCCATCGGGCTGCTACGTCGGCTCGCTGGGATTTAGCGGCGGCCCTACGAGCTCCGAGCCGGCCGGCGAGGGCCCTCGCGGTAACGCCCACATCACCCAAGACAGGTACGTCCACCGGGTGGAACCTGCCCAGTGCCATAGGGTCGAAGTCGACCTGGACGGTCTTCTTGTAGGGCGCAATGCCGGTGTGATTGGAGAAAGACGCACCGAAAACGACCAAGAGGTCGGACTCGTTCATGATCCACGACGCTACGGGCGTACCGCTCCTGCCGAGCACCCCGCAGCCGAGAGGATGACGGTCCGACACGAGGCCCTTCGCCTTGAACGTTGTCAGGATCGGAGCGTCGAGGCGCTCGGCGAGGGCGATCACGTCGACCATGTCGAATCTCGCTCCGTGCCCGACGACGACAACCGGCCGAAGCGCAGCTCCTATAGCGCGCTCAGCCTGCTCAAGTGAACCTGAAGGTGGGGCCACCGTGCGATCAGCGACTCTTCCATTCGGTCCTGACGGGACTCGTTGCCCCACCGAGTGGGTCTGCACCTCGTCGGGTAGCACGAGATGGGAGACGCCTCTCGTGATCAGAGCGGTCTTAATCGCCAGCGTAGCCAGCTCGGCGTGATCCGAACCTGGGAGTACTGTCGCCGAGTACTCGGCGACGTCGGCAAAGGCGCCGGAGAGGTTCAGATCCTGGAATGCGCCCCTTCCCATTACTTTCGAAGGAACCTGGCCGGAGATCGCCACGACAGGCGACCGGTCGACTTTTGCGTCGTAGAGGCCGGTCAGCAGGTTCGTGGACCCTGGGCCCGCTATCGCGAAGCAGGCTGCGGGCTTTCCAGTCAGCTTCCCGAACGCAGACGCCGCGAACGACGCTGCTCCTTCGTGGCGGATCCCGACGAAGGTAAGTTCGCCTCGGTCTTCGGCGCGTCGCATGGCGTCAGCGAATCCCAGGTTGGAGTGGCCTACCATTCCGAACACGTGGGTCACGCCCCAAGCGACCATAGTTTCGACGATGAGGTCGGAAACGTCGCGTTGGTGGGCCGGCGACTCGGCCAGTTGCACGTAGACGCCATCGTCGCGAACTTCCACGGGGTATGCGATTGGAGCGTCGGTGAAGCCGGGCGGGGGCTCACCTGTGATCGGATCGTAGTCATAGCCGTGCCACGGGCAGCGGAGAAGGCCGTTTTCGATAGATCCCTCGCCGAGCGGACCTCCTTGGTGGGGACAGTGGTTGTCCAGAGCACCGTACCTGCCCCCGCAGAAGGTGAGGGCGATCGTGGTAGAACCTGCTACGGCGCTCCGGACCCGTCCCTCCTGCATGTCGCCGAGCTCGGCGACTTTGTGCCACACCCTGGGAGCGTCATCGGCGGAGCTCGTCATGGCTGAACAACTCCGCCGTAGGCGACGCCGCTGAGATGTGCCAGGTCCCGGTCGAAGGTTGTGAGGTCGTCGACGGCAAAATCGCCGAGGCTTCTATGCCCGCATGCACGGGCGAGTACGGCCATGAGATCTACTGAAGCTCTCAAGAAGCGGTTGAGGCGTTCAGCGGCTTCGTCGACAGGAAGTCGGGCTCGCAGGTGCGGCTTCTGGGTGGCGATCCCCACGGGACAGTTGTCAGTGTGACAGGCTCGCATCCCGAGACAGCCGATCGCTTGGAGAGCCGAGTTCGATATTGCGACAGCGTCAGCTCCCAAGGCGAGCGCTTTTGCAAAGTCGGCGGGCGTCCGAAGGCCTCCGGTTATTACGAGGGTAACGTCGCGCCGCCCTTTGCGATCGAGGTGTCGTCGCGCTCTCGCCAACGCCGGAATCGTCGGTACGGAAATGTTGTCCCTGAAGATTAGAGGGGCCGCCCCGGTTCCCCCACCGCGACCGTCGAGGATGATGTAGTCGACGCCTATCTCCAAGGCAGCGTCGATGTCTGCCTCGATGTGCTGCGCGCTCATCTTGAACCCCACCGGGATTCCTCCTGAGATCTCCCTCACCTGAGCGGCGAAGTTGCGGTAGTCGTCAAGCGAATCCCAGTCAGGGAAGCGGGACGGCGAGACGGCGGGAGTCCCTTCGGGCAAACCTCTGACCGAAGCGATGCGGCCCTTCACCTTTTCGCCGGGAAGGTGGCCTCCGGTGCCGGTCTTGGAGCCTTGTCCTCCTTTGAAATGGAACGCCTGGACTTTCTCCAGTATTTCGCTCCTCCAGCCGAACCGTGCGGATGCCAGCTCGTAGAAGTACCTGCTGTTCGCTTGCTGCTCCTCGGGGAGCATTCCTCCTTCGCCTGAGCAGATCCCCGTTCCAGCCAGTTCGGCGCCTCTGGACAGCGCTGTCTTTGCCTCCAGCGACAGGGCCCCGAAGCTCATGTCGCTCACCAATATCGGTATGTCCAAGACCAGCGGACGCTTCGCGTTAGGGCCGACGCAGACCTGGGTGGCGACCGGCTCGTCGTCGAGCAGGGGCAGCCGGTGCAGCTGGGCGGTTAGGAACTGTATACCGTCCCACGACGGCAGCTGCTGGCGGGGGACGCCCATGGCGGCGACCGGACCGTGACGGCCGACACGGGAAAGTCCCTTCGACGCCAGCTCTCCGATCAGCCCGACGAACGGCTCTTCGGCGGCACCGTGCGGATCGTGATAGTAGCCCTGATAGACATCCGGGTCGAAAGGTTGCGGGTGGTGCAGGATGAACCGCAGTATCTCGTTGCGGTCGACGAAGAGAGTCCCGTCTTCAACCCAGCTGTAGAACAAGGTGAGCGCCTGCGAGTTGTCGTAGGCGCTCACGCCGGTGTCCACTCGATAGTCCCAGCCGTGGAGACCGCACACTAGGTTCTCGCCGTCTACACGGCCATCCGACAGGAGCGCCCCACGGTGGAGGCAACGGCCGTAGAGCACCGAATGATGGTCCCCCTTGCGCACGATCACAACGTCCACGCCGTCTACGGCTGCACCCAGCGGGCTGCGGTCAGCGACCTCCTCCCACTTGGCGATCGCATACGGCACCCGGCTTGCGGCCCCCCCATGTTGTTCCATCGACCGCTGATGCTAACCCAGCATGAGCGGCTAGCGATACCTGACCCGGCCGGTCAAGCGGCGTCGCCTCGCGCTCTGCTGGCGACTCCGATGGTGATGAGAGCGGCCACTGCGCAGGCGGCGGCGAGGGCTAGCCAGGCGGCTCCGTAAGACGCGTGGTTGGCGATCTGACCGAACACGAAAGGTCCGACCACACCTCCCATGCGGCCGCCGGTTTGGGTGATGCCGGTCGCCCACGCCGGACGGTCCCTGTAGAGGTCGATCACCGCGAAGTTGAACAGGCCGTTCCATCCCCATCCGACGGAGAACACCACGACCACCACGGGGATGACGAGCGCGGCGAGCTTCTGGTAGCTGACCACGGCCAGCGCCACGTAGGCCGCGGCACCGACGGCGAGCATCACCGCTACCGCTCTTAGGTGCCCGCCGGAGCGGCGGTCGGCCATCCATCCCGAAGCGACCCGACCTGCGATAGCCGCTAAACCTCCCATGGCGACGAGCAGGCCGGCAGCAGCCCGTCCCATCCCGGCTGCGACCACAGAACTGGCCAGGAACGCCGTTAGCGCCCCGGCCGAGGCGATCCCGAGGCCGAAGCCGACTGCGAGCACCCATAGGGAGCCGCTGGGGGTGCCGTCGACGCGGACGTTGCGTTCGGCTAGCGCTGCGGCTCGCTGCTCTGAGCGGGTCCGGCTAGGCCGGGGCAGCGTAGAAGCTACCACCATTGCGAACGCCCCTGCCAGGGCGAAAGCGAACCTCCAGCCGAGAGTCAACGCCACGGCTGGTACCGACAGGCCGGCAATGGTGGCGGTCAGCGGGACAGCGGACTGCTTTAGCCCGAACGCGAGGCCCTGCCGACCGACCGGTAGGCGGCGAACCATGTACTGGTTAGCTGCGGGTTGCATCCCTGCGCTAGCGATGCCTGCCAGCACCAGCCACACAGCGAGAACGGCCGGTGCTGTCGTGGTCCAAGCGAGCCCTTCGAGGACGACCGCACTGGCCAGGCTGGCAAAGCGCATGACGCGCAGCGCTCCGAGGGACTCGACGAGCCTCCCGAGCGGGACCGACGCGCCGGCCGCCCCTACATAGTAAAAAGCTACGATCAGGCCGAGAGCCCCGGGACCGAAGTGCAAGGAGTCCCTTATCTGAACGGCCAGTGCACCGGTGAGGAAAGCGGGCAGGGCGACCGCGACGGTCCCAGTTGAACTGGCTACCAGCACCGTGGCGGTGGACGCTCCCGACGCAGCACCATCAAGCCTGCGGCGGGACGCTTTCACCGCCTCAGGGTACCGGAGGCACTGTGGGTTGACTCCGGCCCACGGCCAGGAGCGGAGACGGCCGATACGGGCAAGTCGCCTTCGTCTTTCGCTGCCAGTTGCGCGCTCAAGCGATTGCGACTCCAGCACACGTCACGGTCGTGCCGATACACCCTCGGTGACAGCGAGGCGACCTTACCGTCCCGGCTTAGCCAGCCGGACGAAGTTCCTGGTCGTCGCCGGGGTGCTCGCCTTCAGCGCTGTCGTACCGGCCGCCGAGGCAAACTTCTTCGCCGCGCCGCATGCCGTCCACTTGGAGCTGGCCGGCGCGCCCCTAGCTCCTCCAACCCCGACGCCAGCCGCGGCGAAACTCCCAGTTGCAGCTACTCATCCCGCCGCGAAGCCGCCAGCTGCGCAGAACCCGCCAGCTGCACAAGTCACGACCAGCACCACGACGGCCCCGACAACCACGACGGCCCCGACAACCACGACCGCCCCGACAACCACGACACCGCCCGAGCCGACCTCCACCGTTCCAGCGAAGGTTCCGGCTCCGCAAGTCGTGAGCTCCGCGACGTCCACCTCTGGCGCTTACGGTTGCGGCCCGGCGATCAGCTACCTGTCTACGCACGCGGCACCAGGCTTCGTCTTCGAGTGCCCTGGTAACGCTCTGGGCCATCAGGCGATGACCTGCGAGAACGTCGCTGGGGTTTGCCCGGGAGCGAAGATCATCGCAATCGCCGACCCTTGCGCTGCCGCCTACATGAACGAGGCGAACAACTCCTGGATCATCTCCGGGCTACGGAAAGGCAGCATCGACCCTTACGGCTATTGCACCTGACCTGTCCGCATCGGTCTGAAGAAGGACCTTATCTCCTCTACGAGCATCGCCGGCTGCTCCGCCGGGGCGAAATGCCCGCCCTTGGCCATGACAGTCCAGCGCCGCAGATCGCAGTGCGTTTCTGCTACTCGGCGGGGAAGGAACACCAGGTCCTTCGGGAAGATGGCGAAGCCGGTCGGGGCGGCGATACCCGGCGCGGAGCCCGGTTTCAGGGGCCACGGCCGGGTCATCTGCTCGGCGTACAGGCGCATAGAGGTCGTGGTAGTCCCGGTCAGCCAGTAGATCGACGCGTTGGTGATCAGGTCCTCGCGGCTGAACACAGACAATGGGTCGCCGCCGCAGTCACTCCACGCCCGGCGGCGCTCCCACAGCCACGCCGCGGTGCCGGCCGGGGAGTCCGCCAGCGCGTATGCCAGGGTCTGAGGGTCACAGACATGCACTGCAAGGTGGCTTCTGATGGCGGGTTCGGCCTCGGCCATTCGAGCCAGCATCCACTCCTCCTCCGGCGCCCAGTGCTCTGGGTGGACGTCGCGACGCGACACTCCGGGTATTACCGCCATGCTCAACTCGACGCCCACCACCAGTTCGGGGTGGGCGTGTCCGAGTTGTGCTGAGACCATCGCCCCCCAGTCTCCTCCGTAGGCGCCGAAGCGCTCGTAGCCGAGGACTTCCGTCATCAGATCAGCCCACGCGTCTGCTATCACCGCCACGTCGACACCGTCACGGAGCAGCGGAGAGGAGAACCCGAACCCCGGCAGGGACGGTACCACCACGTCGAACGCATCGTCTGCGTTCCCGCCCCACGCTGACGGGTCGCTGAGCGGACCGATGATGTGCTTCATGTCCCAGAAAGTCCACGGCCACCCGTGGGTGACCACCAAAGGAAGAGGGTTGGGTCCCTTCCCCCGGATGTGCAGGAAGTGAACCGGCATCCCGGCTATGTGCACCAGGTAGGCGGGATAGGCGTTTATCAACGCCTCCTGGGCCCGCCAGTCATAGACGTCGACCCAGTAGCGGACCATGTCGGCAAGCCAGGATCGTTCCACACCGTATCGCCAGGTGTGATTGGAGAAGTCGTCCGCCCACCGGGTCCTCTCGAGACGGAAACGGAGTTCCGCCAGGTCGTCCTCGGGTATGTTCACCTCGAAGCTTGATGGCTCCGATCTGCGCAGCGCAGATTTCATCTCACGTCCGGGGCCGAGGGTTTCATCTCACGAGTATAAGACCGACGCTCCTGAGTATCCTTGGACGTCCTATTAAATGGGGCGTTATAGTTGGCCATGGGCACAACCCGGGTTCTCGAAGGCCGCACAGCGATCGTGACCGGGGGCGCTGGGGGGATGGGATTGGCGATCTGCCGTCGCTTCGCGGAGAACGGTGCTTCGCTTGTGATAGCCGACGTCGACACTGCCGGCGGCGAAGCGGCGGTCGAACAGGCCAACCGCGTGGGCGGCGAAGCGGTGTTCGTGAAGACTGACGTCTCGTCAAGCGCAGACGTGAACGCAATGGTCGCCACCGCCACGGAACGCTTCGGCGGCCTGGACTGCGCCGTCAACGCTGCTGCGATCGAGTTCGAGCGGGTACCTCTCGCCGACTGCGACGACGGCGACTTCGACCGGATGATCAACGTGAACCTGCGATCGGTCTTCTTGTGCATGAAGTACGAGATCAAGGCGATGCTCGCGTCTAGTGGCGGCGGAAGGATAGTGAACATCGCATCGACCAATTCGTTTCGACCGCAACCCAATCAGCCGGCGTACACCGCTTCCAAACACGGTGTGCTGGGATTGACACGTTCGGCTGCTGTCGACTACGCCGCCCTTGGTGTGCGAATCAACGCTATCTGCCCAGGTGCGATCGACACGCCTATGCTACGAAACGCCATTTCTGCACGCCAGCGCGATCCCGACGAGGTCGCACATAGGCTGACTCCGCTCGCCCGCTTCGGCCACCCCGAGGAGATCGCCGACGCAGCGCTGTGGCTTTGCAGCGACTCCTCGTCGTTCGTGCTCGGCCATGCGCTGGCCGTCGACGGTGGCTACCTCGCAACCTAGACACCGGGAGACCCCAATGCCGATCGCCGATTTCACAGACCGCGCCCTCGCCGATCTTTGGTCCCTGAAGGGCCGAGGAGCGGTCGTTACGGGTGGAGCCAGAGGTATAGGAGAGGCGGTCGCCAGACGCCTGGCTGAGGCCGGCGCCTCAGTACTGGTGACCGACGTGGACGGCGACGGCGCGGCCCGCGTCGCGTCGAGCCTTCCGGTAGGCGAACGAGCCAGCCACCGGTCGATGCGCGTGGACATCACTGATTCGACCGCTCTCGGCGCCGCAGCCGACAGCACCGTCGAAGCGTTCGGGCGTCTCGACATCTGGGTGAGCAACGCTGGGATCTACCCGACGACAGGACCGGCCCTCGACGCCGCGGACGATTTCATCGACCGGATGCTGACCGTCAACGTGCGCGGCACTTTCGCAGCGGCCCGTGAAGCGGCCCGTCGGATGCCAGCGGGCGGGGTCATAGTCAACCTCGCTTCCACCACCGGCTTTCACGCTTCCAAAGGGATAAGCGCGTACAGCACCTCCAAGCACGCAGTAGTGGGACTCACGAAGAACCTCGCCTTGGAGTTCGCGCCGCTCGGCATAAGGGTGCTGGGAGTCGCCCCCACCGTGATCGACACGCCCGGCGTCAGAGAGCAGATGCAGCCGCTGGCCGAGGCCGGCCTCGACGTCGAAGCGGCGATGGCCGCCAACCTGCTCGGCAGGACAGGCGTTCCTGACGACGTCGCACGGGTGGTCCTCTTCGCTGTGAGCGACCTCGCAGCGTTCTTGACCGGCTCGACGATTCCCGTCGACGCCGGAGCTCTCGCCGGGCGCTAGCCTCGGCGGCTATGGCAGAACGCCGCACCCTCGACTTCGACCCGATCGCAGAAGCACGCCGGCAGTGGAAGCGTCGTCGGTGGCCGGCCCCTACGTGGATGGCTGCCGCTACGTCGATCATGAGAGCCCAACAGCTGGTCCTGCGGGAGGTCGACGAGGCGCTCAAGCCGTTCGGCTTGACCTTCGCACGCTATGAGTCTCTCGTCTTGTTGTACTTCTCACGCTCCCAGGCTCTGCCGCTAGGCAAGATGGGGGACCGGCTCATGGTGCACCCTGCCAGCGTCACGAACGCCATCGACCGCCTGGAGAGCGACGGACTGGTACGCCGGGTCCGTCACGCCGAGGACAAGCGCATGGTCCTCGCCGAGTTGACCGACGACGGCCGGCGCGTCGTAGAGGAGGCCACCGAAGCGGTCGGCAAGACCCGCTTCGGCCTAGGCGAGCTATCCGCCGCCGAAGCCGACGAGCTGACCGGGCTCATAGCGCTGCTTCGGGGACGCGTCGGGGACTTCGAAACCGCCTCGGAACCGGCTGATCCGGCGGGGACTCCATGCCAGTAGCCCTGGTCACCGGCGCCGCGTCCGGTATAGGCCTGGCGACAGCTTTGCGGCTCATACACGACGGTTTCTGCGTGGTCGGAT
This sequence comes from Acidimicrobiaceae bacterium, assembly GCA_027391075.1. GTDB lineage: Bacteria > Actinomycetota > Acidimicrobiia > Acidimicrobiales > Palsa-688 > JAJZAM01. The sequence continues at coordinate 10,177 of DAHYHI010000128.1, read as the reverse complement.
CGGACCTAGAAGCACCCGATCTCGACGTCCCGCCGGGGACGTTCGCAGGTATCGCATGCGACGTCGCCGAGCGGGCGGACAACGAGACAGCCGTAGCGTTCGCATTGGACAGCTTCGGATCTCTCGACGCCGTCTGCCTCAACGCCGGGGTCACAGGCTCCGGCCCGGTCGACACGTTCCCTCTCGAAGACTTCGAGCGGATCATCGCAGTGGACCTCAAAGGTCCGGTCCTCGGGGTGAGAGCGTCCCTCCCGGCTCTGAGGCGCAGCGCCGGCCCACGGTCGATCGTGGTTACAGCTTCCACCTCGGGTCTGGGCGGCGACCCGGGAATGTGGGCTTACAACGCCGCCAAGGCGGGTGCCGTAAATCTGGTGCGTTCTCTCGCCATGGAGCTCGGACCTGAGGGTATCCGCGTGAATGCAGTATGCCCGGGACCGACGGTGACCGCTACGACCGAGCGGCTTCACCCGGCTGCTGGACCCCGCTGAAATCCTGCCGAATCAGCCGATACCGCGAAGGCCGGCTTGGCGTATGAGCGGTTTGCGGGCCCCGAAAGTCCCCTGCCCCCGCTCGGCCGCCTCACGCGAGCCGGTGGTGAGCCCCCCGTCCACTACGAGGGCGGTGCCGCTGACGAAGCCGGCGTCGTCGCTCGCCAGCCACAGAGCCGCTTGGGCGATATCGTCGGCCACGCCGGCCCGCCCGCGCAGGGGCGTTTTACGTTCCCGGAAGACCTCGGCGGCGCGCTCGACTGCGGTGTGGTCCCCGACCGACACGTCGGCCGTCATGGCTGTCGCATGGTTGCCGGGCACGATCGCCGCCACTCTGACCCCCCAAGGGCCTAGTTCGGCTGCCACGTTGCGGGTGAGTCCGAGGATCGCCGACTTCGCCGCTGTGTAGACATGAGGTCCGAGACCGCCCATTACTCCCGCGATGCTCGAAGTGGACAGGATTACGCCGCTCTGCTGGGCTTTCATGACCCTGGCCGCGTGTTTCATGCCAAGAAAAACCGAGCGCAGCAGCACGCCCATGGTGAACTCGTACTCCTCTAGAGGTATCTCGTCGATAGGCCCGACAGCACCGACGATACCCGCGTTGTTGAACATCACGTCCAGGCGTCCGAAGCGTCCGACGGCGGTGTCGACCGCGGCGGCTACGTCGTCTTCGACCGACACGTCGGTACGAACGAACACCGCGGCTGGCCCGATCTCCTCGGCGACCTGGCGGCCAGGTCCGTCTTGCAGATCTGCGACCACGACTGACGCCCCTTCGGCTGCCATAAGCCGGGCCGTGGCCGCTCCGAAACCACTGGCTCCGCCGGTTATGACCGCCACTTTGCCTTGCACTCTGCCTGTCATCGGACTCTCCCCTACCACTCGTCCCAGTGGCACACATCGTCGAGAGGCAGCCGCGTCGCCGGCTTGAAGTCGGTGCCTACGGTATAGGCGACCGGGATCAGACCCACCTGCGTAACATTGTCATACGGTATGCCAAGTACCTCGGCGGCTTCGCGCTCCGAGCGCAGGTGCATGGTCGTCCAGGCGGTCCCGAGCCCTCTCTCCCTGGCCGCGAGCATGAAGCTCCACACGGCGGGGATGATCGAACCCCACCAACCCGCCTGAGACGCGGACGGCGTCGAGTCGACCCGGCCCTCCTGGCACGGTATCAGCATCCACGGGACCCGGTGCAGGTTGTCAGCCAGGTAACGCGCAGAGTCGAGAACCTTGGGGCGCCTCTGCGCCCTGGGGTCGCCCTCGGGGAAAGTCGCGGACCTGCCCGACGCGTAGAAAGCTTCGTAGGTCTCCAGGTACATAGCAGCGAGCTTCGCTTTGCGCTCGGCGTCGCCGACCATGACGAAGTGCCAGCCCTGGCGGTTTGATCCGCTCGGCGCCTGGATCGCCAGTCTCAGGCACTCCTCTATCACCTCGCGCTCCACCGGCCGTTCGAGATCGAGGCGTTTACGGACAGCCCGCGTCGTGGAGAGAACTTCGTCGGCACTCAAATTCAGATGCACACCCAGGGTCTAGCACATCGACCGGCGGTTGTAACTGGCCGATAGGTATGATTTCTCGGTGAGCTTCGTCGACGGAGGGAAACCACGGCTACGGGCTCTCGTCGTAACCGGCGGGCACCCTTTCGACGCTCCCGCCTTCTTCGACGTCTTTGACTCCAACCGTGACGTCGAATGGGAGCACACCTCACATCCCCAAGCCTCCGAGCGTCTGTGCAACGTCGCGCCGGGGGAGTTCGACGCCCTCGTCTTCTACGACATGCCCGGCGTCGGCCTGCGTCGGGGCGACACTCCCGAGCCGTCACCTCCCCCACCGGCCCTGGAGGAGTCGCTAACGAGCCTGTTCGACCTGGGGCAGGGGGCGGTGTTCCTCCATCATGCGATCGCTTCGTGGCCGGCGTGGGAGGAGTACGCCCACTGGGTCGGAGGGCGCTTCTTCTACCAGTCGGGCCGGCTCGACGGTGCAACCTGGCCGGACTCGGGTTATGCCTTCGACGTGGCGCAACACCTTGTTGGCGTAGCCGCCGGCCACCCCGTGCTCGAAGGCTTGGAGGACGGCTTCGACATCACCGACGAGTGCTACCTCGCTGCGGTGCTGGAAGACGAGGTTGTGCCGCTGCTTCGAAGCGACGCCCGTTTCGAATGTGACCGCTTCTTCTCCGCGGCTGCCGCCGTAGCAGGCCGGCTTAACAGCCGGGACGGTTGGACGCACCCGCCGGGTTCGAACCTGGTCGTCTGGGCGAAACGGGCGAGACGAAGCCCGGTCGTCTACGTTCAGCCCGGCGACGGCCCATCCGCGTACGCCAACCCCTCCTGGCGCCGCCTGGTTGCTAACGCCTTGCGCTGGGTGGCGTCACCGCAAGCCCGCCAGTGGGCGCAAACCGGACCGGGAGCATGAGCAGCCCGGGCGGACCGGCTCACGCCTGGGCTGCGTCCTTCCAGTACTTGGCTCGCAACTCCCGCTTGTTGACTTTCGCCATCGTGGTGCGCCCGATCGAATCCACGAAGTCCACCGTGCGGGGGCATTTGTAATGGCTGAGACGCTCCCGGCAGTATTCGATCACCTCTTTCTCCGAGGGCGGGTCGGCCGGGTCGGCCGGGACCACGAGAGCTTTGAGCTCCTCGCCCATCTCGGGGTTGGGAACCCCGATGCACGCCACGTCGGCGATCTTGGGATGGCCGATCAAGACCTGTTCGCTCTCCGCCGGGTAAATGTTCACCCCGCCGGAGACGACCATGTCGGAGAAGCGGTCGGTGATGTACACGTAGCCCTCGGCGTCCATGTATCCGATCTCGCCTAGGCTGAACACTCCCGGAGCGACGTTCGCTGCGGCTGTCTTGCCTGGGTCGTTGTGGTAGATGATGCCACGGCCGGTCGAGTCTTTGAAGAAGAGACGGCCTTCCACCCCTGCGGGCACCTCGTTGCCTGCGTCGTCGAGGATCATCGCCGTGAACGGCGGTATCGCCCGGCCGACCGAACCGGGGTGCGCCAGCCATTCCTCGGAGGTGATCGAGTTGGTCGTCCCTACCTCTGTCGCCCCGTACGCCTCGAATATGACCGGACCCCACCATTCGATCATCGCCCTTTTGACCTCGACGGGGCATTTTGCGCCGGTGTGAGTGACCAGGCGCAGCGACGACACGTCGTAACGCCTGCGTACTTCTTCGGGCAGCGCAAGTAGGCGGATGAAATGCGTGGGGACCATCACCGAGGTCTCCACGCGATGCTCGTCGATCGCCCTGAGGGTTGCCTCGGCGTCGAAACGCCCGAGGATCACCGACGGTATCCCCGCAGCCAGCAACCTCGCCCCCGACAGCGGGCCTGTGTGGTACATCGGACCCACTACCAGGTGCGTCCCGAAAGCAGCGAAACGGTTCTCCTTGAGACGCTCCAGGTGCTCGGCTACCGTCGCCCCCCCGGCGAACATGGTAGGGGGAAGGTCGGTGCCTTTGGGCCGGCCGGTAGTGCCTGACGTGTAAAGCAGGTGGGGTCTGGGCGCCAGGTCCGGGGGCGGATCCGCGGGGTCAGCGGTGTCGAGCCACGTAGCCCAGTCGACCACCGCCGGGCCTGCCTGCGAACCCGGAGCCGCCAAGCCGGAAGCTCCCGCTTCGACCTCCCCGGGCCGCAACCCCCAGGCGACGACGGTAGCGACACCAGCCTGGCGTGCAGCTTCGACCCCCCGCTCGGCGGTCTCAGGACCCACGAAGAGAACCCGAGCCCCAGAATCCGAGAGGATGTAGGCCAGCTCGGCCGCGCCTAGGTGGAAGTTGCACGGGACTGTCGACGCGCCGGCGATCAAACCACCGACGTGCGCCAGAGCCGTCTCCGCCGAGTTCTCGGCGAAAACGGCTACCCGCCCACCGTCACCGAGACCCCGCCCTAGAAGTGCGTTCGCAGCCCTGTTGAGGATCCCGTCGATGTCCGCCCACCCGAGGCGGGACTTGCCGTCGTCGAGCGCTACCTGATCTGGCCGTTCCACCGCCAGAGCCGCAGCGAACGTCGTCATCTACTCTGGCCGACCGCCCGGCGCACGCCTTTTGCCATGTCCGACGCGTCGACGACGAACAGGCTCTCAAGCTCGGCTGCGTAGGGGATCGGGGTGTTGGGACCGGCGACCCTGACGACGGGACCTTGAAGCTCGCCGAAGAGGTTCTCGTGGATGAGCGAAGAGATCTCAGCTCCAAGCCCTCCCCGCCGGACTGCTTGGTGGGCTACCACAGCCCGTTTGGTCCGCCCGACAGATTCGAGGATCGCCGTCTCGTCCATGGGGACTAACGTCCGCAAGTCGAGCACCTCCACCGACACACCCTCGCCGGCCAGGGTGTCAGCCGCCTGGAGCGCGAAGTTCACTTCCCGCCCGTAGGTGATCAAAGTCACGTCGCTGCCCGGTCTGGCCACCCGAGCCTCGCCGATCGCTACGGAGTGCTCACCCTCGGGAACCGGACCTGACACCCAGTAGTCAAGGGTCGGCTCGATCACCACCACGGGGTCGTCGTCGAAGATCGCCGAAGTCAAAAGTCCCTTGGCGTCCGCAGGATTGGAAGCCACCACCACCTTCAGGCCTGGAATATGAGTCACCCACGCTTCGAGCATCTCGGAGTGCTGAGCTCCGAACTGCATTCCCGCTCCGGCTGCCGTCCTGATCGTGAGCGGAACGCCGGTCTGGCCGCCCGACATGTAGCGCAGCTTCGCAGCGTGGTTGGAGATCTGGTCCATCGCCACAGCGAAGAAGTCCATGAACATCAGCTCGGCTACCGGCCGGTAGCCGCCTATGGCGGCTCCGATCGCGGCCCCGATGATCGCCTGCTCGGAGATAGGAGTCGAACGGACCCTGTGCTCGCCGTGCTTGGTGGACAATCCCTCGCTTATATGGAACACGCCACCGCCGCTCGGGTCCGACACGTCCTCGCCGAAGAGCAGGACCTTCGGGTCCTTCTCCAACGCCAAGTCCAGCGCCTCGTGGATGGCCTGGGCGGTAGTCAGCTTCCTCACGTTCGCATCTGAGCTCATGCCTGTACGACCTCCCCTGCGTAGACGTCCGTGTAGAGCTCCTCGCTGCCAGGCGGTGGGCTTTCGAGAGCGAATGCCATGGCGTCGTCTATGGAGGCGATGATCTCCGCTTCTATCGCAGCGAGCTCGTCGTCGGTGAAGAAGCCTCCGTCTATGAGCCAGCGCCGGTAGCGGACGGTCGGGTCGGCGTCCATCGCGGCCTTTCGTTCTTCGGCGGGCATGTAACGCATGTTGTCGCCGAAGATGTGACCCCAAAAACGGTAGGTCATCGCCTCCACGAGCGTCGGGCCGCCGCCGGAGCGAGCCCGCCTGATGGCCTCGGACGCCGCCCAATAAGTGGCCACCGGGTCGTTGCCGTCCACGGTCACCCCGGGCATCTCGTAGGCAGCTGCGCGCTGCGACACCTGAGAGGCGCTGGTAGCCCACTCGTAGCGGGTGTGCTCCCCATAGCGGTTGTTCTGACAGACGAACACGACGGGTAGCTCCCACACCGAAGCGAGGTTGAGCGCCTCGTGGAAAGCACCGATGTTGGAGGCTCCGTCCCCGAAGTTGACTATGGTGACCTGGTCAGTGCCCGAAAGTTTCGCCGCCCACGCCAACCCGTTGGCTATGGGAAGGCCAGACCCGACGATACCGGTGGTGACCATCAAACCCGACGCCGGGTGAGTCACGTGCATCGGACCGCCCTTGCCCTTGCAGGTGCCGGTGACACGGCCGAGGAACTCCGCGAACAGTTCCCGCATAGGAACGCCTTTCGCCAGGTGGTCGTGCAGGCCGCGGTACATCGTCACGCAGTAGTCGTCGGGTCGCAGCAGCGCCCCGAAGGCAGCCGATATGCACTCCTGGCCTTTCGGCGAGTAGTAGGTGGAGCGGGCCCGCCCGCTCGACAGCAGCGTCCTGAAGCGCTCGTCGGTGAGGCTGATCGCGCTCACCAACTCGAACATCTTCTTGAGCGTGTCCTTGTCCGGTGGTTGCACCGGAGCCGATTCTGTCAAGGGGAACCCCCGAATTCTCGATAGAAGCCGGAGCACCTGGGGGCTCCGGCCGGCGTCCCATGCCGCCGGCGCAACGATTCAAGCACGGATCCTAGCCCAGGCGCATAATCTACTAAGCGATCAATATGATGTTGACTTTACTTGCATGGCGTTGTTAGCGTGAGAAGGGGAGCGTGACGCAGATATGAAAATGGTTCACCCATTGACGCAGGCCGTGTACGAGGCCGAGGCGGACGGATCCGTGTGCGTCACCGAGACGGACGGCTCCAAGGGCTGGTTCAGCCCCACAGGCGAGCACCTGCGCGGGGAAGTCCTCGCTGCCGATCCCCACATCCTCGACTGGGTGGGCGGCCCACAGGCGAAGCGAGCGAACAGCCGTCTGCGCTTCAAACGGGAGACCGCACAGGCATCCGAACGAACTTGACGAGGAGGACGACACATGGCCGTTACCGACCGACCCGGCATCAGGCCGGGTGATACACCAGCTCCAACGGATCTGGGCCCAAGATCGCAGGGTCCGAGCGCCCAGGAGATCATCGCCGCCGACCGGGTGCCTCCCCCTTCCACGCTGCTCATAGAGAGCCAGCTCGACCTCGGGACCGACGACATTCCCGTCGAGCGTTACACTTCGAGGGCCTTCCACGACCTCGAAGTCGACAGAATGTGGAAGCGAGTGTGGCAGGTGGCAGCCCGCGAGGACGACCTGCCAAGAGTTGGCGACACCGTCGTTTACGACCTGGCCGACATGTCGTTCCTCCTCGTTCGCTCCGCCCCGGACACCATAAGGGCGTTCTACAACGCCTGCCTGCACAGGGGAACCCAGCTCCGGGACCGCAGCGGGTACGCACCCGAGCTGCGATGCCCGTTCCACGGCTGGACCTGGAACCTCGACGGGAGCATCAAGACTGTCCCTTGCCACTGGGACTTCGCTCATCTCGACCAGGCCGGTTTCAACCTCCCAGAAGCCAAGGCCGCGACCTGGGGAGGGTGGGTGTTCGTCAACCCCGACCCCGACGCGATCTCGCTCTCCGACTACTTGGGAAGCTTCCCGGAGCATTTCGTGTGGGACACCGCCAGGCGCTATAAGAGCCTGCACGTCTCCAAGCTGCTGCGGGTTAATTGGAAAGCCTGCCTAGAAGCGTTCATGGAGTCCTACCACGTGATCGCCACGCACCCTCAGATCCTCACCTACCTAGGCGACGCGAACACCCAGTACGACGTGTTCCCAGGCACCGGGCCTGGACGGCCTGGCTGGAACCGCATGAACACCCTGAGCGGCGTGTCGAGCCCTCACCTCGGCTACACACCCTCCGAGGAGGACATCCTCGCCGCGCAACTCGCCTCCTACGGCCAAGATCCGATCCCGGTACCACCCGGCGAGACGGCCCGCCGTGTGCTCGCCGAAGCCACCCGCCAGGTCTATACCCCCAAGCCGGCGAGCATCCCCGGCGACGCACTGTCGGACTCCGAGGCTATAGACAACATCTTGTACTACGTGTTCCCGAACTTCCAACCGTGGGGCGGGGTGAGCCCGATCAACTACCGGTTCAGACCGAACGGGAACGACCCCGACAGCTGCGTGATGGACGTCATGTTCCTATCGGACTACCCAGGCGACGACAAGCCGGAATCGGCGAAGGTCACCCAGCTCGGTTTCGACGACGACTGGACCGAGGTGGAAGCTCTCGGCACTCTGGCTATGGTGTTCAATCAGGACACCGGGAACCTGCCGAGGGTGCAGCGCGGTCTTCACGCCACGAGAAAGCGGGGAGTGAGCCTGGGCCGCTACCAGGAGTCACGGATACGCCAGATACACCACGAGCTCGATTACTGGATCAACCGGCCGCCGGCCGAAAAGGAGTAGAGATGGCCAACGAAAGACCCCTCGAGTTCGGCGCCAAGGCGACCAAGGCCGGATCAGCCAGAGAGTGGGCGGATCTAGCCCGCCAGGCGGAGGACCTCGGCTTCGTCAGCTTTCAGATAGACGACCACTTCGGCGGCCAGTTGGCACCGATGCCTGCAGCCATGGCCGCTGCGGCTGCCACGTCGAAGATCAAAGTGGGGCCTCTGGTTGCCGGCAACGACTTCCGCAACCCTGTCGTGACGGCTAAGGAGTCAGCAACGATCGACCTGCTGTCGGACGGCCGTTTCCTCCTCGGCATCGGGGCCGGCTGGCTGAAAGGCGACTACGAGGTCGCCGGGATAACCCAGCACGACGCGTCGACGCGCATCGCGCGCCTCGGCGAGGCTATAGACATCTTCCGTGGGATCTGGAGGGCGGAGCCGTTCAGCTTCGCCGGCGAGCACTATACCGTTGCGGAGACCACGGGATACCCCAAGCCGGTGTCGGAAATTCCTATCCTCGTCGGCGGGGGCGGCCGTCAGATCCTCTCCCTTGCCGCCCGCAAAGCCGACATCGTAGGGGTGAACCCGAAGATCGTCGGGCGTTCGATCAACCCGCGGTCGATGGCGACTGCCGCCGCCGACGTCGTCGACGAGAAGATCGGCTGGGTCAAAGAGGCCGCCGGGGACCGCTACGGCCAGCTCAAACTTCAGCTGCAAGTGTTCGTCACCGTGGTCACCGAGGACCCCATGCCCGTAGCCGAGAAGCTTGCCCCCGCGTTCGGGCTGCCGCCCGAGGTTGTGTTAGCAGCACCGTACTTCCAGATCGGACCTCTGTCCAAGATCGAGGAGAACATCTTGGAGCTTCGCGACCGCTGGGACATCAGCTACATCGCCTTCCAAGGTGACGCAACCCAGGCTGTGGCCCCCCTCGTCGCCAAGCTCGCCGGGAAGTAGCGGCGTAACGTGGGAGTGCTCGACCTCTTCCGCCTGGACGGCAAGGTGGCAGTGGTAACAGGCGGCGGTACCGGAATAGGCCGCGCGATTGCGATCGGGTTGGCCGAGGCCGGTGCTTCGGTGGTCATAGCCGGCCGGCGGCCGGACCCCATCGAAGCCGTGCGAGGCGAGATCGACGCTGGCGGGGGGCGAGCTCTGGCCGTTCCCGCCGACGTGACTGTAGGGGCCGACTTAGAGAGGCTCGCCGCAGCGGCGGTCGCTCACTTCGGAGCGCTCGACGTCTGGGTGAACAACGCGGGCGGTTTGCAGGGCGAACCTCTCGCCTACCTGGACCAGACGTCCACGGAGTCGTGGGACACCACGGTGGCACGGAACTTCACCGCAGTGTGGATGGCGTCCAAGGTCGCGTCGGGACACCTACCCGACGGAGGGGTCATAATCAACGTGTCGTCGATAGGCGGCTCAGCCCCCGGATCACCGCTCAACGGCGTGTACGGGGCTTGCAAAGCGGCCGTTAACCACCTCACCAAGACCTACGCAAGCGAACTGGCCCGGCGCCGCATCAGGGTTAACGCCATAGCGCCCGGCCACGTCGCCACCGAGGACTACTACGAGGCGTCGGGTTTCACCGACGCGCAGTTCGCGAAACTAGCAGCGAAGCAACCGTTGGGCCGCCTGGGTTGCGACGCCGACTTCGCCGCCGCCGCGGTCTACCTGGCGTCGGAGGCGTCTTCTTGGGTGACCGGCCACATCCTGGCGGTGACCGGCACCCCCTAGACTGCCGGCACCCCTTAGGATCCCGGCTGGGTCGCTACACCGCTGGTTTGCCCGAGGCTCCGGCTGCTTCGCCGTAGTCGACCTCGA
>DAHYHI010000108.1:0-32759 GCA_027391075.1 Acidimicrobiaceae bacterium | reverse complement strand
GCAGCCTCGCTTATGGCCCTCTGGCCTGCTCCGACGACCACGACAAGTGAGCCGGGACGCTTCGGGATCCGAGGAGCAGCAGGTATGGTCTCGAACAGGCTTGACAACGCCGCCATGGTGCTAGATCCGCCGGCGAGCATCGCTTCGACCCTTGTCGCCGATTCCGCTTCGAGGCCGAGCCTGACCAGCTCTTGCCGCAAAGCCGACTGTTTGGTGGTGACCTCCGCGCCTACGGGGCGGGCGGTTAGGGCGAGCTGCGACGTGCCGTTCAGATTTACCAGGTCTTCAGTCGACAGGTCAGTCGGCAGGAACAGCTCGCTACCTAGAAGCTCAGGCTCGTCAGTGGCGATCCCGGCTGCGTACGAGGACTCGTGATCCGACCCGGCTGCTGCTGCGGCGAGCCCCAACTCGCCTTGCGCGATGGCAGAGTGCTCGGGAGCTCCTGTCATGCGGGCGACGCTGCTCAAGACTTTCTCGAAGGAGCTCTGGTCGCCTGAGGCTTGGACTTCAGGGCTCTTCGTCGAAGGAGCGACGCCGACGAGGTCGGAGTCCTCGGTTAGGTCGGCCATAGCGGCGAAGATGTCGGCGGGGGCAGAAGGCACCCGGGCAGGCCGGCGCACAGCGGGAGCGTTTGCGCCGGCAGCGCTTCGAGACTCGCCGACGTAGGAGCGCAGATCGGTCGTCGGTGCCGGCTTGGCGCGGACGGCAGGCGCGCTCGGAGCGACAGCGGCGGTTGTCGAGTTAGTGACCGCTGCCCGCGAAGGGGAGGCAGCTACGGGCGCGGTCCGCCCTGGGGCCCGCCGGGAGCTCTGCTTCTTCGAGGCGGCGACGGGGGCCGACGCGAAATGCTTCCCGGACTTGCGGCGTTTGGTAGAAGCCTTGGAGGCCGGCGCCCTGCCCGCTAGGTCGTAGGGATCGCGTTCTAGCTCGTCGGGGGCGTCCACGACGAGGCGGTATTGCTCCCGCTGGAACAAGCCGAGCACTCCACCGGACCTGAACGTCTCAGCGCGTGATATCACTGGATCGTTACCGTAGGTGGTACGGATCTCCTCGAGAAGCACCCGTACGTCAGGACCCTCAAACTGGCGCTGTAGCGACATTTACCACTCCTACTCTCTCAACTCGGACTTGCGGACCGAGTTCGCTTACGGACAACACCGTTACTCTTCTTGCTCCTACTGCCGTGAGCTGCTGCAGAGGTTGACGCAGACGGCTGGCGCATACCAGCACTGCGTCCCGACCGGTCTCCTCGATCTGGGTGGCGACGGACTGGATCTCCCTGACGAGCGCCTCGGCCAGGCGAGCGTCGACCGCCAGGTAAGGACCCTGCTCACTGGTCTTGACCGCCTCGAGAAGCTGACGCTCGAGTACGGCGTCGAGGGTCATCGCCGCCACAGTGCCGTCCTTGGCGTGCTGGGCTGTTATCGCAGGGCCAAGCGCCTGGCGGGCAGCCTCGATCAGGCCCTCCGGATCCCGGTTGACCCGCGCTTTGACTGTGATCGCTTCGATGATGCGCACCAGGTCTCTGATCGCGACACCCTCGTCGAGCAGAGCGCAAAGGACACGGTGGACGTCTGTGAGGGTCAGCTGGGCTGTGGCCATCTCGTCGAGAACGGCAGGATCTGTCGCCTTGAGACGGTCGAGTAGCTGGCGGACCTGCTGAGCTGACAGCAGCCGTCCGGCGTAACGGACGCACACCTCGCCGAGGTGGGTGGTGATCACCGAGGAGCGGTCGATCACCGTTGCACCCGCAACCAGCGCCTGTTGGCGTGCCTCGCTTGGAACCCACTTGGCGGCCAAGCCGAACACCGGCTCGGTGCACGGCTCCCCCGGAACCAGGTCCAGGCCTTCCCCGATCGCCAAGAAACGTCCGGGAGGTGCGGTGCCTGAGGCCGTGTCGACACCGTTGATCCGAATCGAGTAGCCGTCGGGGTCCAAGGTGACGTTGTCCCTGGTGCGAACCGACGGTATGATCATCCCTCTCTCCAAGGCGAGCTTGCGACGAAGGCCTTTGACTCTCTCCAGGAGATCCCCGCCGCGGGTCGCATCGACCAGGTCGATTAGGTTCGTTCCTATCTCAAGTTCGAGAGGCTCGACCTTCATCTCGGCGGAGAGAGCCTGAGGGCTATCAGGGTCCAAAGCGGGCGTCGCAGCCAGCTCCTTAGCGTCGTCGGCCACCTTGGTGGCTGCGGAGGTAGCGCGCCTAGCCAGGACGAACAGGATGGCGGCGATAGCCAAGAAGGCGAAGTGCGGCAGTCCGGGGATTATCCCGAGGAAGGCCATCGCCCCCGAGGCGATCGTGATCGCTCGGTGCTGGCGGAGCACCTGTGAGATCACGTCCGAACCGAAGTTGTCCTCGTCGGTCGCCGCCCTGGTGACGATGAGGCCGGTTGAGATCGACAGCAGGAGTGCCGGTATCTGCGATACCAGGCCGTCACCGACGCTCAGCAGGCTGTAGCGGTGTATAGCGTCGGTCAGGGACAGGTGCTTTTGCACGATGCCGACGCTCAGACCCCCGATCAGGTTGATGGCGGTGATCACGATGGCGGCTATGGCGTCACCTCGGACGAACTTCGACGCTCCGTCCATAGCGCCGTAGAAGTCGGCCTCGTCGGCTGTCTCGCGGCGCCTTCTACCCGCCTCGGCTTGGTCTATGACCCCCGAGTTGAGGTCGGCGTCGATCGCCATCTGCTTACCCGGCATGGCGTCCAAGGTGAAGCGGGCCGCGACCTCAGCGACGCGGCCGGCGCCGTTGGTCACGACCACGAACTGGATGACTATCAAGATCAAGAAGACGACCAGGCCGACTACGATCTGGCCTCCCACCACGAAGTTCCCGAACGACGAGATAACCGCCCCTGCGTAGCCGTGTAGCAGCACCAGGCGCGTGGCGGAGACGTTGAGAGCGAGACGAAAAAGTGTCGCCACCAGGAGGATGGACGGGAACACGGAGAAGTCCAGGGGCTTCTTGACGTGCATGGTCATCAGCAAGATGATCACCGCAGCGGAGATGTTGGCGCTGATCAGCACGTCGAGGACTACGCTCGGCATAGGCACGACCAGCATGACCACGATGGCGATGACTGCGGCGGGAACGCCTATCAGACCGGAGCGGCTACGCAAGGGGAACCTCGTATCGAGCGGGGAGGGGTCGGGACTGTCGTGGACCGTCCGTGGCCCTTCTGGCTCGCCATCCTGGCGTTGCGCCAGTTTCTGTATCGGCTAGGGCGGCGCTGGCCTTTAGGGGGTGAGAGGCGGATACCCAAGCGGCTGAGGCGGCGGAGAACTTTAGAAAAAAGGTCGCCCTACCGAAATTTCCGACATGCCAGAAGAGACGCTCACCAGGCTCCTCGACAGAACACCATCTCTTAGACCCCTGTTTGAACCGCCAATCTCCGCTTCCAACCTACCAGATGTGGATCCAGAGGTATTTCTTGCGTATTCAAAGGTATTTCACGATGCTAAGCGGTACAGCAATCGTGGGCCCCTCGTCCAGACCTTGGAGCGGCGTCTTGCGGAGTTCCACGAGGTCGAACATTGTGTAGCAGTAGCGAGTGGATTCTGGGGGCTCGTGATAGCCGCGGCAACCTGTGCTCGGCCGGGTCGGCGTCACGCAGTACTCCCTTCCCTCACTTATCGACGTATGAGCGACGCTGTTGCCTGGGCTGGCCTTGTCCCACGGTTCTGCGAAGTAGATCCGCCTAGCCTTGCTATGACGGCGCAGCTCGCAGAACCCATGCTCGACGACGACGTCGCGCTCGTCATCGGTGTGCACCCGATGGTCAATTGCTGTGACGTCGAGGGCCTAGAAGCTTTGGCGAATTCCAGAGGGATCCCGATCATCTTCGACGCTGTGGAGTCTTCGTACGAGATGGTCGCAGGACGGAGAGTAGGTGGCTTTGGCGAGGTTGAAGTCTTCTCCTTGCACGCATCCAAACTAATAAGCGGGATGGAGGGAGGATACTTAACCACCAACAACTCGGACCTGGCCGCTCGGCTTCGCCTTAGGACGGCGTTTGGCTTCAACGGCTACGACAACGTCGAGATGCTTGGGATGAACGCAAAGCTAAACGAGATTCACGCAGCGTATGCCTTGGCTTGCCTCGACCGTCTTGATGAGCAGATCGTCTGGCATTACGAAAACTATCAGACGTATCTGGAGGAGCTTAGGACTGTCGACGGATTGAGACTCGTAGCCTACGACCCAGCGACGAGACCGTCCTACCGCCAGATTGTCATCGAGCTTGTGGACACATGGCCACACAGTCGCGCTGACACGGTAGCCTCTTTGAACTCGGAAGGAGCTCTTGCCCGGCCATACTACTCGCCAGCGCTCCATCAGGCAAGCTCCACCTACCCTCGGGACGTTCGATCGTTGCCGTTGACGGACAGCCTATCTGAGCGCTTCATTCTCATGCCTTCCGGGGCACGGGTCTCCAGTCGGGATGTGCGACGGCTCGTTCAGTATCTTCGACACCTAAGAGGCGTTCCATCGGCTGACGTCGGGCGAACTCGCCCCGATGATCTAGCCTCGCTATCTAAGCAAAAATCTGTTGGTTCCCCTAGGAGTGTACCAAGGCGACTGGCGATCGAAGGTGGCCTTCCCGCATTCGAAGAGCCGATACCGGTTGGACAGCTCTACTTTCCGGGATGGAACCAGTATCAGCGGATAATGCTAAGCCTACTCGATGCCGGTTGGTATACGAACAGTGGACCACTCTCATTTCGTGCTGAGCGAGAGCTCGCCCAGTTGTACCAAGTAGGAAACGTCATAACTTTTGTCAACGCTACGACCGCTATTATGGCACTTGCGAAAGCTTCAGGTATCTCAGGCCCAGTCGTGGTACCTGGATTCACGTTCGCCGCGACTGCCCAAGCGTTGACATGGGCTGGACTCGAAGTTGTGTTCTGTGATGTCGACCCAACCACTCACCAAGTGACCGCGAAAACCTTGAGGGAGTGCCTAGAAAGCTATGGTGGCCCCCGTCCCGACGCCGTCCTTGCGGTCGATCTGTGGGGAGGTGCCACAGACTCTGTGGAGCTTGAGAAGCTGTGCCGATCCGAGGGATTAGTCTTGATGTTCGACTCAGCCCAAGCTACGGGAGCCAAGATCCATGGAAAGCCAGTCGGAGGTGGCGGAGTTGCGCGCGTCTTCTCGTTTCACGCAACCAAAATCTTGAGCGCAACAGAGGGTGGCTGCATCTGTACCGATGACGACGAGTTGGCCCACCTTATCAGGAACGTCCGCTCCAGCTACGGTGCCTCAGAGAAGCGATCTGTAGCAGTCACTCTCAACGGTCGATTCTCCGAAGCCCAAGCGGCACTGGTTCTCTCGGGCATACCCGAAGTTGCCGGAAGAATCGAACGTAATCGACTCCTACTAGACGCCTACAGGACCCACCTAGCCGACACACCGGGAGTGACAGTGCACCGGGATCCGGACGGCGTCGTCGGCAACAGCTCGTATGCGGTTCTTGAAATCGACTGTGAGCACTTCGGTCTCGAGCGCGACAAGCTAGTATCAGTCCTGAAAGCAGAGAACGTCTTGGCGCGACGCTACTTCACACCCGGAGTTCACCGAACTCCTCCCTACACGAACCTCGGCCGACTCTCCCTTCCAGTGACCGAGGACCTCTGTAGCAAAACCGTGCAGCTACCCCTCGGATCTCCCACTGACCTGGCAGCGGTCGAGCGGATAGCATCTATCGTAAGAACTGCCCATCGTCGTAGCCGGGCTCTCTCGGCCTTGGTACCTTAAGATGCGTGTAGGCCTAATGCAGCCATATTTTTTTCCTTATGCGGGTCATTTTGCCCTCATCGCAAACACCGACTTATGGGTAGTGTTCGATACAGCACAGTACACGCCGAGGCGGTGGATGAACCGTAACCGGGTTCTTCGATCTGACGAGGGATGGGACTGGATAACTCTCGCCGTACGATCCAACTCGCCGGACACTCCAGTCATGGACGTTGTTCTACACGACGCAGGTCGCAGCCGACGTCTGATCCTTGGTCGCCTGATGCACTATCGCCAGTCGGCTCCATTTGCGAAAATAACTCTGGACTTAGTATCGGACGTGCTCGACGTCCCTGCAGGGTGTTCACTGGTAGACGTTGACGTCCGAGGCCTCGAGGCGGTGTGTGGCTATCTTGGGATAAGACTCGACCTGAGACGCTCCTCACAGATAAGCTTTAAGCTGAGTGGTCCGAGCCATCCTGGTGCATGGGCTCCAGCGGTGTCAGCGGCAGTGGGTGGCGACGAGTACCTAAACCCACCGGGAGGAGCGGGTCTATTTGTTGTGTCGGAGTTCAAAGAACTAGGTATCACTCCGCTCCTCTGCCACACCACGTCATTCAAATACCTGTCCGGACCGTATACTTTCCAAGAAGACCTTTCCATCTTGGATGCACTGATGTGGTGTTCTCCCAACCAAATTGTGGACTATCTGCATTCTGCGGTCGTTAGTCCACTCGCTGATGTAGAGGAGGTTAAAGTTGCCTGAAGTATCAGTTCTGATACCGGCGTTTAGGCCACAATACCTCGACCTCGCCATAGCAAGTATCCTTGCTCAGACCTACACTGACTTCGAGCTGATCGTCAGTGACGACTCCAACGGCGACGACGTTGAGAGGGTGGTATCGAAGTGGTCTGACGCGCGCTTACGTTATGTGCGGAACAACAGGCGCCAACTTCCGGGAGCGAACCGCGACTACCTGATCTCACTTGCGAGGGGCCGTTATCTGAAGTTTGTCTTCGATGATGACTTCTTGTTGCCTCGATCTCTTGAAGTCCTTTACACCGCAGCTATGTCGGTGGATGGCGACCTTGTGTTTCATGGCCGCTATCTCGTCGATGATCAGGGCCGACCTTTAGGCAAAGCATCGGTACTAGAGGACGGCCAGGTAGCGAAAGTTGATCCTCCAGTCCTGTTTGTGAGCATGCTGGGGGGGATCCAGAACTTCATTGGCGAGCCGAGCAATATCCTGATCAGCGCTGACATGCTTCGAGCGATACCTAATCCGTTCGGTATTGGTGGTGAGCGGCTGCGCTTCTTGACCGACGTTGCACTGTACGTGAACATTGCAGCTAGTGGTGGTACCATCGTTGGAGCCGGCGCGATTGGATCGGCCTTTCGATTCCACGCTAGCCAGACGAGCGCAGTGGGTGGGTCCGCTTACTCAGCCGGGCTGTTCGAATGGGAGTACATAGTTCGTTGGGCCGCTGACCGGGGTTTCCTCGATTCAGGCTCGGCGATCTCGGCAATTTCGACCTGCCGGAGCAATTATCTGCCCTTCTTGGAGGCCTATCCCGAGCTTCGTGTGCTCGCAACCGTTTCGACGCCTACTCGTCCAGATGAGAGCTTTCTTGCCGCGCAATATATGACAGCTTTGCGGTCGGCATGGGATACTGTGGACCAGCGTAACTCTCGAAGTAGAGCGGTAGCATGAGGCCGTTCGTCCGTGCTAAATCGCTAACGCGCTGAATCGCTAAGATGAGCGAAAGTGGAGAGATGAAAACCCATCCCGACTACCAAGCACCTGCTGTTAACTCGGCTCGAGACGACTTTTGGCGCCAAGTCCGACGAACCGTCGGGGGTGAGCCGGTAAGCGAGCAACAAATTGATCTCATAGTTGGAGCAATACTTGAAGGATTGAAGTTCGAGCCTCACAACAGTCTTCTCGACCTCGCCTGTGGGAACGGTGCGTTAACCGCCCGGCTCTACCCCCATTGCGAGAGCAGCGTGGGAGTTGACTCATCTGAATATCTCATATCGGTTGCCGAGCAATTTTTCGCCGCACGGCCAAGTCGTGGATTTGTGCTGGACGACCTAGTGCATTTCACATCAGAGTCTCACAACCCTAACAACTTTGACAAGGTTCTTTGCTATGGAAGCTTCGCCTATCTCAGCGATCACGATGCAGAAGAAGCTCTAACTAATATCACAAAGAGGTTCACCAATGTATCGAGGGTCTTCCTCGGTAACCTGCCTGACCTTGACCGGATAGACCACTTCTACAGGGTTGGAGTTCCATCGCAGACTGTACTAGAAGATCCTATGTCACCAATCGGTGTCTGGCGTACGAGGAGCTACTTCACCCGTTTGGCACTGGAACTAGGGTGGCGTTCGGTGGTTTCGGTTATGCCTGAAGCGTTTTTTGCGGCTGACTACCGATTCGACGTAACCCTGTCTAGGGGTGACTGATACCCTTGTGAGCTGATGCGTCCCCGGCACAAGACGGAACGTCTGAGGAGTGAAGGGCCCAAATGACACTCGACTGTTCCGATGGCGGGCTGGTGTCGCAGCGAAGATGGCGTCGAAGCGAAGAGTCGCTCTCCCTCTAGCCTTTGGCCTTAGGCTATCGATGACGTGTGTGCGTATCAGTCAGGCAGGGATTCTGAGCCAACGGGCAGTGAGTAGTTCCACGTTGTGCTGAAGGCGGCTGAAACGCTCTGGCCCGGATTGTGATTCGAGATGGATCAGACAAGAGGCCGGCTCATAGACGACCTCCCATCCACCCTGTCGAAGTCCGAGGCAGAGATCCACGTCCTCGTTGCCGTTCCAGTATTGCTCACAGAAGCCGCCAACCTCTTGGAACGCCGTTCTCCGGACTGCTATTGCTGCCGCCGTGACGGCTTCGACGTCGCAGGGCACCGAAGCGTGCGGGTAGTCGGCTGGTTTTCCAACGTAGCGGTGAACGCCGTGAAGTTCGGCACCTATTTCATGAATGTCAATCCCCGCATGCTGGATTGATCCATCTGGGTATAAGAGGCGTGCACCGACGGCCCCGACGGTGGGTTCTTGATCCAAGAGTGCGAGCATGGCGTCGAGCCACCCTGGTAGAGCCACCGTGTCGTTGTTCAAGAAGACGACTGTGTCACTGCGGGCAACGGCGAATCCCTGGTTGCAAGCCTTGGCGAAGCCTAGGTTCACGGGGTTTCGTATTACCTTGAAGAGCCCAGTATTTCCTTCGATGCGCGCTGTGGCGTCTGTCGAGGCGTTGTCGACCAAGACTACTTCGACGCTTGAGCAGTTGGTGGTCTCGGCGATGCTCTGGAGGCATGCCGAGGTGAGCTCGGCCTTGTTGAAGCATGGGATCACGAGGCTGGCTGCGGGAAGAGCGCCGGCTGGTCCGGAGCGGGATTGCTGGAGCCGAGGGCTTGCTGGTAGCCCCGGTGGGTTCGAAGTACGGTCAGTCGTACTGGCGATGTCAGCGAGTAGGTCCGGCGCTATCGCAGCTGTGTCGGAAAGTACGCGCCGGTACTCGACCCCGGATGCGGTCGCTGCTGACGCAGAGAAGGCTTCTCTGGCGGCCGGGTCTTTGAACGCAGCCCAGGCGACCGCAGCCGAGAGCGCTCGAAGCACTACCGGGGCATCAGATCGCGCCATTGCTATCAGTGGGCAGGAAGCCGCGAATCCGGCCTGGCGCAGGCGAGTTGACCACACTAAAGCTCGGGATGTGCCGAGGCGCTCCGAGAGCTTTGCGGCCGTCGCAAGTACGAGATGGACATCTACAGACTTTTGAAAGCAAGCCTCGAGAGTGCGGTCAGCTGCGGCGGCCTTCAGCTGAAGCACCTGGGCCATGAAGAGTTTCAGCTTGGATGTGGGCAGGGCGATAGCGAGTTCTGCGAGGTCACGACCTGAGGAGTCAAGCAGTTCGACCACGGCGCCGAGGTGGGTGTCGAGCACTCCTTCTTCCCCAAGGGCGTTCAGGAGAGCGTCTGCTGCTTCACCCGGACGCCCTAGCGCCGACAGCGCCTGTGAGCGAAAGGCGGCTATAGAGCCCGCTGCCTGGGAGAATCCGTCCTGGTCGCTTACGCCTGTCACCACGGAGTCGAGCAGCTCCAAGGCGCGCGAAGGGTCGCCTGAGGCGAGGTGCAAGGGTGCTTCTAGTGCGGCGACAGTACTAGAGTCTCCCCCTTCCGCGCGAAAACGATCACACATGGCGAAAGCTTCGTCGGTGCGTCCGAGTGCAGCTGCTGCGCTGATGGCGCTGTGGAGGGCGAGTCGCCTCGTGATCTGATTGTCGCTGACATCGAGCGCTTCTAGGAGGTATCTGAGACCCTCGTCGGTGTTTCCTGCCAGGACAAGGGATCGGCCGAGCGAGGTCAGTGTGTACCCGCGGTCCCACACGTTGGTGTCTTCCGCTTCAGCTCGGGCCAGCCGAATGTTGCGCTCCGCCTTGTTACGTGAAGCCATCCTTTGGTCCGTGTATCCCATGTGGAGTATCCATCCGCCGTCGCTGAGCTCCGCTTGGAGTATGGATTCATGGCTGCCCCGGCGGGCAATCTGCTCGTGCAGTCGTCCCGTCCACTCACAACGGTCGCGCCTGAAGAGCCGCGCAGCGTGGTGGGAGAATCCCGAGCCCGCTCCTGCACCCGTGACGTTGTCGATTCGTACAGACCATGCATCTATGTCGGGCCTGGTTGAGACCAGCAGGGACCGCAGTTGCGCGGCGTTGTCGGCCTGGAGGGTCTCGTCGGCGTCGAGCCACAAGATCCACTCTCCGCTGCAATAGCTGAGCGCTTCGTTGCGAGCCCTCGAGAAGTCATCATCCCAGTAGCCTTCGACGACGGTGGCGCCTGCAGCGCGTGCCAGCAGGACAGTAGCGTCGGTCGATCCAGTGTCGTAGACGACGATCTCGTCGGCGAATCCCTCTAGCGACCCCAAACATTCCCCGATGAGCTCCTCCTCGTCCTTGGTGATCAGGCATGCCGACACCATCACGGGGCGCTCGGCCGTCGCATCTGGGCCGTGCGCGCTGAGGAAACGCGCGCGGTTGGATTCCTGCTCTGCGTACCAGTCCAACCCGTTGGCGTCGAAAGTCTTATGCCCTTCGTGATGTACGAAGGACTCGTGACTGATTACTAGCTTGAAGCCTGAGGCAGTCATACGTCTGCACAGGTCGTCGTCTTCGAAACCACCTATGCCATATTCTTCGTCGAATCCTCCCAGATCCTCGAACACCGACCGCCGGACCGCGAGAGCGAACCCCACCAGGCGCGTGGTAGGCGAGATCATGGAGCGGTGAGCCGCAGACCAGGCACGTGCGAAGCGGCGCATCTCTGCGGGTTTGGTGTAGTCAGCTTCGGCAACGACCTGTGGGCCTGAGACGAAGTTGGACCTTGGACCTGCTGCACCCACCTGAGGGTCGTCGAACGCTGCTACGAGAGGTTCTATCCACCTCGACGGCAGCAGAGTGTCGTTGTTCAAGAAGATGATGATGTCGTTGCGAGCTAGCGCTGCTGCGTCGTTGCAACCCCCGGCGAAGCCCCGGTTTACTTGGTTGGTGACGACTTCTATCCACGGGTAGGCCGCCAGACCTCTGGGGGTGGCGTCGGTGGAGCCGTTGTCTACGACCACCACTTGGTCCTTGACTCCGAGGGTCGGTCTGAGGGAGTCGAGGCAGGTCTTGGTGGTCTCCCAACCGTTCCATGCAAGAATCGCGACTGTTACAGGTGTGCGGCTCATCGGCTTTAGGATCGGCTGGAACGGGGTAATTCTTGATGTTGTAGGAAAATACGCCTACCTTCGAAGGGAGCCGGTCGTTCCGGCGGGCTCGTTGTGTGATTGCCCTCAAGTCGCCGGTACTCGGAGACGAGGACTATGTTGCTGAACCCGGCGACCAGCCGGCTAACAGTTAACCAGGGTCTCGAAGGAGTCGGGGCCTGCTTCCCAGGAGGAACGGATGTCTTCTCTAGTAGTCAATAACAACCTGTCGGCGCTCAACGCCTACAACAACGTAAACCAGACCGATATGGCCATGTCGAAGGCTATATCGCAGTTGTCGTCGGGTCTGCAAATCCAGACCGCCGCTGATAACCCCGCCGGGTACGTCACCGCGGAAGGTCTTCAGTCCCAGGCCAACGGCTACACGCAGGCCATAAGCAACGCCCAGAACGGCGTCTCGCTCATTCAGACGGCGAGCGGTGCGCTGAACCAGGTCGTTTCCATCCTGCAAACCATGAACTCTCTGGCGCTAGCTTCGGCGAACGGTGCTACCAACGACAGCAACTCGCTCAACGCTAACCAGCAGGAGTTCACTGCGCTGTCCAACCAGATCGACCAGATCTCCCAGACGACGCAGTTCGGTACCACCCAACTGCTGAACGGCAGCTTCTCGCAGCAGACCCTGCAGGTCGGGGCCTTCGACACCGTAAGCAACGTCATCACCCTGACCATTCAGGGCATCAGCACTGGTGCTCTCAACATAGCTACTACCGCGGTGTCGGTGCTGAACGCTGCAAGCGCGCAGGCGGCCGCATCGGCTGTGCAAGCTGCCATCAGCCAAGTGGCTTCGATAGAAGCAGCGGTCGGTGCAACGCAGAACCAGCTCAACGCAGTCGTAGCGAACCTCACCGTGGGTCAGCAGAACCTGCAGTCAGCGTACTCGAGCATCGTCGACGTGAACTTCGCCCAGGCGACCACCACGTACAGTACGGATCAGATCCTCATGCAGTCGGGTGTTGCGATGCTCTCACAGGCGCAACAGACCCCGTCGCTGGTCCTCAAGCTGCTTCAGTAGACGTAGTTTCAAACCACGAAGGGACTGCCGGTCCCGGGCGTTGACCCGGGGCCGGCGCGCCCTTCAGGTTCCATCGCGCAACCCTGCCAGCCTTGGCTTGGCCTTACTAAGTGACGAAGGAGGTATAGCTAATGTCATCTACATCGTCTGGTACCTCCGTGGGCGGGGGGAGCCTTACCACCCCACCCATAGTCTCCTACGGTCTCGTGTCGGGGATCAACACACAGCAGGTCATTGCTGCCGAGCTCCAGCCGTTCCAGATTCCGATCAATAACCTGACGTCGGAGCAGTCGACGATCTCGTCGAATGTCGCAGACTACCAGCAGATCAATTCTGACCTGCTTGCGTTGCAGACCGCTGCCAACACGCTCGCTATGCCGTCAGGGTGGAACTCCCGATCAGCAACGTCGTCGAACACTGCGGTAGCCACGGCCAGCGCAGGTCCGGGAACGCCGGTGGGATCGGTGCAGTTCGCCGTCACCCAGCTCGCCTCGGCCAACACGATCGTCTCTTCAGGTAGCGTATCTTCCACTTCCCAGGTGGTTACGTCCAACCCGGGGCTGCTCATCTCCGAGGGCGCCAACCAGCTCGGGTTCGCTTCCCTGGCGGCCGTCAGCGGCGCCGCCCTGGGCGCTCACACTTTCAGCGTGACCCAGGCCTCACAGGCTGCTTCTCTGACCGGCACGACCACCCCCGGGTCGTCCGGTACGGCGACCACGATAACGGCCTTGAATAACACTCTTGACGTAACTGTCAACGGAACCGCCTACGCTCTGAGCCTGGCGGCGAGCCCGTCTGGTGGCTACAGCTCCTCGGCTCTCCTAGCCGCCGTGAACTCGGCGATCAGCTCGGCTGGGGCTTCTGGTGTCCTCCAAGCCGGCTACGATGGTGCCGGCCACTTAGTCCTCTCGACTGTCGACCAGGGTTCCTCGCAGAGCCTGGCGGTCATCGGTGGAACGGCGCTCAGTACTCTCGGATTGTCTGCTGCAAGCACCACCGGTGTCGACGCGATCGTCAACGTGGACGGCACCGCCAACACCATCTCTACTGTCACACCAGGTGCTGCACTCACCCTCAGCGGTCCGTCCGGTGCGACCTACACGGCCACGCTTGCAGGGTCAGGCTCTCAGGCCTACGTGAACAGTTCGCTGATATCCGTTGCGTCGATCAACGCGACGAATGTAAGCACGGGCAGCGGCTCCCTGGCCGATGTCGTCGCGAACATAAACGCCTCGGGGACCGGCGTGACAGCGTCGGCTGTCCAGACATCCGCTGGGTCCTACGTGCTGCAGATGTCTTCGTCGCAGACCGGGACGAACGGTGACCTGTCCGTCGACCCCAACGCCTTCTCCTCATCGACCTTGGGTAGCCTGCGCACCGCTGTCGCCGGCGCCAACGCCGAACTGCAGGTAGGTGGAACCTCGGGCTACACGGTGTCCTCCCAGACGAACACCTTCTCGGGTCTCCTTCCCGGACTGTCCGTTACGGCACAGCAGGTGAGCTCTACACCTGTCACGGTCACGGTGGGCAACGACGCGTCAGCCGCCGCCAGCTCGGTCGGCAATCTCGTGAGCGACGCCAACACGGTCCTGTCCGACCTGCAGAAATACGCCGGCTACAACCAGGCTACCAAGCAGGGCGGGCCGCTCATGGGATCAGCCATCCTCCAGGGGCTGACGAACTCGATCCTATCGGCGGTCGCCTCCACGGTCGGAACGTCCGGAGTGGGCAGCGCCGCCAACGTCGGAATAACCATCAGCAACGGACAGCTGAGCTTCAATCAGACGACCTTCGAGGCGGCTTTCAACGCGAACCCGGCCCAGGTGCAGTCCGTCTTCGCTCAGGGAGGCACGTTCTCGCCGTCGTCGCAGTCGTACTCGGGTCAGGTTTCGTTCTCCTACGCAGGGCCCACGACACTCCCGGGTACCTACGCCATCGACGTGTCGCATTCGGCTACCCAGGCCAGTGATCTGGGAGCTGCTCTGCCCGGCGGAGCTGTAAGTGCAGGGGAGACCCTCACGATCGGGGTGGGCTCTGCGAGCGCCACCTACACCACTACCTCGGGGCAGTCTCTCGCGTCGATCGCAGCGGGCCTGAACAGCGCATTCGCATCTCAGGGCATGTCTCTCTCCGCGCAGGTCGTAGGAGGCACGCAACTCCAACTCGTCTCCGCAGGATACGGGTCGGCCACCTCGTTCAACGTGAGCACGACCAACACTGCGTCGGGGACCCTAGGACTGACAGGCGCCGCCTCCAGCGCAACCTTCTCCGGGACCGACGTCGCCGGGACCATAAATGGGGTAACCGCCACCGGGTCCGGTCAGTTCCTGTCGGCTCCGACGTCGGACCCTACGCTGGCCGGTCTCGCCGTGCAGGTGACCGCGAGCGGCATAACCTCGTCCACGAGTCTCGGATCCCTCACCTACACGCCCGGACTGGCCCAAGCCTTGGCTACCGTGGCCAACTCGATGGCGAACCCGGTCACCGGTGCCATCACCCAGACAGTCCAGAGCATGCAGAACCAGTCGGCAGCCCTCACCCCGCAGATCCAGATGTACCAGAGGATCGTGAGCCAGGAGCAGCAGATGTTGAGCAACAAGTACGCCAACATGGAGTCCGTGCTCGGCACTTTGAAGAACCAGAGCTCCGCCCTTACGGGCGAGCTCGCGTCGATAGCAGCGAACGGATGATGTTACCCAGGAGGCCCAGGTGAGTGCGACAAACCAGCGAGCCGAGGAGATGCGGCTCAGGTACCTCACAGAAGCCATAGAGACCTCGACGCCGGCGTCTCGGCTGACTATGCTCCTCGACGCCTTGGAGATGGACCTGGCGCGCGCCGACCGGGCCTTCGTCGACGGGTCGAATCCCAAGACCGTCAGCGACCTGCTAATCCACGCTCAGGAGATCATCCTCGCCTTGCGGGACACGTTGGACACCTCGGCGTGGGAGCCGGCTGGCCAGATAGGTTCCCTCTACGACCACTTCTATTCGGAGTTGGTGAGATCCAACCTGGAGAAGGACCGGGCGAGAGCAGCCGAAGTGGCGCTACACGTAGCCACCCTTGCGGCGGCGTGGCGTAGCGCTGCTAGCTCTGTTGAGAAGACCAGCGTCGAATCGGGTGCGATAGGTTGAGCGGGACCGACTGGAATGGGCTGCTCGACTCCATGCAGCGACGCCTGGAGGCGATAGAAGCCATGTTCGCGTCGGACTCTCATGTGGCGGTGGAACCGTTCCAGCTGCCCGAGGGCTTAGGCCCACTGCCCAAGGAGCTTCGCGATCGGGCTGAGCAGCTGCTGTCCGATACCGTCGAGGCCGAAAACCGCTTGGAGCACCTGATGAGCACCACCGCTCGGCGTCTCCACGCAGTCTCGGGTGCTAAGGCTTTCGACATCGGCCGTCCTGCTCCCACCTACGTCGATCAGTCCGCCTGAGCAGCCAGTCCGCCTGAGGTCGTAGCTCCCGGCCGCCCGGGCCGCTTTGTTCCCCTCAGGGTCCCGCCGGTGCGTCCTGCGGTTTGGACGCGAACACGGCTAGGTGTGCCTCTATCTCACAGCTAGGGCCCTGATCCTCTCCGGCGAAGTCGGCGAAGGCCCGGTCGAATTCCCCGGCCGATAGGTGCCCTCCGCTTACCACTCCGCTCCGGGCGAACCTGAGGCGCTCGAGCATAAGCGAACGCTCCGCGCCGGCCGGGTCCGGCCGGTGGTAGGCGGCTTGCGGCAGGACTATCAGCGGTCCGGGTACCAGGCCGGAGCGGTCCAGCAGGCCTGCAAGGCGGCGTCCTATGAAACGGTCACCTCCCCTGGCCGTCTGGGCGGCCCTCAGCGCACCCGCGAGCGTTGCGAACGCCTCCGACGGCGCAGGGTCCGAGATCGACAGGCCGTCGTCCACGTCGACGACGCACGCTGTCCCCCCAGATGCTAGGACCCGAGCGACTTCTCCAGCGGCTCGGAGCGGGTCGGCTAGGTGCTGGAAGACGAACCGGGAAAAGACGAAGTCGAAGCTAGCGTAGGGAAACGGGAGAGCGTAAGCGTCGCCGGAAACGAACTCTGTACGCAAGGACGCCGACGTGGTCCTCTTGGCAAGCGAACTGCTGATCCGCCTTGCAGCCTCCAGGGCGTCGCCGTCACTGTCGACTCCTACCGTCACGACGTCCCCCTGCCCTGCCAGCTCAATGGTCGCCGCTCCGAAGCCGCAACCGACGTCTAGGACCCGCGACCCCTGGGGGAGGCTCAGTGATCCTATGAGGGCACGCCGCTGTGGTGCCGAAGCGACCGTCTGCACGGCCAGCCAGCGCAGATCGTCGGTCGCCGAAGCGACCTCGGCTTCCAGCGCCTCGTCGAGAGCAGCCCATAAGGCTTGGCGGTCGACCAGTAGACGCGAGCCGGATGCTGCGGAGCTCTGGGTAGTCTCGAAACTCGTCAAACTAAGCCTCCATCGTGGGTTTCTGATCTCTCAAGCACCGCCCTCCACGTGACGATACATCTGTTGGCCATGCTAGGACGGCATTGGCTCACCAATAGCGCCCAGGAGGGGCTCCACCCGAATTCAGGTTCGCCGGGCCATCGGTGCCGGTGACCATGGAGGAGATCGCCCGCCATGAGCGGCATCATTGACGTTCTTCATTTCGCTGTCGACGGTCTCACGACCCAACAGCAGGCAATAGCCAACAACCTCGCCAACTCCGAGACACCCGGGTACACCGCCCAGGACGTCAGCTTCCAGACCAGTCTCGCCCAGGCCCTGTCTTCCTCGAGTGGTGGCACAGCGACAGTCACAACCACACCTAGCCAGGCCCTTCCGGCCACTAACGGTAACAACGTCAACACTGGTAATCAGCTGGTCGCTGCCGAGCAGAACACCCTCCAATATCAAGCGACAGTAGATCTCCTCAACTCCCAGTTCCGTCTTGTGCAAGGTGCTGCGGGAGGGAGCTTCGCGTGAACCTTTTCTCAGCTCTCGACATCTCGGGCTCGGGAATAAACGCATCCCAGACGTGGATCAACACCACCGCAGGAAACATCGCCAACGCAAACGACACGGTTTCTACCAACTCACCAGTCTATGCGACTCAAACGCCTTTCTTCCAGGCGATCGGCCAACTCGGTCAGGTCGGGGATGGTGTCGCAGTCACTTCGGTACAACTTGGCAGTTCTGCTGGCATCGTTCAGTACCAGCCCAACAGTCCCCTTGCAGACAGTCAAGGTAACGTTCGGGTAGCAAACGTTGACATGGGCAGTCAGATGGTCGATCTCATTGCAGCCCAAACAGATTACCAGGCAAACGCCTCCGCTCTAGCGAGCGCGAAGACAGCGTATCAGTCCGCACTGACGATAGGAAGCTAACGTGATCCCTCCCATTTCATCTCTTCCCGCAATTGGTTCCGGCACCGGAACCGCTGCTACGTCTCCAACTGCTGGCAGTGGACTATCTTCCTCGGCCGGCTCGTCAGGCGGATCTTCAGGAGGTTTCTCGAACAGCGTCACCAACGCGATCGACCAACTCCAACAGGTTCAGAACTCGGCGTCTAACTCAGCGGCACTCGCCGCGGCCGGTCAGGGCAACCTGGCAGACGCCATGATCGCCGCAACACAGGCGTCAGTGGATACCCAGGTGACGACTGCGGTAGCCAACAAGGCGATAGCTGCGTTCACCCAGGTCATGAACATGCAGGTCTGATGTGTTCCCGGTACCGTCCAACGTAGTAGAACGGGCCCGCTCGGGAGTAAGACAGTTCGCCAGTGGTTTCACGCCCGGCCAGAAGGCTGTGACGGTAGCGGCGATCTTGGTAGCCATAGTCGGGGGCGGCGTACTCATGTCTGTCGCCGGTAAGCCCACCTATGCGCCCCTGTACACTAACCTGCAGGCCTCCGACGTAGCGAGCATTACCTCACAGCTGACCTCAGCGAAGGTTCCTTTCCAGCTCACCAACGGTGGAACCACCATCATGGTTCCACTAAATGACGTGAACGCCGAGCGAGTGAGCCTCGCCGCTGCGGGCCTGCCTGCGACGTCGACAGTCGGACTGTCATTGCTTGACAAGACGGGTATCACGACGTCGAACATGACCCAGCAGGCGGACTATCTGCAGGCTCTTCAGGGTGAGCTCGAACAGACCATCGACTCGATCTCGGGCGTCGCGTCCAGCCAGGTGAACATCGCTTTGCCGGCGAACCAGAACTTCTCACTCACCCAAGACAATCCCACCGGAGCATCTGTCTTGGTGACCATGTCGCAGGGACAGTCGCTTAGTAGTGGCGACGTCCAGGCGATAGTGCACCTCGTCGCTTCGAGCATTCCTAACCTCAATTCCGCTGACGTCACAGTTGCTGACTCTAGCGGCGACCTTCTCGCGGGACCGGGTGTGACGGCAGGTGCGTCCGGCGGTGGCGGTCAGTCGACTTCGTACGACAGCGCTGTGGCAGCGAAGGTGGTGGACTATCTGGCTAGCGTGGTCGGAACTGGCAACGCCGACGTCCAAGTGAACGCGACCTTGGACTACTCACAAGTATCGACGACCACTAACAGTATACAGCTGGGTCCGAACGGTAAGCCAGTAAGCTTCTGCACTCAGAACCAGCAGAGCAGTCAGACGTACACGGGAACAGGGACCCCTCCTGGAGGTACGGCTGGCACTGTCACCGCGACGACGGTAGCCGGGTCAACTGGGAACTACTCGAACACCACCTCTAACCAGACCTGCGAGACGAGCCAGCAGACACAGACCGTCCAACAGGCTCCAGGAACGCTTAAGTCTGAGCAGGTGGCCGTTCTGATCAACTCGGCGGCTATACCCAAAGGCGTCAACTTGAAGGCACTGCAGGCAGGAGTGGCTGCCGCCGCTGGCATCAACACTGCGCGGGGTGACCAACTCGCGTTCTCGACGATGCCGTTCAATACGAGCGCAGCACAGCAAGCTGCGGCGGCAGCGAAAGCAGCGGCGGCATCAGGTCAGAGCAAGTCTCTCGACTCGCTGATCAAGACGGGCATCATCTTCTTGATAATCGCCCTCGTGCTGTTCATGCTGTGGCGCTCAGCCCGTAAGGCTCGGATGGCGCCAACGGTGCTCGGCCCAGCTGAGCTCGAGGCTCTCCGGGCAGCTCGGGAGTACAGCCCGACGGCGCTTATGCCGGCCTACGGCAGCCCGGAGCTGCCCGTGGGCGCACAGACGATTGCGATCAACGAGTTCGTAGATCATCAACCGGAGGACATAGCGAACATTCTGCGTATGTGGCTGGCGGACAGCCCGAGGAAGGCGGTGAGCTGATGAAGAGTCTCACGGGAACCCAGAAGGCCGCTGTGGTCATAGCTCAGTTGGACGAGACACGGGCAGCGAGAGTTCTGCGCTCGATGAGCGAGACCGATGTGACGGCGATCATGACGGCGATGGTGGATCTGCCGACACTGGATACCGCCGATGTGGACAGCGTGCTGGCGGAGCTGAAGGTCCAAGCTGGCCAGTGCCTTCAAGTCTCGCAAGGTGGCTTGGAGGTTGCACGGAAGTTCCTCCGTGACCGTCTCGGCGCGGAGCGAGCCGAGGCCATCTTGGGTGAGCTCGTCGAGGACCGCGACGGCAATCCCCTTTCGTTCGTGCGTAGGATCGACATTCGCCAGCTGGGTAATCTCGTGTCAGAGGAACACCCTCAGACGGTGGCGGTGGTCCTCGCCCATCTGCAAGCAGAGGCGGCAGCCCAACTGCTCGCCGGAATGGACGAAGACGTCAGGGTCGACCTCATCCGCCGTTTGGCGACGATGGGCCGCATCAGTCCGACGGTCATAAAGGAGCTGGCTGAGGTACTCGAGTCCAAGGCTGCTTCGTTGCTGAAGAACGGTGCCGCTCTAACCAGCCCGATCGGTGGCATGGAGTCTACCGTGGCGATCCTCAACCTTACAGACCGCACCACCGAGAAGCAGATCCTGAGTGGTCTGGAGGAGAAGGACCCCGCCCTGGCCGAGTCGATCCGCAACGAGATGTTCGTCTTCGACGACCTCAATGCTCTCGACGACCGTTCGATGCAGCTGATCCTTCGGCACGTGGTTCCGAAGGATCTTGCCATCGCACTCAAGGCGGGTAGCGAGGAGATCCGGGAGCGCTTCATGCGGAACATGTCCGAGCGGGCATCCGAGGACCTCCTTGAGGAGATCGACTCGCTCGGTCCGACCCGCCTATCCCAGGTGGAGACGGCACAAAGCGCCATCGTCAAGATCGTCCGTGACCTGGAGGCGTCCGGGGAGATAGTCCTAGCCCGGGGTGACGATGAGTACGTCTAAGTTCCACCATAGGCGCATCGTCAGGCGCGAAGAAGGTTTCGAGGCTCCGGTCGCCTCACTGGTGGCCAGGCGTAGAACAGTCGAGAGGTCCCAGGGCGTGAGCTTCGACGAGGAACTAGAGCAAGTGGGCCTTCGCGCCTGGCAGGAAGGCTACGACGCTGCAACCGCCGAGTTCGCCAACGGTCAGGAGGCCACCCGGACAGCCCAGCTGCGCCGCCTGGCCGACGCGCTGTCCAACGCGGCCGGACGGGTCGCGGAGACCCGCAGGGAAAGTCTCGCTCTTGGGGAGGTCGAGGTTGTCGAGCTCGCCTGCCGGCTGGCGGAGGCGATCCTCCAACGCGAGCTGTCTCAGACTCGCCCCGCGCTGGAGTCGGCGACCCGAGCTTTGCGGCTGGTTCCCGAGGGGGAGGATCTCGTCGTCAAGGTGAACCCGGCCGACGAACTGACGGTCGAAGACATACAAGACCTCGTTCCAGAGGCCGCGATTAAGGTCGTCTCCGACCCCGCAGTAGAGATAGGCGGATGTGTCGTCGCAGCCGGTGCGTGCCGTATCGACGCTCAGATCGGACCCGCCCTACAGAGGGCCCGTCGTGTGCTCGAGGAGCTCAGCTTGACGTCTCCGTCGACAGATGAGCCCGGAGTTCGTTGATGGCTCTCACAGAGTCAGTCCGGGTACGTCTGAGCCAGGCGGTCCGACCCCAGATCTCCGGTCAGGTCACCCGGATAGTAGGATTGCGCGTAGAGGTCGACGGGCTTCGAGCTGCGGTTGGAGATGCGTTGCGCATCTATCGCTCTGGTGGCGTGCTCGACGCTGAAGTCGTGGCGGTAGAAGGCTCTTCGCTTGCGTGCATGCCGCTGGGAGATCTCCACGGCGTGCGCTTCGGGGACCGCGTCGACCCGGTCGGCGGTCCTCTGCAGATCATGGTTGGACCCGGGTTGCTCGGCAGAGTTCTCGACGGCCTCGGCAGGCCGATCGACGGCAGACCAATTGACGGCGAGTGGGACCAGGTACGGGTCAACGGTACACCGCCTCATCCGCTACGCAGGGATCTTGTGGACCGCCAGCTTGCTCTTGGGGTCAAAGCTTTGGACACACTCGTGCCGTGCGGGCGGGGTCAGCGACTCGGGATCTTTGCAGGTTCCGGCGTAGGCAAGTCCAGCTTGCTGTCGATGATCACTCGGGGCACCAACGCCACGGTGGCTGTGCTCGCCCTCGTCGGAGAACGCGGTCGTGAGGTGAACGAGTTCATCAGCCACGACCTCGGCGAGGAAGGCCTGGCTCGGTCGGTGGTGGTGGTCGCCACGTCCGACGAGCCGGCGATGGTACGTATCCGGGCAGCTTTCACGGCGACTCGGATAGCGGAATGGTTCCGCGACCAAGGACACGACGTGGTTTTGATGATGGACTCGGTAACCCGTTTCGCTATGGCCCAACGCGAGGTTGGTCTCTCGGCGGGGGAGCCGCCCGCCACGCGCGGCTACCCACCGTCGGTGTTCTCCCTACTTCCGAAACTCCTGGAGCGGGCGGGGGCTGGCGAGGTCGGTTCGATAACAGGCCTTTATACGGTGCTCGTCGATGGCGACGACATGAACGAGCCCATAGCTGACACGACACGCTCGATCCTCGACGGCCACATCGTGCTATCAAGGCGTCTCGCTACTTCCGGGCACTTTCCGAGCATCGAGGTCCTCGACTCGGTATCCAGGGTGGAGCCTATGATCACAACCCCAGAGCAACGCGCTCTCAGCGCCGACATGAGGCGACTCCTTGCCGCCTATCGAGACGCCCGGGACCTGATCGAGATAGGGGCCTACGTGCCGGGAACCAACCCGATCGTGGACCGGGCAGTCAGCCTACGCGACGATCTGGACGCGTTCCTTCAGCAGCGCAAGAGCGAGATCGTGCCCTCCGAGGAGGCCTGGCGCCTGCTGGGAGACGTTCTGAGCGAGCAGCCCAAGGCCGGCGCCGAACTAGCCGAGGTAGTCCGATGAAAAGATACCATTTCTCGCTGGAGCCGGTTCTGCGCGCCCGGCGGGCGCAGGAGGAGGCCGCCCGTCAGAGCCTCGCCGCCGCCAACCATCATCTCCGTCGAGCTCAGTCCCGGCGCGACGCGGCTTTGGACGCCTACCGGATCGTGACCTCTTCGGCGTTACGTGGCCCGGGGGATAGGGATGCCTTCCTCGACGACAGAAGCCGGCAGCTGCGCCTAGCCGAAGCGGTCGAGGAGGCTTCGAAGCTGGTGGTGCAGTGTGAGGAGGAGACAGAATCGTGCTACTCGGCGTGGGTGCTCGCCGGCCAGAGAGTGGCCTCCCTTGAGCGCCTCGACGAGCGACGCAGATCCGAGTGGTCTTACTCGGAGGCGAGGGCGGAGGCGGCGTCGGTGGACGACATCGTCAACGCAAGGTGGGACAGGCAGCCCTCGTCGGGGGTGAGGCCCAAGTGACCGCGACACCCGCTGTGACTTCGAATCCGGCGCTGACGGTGGGAGCCATCCAGCAGTTCGCTGCGCAACTGAGCGGCATCGGAAGTCAGCTTTCGGCCGCTGCGTCGACCGGCGATTTCGCCTCGGTGCTGTCGCAGGTGAACTCGGAGATCACTTCCATCCAGGATGGAGGCAGCCTGAGCCCCGCCTCGAATGCCTCGGCCGGCCCGAGCAGCGGCGCCGGCCTGAGCGGTTCGTCTCCGGGAGCCCTGTCGTCAGGGTCGCTCGGGCTCTTGACCTCGCTCGTTGGTGGAACAAGCGCTGGCGCGTCTACCGCAGCGTCTTCCCAGGGTCAGTTGAGCGGGTCGGCCGTCGTAGCCGACGCTGCGAAGTATCTCGGCACCCCATACCAGTGGGGGGGGACGAGCCCCTCGACCGGGTTCGACTGTTCCGGCTTGGTACAGACCGTCTTCGCCGATCTCGGGGTGAGCCTGCCACGGACGAGTCAGGAGCAGGCTACCTCGGGGGTGGCGGTACCGAGCCTCGCCCAGGCCCAACCCGGAGACCTCGTCTTCTTCGCTGGTTCCGACGGGACAGCGACCAGTCCAGGTCACGTCGGCATCTACATCGGCAACGGCCAGATGATCGATGCACCGCAGAGCGGCTCGACGGTGCAAGTTCAAGCAGTCGGCCAGCCTGTGGCGATCCGGCGCATCGTTGAAGCTACCCCGGGAGTAACGACCTCGCAGAGCTCTGCGGGTTCGGTTCTGGCAACCTCGAACGGATCGGCGACTAACGCGGCGATGGACGCCCTGGGCGTTCCGTCCTCCTACCAACCCCTGTTCGAGTCTGCAGGCCAGACGTACGGTGTCAGCCCGGTCCTCCTAGCGGCAGTAGCCAAGCAGGAGTCCGGGTTCAACCCGACTGCTCAGAGCGGCGCGGGTGCCGTGGGACTGATGCAGCTCATGCCGGCCACGGCCGCCGGCCTTGGGGTGACACCACTCGACCCGACCTCCGCCATAGACGGAGCGGCACAGCTTCTGAGTAGCTACTTGACCGACTACGGTGGTTCTGTCCCACTGGCGCTGGCCGCCTACAACGCGGGTCCTGCGGCTGTCGCTTCGTACGGCGGAGTGCCGCCTTACGCTGAGACTCAGAACTACGTCTCGAGCATCACCTCGATGCTGTCCAACGTCGGGGTCCTGGCGTGACCGCCATGCCGGCCAACGTGGCTTCCACTTTGACGGTGGCGACGGACGCCAATCAAACCTCCAAACCAGCCGGTACTTCTGGGAAGACATCTCAGGCGAGGTGGCTACCTAGCGGGTCCGAGACTGGCGTCATGCCGGTAGGAGCGAAACCCTCAGCAGTTACTGACTTCAAGAGCCACCTCGACGGCGTCACCAAGTCGAAGTCGCAGGGTAACTCGCCGGAAGCCGGCGCGTCTGCGAAGAAGCGCTCGCGCAGCGAGAAAGCACTCAAGCTGTCCAGCTCTGGCGAACCGAAGGGAAACCCCGTAGTAGCTGGAACGGCTACAGAGGTGTCAGCCTCGACTTCAGCAGCCCCGAGTCGGGACGCCACCCGGGGGGCTGCGGCACAGCCCGTGAGTTCCCAGACCACACCGCTCGCAGCTACAGCTGCGACCGATCCTGCCTCCAATGGAACTCGCGCTGCCTCTATGACCGCTACTGTCTCCAAGGGGACGTCACAAACGACATCAGCTATGGATCTGGCACCTCAGATCCTGGGCACGGCGCCGCAGTCCCCATCCCCTTCCGTGTCCGGCGCACGATCTGTCTCGCCTCGCACTCCTACCTCCCCACCACCAGTTTCCTCGGTTGTCCCGTCGGAGAGTCCCACGGCCGCAGCCGGCCAAGTGCTCCGAGGTCCGACACCTGCTCGAGGTGGCGTCCAAGGCGGTGAAGGGCTGAAGAGAGATGTGGCTTCGGCTCCACAACAGACAGTCAGAACTGTCGCCCTACAGACCGGTTCGGCAGAGTTGGCACAGAGTCCCGCCCGCGTCCAGAGCTCCTCCGGATTGCCCTCCGGTGGGTTGGGTATCGCGGCCGTCCCATCGACGTCGGCCCAAGCTCATCCGGCGCCAGCGCCGGTCTCCGCTTCGGTTTCGGTCCAAGCTTCGCCAGGTTCCACGGCGGTCAGCTCTCAATCACAGCAGATGCTGTCGGTACTGTCACCGGTGCTTAACCGGCCAAACGGTACGCACCAAATATCTATTGAGATGCATCCGGCCGACCTCGGGACCATACAGGCTACCGTAACAGTCCAATCGGGTCACGTGACGGTCGAGCTTCATGCCGACCATCCAGGCGCACGCCAGGTCCTCGGGACCGCGTTGCCGGATCTGCGCCAGCAACTCGGATCGGGAGGGCGACACGCTGACGTCTTTCTGGCCGGCGGCACAAAAGGTCGAATCCCAGGGAGTCCGTCGCAGTCGAGCCTTGCAACGCAGTCCGGTGCTGCACGCAGCTCTCTTCTGGTCACCTCTCAAGGGGTCAATGCCAGGACATCAGTAGACCTTCGACTCTAGCTCTTTCAAGGAGATGCCATGTCTTTCGTAGTGCCCACGTCCGGCTCAAGCGCCAGCCAGAGCGCTAGCTCGTCAAGTGCGGCAGGTGCAACCTCGGCGACGAGTGGCCTGAACCAGCTTGACAATACCCAGACCTTCCTCAACCTGCTGGTTGCGCAGTTGAAGAACCAGGATCCAAGCAATCCTACTGACCCCACTTCGTTCATGACGGAGATCGCCCAACTGACCGCCGTGCAGTCGCAGACCACTCTCAATGCTGAAGAGCAGACCGTGGCGGCAGACTCGATGCTTGGTCAGAAGATCACAGGTACCGGTGCTGGAGGCCAGAGCGTGTCCGGGACTGTTACGTCCGTGCTGCTCAACTCCTCTGGCCCTCCCCAGCTAACCCTGGCCGGACAGAGCGGATCTGTCGCCCTGGACCAGGTAACCCAGGTATCCAGCGCTAACGGATCAGCTGTATCGGCCGCAGCGTCATCTGCTAGCACGGCGTCAGCCGGCACTAGCTCGCCCTCAACTTCAAGCTGACCCAAGATCACCAAGAACTAGCACTTCTCACCTGAAAGGATGCCCCAATGGAACAGTCATTGATAGCCGCAGTATCTGGAATAGCCGCCGACCAAACCTACCTGGATGTCATCGGTAGCAACGTCGCGAACTCTAACACTACCGCCTACAAGTCACAGTCGGCCCAGTTCACCGACCTACTTGCTGAACAGGTCGCTGGAGCCTCTGCACCGGTAGCGGGGGGCCAGTCCGGGGGTATAAACCCGATCGCTGTTGGCGCCGGCGTACGCATAGGAGCCGTGTCGTCCAACCAGTCGCAAGGGGCTATCCAAGCGACGAATGTACCAACAGACGTTGCCATCCAAGGAAGCGGCTTTCTCGTGGCCCAGCAGTTCGGTCAGACGATGTACACGAGAGATGGGAACCTGACGCTGGACGCGAACGGCAACTTGACGACACAAAGTGGTGCTCTCATCCAAGGCTGGATGGCCAACACCCAGGGCACTATCAATACGAATGCTCCTACAGGGCCACTCACCATACCTACCAATACGACCATGCCGGCGACACCAACCACCCAGATGACTTTGGGAGGTAACCTCCCAGCTTGGTCAGGGACGGGTACAGCGACGCCGGTCAACTCAACCATCAATGCGTACGATGCGCTGGGTAACGTCGTACCCGTTGACTTGACTTTCACTCCAGTAACGGGCAAAGCCAACACCTGGACGGTACAGGGAACCGTGACCGATCCAGCAGGAGCTACGACGCAGCTTTGGACCACTCCTCCCACGATCACCTTCGGAACGACCACGGGGCAGATCGCCTCGGTGACGGGAGCTACGACCAACTCTGACGGCTCCCTCTCGCTGCCCGTCCAGAATATGCCTTCAACCTACGCTTTCCCCGCCTCGGACACTTGGAACATCCAGTTCCCGAATCCTGCGTCGCCAGGAGCGGTGACGCAGTATTCCGGCCAGCAGTCTCTTACCGTCACGGGCGTGGACGGGTATTCCTCTGGAACCCTCTCGGGCTACTCGGTGGGTTCTGACGGTGTTATCACAGGTTCGTTCTCGAATGGGAAGACTCTGGCGATCGGCCAGATCGCTCTTGCCCAGTTCTCAAACCCCGGGGGACTCGCGTCTCAAGGCAATCTCATGTATATCCAAAGCTCGAACTCGGGGCAGCCGACGGTGGGTGTCGCCGGTACTGGAGGACTAGGGAGTCTGGTAGGTGGCGCCTTGGAGGGATCCAACGTGAACCTGTCCTCGCAGCTCACCGACCTGATCGTGGCACAAGAGGCTTACCAGGCGAACACGAAGGTGGTGTCGACCACGGCGGCGAACTTGAACGCTCTGGCCCAGATGGCCTGATCCCTGAGGGGGGCTCAAGTGATCGGGTGAGGTTGCCGAAGAAATATCAGAAGCGCCAGGACGGCAACCGATCTCACGGCCACGGACAGGCCCGGGGAGACCCTGCATGCCCGATGTCGTCGCGGCCGAAGAGGCTGCTGAGAACCTGCGTCAATACGAACTCTACGACTTTCAGCGCCACGAGGCGATGGAGCGCAACAGGCTGCGCCGTCTTCTCCCGGTCCTTGAGGTCGCAGCTCACCGTGTCACCCAGGCCCTGACTGGGTTGCTTCGAACGTCCGCCAAAGTCGAGATCGGCGCTCTCAAGCAGGAGCGCTGGGAGACTTACGCGTCATCGCTTCCAGATCCGACATACCTGGCTGTCGGAGCTATCAGTCCGTTGGGCGGGCGAGTGAGTCTGCACTTTCCTTCGCCGTTGGCACAAGCCCTAGTCGAGCTACGACTGGGGGGCAGCGTTACCTCGGTCGCTCTCGAACGTCAGCTCTCCGATATCGAGATGCGACTCGTAGCCGAGGTCGCTGAGACTCTTCTCGCCGAAGCATTCAAGGCGGTCAGCGTAATCGTCCCACTGGCGAAAGGGCCTTTGCACGCGTCGACTAGCCCGTCGTTAGTGCAGATGTCAGACCCTTCGGAAGTCTACCTTCTCATAGGCCTGAAGTTCACCTTCGAAGACGGGGTGGGCTTTGACGCGACCGCCGGACTGCCGCTGCTGGTTCCGCTCACCCTAGTGGACGCCCTTGAGCGTATCGATCGTCCCGATGTGCGCGACGAGGGCTCGCAGGACAAGGCGGTGCTAGAGCGAGTGCTCGACGCTCCGGTACAGGTTTCTGTCTCGTTCCGAGAGGTAGTCCTGTCGGCCGACGAGATTCTCAGCCTGTCTATCGGAGACTCGATCTCCCTTCAGCAGCCCGAAGCCGCGACACTGTGCCTGAACGTCGAGGGGATCCATTTCTGCGACGTGGTGCCCACCACTTCCGGCAAACACCTCGCCTGCATGATTGTCGAGACGAAAACAAAGGAGAGCAAATGACAGAGGTTCAAGCTGGCGTGTCTAACCCGGTTGTGGGAGACCAACTAGGGGCCTTAGAGGCAGGCTCGGCCACAGGAGGCGAGGGGCGACCTATCGAGTTGTTGTACAACGTCGACATGGGGGTCACGGTGGAACTTGG
The DNA here is from genome assembly GCA_027391075.1 of Acidimicrobiaceae bacterium. Lineage (GTDB taxonomy): Bacteria > Actinomycetota > Acidimicrobiia > Acidimicrobiales > Palsa-688 > JAJZAM01. Next base: position 3,949 of record DAHYHI010000108.1, on the reverse strand, counting down.
CCGTACCCGTATGACGATGCGCGAGTTGCTCGCCCTCAGACCTGGGAAAGTGATCGAGCTTGACCGGCTTGCCCGCTCACCGGTGGATATCTTGGTCAACAACACGCTCCTGGCACGAGGTGAAGTCGTGGTGCTCGACGACGAGCTCGGGGTCAGGGTCACTGAGATCACGGCTAACGCTTCGCTGGCAAGCCGACCGGCGAGCTGATCGCAATGGGAAATGTTATAGCTCTAACTGCTGTCAGTACAGGAGCTAACAGCGTGTCAGCTACCTCTTTGATGTTCCAGCTGCTTGTAGGGCTAGCGGTGGTGCTTGTACTGATCTGGTTGGCATCGAAAGTTGCGAGGGGTCGGTTCGCAAAGACAGCCCGATCCAAACGCTCAGATGCAGTCATGACGGTTCTGAACCGACAGACTCTGGGAAAGGGAGTTCATGTCGCGATTGTGAGAGCAGGATCGGAAACTCTTCTCCTAGGGGTCACGGCACATCAGGTCACCCGCCTGGCAGAGCTCAGCAGCGACATAGCTGAACTTGCGGCATCTGAGCAAGCTGCTATGGTCGGCGACCAGGACTATCCGAGAGCCGAGAGAGCCTGGTCGATTGCACGATTGCGGCAAACTTGTCAGCAGCTGCAAGAGCTGACGATCCGGCGAGCCTGAGTGAGCTAGTTCGATGAACCACTTACTCACAGCCGTGACCACCCCGAGCACTGCAAGCGCGGGGGCGTCTCTAAACATAAACCTTGGCAGTGCCCTAGGCAAGCCATCCGACAGTATTCTCGTTATCCTGTCGCTGACGCTGCTGGCTTTGGCACCTTCACTTCTGATCCTGATGACCGGCTTTACCAGGATCATCGTCGTCTTTAGCCTGTTGCGTCAGGCCTTGGGTTTGACGACTACCCCGCCAAACCAGGTGCTGGCCGGTCTTGCGCTTATCATTAGCTTGTTCATCATGACGCCTACATTGACCCAGTTGAACAAGGTCGCGCTGCAACCGTATCTTCACGGCCAAGACAGCGCAACGCAGGCGTACCACGCTGCAGAAGGTCCTCTCAAGTCATGGATGCTCAAGCAGACCGGGAGCCAGGAGCTCGCTCTGACGACGGGCGTCGACGGCGAGCATCCAGCGACGCCCACTAACGCGTCTCTCGCAGCCATCATTCCTGCCTTCGTGCTCTCCCAGCTTAAGAGCGGGTTCATTATCGGCTTCGTCATCTTCATTCCGTTCCTGGTCATCGACCTAGTGGTGGCATCTGTGCTGATGTCTTTAGGGGTAGTGATGCTTCCACCTACACTTGTGTCGTTACCGTTCAAGCTTCTTCTGTTCGTGATGGTAAACGGATGGATATTGGTCACCCACTCTTTGGTGGTGGGATTCAATTGACCGAAGGGCAGCTGATGAGCGTGGCGTCCGAAGCGCTCATGATGACCATGAAGCTCGCACTCCCGTTCCTCCTGGGAAGTCTGATTGTCGGGCTGGTCGTGTCGCTTTTCCAGACGGTGACCCAACTCCAGGAGGTGACGCTGACTTTCGTACCCAAACTGGTTGTCGTCGCGGTAATCCTCATCGTGGCTGGACACTGGATGCTGGGCCAGATGGAGGGTTACACGACTGCGATGATCTCGCAGACGGCCAGTCTCGTAGGGGGCTAGGTTGAGCTTTAACGTAGACCCTCTGTGGCTCCTCGGTTTCCTGCTGGTGTTCGTGAGGGCGCTGGCGTGGCTTGTTGTCGTCCCGCCGTTTTCGAATAGCGCCACTACACCTCGGCCGGTTCTGATCGGGTTCGCCGGTGGGCTTGCGCTGCTGTCTCTCCATCAGGTGCCGGCGAGCGCTATACCTACTGATACAGCTGGCCTCATCGGAGCGCTGGTCATGCAGGTGTTCAGCGGGTTGATCCTCGGTCTGCCCGTGCAGATCCTTCTCAGTGCAATCAGTTCGGCGGGATCGATGGTTGACCTGTTCGGAGGTCTGAACCTTCCCCCTTCGATAGATCCCCTGTCGGCTCAGCAGACCCCAATCCTTGGTCAGCTCTACGAGCAGGTAGGTATGGTCTTGCTGTTCGTCACTAACGGCGAGATGCTCCTGGTGAAGGGCTTCGCCCTGTCGTTGGGGAAGGGGGCCATCACGCTCAACTCGTCGGCACTGGGCGCCGGCGTCATAAGCGCTGACGTCGCCACCTACTTTACGGCCACCCTTGAGATTGCGGCACCGCTGGTAGCAGTGCTCTTCGCTGCACAGATCGGCCTAGCCCTTCTGTCGAAAGCTGCACCTCAGATGAATGTGTGGCTCCTGGGCTTCCCGATCCAGGTGCTCCTGTCGCTTCTGTTCGTCGCAATCGGACTCCAGGTCCTACCCGGCTACCTGTCGAACATTCTGGGCAGGATCGGTACTGACATGTCACTCCTCGTGAACGGCCACTGATGGCAAAGAACGACCGTACAGAGAAGCCCACCCCGAAGCGAAGGAAGAAGGCACGTCGGGAGGGACGTGTCTCCAAGTCACCAGACGTTTCGGCCTGGCTCATAGCCTTGGTAGGAACGATGATAATCCCGACGCTTTTCAAGAGTGCGGATCAGCGCCTCGTCGGATTGCTTGGACAGTCAGCGAACGTGATCGCCAACCCTACGTCCCCAGGAGCTCTTGGCGTGCTGATCAGCGGTCTTGACGACGCGGCCGCACTTATCCTGCCGGTAGTTGGAGCCTTCGCTGTGGTCGGTCTCGCAGCCGGAGTTGCTCAGACAGGCGGCCTCTTCTCGCTTCATGCCGCTGCACCCAAGTGGAACAAGCTCAATCCTTTCACAGGATTCAAGAACTTGTTCTCGACGCAGTCCGTGTGGCAACTCGGCAAGCAGCTTGTGAAGCTGGGGGCCCTCGTAGGGCTCGCCTATACGACCATCTTAGGACTTAGCCACACACTTGTTGGTTCTCAGCCAGCTCAGATGACACCAATGTTATCATACGCAGGTTCGACCCTTCTTGGTCTTACTCGTGATATATCGGCTGTCGCTCTCGTGCTTGGCTTGGGGGACTACGCGTGGCAGCGCCGGAAGCTGCAAAAGTCGCTCAAGATGACCAAGCAGGAGGTCAAGGACGAGAACAAGGACGCCGAAGGTAACCCCACGGTTAAGGGCCATGTTCGGCGGAGGATGCAAGGGCTTTCCAGGTCCAGAATGATGGCTGCCGTAGCCGGCGCCGACGTGATCGTTGTCAACCCAACCCACTATGCTGTGGCGTTGCGCTACGACCCGCAGCGGGGTGGGACGCCGGTTGTCGTAGCGAAAGGGACAGACGAGTTGGCTCAGCGGATCCGAGCTGAGGGTATCACCCATCGGGTACCGGTAGTCGAGGACCCGCCTCTGGCGCGAGCTATTCACGCGACGTGCGAGGTAGATGACGCAATACCTCCCGAATTGTTCCTGGCAGTAGCTCGTCTCCTCGCCTTCGTCTTTACCCTGCCTCCCGTGGTGCGCTCTGCCGGCTTGGTCCACAGGCGGCCAACCACAGCCATGGTGGCCTGAGCGAGACAAGCAGGCGAGATTGGGCTGCTGCGAGGTTGACGTCCCGGCGCTTGGTGTAACCTGAAGTCTCCGTAAGTCGCGGGGCTATAGCTCAGCCGGTTAGAGCGCAGCACTGATAATGCTGAGGTCGGTGGTTCGATTCCACCTAGCCCCACTGTAAAAGTCCTGGTCAGGCGGGGTGTCTATCGGGTAGGTGGTTGTGGGGGTGGGGTTTTCGCCACCGTTGCGCCACCATCGACGGCGGCGAATCGTCCTCGGGGAGCTGTTTTTGGGGTGGTGGCGGGATCTGTCGATCGGCCTGTTGTGGGTATGGGTGACGATGCGTTGGTGTTGTCGGAGTTGTGGGACACGGAGCGCCTGGCGGGCTATTTGGGGGTGAACAAGCATTACGTTTACCGGCTTACCTGCGAGCACCGGATCGGTTTCGTGC
>DAHYHI010000102.1:0-156926 GCA_027391075.1 Acidimicrobiaceae bacterium | reverse complement strand
CACGTAGGCCGGGCTATTGAGCCGCGAAAGAATCTTAGTTCGGGGTGCCGACGTTGTCAGATCTGCGGAAGGCAACACCGGCGGCAGCGTTATCGCAAGTTGCTGTCGGGCCCCGCGCGGTCGAAGAACCCGTGCATGCGTGGAGTCTCCATGCGCGAGAACCGGGAGGTCCCATGCTCGCCCGTCGGGTTGATCACCGGGCGGGCCGTTCAGGGAAGGCCAAGGCCGTATGCCTGAGATGCACGAGCGTGGGAAGTCAGACAGGCCCGTAGTACCTGCGAAGCTGCCGAACAAGCCCGGGCGACTGGGGGCGGAGGCGGTGGAGGGAAGGGGCCTGGCCGAGGGGAACACGGACAGCTCGACACGTCCCGGACACAGCGCCGGAAAAGGCGTGCCAAGCGGGCTGGAACGTGTGCGCGAAGTAGCACGCAAGGACAAGGATGCACGGTTCACGGCGCTGCTGCACCATGTCACGACCGCCCGCTTGTATGCGTCCTACCTGGCGATACGCCCCCAGGCCGCAGCCGGAGTGGACGGGGTGACGTGGGTGGCCTATGGCCAGGACTTGGAGGCCAACCTCCATGACCTGCACCAACGGGTCCACAGTGGCGCCTACCGGGCGAAGCCGTCTCGGAGGGTGTACATCCCGAAAGCAGACGGGCGGCTCCGGCCGCTCGGTATCGCCTCGCTGGAGGACAAGATCGTCCAGCGGGCTGTCGTCGAGGTGCTCAACGCCGTCTACGAGGTGGACTTCCTCGGCTTCTCCTACGGGTTCCGGCCAGGGCGCGGCCCGCACGATGCGCTGGACGCGCTGGCAACCGGAATCCTGCGGAAGAAGGTGAACTGGGTGCTCGACGCGGACCTCCGCGACTTCTTCTCCACGCTCGATCAAGCGTGGCTGATCAAGTTTGTCGAGCATCGCATTGCGGACAAGCGGGTCCTGCGTCTCATCCGCAAGTGGTTGAGCGCAGGGGTCATCGAGGACGGGAACTGGTCGGAGACACTTGAGGGTGCACCGCAGGGAGCGTCGGCGTCGCCGCTGCTCGCTAACGTGTACCTCCACTACGTGTTCGACCGGTGGGTCCGCCAGTGGAGGCGTCGGCACGCCCGAGGCGACATGATCGTCACGAGGTTCGCTGATGACTTCATCGTCGGGTTCGAGCATGAAGGCGACGCCAAGCAGTTCCTCCACGACCTCCGGGAGCGACTCTCGAAGTTCAACCTGGAGCTGCATCCCGGCAAGACCCGGCTGGTCGAGTTCGGACGCTACGCGGCTGAACGAAGGGCACGTCGGGGAGTCGGGAAGCCGGAGACGTTCGACTTCTTGGGCTTCACGCACATCTGCGGGAAGGGCAAGGCCGGGCAGTTCTGGCTCAAGCGGGTCACCATCTCGAAACGGTTGCGGGCGAAGCTGAGGCAGGTCAAAGACCAGCTGAAGCGGCGCCGACAACTGCCCATCCCCGAGCAGGGCAAGTGGCTGGCGTCGGTGGTGCGGGGACACCTCGCCTACTACGCCGTGCCCGGCAACAGCCGGGCCATCAGCGCCTTCCGCCGCCAGGCAGGCCGGCTGTGGCTCCACGCCTTGCGGCGTCGCAGCCAGCGCCACCGCCTGACCTGGAAGCGGATGGAACGCCTCCTCGCTCGATGGATACCGCCCTCCCGCATCTTGCATCCCTACCCGGAGGTGCGCTTCGACGTTCGCACCCGAGGCAGGAGCCCAGTGCGGTAGTTCCGCACGCTGGGATCTGTGCGGGGGGCCGCCCGTAAGGGCGGTCCCTACCGCAATCAGGGTGCTCTCCGAGCACGGCTGCAAGGTCGCCCCGAACACCTACTACTGCCATCGGAAGCGGCCGCCGTCGGCCCGGACGGTGCGCGATGCGTATCTGAAAGGTGAGATCACCCGGGCGTGGAACGACAACCTCGAGGTCTACGGGGCGGACAAGGTGTGGGCCCAGCTGAACCGGGAGGGCATCCGGGTGGCCCGCTGCACCGTGGAGCGGCTGATGCGGGAGCTGGGCCTGTCAGGAGCCAGGCGCGGCAGGGCGTTCAAGGTCACCACGCGCTTCGATGACCGCCAGCACCGCCCCGATGATCTGGTGGACCGGAACTTCGCGGCGCCGGCCCCGAACCGGCTGTGGGTGGCCGACCTGACCTACGTGAAAACGCATGGCGGGTGGGTGTACGCGGCGTTCATCATCGACGTGTACTCCCGCATGGTGGTCGGCTGGCAGATCTCCAACAGTCTGCGCTCCGACTTGGCCATCGACGCCTTGGAGATGGCCGTCTGGAACCGCACCCGGGCCGGGCAGGTCCTCGACGGCCTCGTCCACCACAGCGACAGGGGCGTCAATACCTCAGCATCCGCTACAGCGAACGCCTGGCCGAGAACGACATCGTCGCCTCGGTCGGCTCCAAGGGCGACAGCTACGACAACGCCATGGCTGAGGCCTTCAACAGCCTCTACAAGTGGGAGCTCATCTACCCGCAAGGACCGTGGCGGGGCCTCGACGACGTCGAGTTCGCCACCCTCGGCTACATCGACTGGTTCAACCACCGCCGTCTCCACGGCGAGATCACCACCGACAACACCTACACCACCCCAGCAGAGTTCGAGAGCCTCTACTACCGTCTGAGCCAAGCCGCCGAAGAGGCGGTCGCCCAATAGGCCGAGCAGTCACGAAACCCGGGGCGATTCAGGATCGTGCGATCGTGGTGGTTTAGCGTGGGGCGTTGAGAGAGGTCTGGCCTGAGGGGCCACGCGGTCTTTGTCTTCGCGGTTAGCGTAGGCTGGATGGCCCATCGGGCCTGTCGGGCGGGAGGTGGTGCTCCGCACTGTCGGGGGGCGGTGGGTCGAAGGCCTCGACATCTGACTTCTTGAGCCGGATTGCTCGCCCCATCTTGTAGGCGGGGAGCTGGCCTTCGTCGATGAGTCGGTACAGCGTACGCAGTGGCACCTCTAGGCGTATTGAGCTCTCCCGAGCTCCGAGCCACTCGTCCATGACGTTTCATGTTACGTCATGTAGGCAGTGGTTAGGAGCGGCCCCGGGCGCGGTATTGGATCGAGCCTTCGCTTATCTCTCCGGGGCGCATTTTCGAGCGCTTGAGGGCCGCCAAGACCGAGGTCCACGAGTACGGGGAGCGAGGCCCGGCTGACGGGGCCAGGCCAGCGTTGCGAGCGAAGCGTCGAAATGTCGACTCGGTCATTCCCAGGCGAAGTGCGGCTTCGACGGCTGTGACCAGTTCGTCTGACCCGGGTTCGCTCATTGCGGGCCTGGCGCGGTCCGTGGCGCGTGCTGGAGGGGAGGCAGGTGTTGTTCTCGGGCTGGCCGTGCCTGTATCTCAAGCAGTTTGATGGAGAGGCGTCGGGCGTGCCTGAGGTTCGAGGTGGTTCTTTGTGCGGTCGGCGCGCCAGTTGCGCGGGCGTTCCATGATCTGGCTGCTCGGGAGCTTGTGTCTTGTTGCTTGGCCTGTGGTTCGTGTCGGAATGTCGGGTTGCCGCCCGTGGTGTGATGATCGCTCGGCGCGTGTCGTCGCCCCGGTAGTGCTAGGCGTTGCATCCGACGACTTTGAATGGAAGGCGGGCGCTGTCTTGGGTCTCGGGGGCGGTGTGGAGGCCGATTTCGGGAATGGTTCCTTCGATGGTGAATCGGGGCATCCAGCGGTGACGGTGGCATGTTGGGCATACGATGCCGCAGAAGACACGTGGTAGGCCGCTTTCTGCTCGCGGTGCCTGGCCGGGCTGGTATTTGGAGATCCACCCTGTTCCGGTGCATGTTTCGCAGGGTTCCCATCCGCTGACTTGAACCTGTACGTCGAGCAGTGCGAGGACTTGTCGTTTGGTGGCGGTGTCAGCGGCGGGGAGGATCCGTTCTGCCTGTTCGGCGAGGTCGAGGAGATGCCGGGAGCGGTCCCTGGCCTCGAGGTTGGCGCCCTGCCATGTGATTACTTGTGCCCTGTGGGCTTTGGCGGCGGCGAGTTGGTCGGTCAGCGATTGGGCGGCATGGGCGGCAATGGCGGGGTCGAGGCCGTCGGCGAGCAGTTTCGATAGTTTCGCGCCGGCTGCTTTCTCGAGTCTGTTGATGCGCCGGTCGATGGCGGCGATGTCTGCCGCTCCTGAGTTGATGGTGGCGGCGCCTTTGGCGAGGTGGAGGCCGGCCATTGCCATGAGTCGGTCGGGGTTTGACAGCAGTGCGCAGTCTTCTTCCCAGACGATCTTCTCGACGAGTTCGCCCCGCACTGTTTTGCAGTCGCAGGTGCGACCCTCTGGGGGCGCGGTCTTGGTGAAGAAATCGCTGCAGCGGTACAGGGGTGTGTTGGTGCAGTAGCCGTACATTAGCGTGCCGTGAGGCGAGGTGATCCTCCCGGCGAGCAGGTATCGTTCGGGGTGGGCGGTGTGCTTGGTGGCGGTCTCGGTCAGGCGGGCCCGGAGCCGGTCGTGTGTTACCGGGTCGATGAGAGCGGGGCCTTGCACGGTGATAGGTGGCCCTTGGTAGCCGCGGCTGGCACGCCGCCAGGTGAATGTCCCTGATAAGTGGTCGCTTTCGCGCAGGACCCATCGGACGCTGGCGGCGCTCCAGGTGTCGGATCGACGCGGTTGTAGTCCTAGCCCGTTGAGCTTGGCTGCGATCTGCGGCGTCGATGTGCGCTGGTTGACGAATAGGTCCACGATGAGGCGGATCACGTCGGCTTCGTGGGGGTCGATCTGGAGGAGGTAGGCGGGCGGGTCGGCCCGGTATCCGTAGGGGGCGTGGATGCTGGCCCATTTCCCGGCCCGTACGGTGGCGTCGCGTCCGGAGATCATGCGGTCGCGGATTAGCTCGCGTTCGAACTCGGCGAAGGATCCGAGCATGTTGCGTTGCAGCCGGCCGGCCGGGGTGGAGGAGTCGAAGGATTCGCTGACTGAGACGAGACCGACGTGGCGGTCGTCGAGTTCGCCGAGCAGAGCGGCTAGGTGGCGCATGGAGCGTCCGATGCGGTCGAGCTTGGCCACGACCACTACATCGACGCGGTCGTTGGTGACTTCGGCCAGGAGTTTGTCGAGGGCGGGGCGGCGGGCTTTGGCTCCGGAGATGCCCTCGTCGATGAACGTTCCTTGTAGCTGCCAGTCTTGCGCTGCCAGGTAGCGCTCGCATTGGGAGACCTGGGTGGCGAGGGAAGTTCCTTCGACTTGTTCGGCGGTCGAGACTCGGGCGTATATGGCCGCCCGCTTGGCTGTCATCGCTGCGCTGCTCCTGGGTCAGGTGTCAAGGTTGTCGGGGCAGGGCCTGTCGTTTTCGTAGACAGACGAGACGGCACTGAAGATGGTATCGACTATCGCGGCCAGAAGCTCCGGATCGTGCACCGTCTGCCAGCGTGCCACCGACCGCTGCGCGCGGCCCGATCCGATGATGGCAGGGCTGTCACGGGAAATGGCCCGGTTGGTGTCGCTGCGGCGGTCCATCGCTGGTGTCTCAGGCTTCTTCCCAGGCGGCCCGTCGGGCTGCTTTGGCTTCGGCATTTGCGCTGGCGGCTAACCAAGCGTCGCCGGCGCTTAGGTGACCGACTCCTTGGAGCTCCCATTCCCCCCAACGGTTCGCTGCTTCTTGTTCGCTGATGCCGAGCTGAGCGAGCCGGAACCGTTGGCGGGCCGCTCGCAGCTGTCCGAAGGTGGTGGACCAATGGCGGCTCTTCGTCAGCCAGTGGCCCCGCCAGCCAAGCGAGTGCGCCCATGCCCGCAGGTTCAGCTCCGCCAGGTCCGGGCGGCCTCCGAGCCGCCACGCCGTTTCGGCCATCTGTCGCAGCTGGTCGGGCAGATCGAGCGTCGAGAGGTCGCCGCCTCTGAGTCGGCGGTCGAGCATGCCGGCGTGGTCGACCGACTTCGTGGCGTACTTGGCCAGGTAGGCTGCCGCTGCCCGACGCCGCCGGTGAGGGATGACCTCGATGTCCATCTGGCTGCCCCAATGGATTGGGCGGTCCGGGTCGGCCGGGTTGGGAGCGGTGGTCCGGGCGGCCGCGGCGGCGAACGCGGCGGCCAGATCGGTCCCGGTGAGGACGTCTGGACCTTCGAGATGGTCGAGGCGGGCGAGGGCGTGGATGTGGATCACGCCGCGGGCCTGGAACTCGACCACCTTGGCGAAAGCGACTCGCCATTCCTGCGCGTACGTCTTGCGCGACAGGCCCCCCGTGGTGGCGAGGCGGCGCCCGACGGCGATGAGCGTCCGCCTCCAGAGCTCCCCGGCTCTGGCGTTGAAGATGACGGCGGCTTCGAAGTCGTAGCAGGCTGGGCAGAGGGCCTGGCCACCTTTCGGGTCGCTCTCGCGGTGGTGGGTGTGGCAGGCGCGGGTCCGACCGTGCGGGCAGACAGCTCCGGGTGGGAGGGCCCGGCACGGCCGGTCAGGAGAGATGCGATGCACCGGCCCGAACGACGGGGCGGTGAGGGTCACGAACACCAGCGGTGAATCAGGACCGGTGTCGCCTGCTGGGCCGTCGATCTCCAGGCCGCCGCGCAGGAGGGCTTTGGCGTCGGCCCGGTAGATAGCGGCGCAGGCCGGGCAGCGGGTGGCCTGCCGGGTGCCGCACGCTTTGAGCAGTACCCGGTCGGGCTCGGTCGCGGTGTTGTAGACGACAGCCAGTTCACCGGTTTCGGGATTGGCCGCCCGGACCCGGCCGGTCAGGCGGACCGGCTGGGCGCAGCACCCCGACGCGTGAACCATCGTCATCCACCGCTCGAAGTCGGCTCTGGCCGCCCGACGCAACGCCTGGGCGATCACCGGGTCGAGCGGCCGGTCAGTTGCCACCGTCGGCTCCCGGGGAGGCGGAGCGCAGCCGGGCGGCTCTTGACGAGAGCTGTGAGATCGCGTTGTCGTCGAGGTGGTGGGCCCGCAGACGGAGTGGCAGTCCGGACTCGTGCAGAAGCCAGCCGACCCCTCTGGCTTCGGGGGCGATGACCGCCGAGGTGATTCCTTGGCTGGCCCACCCCGAGCCAAGGATGGTGTCGGAGGCGGCGTTGGTGGTGCAGCGCAGCGCCCACCGGTAGCCGAACAGGTCCCTCAGGCTGGTCGGGATGACGTCCGAAGACGGTTTCTGGGTGGCTGCGATCACCACGATCCCCGCCGCCCGGCCCCTCGAGACCAGGTCACGGAGCACGTCACCGAACGCGTCTCGGAGCCGCTTGTCCGGGCCGGTCAGATAGTGAGCCAACTCGTCGACCACCACTAGCTGTAGTGGGGTGTCCCATTCGATCTTGCGCCGCCCGGCTGCGAGCAGTTCCTTATAGCGGGCGTCCATGATCTGCTGCACCTGACGCAGCAGTGCCACCGCTTCGACCGTCTCGGTCCCGGCCCAGCCGTCCGCCGCGGCCCGCCAGGGGGCAAGCTCGACCAGCTTGCCGTCGAGCAGCCACAGCCCGCAGGTGTGATCCAGGGCGGCAGCGGCGACCAGCTGGGAAAGGGCGACGGATTTCCCGGCTCCCGGTTCGCCGCCGAGGAGCAGGTTGTGCTCGGCCAGGGTGACCGTGACCTGGCGGCCTGCTTCGTCGATGCCGACCGGTATCGGCTCCCACGCCCAGATGTTCGCCCGGGCCAGCCACGGCCAAGGCGGCGCCGGCCGGGCCAGCGGGTCCTGTCGCATGGCATGGATCAGCGCCCAACCAGCGTTGTCAGGGTGGCGTTCGATCCGGACCGAGCTGACCGCCAGGCACGCGGCGATCGCCTCGGACCTTGCCACCAGATCGGCTGCGCTCGAGCCTGCGCCGATACGTACCTGCGCCCACTCCCCGTCGGGGCTGGCGTCGCTGGCGTAGACCGTCGGGGTCGCGGGCGGGGGCAGCACCGCGGCCAGGCAGGCGTCCCAGCGCCGCCTTCGACGTAACCGGACCAGACGGTCCTTCAATATCGATCTCGGTCCGGGCGTCGCCAGAACGAAGATCGTGGCGGCCAGCATGGCCAATGTCGCCATACCAGGCCCGAACAGCGCCGAGGCGACAGACCGAGCTGCTGCCATGGCGATCGCGGCCACGACCTCGAACCGCCACAGCCACCGCACCATCCGGACGCTGCGCGGGCTGGCGAGGGTGGAAGCCGGACGGAACTCGGGGCCGGCCCAGTAGGTGCCGAGCACTCGGAGCAGCCAGTAGTAGGCGGCCGCCGTGACCGTGGGGTCGCCGGCGGCCGCCACCGCCAGGCACAGAACGGCCTTGGCGGCGGCGGTCGACCGGGCGGTCACGACTTGTCCCTGGCCTCTGCGGTCCGACCAACCGAAGCGGTCGCAAGCGGCTCGATACCTGTCGCCCTGAACGCCACCCCGGAGCGATCTCCGATGGTGTAGGCTTGGGCGTACAGGCCGACCAGGCGCACCGGTGTCCCGGCGCTGATCCCCTTGGGTTCACCGGCGGTCTTGACCTTGATCACCTCGGCCGCCCCGTCGCCCATGGCCATAACAGCCAGAACAAACAGCTGCACGCCATTCTTGTCCGTCCGGGGCCGGCCCGTCTCGAACTCCACGTCCGGTCCCGGTTCGCCGGCTGCGATAAAGCCCATAGCCGTAGTGTCAATCGGCAGTCTCATGCTGGTCTTGTCCTTCCAGGATCAGGCCCACACAGGGGCCAGCGGGTACCCGCAGCCGGACGGCTACGGGATGCGGCGCCCCGCTTCCGGGCTGGTCTCCCAGCTCGGCGGCGTCGCACACCGGTGATCCTCGGCCGGGCGCCTTGACAAGGCCGTTGACCGAAACGTTGACACACCGAAAAAATCCGGCGAACCCGCAAACACGCAAAACCCCAGGTCGGAGCCTGTTTCCAGGGGTCTGTCAATGTCAGGGCAACGTTTTTGTCAAGGTCGGACATCAGCCTTGAACCCGTGGTCAACCCCGACCAGTGCTTCCGCGCCGAGGGCCGCCGAGCGGAGCCTCCGCTACACAGCGCCACCCTCCACGGTGCCGCCAAACACAATCCGACGGCTTCACCCATATGGCGCCCACCTCCGGGGGGCGTGCCACCTCGCCCCCCGGACCCCCCGGTGCTCGAATCGATCCGAAGCGCTCGTCTCGGCTCGCGAGTCCGCCAGCCAGATATGGCCGTTGCCCATTGGGGCCATGGCAAGGCACCACATCCGTTACGGGCCTCACGGCCAGCCAGCGGAGCTCGACCCGTCGCAGCTAAGGAAACTGTCGGGCAGGGGAGTCCGGATAGTTGTCTCGTCCGCTGCAGCTGCGGATGTGGCCTGACCCCTTGTAGGTCAGGTGGACCTACAACTGGCGGTCCGGTCACCCGCGCCGAACTCAGCGGTCATCAGCCGCTAGACGACCCCGACCTGACTGTGTCCACCCCGCTGCGGTCGCCTCGACGATAGCCACGACGACTTTCCCGTCCCTCGAGACGGCCCGGCCGACCAACCGAGAGGCACCGTCCAAGCCAGCCTGGTCAAGCCCGAGAAGGTTCGCCGAGCCTTTCGGCGGGTCCAGCCGGCGCGGACGCGCGGCCGATCAGCAACTCCAAGCGGTCCTCGCAGCTCGCATAACCGGTCTCGACCGCCCCTCCAAAGCGCACGCCCCGAGAGCCCTGAACCCTCTCACGGCGCCGAAGGACCTCTCCGGCAGTAGGTCACAGCAAGGCCTTCCGCACAGAGCCGTAACCCAATGTGGCGGATCGCTCCCCGAGCCAGGAAGCACCATGCTCGGCTTGGACGTCGAAGGTTCTCTTCAGCACCGCGACCAAGCGGCCGGCTCCTCCGTCGCCGGCCGCCACCGGGGATGGGACCGTGGTGAGAACTTTCTTTACACGGAGTCAAGGGAACGCTTGGAGGACGCTCGTTGAGACAGGCAGATTTATCGCCAGCCCCGATCGCGAGCTTCCTGACCGACATCGCACGAAGCGAGTCGCGGGCAATAGTCGCACAGTGGACTCGGCGTAAGTGTCTCTGGTTCATTGCCGGCCAGGAGCCTGGCCATCCGGAGGCCACCTTCGGCCACGCGATGCGCCTCGCTCCAGAGAAGGTCGGTTGTCACGTCCTCGGTGTCGGCAACACCGGAGTCGAGATAATAGGTCGCGACGCGAAACGGCGGAGTCTTTCTGGTGAGGGTCTCGAGGAGGGCGTAGAAGTGCAGATCGCTCTGGTGCGACACGGAGGGACGACCGGTCTTGAAGTCGATGATGATCACTTTGGCCTTGTCGTCGGTGGGTCTACCGATGGCGAGGTCGAGCTTGGCCTTCAGTTCGATCAGGCCTTCAAAGAGGGGATAGGTGAAACGTGACTCGATGCGGGGCGTCCACTTTGTTGGAATGGGCGGCCAGTCGATGACGAACTTCGTGACTGCATCGTTGGCGTCGCGAATGATCTCGAGACGCTCGTCCTCGTCTATCATGCGCAGGAACTCGCCCGGTCCCCATCCTTCGTCTTTCTCGGCCAGACGGTCGATGGTTCGATGAACGAGATCCAGGGGCGGTTGAGGATTTGGACTGAGCAGAAATCGTTCGATGGCGCCATGGACGATCGTGCCTTTGACGTTGGCGGTGGTCCAGGCGAACTCTTCCTCCAAGTCCGCGGCGTAGAGACCCTCGCACGCGAGGGAGTGGCTCAGGTGGTGTTTGTTGATCACGAGCCGTTGCTCGTTGATCAGAAAGGCCGCGGCGGGAGCAAGCTTTTCGGCGAGCCAGCTGATCAAGTCCCCGGCCAGAGCATTGTCGAAACTGGGACGGGACTTACCGATCGCGAGTAGATTGGTCAGTATCTCCTGCTGCTGGACCGTCCCTTGCCCTTCACGGACGACGGACATGCCATGCACCTCCTTCGGGGTGAATTACACGTAGCTGCATTCCTCCTGCCGAGCGATGTGCCAGGCACAGTGGTGGTGGAGGGGATAGTCCGCCGCTACTGAGACGGCCACCGGCTGGCGGCAGTGGAAGCAGGGCTTGAGGTCGTCTTGTCGGTACGGCAGCACTATGTGGGGTTCAACCTCGTGGCCTGCGAGCTCGCTGTCGACCGTGGGGAAGCGCGAGATGGCGATGCGTTCGAGGTCAGTCAGCGTCTCCCCTCGGTTGCGCTTCTCATGGGCGAGCGGGGCATAACGGCGCCAGTCAGCGTCGCTCCAGCGGCGGATCTCTTCTGGCAGGCGGCCGAGGCGGTCGCAATACTCGCCAACCATAGACCGTGTGCTCTGACTCCGCCGCCGTTGTCCTCTGTGGCCGGGTTGGTTCGCAAACTCCAGCCTCCAGCCGGCGTCCTGAGCCCAGAAGGCGCCCCGGAGCATGTAGCCGACCATCTGATCGGCGGGGAACGGCTCCTCGTTAACGTAGGTACCGGCGGCTTGATCCCACCGGTTGACCCCGTCGACCACCAGTTCCAGCTCGTCAACAGTCCGTACCTGGTACCAGGGAATCCGATCCGCCCACGACGCCCGATCGGACCGAGTCACCCAGGTACACCGTCCGAGCCACCGTTGCCGGACCTCTTGGCGTTCCAACGCCTTGCCCTCATCGAGCGACCCAAGCTGCACCTCCCACCCCTGTACGCGAGGGACCTCGTCCCTGGCCGGGATATTTCGGCGCCGCTCGGCGGTGACGTCGACAATGATCGGCTTCTTGGTCACCGGATCCTTCTCCGGGGCGATGCTCTCGATCATGGCGTCCCACCCCGGTTCCCGCTTTACCGCACGGTAGATCGACAGCTTGAGATTGCGATGATCGGGCGACTCGCTATGGTCCATTACTCGCAACGGACAGGGGTTATCGGGATCGGGATTGTGCGCGAAGAAGCGTGTCGTGCGCATCTGCTTCGGGTGAAGCGCATGTCCACAGTTGCTGCACCGACACAGCGAAGCGGATGACCGGTGACGAATGCGTTGGTGCTCCGTGCGGAGCTCAAGCCAGTCCTCGTCATTCAGGTCTGGGGCCACGACCTCTTGCGATTGGCCCTCTACGGTCGCTCTCATGACCACGGGCATGAAGGGTAACAACCCGCCTGTGACAATGAAGCGGGGTCGGTCGCGCAGCGACTCACGCCTTCGCCAAGTTGGCAAAGCGACAATAGTGGTCCAAGTAGGCCAACTGGATCTTCCCGGTGGGTCCGTGCCGGTTCTTGGCAAGGATCACCTCGGCAAGACCACGGTCGCAGGAATCGGGGTTGTACAACTCGTCTCTATAAATGAAGAAAACGACGTCGGCGTCATTCTCCAGCGCGCCACTTTCCCGAAGATCCGCCAAGACGGGACGCTTATCTGCGCGCGCTTCTAGGTTCCGTGATACCTGGGATAGCGCTAGTACCGGCACCTCCAGGTCACGGGCCAATATCTTGAGACCGCGCGACAATTCTGCCACCTCTACTTGCCGGTTCTCCGCCCCTCTTCTGCCTGCCATGAGCTGTAGGTAGTCGACAATGATGAGGCCGAGCCCGCTACGCCTTTTGTGCGCTCTCGCGATTGAGCGCAGCTTTGCCAAGCCGAGACCGGCGTCGTCGACGATGGTGAGGGGAGATTGGGACAGGCGCTCGATTGCGTCGCTCATTTTCTGCCAGTCGGCTTCGCTGAAGTTTGCGGCCTGAACGCGCCCCACCGGAACTCGTGCCTCGCTGGCAAGCACGCGACTTGTCAGGTCGGTCGTACTCATCTCCAATGAGAAGAAGAGCGTTGGAACGTTTTGGTGGAGGGCAGCGTGTCCAGCGATTCCCATGGCGAGGGCCGACTTGCCGACCGCTGGCCGTGCTCCCAGGATATATAACCGGCCGGGGACAAGGCCGTGAAGGCGAGAGTCCAAATCGTCGAATCCTGTTACAACGGATCCGTCGGTGGCATCTTCTAGTCGAGACTCAATATCGTCCATCAGTCGACCCAAGGCCTGATTCATCGTGAGGCCATCGCCGTTGGTACCAGCCTCCACATGGGCGAGTATGGAATCCGCCTCTGCCATGACTTCGGCTGTCGTCGCTCCCGCGCTCGCCAGTTCCATGATGCGCTGTCCGGCGCTACGCAGACGTCGCAGGTCCCCCAACTCGGCAATCAGACTGGCGTAGCGGCGGATTAGGTCAGGTCGAGGCGGCTCCTTTCGCTCGGTCAACAGGTTCAGTGGCAACCGGTCGGACCGGCCAGACTTTCGCAGTTCATCAGCTACGGTCACTGGGTCGATCGGCTCGTTGCGGTCGAGCATACGAGTGATCGCCTCGAACGTGTCTTGATGCATCGGCGCCGAGAAATCGGCGGGCGTGAGAAGCTCGACCACCTCAGCCGCAAGACCCTCGATAGCCAGAATTCCGGCGAGCAGTCCTTCCTCGGCCAAGTGGTCCACCAGGCTCAGCTCACTGTCTCCTTTGGCCCAATCGGTAAGTGGAAGCTCGGCAAGCTCGGATTCATCCAAAGAGCCGCAGCGAGCGCACGCCGGACTGGCATCGCTTCGCAAACCCACGGTGCCGCAATCGTCACAACGGCGTAAGAACCCCGTCTCCCATCGGCCGGAGCCATCGCCGTCACCAATTCCGATCGGGAATTGGCCACATCCACCAGCGAAGTGGCCAGTTCCCCAGATAGCTAGGCACGCGTTCGGTTCAGACGCCCACACGACTTCCATCTGGCTCCGCAGGCCGGTTTCGTAATAGTCCTCTGGCTTGACGTCGATGTAGAGACTCGCTCCGGGCGCAGCCGACACCATGTCCCGGATGGCAAAGTCCGGAAGCCACTGGCGGTGTTCATCCGCGAACGGCATGGGCTCGTAGGTCCACTCCAGGTGATGGCGGTCAAGCCAACCGGCGCAAGCGGCCTCAAGCCTCGAGCGCATGAGTACGCCTTTGTAACGCGTCGGTCGCGCAGTTAGCTGCATGGCGTCAAGTGTGCCTGAGAGGTGTGACAGCCTTGGACGTCACCGCTGGTGCCGGCCCGGAGCAGGCCTCTCAACCGCCCACACAGTGAGGAAGACCACAGCTGGCAAGAACCATGCCAGGGCCCGAACTCTACCTGCGACATTTAACGCATTCCATGCCAAACAAGCGAGAAGAAATGAGTTGGCTACCTCCCCCTGACGATCTAAGTCGGCGAAGTCAGCGTTGTGATGCTGAGGCTCTGCCTCTGCTGCTGACGTTTGGGTTCCGGGCTTCCTGGCGGGCGGTTCGAGAGGGATCGTGAACCCTCAGCGCGGCGGGGGAACTGGCGGGGCGGGGATCCAACCCGATGCTGTCAAGACGCCCGTCAAGACGCCTAGTCCCGAGAAGTCTGGGTCCTATTCGGGTCCTAGGACGGACCCGCGAGCGACAGGCAGTGCCGTGACCAGGACTTTTATGGGCAAATCCGGAGTGGGCGCGGAGGGATTCGAACCCTCACGCCGTGAGGCCGCAGGGTTTAAGCCCGCTGTGTCTGCCATTCCACCACGCGCCCACACCCACATTCTGCCAGGCCGGATAGCCTCGGGGCATGCTCGCTGTGCTGAGCGCTCTGGCCAGCGCCCTAATGTACGCACTTGCGTCGGTTTTCCAGCATCGCGGTACCGCCGGGGAGCCGGCAGCGGAGAGCATCGAACTGGGTCTCCTGGTCCGCCTGGCCCGTAGCAGGATCTGGCTTTTCGGGGTTGCGTGCGACGTCGCAGGGTACGTTCTTCAGTTCGTCGCTTTGGGCCACGGTCCGATCGTCATGGTCCAGACTCTGCTCGTTTCGGGGCTTTTGTTCGCTCTTCCTCTTGGAGCGGCCCTCAGCGGACGTAGGCTGGCTTCGAGCGACTGGATCGGAACGGTCGCGGTCTGCGCCGGGCTGGCGGTGTTCCTAGCCGTTGCAGCGCCAGCCGCCGGTAACAGCAACCCTGGTAGCCCAAGCTGGGTGGTTCTCCTGTGTGTCGTGGTGCTAGGGGCAGCCGGTTTGGTGTCGTGGGGAAGAGGCCCCGCTTCGCGGCGCCGGGCCGTGGCCTTGGGCTCCGCGGCCGGCCTGGTCTACGGGGGAGCTGCCGCTTTGACCAAGACTACGGCGCACATCCTCGACCGGGGCCTGCTCGACGTGTTTTTGCACTGGCAGCTCTATGCCCTGGCCGTTCTCGGGGTGGGTGGGATGCTCCTCGCTCAGAGCGCCTTCCAGGCTGGTGCTTTGGACCTGTCGCTGCCGGCGCTGACCGTCGTGGACCCCATCGTCAGCATCGTCATCGGAGTCGCGGCGTTTCGAGAGAGCGTCGACACCTCCCCCTTGGCCTTGGCAGCTGAGCTGGTAGCTCTTGGGTCCATGGTGGCCGGTGTCATTGTCCTTGCGCGCAATGAAGGTTTGGTTGCAGGACCGGTAGCCTGATTTGGGCTATGAGAGCATCAGACGCCGACAGACGTAGGACCATCGAAGAGCTTGGTCGCCACTGCGCCGCTGGCCGTCTGGACACCGACGAGTACGCCAGGCGCATCGAGGCTGCGTTAGCCGCGTCTGAGCTAGAGGAGCTTGACGAGCTTCGAGTCGACCTGCCGATGCTCCGAATCGCTGCCCCCGAGCCGCGCCGGTTCCGGGAGGATCGGGGGGATCAGAGGGTGCTGGGTGGTTACGCCATGGCCCTGACGGCGAGCGTAGCCGTGATCATCTTGGTCGTAGGGCTAGCCGGCTCGTGGACGTGGGCGTTGGCGCTGCTGGCCGGATGGCTTCTCGGCGTTGCGGAGGCCACTTTCGTGGCCTTGGCCCGCCGCAACCGTTGACCTGGCAGCCCTGCAGAGGTATCTCTTAGTTGCCACCCTGAAATGCCAGGAGCGCCCGCGGAGGTTTGTATCCCCGTGCGCCTTAGGCGAGCAGGACTATCTTGCCGAACTTGGAGCCGGCGGCGAAACGCTCGTAGGCTAGGGGAGCGTCGTCGAGACTGAAGGTGTCGCAGACCGGGACTTTCAACGCCCCGCGAGCGAGCAGAGGTATGACGTGGGCCTCTACGAGCCTCGCTGCGCGAGCCTTGGCTTCCATCGGCCGGGCTCGAAGCGTCGAACCGTGGATCCGCGCCCGCTTGCCCATCAGGACTCTAAGGTCCAAGTCGGCTGTCGTGCCGGCCCCGGTTCCGATGACCGCGACCCGGCCGCCAACGCCGAGAGCTTGAAGGTCGGTGGTTATGTTGGGCCCCCCGACCAACTCCAGGACAACGTCGTAAGGACCGTTGACGGCCACGTCGTCGGGGGAGACCGCCAACGCTCCCAAGCGCGCTACGTCCTCCCGGCGAGCCGGGTCCCTCACCGAAGCTACGACAGCAGCCCCAGCCGCCACCCCCAACTGGACTCCTGCGGTGCCGACGCCTCCAGCGGCGCCCTGCACGAGGAGCCGTTCGCCCATCGCCAGATCGGCCTGAGTGAACAGCGCGTCGTGCGCCGTGGTGAAAACCTCCGGGAAGCCCCCAGCTTCGGGCCAGCCGGTGCCGGCCGGAACGGGCATCGCCTCGCGTTCGTGCACGACGGCCAGCTCGGCTTGGCCTCCGCCTCCGACCACTGCCATTACCCGGTCTCCGGTGCGGAAGCGGGTGGCGCCTGGGCCTAGGGCTATCACATCCCCGGCCAGTTCCAGGCCTGGGATGTCCGGCGGACTGCCAGGCGGCGCCGGGTAGTGGCCTCTCATCTGGATAAGGTCGGCGCCGTTAAGCCCGGCTGCCCTGACCCTTACCAACACCTGCCCGTACCCGGGGACCGGGTCCGGGTGCTCCCGGACCTCGATCCGCCCGTCTGCGACGGTGGCCGCCTTCACGCCCCGACCGTCGCTGCCAGCTCGGCGAGGAGGTTCATCGTGGCTTTGCGCTCGTCGCTGGTGCCGAAGACCGGCAGGCTCAGCGCCGTCGCCCCGATCTCGCCTAGGCGTAGAAGCGCTGAGCGAACCGTCGCCTCGTCTCCGACGATCGCAACGTCAGCGGGGCCTTCCGCTCCTTCGATGTCGAGCATCGCCCGGTACGAGGGAAGGTTGTTGTAGAAGCCAAAAATCTCCGCCGCTCTCGCCCTCGCCGCGTCAGGATCCGCAGTTACCGACACCGGAAGCCCGACGACTACCTGAGGGTCCGGCCTGCCAGACCGTTGGGCGGCGGCGGTGATCTTCGGGACGATGTGCGTCTCGATCGTCCTCGGCCCGACCATCCAAAGCGCCGTGCCGTCGGCGAGGGAGCCTGCGAGGTTGAGCATCTGGGATCCAAGGGCGGCGACGATGACCGATGGGGGAGTGGACCCGGCCGGCTTCATCGCCGAGAAGGTGTGGGCGCTCAGTTCCTCGCCAGTGACGTCCGCTCGGCCGTCGTGCAGGAGCGGCATCAGGATATTCAGGTACTCGCGCATGTGGCGGACAGGCTTGTCGTAGGAAAGCCCGTAGGCACCTTCTATGACCACCCGGTGCGAGAGTCCGATGCCAAGGGTGAGACGTCCCCCGGTCGCCGCCTGAACGGTGAGGGCCTGCATGGCCATCACCATCGGGTGTCGGGGGTAGGTTGGCACTACCGCAGTTCCCAGCTGAACCCCCTGCACTTCCCGGCCGACCACAGCCAGGGCGCTCAAAGCGTCGACGTCGGACATCTGGGGCATCCAGAAATCCAATCCGGCTGTCTGGGCCTGTCTGGCTTCGTCGATTAGCTCGTCGATGGCGTTGCCTGAACGCCCGGAAACTCCGACGTGGATACCTATTCTCATGCGATCATGCTACGCCACTAGGGTCGGGATCCTGTCGTGGACGTTCCCGTGACCGATCCGGGTCGAGCACCCCGGGGGATCGTGGACGATCCGGGTGGAGATCCGCCAGCCCGCCGCGTTATCTTCGCCGTGTGACCAACCAAGCCGAGGCAGCATTTCGCGTAGAGCACGACTCGATGGGAGAGGTACGGGTTCCAGCCGAAGCATTGTGGCAGGCCCAGACCCAGCGGGCCGTCGAGAACTTCCCCATCTCCGGCACGCGCGTCGAAGCGTCGCTGATATCGGCGCTCGCGGCTATCAAGGGCGCAGCAGCGTCAGTGAACGCCGAGATTCACGTGATCCCCGAGCCGATCGCCCGCGCTATCGAAGAGGCTGCCGGCGAGGTCTCCGCTGGCGGTCACTCAGGGGAATTCCCGATAGACGTCTACCAGACAGGATCGGGAACGTCGACGAACATGAACATGAACGAGGTTCTCGCCACGTTAGCCACAGCGAAGCTCGGAGAGCGGGTCCACCCCAACGACCACGTCAACGCTTCGCAGTCCTCGAACGACGTGTTCCCCTCGGCGATACACGTTGCCGCTGCAACGGAGATCACCGACAAGCTGATCCCCGCCCTCGGGCATCTCGCCTCGGCGCTAAGTGCCAAAGCGGACGAGTTCGCTTCGGTAGTCAAGTCCGGACGCACCCATCTTATGGACGCAACCCCCGTCACTCTCGGTCAGGAGTTCGGGGGTTACGCTGCGGCTGTCAGCTACGGCGTCGAAAGGCTGGCCGCCTGCCTGCCGCGTGTGGCTGAGCTCCCTCTCGGCGGAACCGCCGTCGGCACTGGGATCAACGCCCCGGCGGAGTTCGCGCCGGGCGTGATCGCCAGGCTCTCCCAGGCGCGTGGCATACGCTTCGTGGAGGCCCGAAACCACTTCGAGGCCCAAGGCGCTAGGGATGCGCTCGTCGAAGCTTCCGGCGTGGTCAGGACGGTCGCAGTATCGCTGTATAAGTGCGCAACCGACCTGCGCTGGATGGGAAGCGGCCCGAGGACCGGTCTCGCCGAGATACGCATTCCTGATCTGCAGCCGGGCTCGTCGATCATGCCCGGCAAGGTGAACCCGGTGATACCCGAAGCCGTGTCGCAAGTCGTCGCCCAGGTGATCGGCAACGACGCTGCCGTCGCCTTCGGCGGGGCAGCTGGCAACTTGGAGCTCAACGTGATGCTGCCGGTTATCGCCCGAAACCTTCTGGAATCTATAAGGCTGGTCAGCGCTGTCAGCGTCGTATTCGCCGACAAGTGCATATCCGGCATCGAGGCTGACGTCGCCCGCTGCCGTACCTACGCCCTGTCGTCACCTTCGATAGGTACCGCTCTTAATCCCTACATCGGCTACGAGGAAGCGGCGAAGGTCATCAAGACGTCGCTGGCCGAAGGCAAGGATCTGCGCAGCGTCGTGTTGGAGCGCGGCCTGCTAAGCGAGGAGGAAGTCGACCGGGCTCTCGACGTCGAGGCTATGACCCGCGGGGGGATCGTCCACTAGGCCTACGAATAACGAGGAGCGACCACGGTGGGCTGAAGCCTCCCGGCGCGGCTACCTTCGTAGGTGATGGGTACCGGCTTCGAGATCCTCGTTTCGCTCCACGTCCTGTGCGCCATTGGCGGTTTCGGGGCGGTCGCCTACAACGGTCTCTACTCTTCTCTCGCTGCCCGCAGGCCCGACGGAGGTACGAGCGCCGTGCTCGAGGTCAACAGGCTGGTGTCGGGCCTTGCGGAGATGCTCATATACGCAGCGCTCCTCTTCGGTGTAGGGGCGGTGGCTGCGAGCCATTCGACTATCAAGTTCTCCTCGCCGTGGGTTTCGGCGGCTTTCGGTGTCTACCTTGTGGCGATCGGTGTGCTTCACGGGTGGATCCGACCGAACCAAGCCAAGCACCTCGAGGTCGTCAAGCGCTTGGAGGACCCGGCCAGATCGCCAAGTTGCGGGGATTGCGGGGACTGCGGCATGTGCGAGACTCCGGGAGTGCAGCAGGCGGGTGGCCCGAGGCCGGCCTCCCGGCCGGTAGCGGGCGCGCCAGCGCCGGCATCGCCGGAAGGATCTGAAGGAGCAGTCGACGTGGCCGCCGCGCCGCCGGCTCCCAGGTCGAACGCTCAGGAGGTAGCCGACCTGCGCCGCTACGAGAGGTTCGTCAACGCCGGGTGGGCGGGTTTCAACCTTTTGGTGGTCGCAGCCGTCTACCTGATGGTCTTCCAGCCAGGCGGACGGTGATGCCGGAGCTTCCTTCGACGCCAATTGTGAGCGCAGCCCGAAGGGGAGCCCGATGAATCCTGTGGAGCGGCTTCGTTACATCTCTCAGGCCCGAGGCGCCGACCCTGCGCTGGTCGCTGCGGAAGCTGCTCACGCCCTTATAGAGCTTGCATCTGTCCAGCCGGAGGGTTTGGTCACGGCGTGCAGGCGTCTCATAGAACGTAACGTGGCTCTCGGACCGCTGTGGTGGCTCAGCGCGCGTATCCTGCGCGCCGCCGACCCTAAGCGTGAGGGGGTCGACGCCGCCCAACAGCTCGACGCCGACGACACTTCGTCGGCGCTAGCGGAGCTCCTCGACGGTGTCGGAGTCGCTGTCGTGGTCGGATGGCCGGACCTGATCGCTACCGCCTTGCGCCGCTGCGGGGACATCGAAGTGCTCGTGGTTGACTGGGATTCGCAGGGTCCGGGTTTCGTCCGTCGGTTGTGTGACTGGGGCTGCGAAGCGACTCTGGTGTCTCCGTCGGGTGCTGCGACAGCGGCGGTTGTCGCTGACGTCGTGCTCGTCGAGGCCTCCGCGGCCGGTCCCGGAGGGGTGATAGCCGCTCCCGGCTCGCTCGGGATCGCAGCGACGGCGGCATACCGGCGGGTGCCGGTGTGGGCGGTGGCGGGCGTAGGGCGCACGCTTCCAGGGCCTATGTGGGACACCCTCGTAGAGTGCCTAGACAACTCAGGGCTCGAACCTTGGGATCGACCGGCGGAGGTCGTCCCCCCAGACTTGCTCAGTTTGGTCGTCGGGCCCCTCGGAGCCTGGAAGTCTTCCGAGGCTGACGCCGACGGTTTGGCGTCGGCCGTGTCGGCCGCTCTGGGATCGTCGACTTGTCCCGTCGCTCCGGAGCTGCTTCGGATATGGGAACGCCAGTGACGGGACCCTCCACGTCGGGAGGCCAAACGTGGCGGCCATGACCGCCGACGAGCTCGTCGAGGAGTACATAAAGCTGGGTCTCGCCTTGGGACGTCACGTCGACGGTTTCGTCGACGCCTATTACGGGCCGGAGGAGCTCGCCATACGCGCAGCTTCAGGAGCCACGGCCGACCCTGCGAAGCTGGCAGACAGGGCGCGGCTGCTGCTATCCGAGTTGGCTTCCACACAGACTGTGGCCGACAGGCGCAGGGTTTGGCTGGCCGCCCAGGTGCGTGGACTGATGACCAGTGCTACCAGGCTGGCCGGGGAGACGGTCGGCTACCTCGACGAGATCGAAGCCTGCTACGGCGTCCGGCCTGCTTGGCAGCACGAGGACCTTTTCGCCGAGGCCCACCGGCGCATAGCCGACGCTCTCGACCGCCACTCACTACGATCCCCGGGGAGTCTCGCAGACACCTTCAACGCGTGGCGGGAAAGCCACGTGGTTCCCCCCGAGATGGTCCTCAGCGCCGTGAGGAGTCTCGCTGAGGACTTCAGGGCCAGAACCGACGCCGTGTTCGGCCTACCTGAGGGCGAGCACGTCGACTTCGAGGTGGTCACCGCCAAGCCCTGGTCGGGCTTCAACTTCTACCTGGGTGGGCTTCGAAGTCGCGTCGCTTTGAACGTGGACCTGCCGGTGCTGTCACTTTCGCTCGGACACATCGTTGCTCACGAGGCCTACCCGGGTCACCACACCGAGCACTCCCGCAAGGAGGTCGGTCTCGTCCGGCGAAACAAGCAGCTCGAAGAGAGCATCTTCCTCGTCGGCACCCCTCAGTGCCTTGTCGCCGAAGGCCTCGCCGACCTGGCCTTGGAAGTGATCGCTTCCCCGGCCCCAGAAGTGGTCCTCGAAGGCCATTTCAAGCCGTTGGGCATACGGTACGACTCGGCGACGGTAGCCGAGGTTGCGGCGGCGGGTGATGTCCTGTCGTCGGTGCGCGGTAACGCCGCTATCGGTATCCACGACCGGGGGTGGTCAGTCGACAAGGCTGTCGACTACGTCGAGAGTTGGGCGCTCACGTCCCGCCAGCGGGCCACGAAGACCGTCGAGTTCCTTACCGACCCTACGTGGCGCGCCTACCCGTTCTGCTATATCGATGGTGTCCGCCTGTGCCGCAGCTTCGTGGGAGGTGATCCGCGCAGGTTCGCTCGGCTCCTCGGCGAGCAGATAGTTCCGGCGGAACTGGTCGAGGGCTGACAGGGGCTTCTAACATCCGGGCATGTCTGAACGTTCCCGCCACCTTCCCCGCCGGTCCTGTCACGCT
Source organism: Acidimicrobiaceae bacterium (assembly GCA_027391075.1). Classification (GTDB taxonomy): domain Bacteria; phylum Actinomycetota; class Acidimicrobiia; order Acidimicrobiales; family Palsa-688; genus JAJZAM01. The sequence continues at coordinate 134,911 of DAHYHI010000102.1, read as the reverse complement.
GTTCCGGGTTCCAGCGACAAGTTCCTCGCCAAAGCACCTTCGCTCGGTGCTGACATGTACTTCTTGGACTTGGAGGACGCGGTGGCCCCCAAGGAGAAAGAATCCTCACGCGCCCGTGTGGTCGAGGCTATCCGCCACAACGACTGGGGCGACGCTGTCCTCTGCGTGAGAGTGAACGCTTGGGACACCCGCTGGACCTACGGAGATGTCATCGACGTCGTCGGGTCAGCCGGGGAGCGACTCGACGAGATAATGCTCCCCAAGGTGCAAGACCCCGCCCAGGTCGTCGCCATGGACCTGCTTCTCACCCAGGTTGAGCTGAACTGCGGACTGCCGCCAGGCCACATCGGCATCGAAGCCCAAATCGAGACGGCCCGTGGCCTGATCAACGTGGATGCGATCTGCGCAGCGTCGCCTCGCCTTGAGACGGTTATCCTCGGCCCCGTGGACATGTCAGCATCGATGGGGATGCCGTCGCTGTCGGGAGGTTTGGACATCCCCGAGTACCCTGGGGACTACTTCCACTACGTTTTCGCCAGGATACTGATGGCCGGAAGGGCGAACGGCCTTCAGGTAATCGACGGTCCGTACGTCAAAGTCCGGGACCCCGAAGGGTTCCGCAGCTACGCCAGACGAACGCAGATCCTCGGCTTCGACGGCAAGTGGAGCCTTCACCCCGACCAGGTGGGAATCGCAAACGAGGTGTTCTCTCCCACCCAAGAAGCGTTCGACAAGGCTTGGGACGTCCTGGAAAGCTACCGCGCAGCCACGGAGGGCGACGGCAAGGGGGCGGTGATGTTCGGCGACGAGATGATCGACGAGGCATCCCGCAAGGTAGCGGTGACGCTCGTAGCTAAAGGAGAGCGGGCGGGCCTGAACCGAAGCGCCACCGCCTAGGCAATCCGAAGCGCCCAGGCCTAGCCGCCCCGAGAGGCGTCGCCGGCTGTCGAGGTGGCAGCTTCGACGAGCCGGCGGGCTATCACTTTCAGCGCGAGAGTCTCGTCTGCCCCTTCGAAAATAGACAGGACACGTGCGTCGACGAAGTAACGGCTAACCGGGTACTCCTCTGCGTAGCCCATGCCACCGTGGATCTGGAGGGCTTCGCGCGCCACCCACTCGGCTGCCCGGCACGAGAACGCCTTGATCAAAGACGCCTCAAGGCGTGCTGTCCCACGCGCCGCCAGTCCAGCCGCATGGTAGTTGTAGGCCCGGCAGGATTGGATGATCGCCGCCATACGGGCAAGCTTCACCCTTGTCAGCTGGTAGTCGACGATAGGCCGTCCGAACACCACCCGCTGCTCGGCGTAGCGAAGCGCTGCCTCGAAAGCCGCCTGCATCAGGCCTACCGCTCTCGCAGCGGTCTGCAGCCGGCCGTTCTCGAATCCTTCCATTTGAAGGTAGAAGCCCCGGCCGAGCCCGGCTTGCCCGCCGACAAGGCAGTCCCCGGGGACCAGCCATGCGTCGAACGCAAGCTCGTAGGAGTGCATCCCCCGGTAGCCGAGAGTGTCGATGGGCCTTCCTTCCAGCCGGCCACCGTCGGGCTGGCTGAGCACGAACCCCGCCGAGGAAGCCCTGTCTTTCTCCACCACGAAAAGCGAAAGGCCCTTGTGGCCGGCCGAGCGGTCCGGGTCGGTCCTAGCAAGGACCATCAACACGTCTGCACGCGCCGCGAACGTGCACCAGGTTTTTGTGCCGTCCAGGCGCCATCCGTCCCCCTGTGGGCGCGCTGAGAAGGTCAAGCCCGCCACGTCGGAGCCGTGGTCGGGTTCGGTGACCGCCACCGCGGCCATGATGTCCCCGGAGGCGAGCCGGGGCAACCAGTGCTTCTTCTGGCTTTCGGTGCCCCCAGCGAGAAGAGCGCGGGCGAGGATCTCCGGTCGGGTTATCAGCGACCCGGCGGCGCCAAGCGACACTCTTGAGAGCTCCTCGGTGGCCACGACCATAGCGAGATAGTCGTTACCGTCTCCGGATGCCGCTCCTCCGTAAGCCTCCGGGACGGACAGCCCGAAGGCGCCGAGCTCGCCGAGACCTTCTATCACCGCTTCCGGTACGTCCATGTTCCCGCGGTGGATCGACTCTGCGAGCGGGCCGACGCGCTCCTCTGCGAAACGACGGAACGCCTCGGCGACCATCTGGAAGTCCGCGTCGAGCATCCCCGAGGGATCCATAGCGGACTCCAACTGCGACGAAGCCACGTAGTCGGGGTGGCGGTGCGCGCTTACAAAGCCGCGGGTGGCGTCGAGGCTGGTGGTTGTCGCAGACCACGCCTGCTCCTGGGAGAACATCCGCGAGGCAAGATCTGCGAGGGCGTCTGCAGCGAAGATCTTCGCGAGTTTGACGGACTCCGGGTCCTTCGGACAGTCGCGCAGCCCTATGGCGGCCACCTCAAGTCCGGCGGTGACGTGGGCGAGGTCATAGGCGAGCACCTGGTTGTCGTCAAGCGCAGCTTTACCCTCTGCGGCGAGGGCGGCGACTGCTGCTGCGGCAACCTGTCGTCCGACGTCGAGAGCTTCGAGAGCCTCCTCGACGGACAGGTGAGAGTCGGACGTCGTCATGGCTGCGAGGTTACCGGCCGGCGGGCTACTACGGTCACTAGAGGAGGCAGCACAACCGGGTCGTCGCCGGGGTCGACTTCGGTCATCGCCTCAAGATACGAGGCGACAGGTCCCGGCCCCGCCCAGGCGGGAGCCTCCGCCCAGGCGTCTACGAGCTCCAGGCCCGCCTGGCGCACCAGCGACGTCAAGACGGCACCGACGTCGGCATCGGTAGCGTCGGGCATGGACAGGGGAGCGCCCCCCACCCGGCCGGCGGAGGTTATCGGCTCCTGGGCTAGGACCCAGCCCCCAGGACGGACTGCGTCACGCATCTTGGTAAGTACTACCAGCGGCTCGTGGACGTGAATCAGCAGGAAGCGGCAGAAGGCCAGGTCGAGAGCTTCGGGCAGCCGCAGTTCCTCGCCCGCCTGGGTCAAAGCGACCACCTGGGCCTGCGTCGCCAGCGCAGCCGCCGCCGCCACTTGATCGCGTCGCTGCGGGTCGGAGTCGACGGCATAAACCCTCCCGGTTCTGCCGACGATACGGGCGAGGGCCACGGTCACATCCCCCCCACCTGCTCCGATGTCAGCGGCACGCCATCCAGCCTGGATGCCTAAGCGCTCCAGGGCCGTCTGTAGAGGTCGACGGTAGACGTCGTTGCGTAGCTCCAGTTCGATCACGGTATGGCACGTTACGCGCTGGGCGGCGTAGCCTGGGGTTTCTGTGAGCACCTTCGACCGACCTTTCGGTCGCTACTTCGAGGACTTCAAGCCTGGCGATGTGTACAAGCACTGGCCGGGTAAGACGATCACCGAGTATGACGACCACCTCTTCTGTATGATCACCATGAATCACCACCCGCTGCACACCAACGCCTGGTTCGCGCAGAACGAGGCTGTGCAGGGCCGCAACGTGGTAGTCGGAAACCTTGTTTACTCGGTCGTGCTCGGCATGAGCGTTCCTGACATAAGCGGCTCATGTATAGCGAACCTTGAAGTGAGCGAGCTACGCCATAGTAAGCCCACATTCCACGGTGACACCATCTACGCCGAGACGAGAGTGGTCGACAAGAGGGAGTCCTCTACTAGGGACGACAGGGGAATCGTCACCGTCGAGACCAAGGGGTTCAACCAGCGAGGCGAGGAAGTCTGCTACTTCAAGCGCAAGGTGATGGTTTGGAAGCAGGCTGCGGCCCCGCAACGCCGTCGACCCTACGACGACGCCGGCTGGGACTGACCTCGGTGGTCGAAGTAGTGTTCTACGGGGTTCGCGGATCGTGTCCCTGCCCGTCGGAGGGCACCCGCCGTTACGGCGGAAACACTGCGTGCGTAGCGTTGACCGCGACCGGTGAATCGCCGATCATCTTCGACCTGGGAACAGGACTTCGAGCGTTCGGGGACAGCCAGCCCCTTGACGGGTCCTTCGCCGGCACCGCCCTCGTCAGCCACATCCACTGGGACCACGTGCAGGGCCTGCCTTTCTTTCCACCGGCGGACCGTTTCGGCGCTCGACTCGACGTCTACGGGCCCCCACCAGGCGATCTCGGGTTGGCGAAGGCCATCGACGCGCTGATCTGCCCACCGTATTTTCCGGTTACCATCAACGATCTGCGCGGTACGTACAGCTTCAACGAGGTTTACCACGACGAACTACAAATCGGCGGCGCGCAGGTGACGGTACGACCTGTGCCGCACTGTGGGCCGACCGTCGGCTATCGGGTCAGCCTGCACGGCAGGGTCGTTTCTTACATAAGCGACCACCAAGCACCGCCGGACCTCGTTTCGATCGACCCGGGGGTGATCGAACTGGCCAGGGGCGCGGACCTGTTGATCCACGACGCCCAGTACACCCCCGAGGAGTTCTCGGAGAAGTCCGACTGGGGCCACTGCACCGTCCAGTACGCACTCGGTGTCGCTCGGGCGTCGGGAGCTAAACGCCTCGCACTCTTCCACCACGACCCCTCGCACGGCGACGAGCTTTTGGATGCTCTGGTCGACGAGGCCGCCAGGCTCGCAGGTTCGAGCGGCCCTGAAGTTGTCGGAGCTTTCGAGGGTCTTCGGATCTCCCTGTGAAACTCGGCGGCTGCAGGATTGCCGCCCGGCCGACCTTTAGCAGAAAATGTTTCTGCTGCGAAATACACGAAAAGGTGCACCGATCCCATCGACTTGGCGCTCGCGGGGCAATACGGTTGGCGTGCAAGACGGCCGTCACGGCGATGGCCGCATCCGCGCGGAAACGATCTTTGGAGTCAGATGGAAACCCTAAACCTTTCACACCCGGATGTGATCCGCTCCGCTGACGTATCGGAGTCGCGCGAACGTAACCGACTTCGCCGATACCGGCGCTTGGCGGTTCTGTTGAGCGTCGTGCTGGCGGGGGTGGTGGGAAGTGACCTCTCGCTGTTCGCTTTGCCGGGCCTCCACCTTCCCGGGAATTTCGGGCTCTACGGGCCTTCGGTCGTGTTGCTCGGCCTTTTGGTTGTTGTGATGGCTGTGCCGATCCTGGGCGCCGGCCGTTCGCCGCACGTCTTGTACCGCCCGGAGGAGATAGGTGTCGGACTTTCGGACGTCAAGGGCAACGATGTCGTCGTCGAGGAGGTGGTCAAGACCCTCAACCTTTTCCTCGCGCACAAGACTTTCAAGGAGCGCATGGGCGGCACCCCGAGGCGGGCAGTGCTCTTCGAGGGTCCGCCTGGGACAGGAAAGACGTACATAGCCAAGGCCATGGCAGCCGAAGCTGGAGTGCCCTTCTTGTTCGTGTCGTCTTCGGCGTTCCAGTCGATGTACTACGGGCAGACGAACCGCAAAATTCGATCTTATTTCCGGGCCCTGCGTGAATACGCCCGCCGGGAGGGTGGGGCGATCGGCTTCATCGAGGAGATCGACGCTATCGGCGCCAGCCGGGCAGGTCTCGGCTCCGGGGGGGGACGAGAAGGGATCAGCGGTGTGGTCAACGAACTGTTGATCCAACTGCAGTCGTTCGACACCCCGACCCTCGGCGCGCGGATCCGTGGCAGCCTCATCGACGCAGTCAACCGCTGGATGCCCCCAGGTCGTCTGTTCAAGAAGCCAGTTGTGGTCCCAGCGAACGTTCTCGTCGTTGGGGCGACCAACCGGGCGGCGGACCTCGACCCTGCCTTGTTACGTCCAGGCCGTTTCGACCGGACTATAACCGTCGACGTTCCCAGCCGTGCGGGGAGACGGGAGATAGTCGACTTCTACCTGGCTCGCAAAGCCCACGACGAGCTTCTCGACGACCCGGCCTACCGCGACACTCTCGCGGCCACCACTTTCGGGTACTCCCCGGTGATGCTGGAGCACTTGCTTGACGAGGCGTTGGTCTGGGCTTTGCGGCGCGGTGACGACCGTCTTAACTGGGAGGACCTGCAGAGGGCAAAGATGACCGCAGAGCTTGGCCTCGCCCAGCCGGTCACCTACAGCCCGAAGGAGCGAGACGCAATAGCCACCCACGAGGCCGGCCACGCGGTAACAGCGTGGCTGGTAGCCCCGGAGCGTACCCTGGAAGTCCTTTCGATCATAAAGCGGGCGAGCGCTCTGGGTCTTTTGGCACACTCGGAGGCCGAAGAACGCTGGACGAGGACAAAGGCTGACATGCAAGCCATGATCCGCATAGCAATGGGCGGCTTGGTCGCGGAGGAGATCTTCTTCTCCGACACGACCAGCGGCGTCGCCGGGGACCTTCAAGCAGCGACAGAAATGGCAGCCCAAATGGTTGGAAGCTTCGGTATGGGTAACTCGCTGGTGTCACTCGATGCGGCGCGCGGCCCCGTCGGGGGAAATATCGTAGAGAAAGTCCTGAGCGACGACGCCTCTAGGGACAGCCTCGAAGGTCTGCTCGAAGAGGCCCGCGCCGACGTACGCTCGATTCTCAGCGAGCGCCGCTACCTAGTCGAAGCTCTCCGCGACGCCCTGGTCGAGCGGGAGGAACTGATCGGAGCGGAAATAACCGCTGTTCTCAGCGAGGCCGAAACCCGGCACACCCCCGCCGTGCTCGACCTGCGCTGCGACCCGCGGCTCGCGCCCCAGGCTGGTGTCACCGCTTCTCCTGAGGTCCCCTCCTCAAGCCGGGACGCCAGCTCCTAGCCAGAAGCCTCCACGTCGAGTTGCGAAAGTACGAAAGCCTGCACTTTCGCCTCTTCTCGCCACGCCTCGTAGCGCCCTGTCGGCCCCATATGCCCGGCTCCCATCTCCGTCACGAGCACTATTGGACGATTGGAGCTCCCCGCGCCGGCCGAGCGCAGCCTGGCGACCCACTTGGCCGGCTCCCAAAACCCGACCCTCGGGTCGTTCAGGCCCGCCGTAACGTACATCGCCGGCCAGCACCCCGGGTCGACGGCGTCGGGCACGTTGTCGTAGGGGGAGTACGACAACATCCTCGCGAAGGCCGCCGCGTCGTGAAGCGGATCGCCCCACTCTTCCCACTCGGTCACGGTAAGAGGAAGATCCGGGTTCGACATGGTGGTCACGACGTCGACGAAAGGAACTTCGGCCACTACGACCCTGTAAAGATCGGGTCTCATATTGGTGACAGCCCCCATCAATAGGCCTCCCGCGCTACCGCCGCGTGCGGCGACGCGATGGGGGCTGATCCAGCCGTCTTCGACGAGCTTTCTGCTGCAGGCGACGAAGTCCGAGAAGGTGTTCGCTTTGCGCTCCATGCGGCCAACCTCGTGCCAGCGGCGACCGAGCTCGCCGCCCCCGCGGACGTGAGCAATCGCCACAACCACGCCTCGGTCCAACAGGTTCAGGTTCGCTGGGGAGAAACCCGCCTCGTAGGGTACCTCGTAGGCTCCGTAGCCGTACACGATGCCCGGCGCGGTGCCGTCAAGCTTGTGGTCCGCTCGGCATGCGACGGAGATCGGTATGCGCGTAGAGTCCTCGGCGACAGCCCACAAGCGTCCGACTCGGTAGCGGCTTTGGTCGAAGTCGCCGCCGGCTTGCTGAACCCAAACCACGTCGCTCACACCGGTCGAAGCGTCATGGTCGACCCATGTCTTCGGAGTGACGAACGAGCTGTAACCGTAACGGTAGGAGCTGGCGTACCAGTCCGGGTTCAACGCCGCCAGCAGGGCGTAGGGAGCTTCGGGGGTGACGACGAAGTCCGACCGGCCGTCCCTGGCGAGAATCCTCACCCGCTCCAAGCCGTCTACGGTGGACCTCTCCGTCACCGCGGTAAAGCCGGCGAACGCGTCGACCCCCACCACTGCGGTGTCGTTGCGCGGCTCAAGAACTGGGTGGATCTCCGGTGATCCGGCGGTCTCGCTGACCCTCCAAAGCGACGCTTCGGTCCCCAGGCCCGCCGGCTCGCCCTGAGCCGTGAGGTTGATCGTCACAAACCACGAGTCCCCGTCGTGCTCCGCCTCGTAGAGCACTTCCGCCCTTCGCTCCAGGAGGACTTGTGGCTGCGTGGCGCCCGGTGCGCTCTCAGCGTCGAGCCAGCAGACCTCAGAGGACGTCTTCGCCGAGGTGGATATGACGATCCTCTGCTCCGAGCGGGACAAGTCGACTTCGACAAAGAAGCGCTCGTCGACCTCTTCGAAGACCAGCTGGTCGGCGGAGGGATCGTCGCGTAGGCGGTGGAACCACACTTGCCATGGCCTCATAGAAGCGTCCGGTTTCACGTAGAAGAAGCCGTCGGCGGATTTCGTCCAGGCGCTTGAGTAGTAGCAACCTGGTATTTCGTCATCCAAGACGTGCCCTCCAAGGAGGTCGCTGAAGTGGATCGTATAGAGCTCCGAGCCGTTGGTGTCGACCCCGTAAGCCAGGAATCGTCCGTCCGGGGACACGTCGAAGACGCCGACCTCTAGATAGCCGTCGGAGCCGGCCAGGTGGTTAGCGTCGAGGATCACCTCCTCTTGGTCAGGACGACGCTCTCGGGTGATGCGGGCGACGTCACCAGCGCTGTAGCGGTGATGCACGTCGCTTAAACGGCACTGTATAGGGTATTGAAGTCCCTCCTCGGTGCGGGTGTAGTACCACCATCCCCGCTTGTAGGAGGGCGGGCCGGCGTCACTTTCGCGGGTTCTGGATCGAATCCCCTCGAACAGCCGCCCCTGCAGGTCGCGCGTAGGAGCAAGGACGAGGTCGGCGTATGCGTTCTCGGCCTCTAGGAAAGCGACCACCTCAGGATCAGAGGCGTCGCTGAGCCATTGCCAGGGGTCTTGCCGGCTCACGTCGTGGCTCGTATGGTGGTAGGGGCGCGGCTGGGCCGACGGCGGTTGGGCAGGGCTGGTCACCTGCACAGCGTGCCAGATCCACGCGCGCTAGCCGGCCTGCGGGTCAGTTACCGGCGCCTCCGCGGCGGCTCTCAACTCTTTGGCCAGCACGTCGGCCGGGGTAGGGTTCTTCCCGTCCAGTGAACGAGGCCAAAGGTGTCTATCCCACACGGCGTTCGCTTCTATGCACAGTATCGAGACCCGTGCCATGAGGTAGATGAATGCGAGCCCTCCCAGGACTGGAGCGAAAGTGCCGTACATAGGGTTGGCGTGGGCTAGGAGAGGAACCAGGCCCACCCCAACTCCGGTTAGGACCCCCCAGGTCACACCGGCCGCAGCTGCCCCGGGCGCGACGCTTCTGAGAGGCACCTCCGCCGGAGTGACGATCCGGAACAAAGCAACGAATATGGAAGCGTCGAATGTCACCGCGATCAACGACGACAGGGCCGGGCCACCGCTCCAGTGCAGCAGCCCTCCCATCGAGGAGACGAACGTGGAAGCAACCACGCCGAGACCGAAGCTGACATACCACCAGGCGCCGCGTGTCAGTCGGGTCGCAAAGCCGGGGCGTTTGGCCTGGGGTACGTCCCACGCCTCCGCCGAGGCGAACATTGACGCTTGTGCCAGGCCCTGGGCGCCGAGGACCAGTCCTACCAGGCCGACGGCCAGCGCTAGGGGGGAGCCGCCCAGGTGCTTACCCTCCAAGTCGACAACCGCCGGTCCTATCACCGGGTAGCTGTCTAGGTGCGATGCGACAGAACGGATCGCCGTGGTGTCTCCGGCGAGGACGTAGGCCGCAACGGTAAAGGCGGCGAGGAGCAGCGGAAAGACGGAAAGGAAGCCGTAGTAGGAGATCAAGGCGCACAGGTAGCCACCTCTGTCGTCTGAGAACTTTTTCTGCACCGCCCATAGGAACGCCGGTAGTCGGTGGCTGCGCTGGAAGTTGTCCAGCCGGCGTAGCAGGGCCTCCACGAAGTCGATTCTGCCACGGCGACGGACCCGGCGTTTTGGGTATCCTCGGACATGAAAATATCGACGATGCTCAGCTATTCGGGGGGCTTCAAGGAGTCGGCCCGCCAAGTAAGCGAAATGGAAAAGGCCGGACTGGATCTGGTGTGGGTCGCTGAAGCGTACGGGTTCGACGCTCCCAGCCTGATGGGATACCTAGCGGCCCTCACCGAGCGAGTGGAGATCGGTTCGGGCATACTGCCCATCTACACCCGTACGCCAACCCTGCTCGCGATGACGGCGGCCGGCGTGGACGCGCTATCTGACGGGCGTTTCCACCTCGGGCTCGGAGCCTCCGGACCACAGGTGATCGAAGGCTGGCACGGCCTGCACTACGACGCGCCTATCGGCCGTACCCGGGAGATAGTGTCGATTTGCCGCCAGGTATGGGCCCGGGAAAGCCCTCTATCGCACGACGGGCGCTTCTACCACCTTCCGCTGCCGGCGGGGGAGGGCACAGGCTTGGGGAAAGCTCTCAAGATCATCGCTCACCCGGTCAGGGATCGCATACCGGTGTGGGTTGCGTCTCTAGGGGACCGCAACGTCGAGATGACTGCAGAGGTCGCAGATGGATGGCTGCCGATCATGTTCGTTCCGGAGAAGGCAAAGGCGGTCTGGGGCGATGCTTTAGCGAAGGGAAACTCAAAGCGCGACCCTTCCCTAGCGCCTCTCATGATCGCAGGTGGGGGACTTCTTGCTATCGGTGAAGGCGACGACGTGGTCGAGCTTCGTAACTTGGCTCGGCCGATGATGGCTCTCTACATGGGCGGAATGGGAGCGAAGGGGCGCAACTTCTACAACGACCTCCTTTGTAAATATGGCTACGAGAAGGAGGCCGCCGAGATTCAGGACCTGTACCTGTCAGGGAAGAAAAAGGAAGCTGAAGCTCTGGTTCCTGAGGAGATCGTGAGGCTAACGTCGCTGTGTGGACCGGCATCTTGGGTGGCTGAGAGAGTCGAAGCGCTGCGCGAAGCCGGTGTGACCCACCTGCAGGTTACCCCGGTGCCAGGCGCGGGTCAGAGTCCTGCCCAGCTAATCGGTGCGCTGCGCGATATCGTCGGCTAACCAGCCTTGGTCCACGGCTGGTTAGCCGAGCTGGGAGCGGCGCGAGTAACCTCGGAGTGTGCGTCCGATGTTTACGACTTCCCCAGGTGAGTACCTGTTCGCTTTGCTGATGGCTGCGTCCCCGATCGTCGGGTCGATTTGGGTGGATCCGGCTGTGACCAAGTGGATTGTCTTCGGGGTCGGCTGCGCCATGGTGTTGGTAACCCTCGCCGTGGCGCTGCGACCCGTAAAGTCCACCTCGTAAGGGTGGCGCGCCAGCTACCTTTGGCGCCATGACGAAGATAGGTGTCGCCCTTGCGGCGGGGGGTTCGGTAGGGGTTGCGTACCACGGAGGGGTGCTGGCGGCTATCGCGGAGACCACCGGGTGGGATGCGGGCGAGGCCGACTTGCTGATAGGAACGTCGGCTGGTTCGGTCACCTCGGCGATGTTGCGTGCTGGAGTCCCTGCAGTGGACTTAGCGAGAATAAGCGAAGGTCGCCCGCTATCGGCTCAAGGGTCCAAGCTCATGACGCTCGGTCGTCCACGACGTCCCAAGCCGTCCGCTCGCCACGCGCTCGGCTTCCGACCGGTGAGTGATCCGCGGGGCGTTCTGCGCAGCGTGAGCAGGCCCTGGTCGCTCAACCCGAGGGCGCTCGCATTGGCGGCCATGCCGAGTGGCTTTATCCCAACGACCAGCCTGTCAGACGGCTTGGACGCCCTTTTCCCGGGCGGATGGCCCGACAGGGCCCTGTGGATCTGCTCTTATGATCAAAAGGGGGGCAGGCGGGTTGTGTTCGGCAGGCCAGGGGCGCCGGAGGCGACGGTCGGTAGAGCGGTGGCCGCATCATCCGCGATACCGTCTCACTTCGCCCCGGTAGAGATAGAGGGTCGTCGCTACGTCGATGGCGGGGTGAGCTCGATGGTCAACCTCGACATACTGGCCGGAGCCGGCCTCGATGTCGTCGTCGTTGTCTCGCCCCTGACCCAGGCATCGCCCTGGCCTTCACTGAGCGCGACGACAGTCGTAAGGCAGGTCCTAGGGCTCCAGCTGCGCAGAGAAGTGGCGGCACTGCGTTCGACAGGAGTCGAGGTTGCGGTGATCCAACCGGGCCGCAGAGCCGCCGCTGCGATGGGGATCAACCCGATGGACGCAGCCCGAAGAGGTGACGTCTCGCGGGCTGCCAGAGAGGAAGTCGAGTCCTGGCTGGCGGGAGCGGGTGGCAGCCTCGGTCGTCTCCTGCGGGACCGAGGCCGTTTCGTCCGTGGCTCCAAAGCGGTGTGACTGTAACCGTCGACGTCGCGCGATACCGGCTGCAGTTTGTTACTATCTGCATAGGAGAAATCTGCGGAGGGACGATCCCTCCCGGTCGGGTGCTTACATCCCGGCTCCCAAGGCACGCTACCGCGAGGTGATCTGAACGATGTCGACAACAGCAGCGCTGGACCTCGGAAAGTACAAGCTTGGTTGGAGTGACTCTGAGGACTTCTACGTCTTCAAACCCAAGCGGGGACTATCCGAAAGCATCGTGCGCGAGATGTCGTGGATGAAGGGCGAGCCGCAGTGGATGACAGAGAGGCGCCTGAAGGCGCTACGCCACTTCGAGAGTCGGCCGATGCCAACCTGGGGAGGCGACATGTCTGGTATCGACTTCTCTAACATCTTTTATTACGTCAAACCTATAGACAGCCAAGTAGACGCATGGGATGAGCTGCCGGAGTCGGTCAAAGCCACATACGACAAGCTTGGAATCCCCGAGGCAGAGCGTAAATATCTAGCTGGCGTCACGGCGCAGTACGAGTCCGAGGTCGTCTACCACCGCAACAGGGAAGATCTCGAGGCCCAGGGCGTGCTGTTCTGCGACATGGACACTGCACTTCGTGAGTACCCCGAGCTTGTGAAGCGCTACTTCGGACGTGTTATTCCTGCCAACGACAACAAGTTCGCGGCACTTAACACGGCGGTATGGTCGGGTGGCAGCTTTATCTACGTGCCACCCGGAGTGACCGTGTCGATGCCACTCCAGGCGTACTTCCGGATCAACTCCGAGAACATGGGCCAGTTCGAGCGGACACTGATCATCGCCGACGAGGGTGCACAAGTGCATTACATCGAAGGCTGTTCCGCCCCGGTCTACAGCACCGACTCGCTGCACTCGGCCGTGGTCGAGATCGTCTGCAAAGCGTCGAGCAGGGTTACCTACACGACCATCCAGAACTGGTCGAACAATGTGTTCAACCTGGTCACCAAGAGAGCCATGTGTGACACAGAGGCTCACATGGAATGGATCGACGGCAACATCGGCTCTCGCCTGACCATGAAGTACCCTGCGGTCTACCTGATGGGGCCCAAGGCTTCCGGGGAAGTGCTTTCAGTTGCTTACGCCGGCGCAGGGCAGCATCAAGACGCAGGCGCGAAAATGGTCCACGCTGCGCCTGAGACGACGTCGACGATCATCTCCAAGTCGATATCCAAGGATCAGGGACGTACTTCATATAGAGGCCTGGTGCGCATTGAACCTGGCGCTCGCAACTCCAAAAGCTTCGTGCGTTGCGACGCACTGCTGCTCGACGACGTATCGCGCAGCGATACGTATCCTTACATAGAGCTTGCCGAGCAGGACGCTCAGGTCGGCCATGAAGCTACTGTGTCGAAGGTGGGCGACGACCAGTTGTTCTACCTTATGAGTCGTGGCCTGACAGAGCAGCAGGCGATGGGAATGATCGTCAACGGTTTCATTGAGCCCGTGACGCGCACCTTGCCGATGGAGTACGCGGTGGAGTGGAGCCGGCTGATCGAGCTTCAGATGGAAGGGTCGATAGGCTGACCACGCAGAGTCGCCAGTAGGATCTCGATCGTGACAGCCGCAATAGCCCTAGCAGTGGTGCTCCTGATCGCAGTGGTCGGAGCGTCCATGGCCATGGAATCCCAGCGGGCGCAGGCCGCAGGAGCCTCCCCGCGCGCTGCTAAGCCCCCGGCACCTCCGGTCAAGCCACCCACGCGAAGCAGAGGCAGAGCTCGCAACGTCGAGCCTGAGGTTCCTCCCACCCCATCGGTGGACATTCCTGCCTCTTTAGAAGCTGAGTTCAAGCAGCCTGATCTGGTCAGGAACGGGGTGCAGGCTCAAGCCAAGGTCGTGTCGGTCGTCGATGAGCGCACCCTTGGCCCGGTCACTCGGAGCAGGCTGGTTCTACGTGTCGAGCCGGGTGGTGAGGAGGCCCCGTTCGAAGTTACCATCCGACACGCCTTTCAGACACCGGAAGCTCGCTCAGTCGTGAAGGTCGGCTCGCAGGTAACCGTTCGCTATAGCCCTGACGACCGTCGAGTCGTACTCGACCCTGGTCAGGGCTGACCGTCTAACGAGGAGTTCCACGCTGTCCAATCTGACCCCTAAGTTCGCAGCCGCGCTCGCCGGCCCGCCGTGGCTGAGACAAGCGCGACAGCTGGCTGCTGAACGCTTCGAGTCAATGAAGCTTCCGACCTCCTCTCTTGAGGAGTGGCGCTACAGCCGTATCGACTCGCTTGACCTGGATCGGTTCGAGCCGGCTGGCTCTGATGCCCGAGGCGGCGGCCACGACATGACGAACACCAGTTCGCTTGTCGAGGCGGCCAGGCGTTGCGCCTCCGGGGCTACGCTCGTCGAGACCGTCGACGGGCGACTGAGCTTCGTGCAGTCCGCTGCAGGTTCCGGAGCAAAGGTGACTGTCCTCTCCCAGGCTGCCGAGGAGCCCGCAGTGGTGTGGGCTACCGGTGGCCTCGACGCTTTCGGGGTGGCCAACGAGGCTTTCAGCGTCGACCCGATCCTCGTCGAAGTAACCGACCGTGACCGCCCGGCGACGGTAGCTGTAGTCCACCACTGCCTGACTGATGGTCTCGTCAGCTTCCCCCGTGTTTGCGTACGGGCTGCGCCCGACGTGGACGTGACCGTAATCGAGGTTCTCGCCGGCGACTCCGCAAGCCTGGTGGTCCCGGTGAGCGACCTCGACGTCGGCGCCAATGCCAGGATGGTCTACATGGGGGTGCAGGCGCTTGGCGTCCAGGCGTGGCAGATAGCCTCGCAGTCGAGCCGGGTGGCGGCAGGCGCAACGCTTACGTCCGGAGTTGTTGCCCTCGGAGGCGACTACGCACGGGTGCTGACCTCGTCGTCTCTGACCGGAGTGGGAGCCTCGAGCCGCCTTGCGGCCATGTACTTTGCGTCGGGATCTCAGATGCACGACTTTCGGACCGTCCAAGACCACAAAGCCCGGAAGACCTCCTCCGACCTGCTCTACAAGGGAGTCGTCGCGAACACGGCGACCTCGGTGTATAGCGGCCTGATCAGAGTGGAGAAGGGAGCGAAGGGTACCAGGGCTTTCCAAACCAACCGGAACCTCGTCCTCCACGAGGGTGCCCGCGCCGAGTCGGTCCCTAACCTTGAGATCGAGGAGAACGACGTGAGCTGTAGCCATGCCTCGGCGATCGGGCCGGTCTCGGAGGACGAACGTTTCTACCTCCACTCGCGAGGCGTGCCGCCGCAGGTTGCGGACAGGCTGATATCTATAGGTTTCCTGACGGATGTGCTTGAGCAGCTTCCCCTGGGAGAGTTGTCGCCGCAGGTAGTAGCCGCCCTATCGGCGAAGCTGGCGGCGGCCGAGGCCACACAGGCCCTGTGCTCAGACCGACCGCTGAGCGGCGCCGCTGGACAGAAGGAGTTGACGTGAGCGAACTGGCGAGAGTGCCATTGGCCGACCTAGCGGACTGCGCAGCGACGAGGGTGCTTGGCGGCCCCGACGGTATATGCGTCGTTAGGTCGGGTAGCTCCCTGTACGCCGTCGAGGATCGCTGCAGCCACGCAGATGTGCGACTCTCTGAGGGCGAAGTCGACTGCGAGGAGCTCACGGTCGAATGTTGGAAGCACGGTAGCGCGTTCTCCCTCAGCGACGGGGAGCCCCTGTCCCTTCCTGCGACGCGACCGGTAGCTGTCTACGAGGTTCTCGTCGACGGCGACGACGTGGTGGTGATCGACAAGTGACGGGTCCGTCTCGGGGCGGCCACGTTCTCGCCGTCCACGGCTTGCAAGCTACGGTCGCTGGGAAGGAGATCCTCAGAGGGGTCGATCTTGAGGTTCGCTCGGGGGAGGTGCACGCCGTCATGGGTCCGAACGGGTCGGGAAAGAGCACCCTGTCCCATGTGTTGATGGGCCGCCCCGGCTACGAGGTCACGTCCGGTCAGGTGACGCTTGACGGGCAGGACATTCTGGGGATGCCGACGTGGAGGAGAGCGCAAGCCGGCCTTTTCCTCGGGATGCAATATCCTATAGAGGTACCCGGAGTAAGCCTTGAGGCTGTGCTGAAGGAGTCTTTCGCCGCTGGAGGACGCGACCCCTTGGACGTCGACGCTTTGGTCGACTCCGAGGTTGACCGGGTCGGCTTCGACGCAAGACTGCTGAAGCGTGCGCTCAACGTGGATTTCTCAGGCGGCGAGAAGAAGCGTAGCGAGACGCTGCAGTTGGCCGTTCTGCGCCCATTGTTCGCGCTTCTCGACGAGGTTGACTCGGGCCTCGACGTAGACGCACTGAGGGACGTTGCGAGGCGTGTGGCTCAATCAGCTGCGCAAGAGGGACTCGGCGTGATCGCTATCACCCACTACACCCGGCTTCTCTTCGAGTTGAGACCGGACCGGGTCCACGTACTGTCAGGCGGCCGCATCGTCGCGTCAGGTGGCCCCGACCTCGCCGACGAGCTAGAGGCCCGAGGTTACGGTGCCTGGGGCAAGGACGAACCCGCTCGACCACCGGAGTTCGCGTCGGCGGAACCTACGTTCCCCTGAACGCTTCCGGGGTGTCGAGACGTGCGGTAATCCTCGCAGTCCTAGGAGGCCTTGCGTCGACTAGCGTAACTTTCACCGTCTTCAATGTTGCGCTGGTCGATATCGCGGGTACGCTGCACACATCATCGGGGGTGCTTACCTGGAGCGTCACCGGTCCACTCCTGATCGTCGGGGTAGCCGCCCCGATCCTAGGTCGGCTGGGGGATATGTACGGCCACAGGAAACTTTACATATACGGCCTTGTTGGCTCTCTTGCGTGCGCCGCTCTCACCGCAGTGTCGTGGAATGTCGAGGTGCTCATAGCTGCCCGGCTCCTTTCCGGTGTGGGTGGAGCCGCTATGGGTGCAGCGTCGTGGGCTTTGCTGTTCGGAGTGTCGTCGAGAGCTGAGCGAACAAGGGTACTGGGATGGTGGTCTCTGGTAAGCGCTGGCGCTCCCGTGGTCGGAGTGGCGATCGGCGGTCCTGTAGTGCAGGATTTCGGCTGGCGTTGGATCTTCATCGTTCAGGTTCCGCTTATCCTGACCGCTTTGATAGCCAATGTCGTCGTCCTAAAAGAAACTGAGCGTCAGAGGCGCGAAGACCTTGATGTGGCCGGGGCCGTGCTGCTGGCCACTGGTGTTGCAGCACTGCTCGTTTGCGTCGAGCAGTACAACTCTGGGCTAACCGACCCGTTGGTGATCTCATGCGCCGCTCTTGCCGTCGTAGCGGTCCCGGCGTTCTGGGCTGTAGAGCGCAGAGCCAAGTACCCGGTCATGCCCCTGGAGTGGTTCTCGATGCCCAGCGTGGCTTTGCCGTGTCTGGCGTCTTTCGGCGTCAACTTTGCCTACATGGGTGGCTTCTTCGTCACTCCGCTGTTCATGGAGCAGGCTTTGGGTTACAGCGTCGGGTCGGCCGGTCTCTTCCAGATCGCCCGTCCTCTGATCTTCGCCATCGCCGCGCCGTCCGCCGCTGTCATAGCCCGGCGCAGGGGCGACCGCAGCGCGGCCGTCGCCGGCGGACTGGTTCTCGTAGCTTCGATGCTTGGGTTCGTTGCGGTAGCGCCGGGATCCCCCGGTTTGATGATCCTGGTGGCGCTCGGCGCTTCTGGCTTGGCCAACGGCGTCTCTACGCCGTCTCTGGGTGCCCTGGTCGCTGGAGCGGTCGACAACGAGCGTCTCGGATCGGCCAGCGCCGTCGTGCAACTTGCCAGCCAGGTCGGGGTTGTAGCAGGCATACAGGTAATGGAGTCGGTTCAGGCCTCGTTCGCGCGGAACGGTCCTCTCGTCGGCTCTTACCACTATGCTTACCTTACCGGGGGAGCAGTGGCTCTGGCGGCGGCCGCTGTGGCACTTGCTATTCGGCCGGCTGGTCAAGCACGAGTGACTGGTGCGGCCTACAGCCGCTGAGCGGGTCTCCGGCTCAGGCTTGCGAGAGAGTCTCCAGAGGTGGAGGTCTGCGTTCGTCGGCTTCCCACGCGACCGCGCATGCCGTCGAGCAGAAATGGACCACGGTGCCGTCGGACCCGAAACGGGTATCAAGGCCGGGCTCAAGGGGAAGGGTAAGACCGCAGCAAGGGTCGACTGTGGTCGTGTCAGCCGAAGCAATGCTGAGCACAGTGGCTTCCACAGGACGATCAAGGCCTCGGGCCGGGTACCCGGAGAAAGTGCCCACCGCAACCCATCTCGGTGTTCGGGAGGAGACCTCTCGTGTAGCGAGGACTTGACCGTCCCCAGCAGCGTCGCAGAGGCGCGCAGCGACGTTCGCGGGCCGACCGATGTAGTCGTCGCCCTCGAACATGATCACCGGGCCGTGAGCGAGGCCGGCTCTCACGCCTAGGGGCAGTTCCGCCGAGATCCGATCGGCGAGCTCGATAGCCATTGCCACCACAGCAGGCGTGTCAGCGGAGCTGAGCATCGCCCCGTCTCCGAGCCATTTGGTGACTCGGACCCCCCGTCGGGCTGCGATAGCCCTGACACGACCACGAAAGCGGGTTAGGACTTCTACCGTCCTTTCGTCACCGCACCTCTCCGTGAAAGCCGTGAAGCCGCTGAGGTCTATGAAGGCAAAGCATCGTTCTACCCGCATGGTCGCACCGCTACGATGCTAGCTGGTACATCCCAGAGCGCTTGAACTAGGCGACACGCCCGGCGAGGACGAAACCGGAATACATCGGAATGATATGAACCTGCGCCCCGGTGTAGGGGGCCTCGACGATGTCGCCTCCGCCCACGTACATGGCCACGTGGTCGCCAGGGTTGGCGAAGAACACAAGGTCTCCCGGCTGCAGATCCGACATGGGAATATGGATGGTGTCAGCGTACTGAGCCCCGCTGAAGTGGGGAAGCGAAATCCCGGCCTGGGCGTAGGCCCACATCACCAGCCCGGAGCAGTCGAATGTGCTTGGACCGGCGGCTCCCCACTGGTACCAGTCTCCGACGCGACTCTCGGCTGCGGCCACCGCTCGTGCCGCCGCCGAGCTAAGCGGTGGAGGAGTGTAGGGGCCAGCTGACGCTGCGGCACTCCCGGAGGAAGCCGACGATTGGGCTGTTCCAACTGCGACGCCTGGGGTCTGAGGGGCGGGGACGTTGCGAGCGGCTACCGAAGCAGCTGCAGCTACTTGGGCGGCCACCGCTGCCGCACGCTCAGCGGCAGCCTTCTGCGCTGCAGCCGCTTCAGCGGCTTGCTGGGCGGCTACGGCAGCTGCGAGCTGGCCCGTCACCTGGGATTCGAGCGAAGTCAGCTGCGCCGAAGTCGCTTGAAGGCTGGAACGCTGCTTGGAGAGCACCGCTAACTGTTCGTTCACGGCAGACGCTTCAGCGGCGAGTTGAGCGCTTGCCGTGTGCTCCTTCAAGGAGGTGGTTTGGTACTGGTCAATGGCGTTGGTCTGGTCTGTCGCGAGGGTGCTCGCGTACTCGGAGCGAAGTAGTGCCACCGACTGGGACGGCGTTCCGCCAGTGGTCACGAGCGGGTTGGTCCCGCCATCCACGTAGGCTTGGACAGCAGCGCTAGCCAAAGCCTCGCGTGCTTTGCTCTCGGCAGCCTGGGCGGAGGCTAGGGATGCCTGGGCCTCGCCGACTTGGGCCTGGAGGGTTGAAAGCTTCGATTGCGTCTGATCGTAGGACTCCGAGAGAGCGTCCTCTTGGAGTCCCACGGCGTTGATCTGTGCGGTGATAGCCGCTGCTTGGGCTTGGAGGTTGCTGATCTGACCAGCGTCAGCGCGAGGAGCGATGCCGTAGAGGAAGGTCAACAGTGCCGCTACGGAAGCGACGAGGGCACGGCCTAGGTGCCGACGGAAATTCCACGTGCACGTAACCACGACGCTGAGAGACTAGGCGCGTGGGAGGGGGGAACTCAAATTGCTATCCTTCGCTCATGACCGACGTAACGGTTGCTCCGGCACACGTCGACCCGTCGCTCGACGGCGGGCACGACCGAATGGCCCACATCGTCCTGGAAGGCTGGAAGCCCGAAGAGGGCGAGTTCATCTCAGCCGGGCCTTCGGTCGTCGAAGGTCTCGTGACTGGGACGGCGGTCAAGGCTCTCTGCGGAAAGATATGGGTTCCCTCAGGAGACCCCCAGCGCTTTCCGCTGTGTCCTACCTGCAAGGAGATCGCAGAGTCGATGGGCTGGAGGGTTCCTACCACCTGAGAGGTCGCCTCCGAGGACCTGACAGGTCCAAGGACTCAAGGGTCAGGTCGTCGAGTCCGAAGCGGCTTCCAGAGCTTGGGCCAATGTGTTCCAAGCCAAGGTGGCGCACTTGATCCTCACCGGGAATTTAACGACGCCTTGGAGGGCCTCCAAGTCCCCGAGGGGTACTGAGGGAGCGGCCGCTTCTCCGTCATGGTCGTCGGCGGCTTCGGGGCCGTCTAGGCGGGCTTCGTGGATGGACATCATCGACTTGAAGCGACGGACCGTCTCGGCGATCTCCGCCAAGGTCCGGCCCTTAACCGCGGCGGACATCATCGACGCCGACGATTGGCTTATCGAGCAGCCCTGACCTGAGAGTTTGATGTCGACGAGTCGATCCCCGTCCAAGAGTACGTAGACGGTGATCTCGTCACCGCATAGCGGGTTGAAACCGGTCTCGACGTGCGCTGGGGGCGACTCCAACTGCCCACGGTTGCGTGGGCTTCGGTAGTGGTCGAGGATTATCTCCCTGTATAGGTCTTCTAGGCCAGAAATTGTCAGCTCCTTGATCAGCCGAAAAGTTTATCGACGTCGCCGAGGGCGCCGATGAGGGCGTCCACGTCGGCTTCGTCGTTGTACACAGCGAACGACGCCCTCGCTGTGGCGCTTACGCCCAACTTGCGCATCAGCGGCTTTGTGCAATGGTGCCCGGCTCTCACACACACTCCCGCCTGGTCCAGGACCTGCGAAAGATCGTGAGGATGTACGGACTTGTACTCGAAGGAGATCACGCCGCCCCGCTCGTCGGCGCTTGAAGGGCCGTGGACGGTCACGTCGTCACCGATGCTCGACAGTGACGCTAGGGCGTAAGCGGTCAGTGAACGCTCGTGGTTGCGCACTTCGTCCATGCCTAGACGTTCTAGGTACTCGATCGCGGCGGAAAGTCCTACCGCTTCGGCTATCGGGGGAGTCCCGGCCTCGAACTTCCAAGGAACGTCGTTGGTTGTGAAACCGTCCAAGCGGACGTCGCGAATCATCTCCCCGCCTCCGAGGAAAGCGGGCATCGCTTCGAGGAGATCCCGCCTAGCCCAAAGCGCCCCGATACCTGTGGGTCCGAGCATCTTGTGGCCTGTGACCCCAAAGAAATCGCAGCCCAGGCTTGTCACGTCTGTGGGCATATGGGGTGAGTGCTGCGCTCCGTCGACGAGGACGAGAGCGCCTGCTCCGTGGGCTGCTTCGACTAGGTCTTGCACCGGGTTGATAGTGCCGAGCACATTCGACACCGACGTGACTCCGAGAAGCTTCGCTCCTCTTAGGGTCTCGTCGAGTCGGCTCAGGTCCAACTGCCCTTCCCCGTCCACGAAGAGGTAGCGAATCTCGATACCTCGTTCGGCCTTTAGGGCCAGCCAGGGGACCAGGTTCGCGTGGTGCTCCATCTCGGTGAGCACAACGACGTCACCAGGGCCAAGATTGGCTCTACCCCACGAATAAGCGACAAGGTTGATCGCCTCGGTTACGTTCTTCGTGAAAACGATTTCCTCGGGCGTCGAGGCGCCTATGAACCTTGCCAGGTCGGCTCTTGCCTTCTCGTAGAGACGGGTGGCTTCCTCGGCAATCAGGTAGACCCCTCGGTGGACGTTCGCGTGGGTAGTCTCGTAGTAGGCGGTCATGGCCTCGATGACGCTTGTGGGCTTCTGCGAGGAGGAAGCGGAATCCAAGTAGACGAGCCGCTTGGAGTGGACTGTCCTGTCGAGGATAGGGAAGTCCTTTTTGACGGTGGTCACGTCTATGGCCGCCATGCGTCGTAGCCTTCCTGTTCGATTCGATCCGCAAGTTCTGGGCCGCCGCTTTGGGCTATCCGCCCGTCGACTAAGAGATGGACCCTTTGTGGTTTCAACTCTTCGAGGACGCGATGGTAGTGGGTCACCACCACGGCGGCTAGATGTGGGCGTATCCGGCGGATCTCGTGGATGCCCTTAGTGACTACGCCGAGAGCGTCAATGTCGAGACCCGAGTCGGTCTCGTCGAGGATGGCTATCTCCGGCTCGAGTATCGCCATCTGCAAGATCTCGTTGCGCTTTCGTTCTCCACCCGAGAAACCCTCGTTCAGGTAGCGGTCGCCGAAGCTCGGGTCCATTCCAAGGCGCTTCATCCACTCCATTATCGAAACCCTCAACTCCAGAACCGAAAGGTCAGTGCCTCGCCGCGCTGAGAGCGCTTGGCGCAGAAACTGTGCGACGGGCAGCCCGGGGACAGCCTCGGGGTGTTGGAAGGCTAGGAAGAAGCCCGCCTTGCCTCTGACGTCTGGAGGCCAGGCAGTGATGTCCTCGCCTTTGAAGCGGATTGTCCCAGCGGTCACACGGTACGCAGGGTTGCCCAGAATTACGTTGGCGAGGGTGGACTTGCCGGAGCCGTTCGGGCCCATCAAGGCGTGAAGCTCACCAGCGTCGACGACCAAGTCGACGCCCCGCAGGATCGGTATACCCTCTACCTCTGCGTGGAGCCCTTCGATCTGCAGGAGAGGCGTTTCCATGCCCCACATACTATTACTACTACAGCAGTAGTAGAAAATACGGGGTGAGCCGGTCGTGCGGCGCTTGCACAGGCGGCTAGCGTCGACCTCGATGCCAAGCCCGTGGAACTCGAGCAGCGGCGGACCAGCTTCCGCGAACCATGATCGGGTCACCTTGGTGGAAGGCTCTGCCTTTTTAGTTTGCGATCTCGGCGGGGATGTTGCCGCGGAGCGAGCCGAAGGATTGTTCTTCCGTGACACGCGCTTTGTGTCCTCATACTCAATAATGGTCAACGGAGAGGGGCCCGAGTCGCTGGCGCGTTCGGTATCGGAGCCTTACTCGGCCACGTTCATTTCCCGTAGTATGCCGCCAGCGGGGCGCGGGGACTCCGACCTTTTGATCGAGCGGCGCCGCTACATCGGGCGTGGAATGCGCGAGGACCTTCTCGTGCGCAACTTCGGTGAGGAGCCGGCCTACTGCGCTCTGGAGTTGACCGTCGGGGCTGACTTTGCAGACCTCTTTGCCGTCAAGGAGGGCCGGACGCCGCAGTCGCCGGATGTTGCCGTAGAGCAAGCCGACGGGTCGTTGTTGTTCCGAAACCGTAACGGCAGCCGTCGCCGCAGCCTTCGAGTGTCGTTTTCTACGCCGGCGGTGCTCGAAGGCCCGACAGCCCGTTGGGAGGTGATCATCCCCTCGCGCGAGTCTTGGTCTTTTTGCACGCAGTTCTCTTGTGGAATCGACGGGGACGAGATCGAGCCTCGCTGGCTTTGCGGGCAACCCGTTACTCGGGCGGCTCCGGCTGAGCGGATGGCAGCATGGAGGCGGAGCGTTCCCGTGGTCGACACTGACCACGACGGCCTCAGAAGCGTCGTCGCTCGGGGTTCCGAGGACCTGGGTTCACTTCGGATTTTCGACCCCGACTATCCCGAGCGGACCGTGGTCGCCGCCGGCGCTCCGTGGTTCATGACCCTCTTCGGGCGGGACTCTTTGATCAGCGCATACATGGCTTTGCTGGTCGACCCTGAGCTGGCCTTGGGTACCCTTCAGACGCTCGCTCGCTTCCAAGGCGCCGACGTGAACCCTAGCAACGAGGAGGAGCCGGGCCGGATACTCCACGAGATGCGCTTCGGGGAGACCTCGTCACTGAGCCTGGGCGGAGGGCTGATCTACTACGGCACCGCTGACGCTACACCGCTGTTCGTCATGCTCCTCGGCGAGCTTCGTCGTTGGGGACTTGCTCGTGAAGCGGTAGACAACTTGTTGCCCGCGGCCGACCGAGCCATCGAGTGGATGGAGCGCTTCGGTGACCGGGACGGGGACGGGTACATAGAGTACCGGCGTGCCTCTGACCGCGGTCTAAGACACCAAGGTTGGAAGGACTCCACCGGAGGCATCCGATTCGCCGACGGGCGCCTAGCCGAGCCACCGATCGCTCTCGCCGAAGTACAGGGATACGCCTACAGCGCATACCTGGCGCGGGCGTTCTTCGCCGCCGAGCAGGGAGACCAAGCTCTGTCAGTGAGGATGAGGAATAAGGCGGCCGACTTGAAGGCCGCTTTCAACCGGGACTTCTGGCTGGAGGAGCGCGGGTGGGTCGCCATGGGACTCGACAGGGACAAAAAGCCCATCGACGCTCTCGCTTCGAACATGGGCCACTGCCTCTGGACGGGAATTCTCGACGCTGACAAGGCCGGCGTCGTCGCTAAACGCCTAAGTGGAACAGAAATGTTCAGCGGTTGGGGTCTGCGCACCCTAGGTTCCTCCATGACCGGTTACAACCCTGTCAGCTACCACTGCGGTTCGGTGTGGCCGCACGACACCGCCATAGCTGCGGCCGGGCTGATGCGCTACGGGTTCACCAGGGAGGCGCACCGGCTGATCATGGGGGTTATAGACGCAGGGGCGGCGCAGGGAGGTCGCCTTCCCGAGCTTTACAGTGGTCTCGAACGTATCGAGCATCCTCTGGTGGTGCCCTACCCAACTGCGTGCTCTCCCCAAGCGTGGTCCGCGGCGTCGCCGCTCCTCATGCTCCGGACTCTCCTCAGGCTTGATCCGTGGGTGCCACGCGGGAAAGTTTGGCTGCACCCAGCGCTGCCTGAGCAGGTCAAGCGTCTCAGGGTAGGCGGCATCCCGCTGGCCGGAGCGCGTGTGACCGTGACGGTTGAGGGAGACAGCGTGGAAGTGGAGGGCCTCCCCGAAGGACTGGACCTAGTCGATGCTCCCCGTCACCCCTTAACCGGGACCTGACGTTCCCGGGGGCGTCTCCTACCAACCCCGAGCGACCCACTCGTCGAGGTGGGGTATCTCCTCGGCGAGAGTCGTGTCGCTGCCATGGCCGGGCAGGACCAGGGTAGAAGGGTCCAGAGCGGCGAAGAGCCTGCGGTCGATGGACGTGATTATCGTGTCGAAATCCCCGCCTTCGAAGCTGGTGTTCCCTGGGCCTCCCGGGAACAGAGTGTCCCCGCTGAAGAGCAAGGGTGCATCTTCAAGGCGGAAACACATTGACCCGGGGGTGTGCCCGGGCGTGGCGATGGTGTGCAGGCGCAGGTCTCCCACCTCGATCACAGCCTCGTCCCCGAGGACGAAATCGTACGACGGCAGCATGGAAGCGTCAGCGGCTGTCACGCCTACCTCGTAGCCAGCGTCTCGAACGGCGGGCACGGCTTGGATGTGATCCCAGTGCCCGTGGGTCTCAAGGACCCGGCGAACTCCCAGTCGCTGCGCCATCTCAAGCAGTCTCTCGTGTTCGTTGGCAGCGTCTATCAGGACCGCTTCGCCGGTTCGCTTGCATCGAAGCACGTACACGTTGTTGTCCAGAGGCCCGACGACGACACGATGCAGCTCCACTTGGGAGTCTTCGTAGTGCATGAGGACCAGACTATGGGCTAGAAATAGTTAGAGCAGCAAAGGCTGGCAGCGATGTTCAGCCCGGCTTTGGCCGGTCAACCAAACCAACCCGCAGACGAAAAGAGGACGTCACCCGTGAATTTCGCCTTCAGTGAAGAGCAGGAAGAGCTCCGCAAAGCGGTTCGGCGCTTCTTGGAAGACAAGTCGCCTGAGACCGAAGTTCGCCGCCTCATGGAGACAGAAGACGGATACGACGAGGCCGTGTGGCGTCAGATGGCGGACCAACTCGGGCTGCAGGGCTTGACGATACCGGAGCGCTTCGGCGGATCCGGGTTCGGCTACGTCGAGCTGGTAGTCGTCCTAGAGGAGATGGGTAGGGCTCTCCTGTGTGCCCCCTACTTCTCGGCGGTGGCTTTAGCCGCCAATCTGCTCATGGCAACCGGGGACGAGGCCGCGCAGGCCGATTATCTACCCTCGATCGCTGGAGGCTCGAAGATCGCCACAGTAGCGCTGGCGGAGGCGTCCGGGCGCTGGGACGAGGAAGGTGTGACGGTGCTGGCGAGTGACTCGGACGGCCAGTGGCGTGTCAGCGGCGAGAAGCTCTACGTTCTCGATGGTCACGCAGCCGACTTGGTTCTCGTCGCAGCGCGCTCGGCTAAGGGTGTTTCAGTGTTCGCCGTTGATAAGGGTGCCCAGGGATACCAGGCCACTTCCCTGTCGACGATGGACCAGACGCGCAAGCAGGCGAAGCTGACCTTCGATGCGACCCCGGCACGTCTTGTCGGTGCCGAGGGGCAAGGATGGGCGGCCATCTCGAAGATGCTGGACCTCGCCGCGGTCGCTCTGGCCGCCGAACAGGTTGGCGGAGCGCAGAAAGTGCTCGAGATGGCGGTCGAGTACGCGAAGGTCCGGGTGCAGTTCGGGCGTCCGATCGGTAGTTTCCAAGCGATAAAGCACAAGTGCGCCGACATGCTCCTTGAGGTCGAGTCTGCCAAGTCCGCTGCCTACTACGCAGGCTGGGCCGCCGCCGAGGACAGCGACGAACTGCCCGTAGTTGCCAGCCTCGCCAAGTCCTACTGCTCGGAGGCTTACTTCCACGCGACAGCCGAGAACATCCAGATCCATGGCGGTATCGGTTTTACGTGGGAGCATCCCGCTCACCTGTACTTCAAGCGGGCGAAGAGCTCAGAGTTGCTCTTCGGCGATCCGACCTACCACAGGGAGCTTCTCGCGCAGCGCATAGGTATCTAGACGGATCCCAGCGCCGGCGTAAAAGCTTGGACTTACCCCGAGATCTGGTTAATATTGATCTCACCGAGGAAAGGAGGTGGTCCAGCTGATAAGTCGAAGTACTGGGACCTCGGAGGTGACTGGCCGCTAGTCGGTCGCTGGGCCTTCTGGTGAATCCCACCAGTTACCCGGGCAAACAGGGTCAGGAAATGGTCCCGCCTGGCAAGTTCAACCTGTTGTCTCGTACCATCCAGACGCTTTAGGAGGTTGGGGTCGCTTACGGGTGACCCCAACCTCGCGTCCAGGGTGATATCGAGCACGGCAAACCTTCAACCCAGTAGGCCACCACAACCAACGCGAGGCGATCAGCGTGGATTCCTTTCCAGGAAGCATCCCCGAAAAGCAGGGCGAGTTCGTCATCACAGTCGACGGGATAAGCCTCGGGGCCTACGCTGCGCTTCCTTCTACGTCAGCAGTGGGCGGGCCGCGTCACGGCCTGCTCGTGTGTCATGGTTTTCCGTCAGGTGAAGGGCAGCTCGGCCCCGACGGAAGCTTCCACCAGCTCGCCGACCGTCTCGCCGCTGACACCGGATGGACCGTCCTCACGTTCGCCTTTCGGGGCACGGCCACCTCCGGAGGTAACTTTTCGCTGGCAGGATGGCTGAGAGACCTGCAAGCGGCTGTCGAGGTAACCCTCAGCGCCCCGGGCGTCGAAGCGATATGGCTGTGCGGGTTCGCAGCGGGCGGGGCGTTGGCGCTGTGCGCCGCGGGCCTCGACAGCCGCATCAGGGGAGTAGCGTCGTTCTCCGCTCCCGCCGACTTCGCAGACCGTGCCTCCGACGCCAGGCGCTTCGTCGCGCAAGCGCGCGCCACCGGGCTGATCAAAGATAGGAATTTCCCTCCGGACCTAGACGCTTGGGCACGGGAGTTGCGCGATATACGCCCGTTGGACCTCATATCCCGAATACCACCGCGTCCGCTGCTGATTGTCCACGGCGCGAACGACGAGGTGGTCAACGTTCTCGACGCAAGGGCTCTCGCCGACGCAGCGGAAGCTCGTGCCGAACTGAAGATCCTTCCCGGCGCAGGTCATCGTCTGAGCCACGATCCCAGGGCGGTGGCGCTGCTGATCGGCTGGCTCGACCGCCAAGGCAGCTGACCGGCGGTCGGAACCCTCACGTGGCGGTCACGTAGACCAGTAAACGTCTATAGCCTGGCGAAGTGACCTCGCAGCGCGCTGTGGGTCCCGTGACTCTGTGAGGTAGCGGACCGCGACGAAACGCCGCGCTCCGTGTGCGGCCATCTCGGCGACTGTGGCGGGGTTCGCGCCGCCGGTCACGAACCACGGGATTGTCCGCCCATGAGGGCTTGACGAGACGAAGTCGAGGTAGCCGAGGCCAGTGCCGGGACGGCCAGGCTTGGAGGGAGTCGCGTTCACCGGGCCCGCTGAGAGGTAGTCCACGGGCTCCCCTACGGCGCTGTCCCACTCGCCGGGGGCGTGCGTGGACAATCCGATGATCGCTTCGTCGCCTAACACCCGACGCGCCAAGGCGGGTGCCACGTCGTCCTGTCCCACGTGTACGCCGTCGGCACCGCAGGCGAGAGCCAGGTCAGGCCGGTCGTTCACGATGAAGGGCACGTCGCAGCGGGCGCACACCTCTCTCGCTACCAGCGCTGACGCCAAAAGTGGACGGGCTTCGAGTCGCTTGTCGCGCAGTTGGACAACGTCAACCCCGCCTGCGATACACGCCTCCAAGAACTCGGCGAGATCGGGGCGATCCGGCGTGCAAAGGTAAAGGCGCCGATCCCCCAAGCGGGACGCAGGAGAAGTCTCAGCCACCGGCTACGGCCCTGACAAGCTCGACGCTGTCACCGTCGTGAAGCTCAAGCGACCCCATGGCCTTGCGGTCAACGGCCTCACCGTTGACCTCGGCGACGACCCAGCGGGTACCGAATCCGAGGGTGGCTATCAGCTCGCCGAGGCTCGCCCCGTCGGGAAGGTCGCACGGCTTGCCGTTAGCTCGGACGATCATCACATCAAGTCCCCGCTTCAGAGTGCACGGGCTGCTTTGCGGCGGCCTTCAGCGCCTGCTTGTACTGTCGCACCCGGGCCAGAGAAGTGCTGTCGACGATGTCCGCTACCGACATGTAAGAACCTGGGCGACCGAACGGTTCGGAGGCTTCCCTCCAACCGGGTAACTCCACGCCGAGCTGCTTGCCGAGCAGGCCGACGAAGATCTTCGCCTTTTGAGCTCCGAAGCCGGGAAGGGCGACTACCCGCCGGTAGAGGTCGGCTCCGTCGGAAGCTTCGTTCCACACTGCGGCCGGGTCCCCGTGGTAGTCCTCGATCACTATCCGGCACAGCTCCTGAACCCGCTTCGCGTTGGCGGCGGGGAAGCGGTGAAGGGCGGGACGCTCGGAGAACACCTCGGCAAGCCGGTCAGGGTCCATGGAAGCGATGTGGCCGGCGTCGAGGTCGCCCCCAAGGCGGCGGCGCAACTCAAGGGGGGCGCTGAAAGCTCTCTCCAGCGGGATTTGCTGGTCTAGGACCATTCCTATGAGCAAGGCGAGAGGGTCATCGGAAAGAAGGCGGTCGGCTCTTTCGTCCTGGCTGAGATGTAACACGGCGCGTCAGGCTGTCCGAGGGTCGGCCGATTCGGGGTCGATGCCGTAGCGTGATATAGCGGTCTCGACCTCCTCGGCTTTGGCTTCCCCCGTGGTCGCCAGACCGTCGAGCACGGCTACCACGACGTGCGCTGCGTCGGTCTCGAAGTGGCGCCGAAGTGCCTCGCGCGTGTCCGAGCGACCGAAGCCGTCGGTGCCCAGCGGGGTGAAATGGGCGGGAACCCAGCGGGCTATCTGGTCGGGTACCGCTTTCATGAAGTCGGTGACAGCCACTATCGGCCCGGAAGCTTCGCTAAGGGTTTCGGTCACGTAGGAGCGTCTCGGTGTCATCGTCGGGTGCAGGCGGTTCCATCGCTCGACGGACAGGGCATCCTCCCTTAGGGCCTTGTAGCTCGTCGCGGACCACAGCTCCGCCGCGACGTCGTGGTCGGAGGCGAGGAGCCTCTGAGCCTCGAGAGCCGCCTGGGAGGCGGTCCCAGAGAAGAGGATCGTAGCTTTGCGCGACGGGCCTTGTGGTGCCGCCGCGAAACGGTACAGACCCTTGATGATGCCCTCGTCAATCCCGTCTGGTTTGGGTGGCATCGGGTAGTTCTCGTTGTAGACGGTGATGTAGTAGAAGATGTCCTCGGGGTTCTCGCCGTACATCCGGGGTATGCCATCGGCGATCACCGCCGCTACCTCGTAGGCGAAGGCAGGATCGTAGGCGCGCAGGTTAGGGACGGTGGAGGCGAGCAGGAGCGAGTGCCCGTCGTCGTGCTGGAGTCCTTCGCCCAGGAGCGTCGTTCTGCCAGCGGTTCCGCCGACCATGAACCCGCGGCCGCGCATGTCCCCGAAAGCCCACACCAGGTCTCCTACGCGTTGGAAACCGAACATCGAGTAGAAGACGAAGAAAGGAACCATCGCCTGACCCCAGGTGGCGTACGCAGTGCCGGCGGCGGTCAGGTCGGCCATGCCACCAGCCTCGCTGATCCCCTCTTCGAGGATCTGACCGTCGACCTTCTCGGTGTAGGAGAGCATCAGCTGCGAGTCGACCGGGTCGTAGAGCTGGCCGAACGGGGCGTAGATGCCGACCTCCTTGAACAGGCCGTCCATGCCGAACGTGCGGGCTTCGTCGGGGATTATCGGAACGATGCGCTGGCCGACGCCCTCGTCGCGCAGCAGGTTTCGCATCATCACGGCGAAAGCCATCGTCGTAGACACCGCCCGAGTCCCCGAACCAGCGTCGAACTCCGAAAGCGTCTTGGGCTGGGGGGCGGGTAGCGGCTTCGAGTTCGCCCTACGTTGCGGTAGCGAGCCGTTGAGGGCACGGCGACGCTCGACCATGTAGCGGTACTCGACCGAGTCCGGTGACGGCCGGAAGAACGGGGGCTCGCCGTCCTCTAGGGCGGAGTCGGGAATCTCCTCCTGCAGGTAGAGCCTGTCGCGAAGCAGCTTGAGCTGGGCCGCGTTCATCTTCTTGATCTGGTGAGTCGAGTTGCGGGCCTCGATCTCAGGGCCGAGAGTCCAGCCTTTGATCGTCTTGGCGAGGATGACGGTCGGCTGGCCGGTCGTCTCGGTCGCAGCCTTGTAGGCGGCGTAAAGCTTGCGGTAGTCGTGACCGCCGCGCGGCAGGCTCAGCAGTTCGTCGTCGGAAAGATGCTCGACTAGAGCTCTGAGGCGCGGGTCGGGACCGAAAAAGTGCTGTCGAATGTAGGCGCCGTCCTCGGTGGCGTACTTTTGGAACTCCCCGTCGACGGTCGTGTTCATCTTGTTGAGCAGGACACCGTCGACGTCACGGGCCAAGAGATCGTCCCACTTGGAGCCCCAAACCACTTTGATCACGTTCCATCCCGCTCCCCGAAAGGTTGCTTCGAGCTCTTGGATGATCTTGCCGTTACCTCTTACTGGCCCATCGAGGCGCTGCAGGTTGCAGTTGACGACGAAAGTCAAGTTGTCGAGTTGCTCCCTCCCGGCCAGCGACAGCGCTCCGAGAGTCTCGGGCTCGTCGCATTCCCCGTCGCCTAGGAAGCACCACACACGGCTTGCCGAAGTGTCGACGATGCGACGGTGGTGCAAGTAGCGGTTGAAGTGCGCCTGGTAGACGGCGTTGAGCGGCCCGATCCCCATCGAGACGGTAGGGAACTCCCAAAAGTCTGGCATCAGGCGAGGATGGGGGTATGACGACAGGCCGCCCGGCCCCGGCTGGCCGGAGGCGGTTGCCTGTCGCCCTTGTAGCTCCATGCGAAAGTGCTCGAGCTGGCCTTCGCTTAGACGTCCCTCCAAGAATGCCCTTGCGTATATACCCGGTGCGGCGTGACCCTGGAAGTAGACTTGATCGCCGGCCTGGCCGTTGTCCTTGCCCCTAAAGAAATGGTTGAAGCCGACTTCGTAGAGGCTGGCCGACGACGCAAAGGTCGCGAGATGGCCTCCGATGCCCTCGGCGAGGTGGTTCGCCCTGACCACCATGATCGCAGCGTTCCAGCGGATGTAGGCCCTTATACGCCGTTCGATGTGCTCGTCTCCGGGGAACCACGGCTCCTGGTCGGGGGGTATCGTGTTCACGTAGGGGGTCGATACAGTTGCTGGGAAACCGACTTGGTTCTCGCGCGCTCGTTCTAGAAGTTTCATCAACAAAAAGCGCGCCCGGGTCTTGCCTCGCGCTTCGACGATCGCGTCGAAAGAGTCGACCCACTCGGATGTCTCCACCGGGTCGATGTCGGGTAGCTGGTGTGAGAAGCCGTCGAAAATCACGCTCCATACTCGCGCTTGGAACGCTCCGAGGGCGACCAACCAGGTAGCTCGCAAGCGGCATGCTGTGGGGATGGCATTTCAGGCTTCGACGGAGCTGACCGTCGTGTACACCGACGGGGCGTGCTCGGGTAACCCGGGCCCGGGCGGCTGGGCGTGGGCGGTGGGAGAGCAGTTGTGGCGCAGTGGGGCTGAAGCTCATACCACCAACCAGCGTATGGAGCTCAAGGCCGCGCTAGACGCAGTCACCTCGATAACGGGACCAGTCGAGGTGGTGAGCGACTCCACCTACGTCGTCAACTGTTTTCGTGACTCGTGGTGGCGCGGGTGGCTCGCCCGGGGCTGGACGAACACTCAGAAGAAGCCGGTTGCTAATCGGGACCTGTGGGAGCCGTTGGTCGACGCTTACCGGTTCGGTTCGGGTCGTATCCGCTTTCGCTGGGTAAAAGGTCACGCCGGTGATCCGATGAACGAGATGGTTGACCGCTTAGCGGTCGAAGCCGCTGCGTCTCAGCGGGGTCGCTTGGCGCCGGGCGTGGAGTTGACTGCCGTCACCGTGAGGCGCTCAGAGGCCGGGGATCGCGACTCCGATCCGTCGTAGCACTTCGAGGGCCAGGTGCAACTCGCGCACACGGAGCTTCAGGCCCACGTACACGTAGATGACCACCGCTGCCAGGACCTGGCTGGCGACCCGGGCGCTCAGCAGTAGGTCGCTTGTTACGTGGGCAAAAGCCACGCCTACTGCAAGCGCCCCGGCGCCAGCAAGGCAGGACGCGACAGCTATGCGCAGCAGGGCTCGCACGGTCAACCAACCGCCGAAGGAACCGGCCCGGCCTTTGAGGTCCACCACAGCCCACACCGCGGCGAGGGTGTAGGGGACTACCCAGGCGAGGGCCAGTCCGGGGACGCCGAACGCGACGTTGAGCCCGTAGGCTGCGACGACGGTAAGGGCGTTCTCGAGCAGGTACACCCGGAACATCCCTCTAGCGTTCTGCATCGCCTGGTAGACCCGCATGAGCAAGAAGAACGCGGCAAACCCGGGGAGGCCTACGACGAAAGCTTCCAGTGTGGAGGTAACCAGGCGGGTGCCGGAACCGCTTACCGCTCCGTGGTGGATCGCCAGGGTGACGAGCGGCTGGGCGACCGTCAGGTACACGACGGAGAGAGGGACGATCACAGCCATGGTCACTCGAAGTCCGGTCACGAAGTGCCGCTCGAAGCGTGCGAGGGCCCCGGTGGTCCACTGCTGTGCCAGTTCGGGCATGATCGCGGAGGCGACCGACACCGCTATCAGGGCATTGGGGAGCTGGAAGAACTGGTAGGCGAACTGATAGGCGGTGACGCCGCCCGGGCTGCGGCCGGCGAGGATCAATACCAACGCCAGCGAAGCCTGGTTGGTCACGACGACACCCACGATCCAACCCGAAAGCGCAGCCACCCGCCGCACGGAGCGGTGGCGGGGGTCCCACACGGGGCGCAGCCTGAGCCCCAGCCGGTGCATGCTTGGAATCTGGGCGATCAGCTGGACTGCGTAGCCGAGCGTGGTCCCTACTCCGAGAACTACGATAGCCCTGGCGTCTCTTCCGAAGGCTTCGACGGTGGAGGTCGAAGCGATGCGTGCCGGGGCGAGGATGGACGCGGCGACGATCTTGGTGGCTATCAACGCCGCTATAGCGATCGCGTTGTTCAGGACGGGCGAAAACGCGGCTATCCCGAAGCGCCGTCGTGCGTTGAGGATGGCGGTGCTTGCGACGATTGTGCCCAGAAAGAAGACCTGAGGCGCGAAGTACCGCAGCAGCCGGGTGGCGATCGCCTTCTCGGCTGCCGCGGCGCTGCCGTGCTCCAAGACTAGATAGAAGTCGATCACGTACGGCGCCAGGATCCACAGCAGGGCACTCGCTATGACAAGGCCGACGGAAAGTGCCGTGAGGACCGCAGAGACAGAGTGGGAGCGTACTTTGGGGTCGTCTGAACCGAGATCGTCGACGAACACAGGTATCAGCGTCGCGGCGAGGATGCCTCCCAGCACCAAGTCGTAGATAATGTTCGGGATGCCGTTTGCGTAGTTGAAGGCGTCCGATAGCGGGCTGACGCCAAGTACGTAGCCGATCGCGAGGACCCGGGCGAAGCCTGTCAAGCGCGAAGCGAGCGTTCCGGCGGCTAGCACTGCCGTGGACCTGCCGGCGGAAGGTGACGCCGCAGGTCGTGCATGGCGTTGGGACTGCCCGGCAGGTGCCCTTTCTTTCGGTTGCGACAGTGTCGAAGTAGGTCTTGTGGTGACAGTCCTTGCGGACTCCGGCCGTTTTACGGCCGGCCAGTTCGGGCTGCGCCTTGGGGGCTGGGCAGGTGCCGCTGGGAGGGGCGGGCTGGGCCGGCGGGGGGGTGCCGCCTTGGAGGCTTGGAGGCTATCAGCGCTGTCCTGGTCGAAGAGCCTGCTCGGGCGGTGTCCCTGGAGCTTCGTGGGCGTCGACGGTTTCGCCGGTGGTGCGGGAGGATCGTCCTGATCGTATGGTCGCCCGGGTCCGCGCACCTGACCATGGTGGTCCAGGTGAGCTCAGGCGTCCAGTCCGGATGGCATGCCCCACCGAAACAGGGGCCAGGCGACCGATCGGATAGCGCTTCGAAAGCACGTGTAGTGTCTTCGGTCATGCCGACAGGCGGTCGCCCCGATATCACAGCCGCTGACCCGACAGCGTTGTCTCCGCTGGACGGTCGTTACAAAGCTCAGCTGGAGAGTTATTCCCACAACTTCTCGGAGCAGGCGCTCATCCGCCAGCGCTTCCGAGTCGAGGTGGAGTGGATCATAGCTTTGAGCCAAGAGCCGTCGATCCTAGAACTCGAGGCGCTGGACTCCGAGACGTCTGCGACGCTCAGAGGCTGGGTAGAGGAGTTCGGGTCGACCGAAGCGTCTGACATCAAAGTGATAGAGGCCCAGACAAACCACGACGTCAAGGCAGTGGAGTACCACCTCAAGCGGCGCCTAAGCGGTTTGGGCTGGTCGGCTGCACGCAGAGAATTTGTACATTTTGCGGCGACTTCCGAGGACGTCAACAACCTGGCTTACGGGCTGATGCTCAAAGAGGGTGTGGCCGGCGTCTGGCTGGACGAGGCGGACCGGTTGTGCGCCGAGATCCTGGACCTCGCTGAGTCGTGCTCGGCGGTGCCGATGTTGGCACACACCCACGGTCAGCCGGCCTCGCCGACGACTCTCGGCAAGGAACTGGCGGTTTTCGCGTACCGCCTGGCCCGCCAGGCCGACCAGGTGAGATCCCTCCGCCTAAGCGGTAAGTTCAACGGGGCGGTCGGTACCTTCGGCGCGCACGTCGCCGCCTACCCTGAGGTGGACTGGATCGACGTGTCCCGTCGCTTCGTGGAAGGCTTCGGCCTGGAGTGGAATCCCCTCACCACTCAGATCGAGCCCCACGACACGATGGCGGAACTGTTCCACGCGATGGTGAGGTTCAACACGATCCTCGTCGATTTCTGCCGGGACATGTGGGAGTACGTGAGCCGCTCGTACCTGCGCCAGCGGGTCCTAGCCGGAGAGGTGGGCTCTTCCACGATGCCTCACAAGGTGAACCCGATCGACTTCGAGAATGCCGAGGCCAATGCGGGCATCTCGTCGGCGCTTTTGGAACACCTGGCCTCGAAGCTTATGACGTCGCGGATGCAGCGGGACCTGTCAGATTCGTCGGCGCTGCGCAATATCGGCGTTGCGGCCGGGCATTCCGGTCTCGCCGTTGCGTCGGCTCGCCGGGGACTCACCAAGGTAATTCCTGACGCAGCTTCTATGGCGGAGGACCTGGGCCGTCACTGGGAAGTTCTCGCCGAAGCCGTTCAGACGGTGATGCGACGCTACGGTGTCGACGAGCCCTACGAGCGCCTAAAAGAGCTCACTCGGGGGCGCCAGGTTGGTCCCGAAGCGCTGAGAGCGTTTGTTGACAGCCTGGACCTACCGGAGGAGGCGGCTGCAAGGCTTGGGGCGTTGACCCCGGATGGTTACACGGGCCTTGCTGGCGAACTGGTGCGTTTCGCCGTAGCGAAGCGGGGTAGCAACGCCCCAAGTGATCCCGACTCGAACGAGCCGGTCCACACCCCGGCCTGGTAGGCCAGGTCGTCTGCGAGCCGCAGGGCGCACCAGGCAAGGACTCCGAGACTCTGAGAGCGGTGTTTGCAGCGGTCAGCCAATCCAGGGCATACCACAACAGCTGCGCACGTTGCCGCAGCGAAGCGGCGAGTGCGGGATCGCATCGAAGGCCACGCTAACCAGGCAACGCCAAGGAGGGGCACGCTCCAAGCTCGCCGCGCAGCGCTGCAGATAGGAACAGCCGCCGCCACGTTGCCCCGCAGGGCCAGGCGGAACAGCTCGTAGGCCAGGTCGAAGCTCGAAGAGCCACCGGGGGGGTCGTGCCGGAGATGTTGGTCGCGATCCAACGGAGAGGGCCGGACAACTCGGGTGCGCCGGGTTGCGCGCCAAGCAAAAGCCAATGGCGTTCCGACCGTTAGGGCGGCCGCCAGGCGCAGCCTGCCTGTGCTGGCCAGGGCCCAGCAGGAGACGCTCCAAGCTGACACGCTGAGCGGTGCTACCGCATTGGGGTGGCGCAGGGCGAGCGGACCTGCGGAACGCCCGTAGTTGTAGCGCTGTGCGAGCCACCCCCGCCACGACGGCCGGGCCGGGTGGGATACCTGTGCGCCAGGCTCGTAGCGCACAGCCCACCCAGACCTCGACAACCTCCACACGAGGTCGACGTCCTCCCCGTAGCGAAGGTCCTCGTCGAAGCCGCCGGCGTCGGCCAGGCAGCGGAGCCGCACCGCAAGCGCCGCGCTAGGCACGTAGGAGACCCGCCCGCCCGGGACCACGCAGCCGGGGTGGGGACCGAGGTCCAGGGGTGAGCGGTGACGCTCGTAGGCTGCCAGGCGCCCAGACCTGGTCTGACCGCCTCTGGAGCGCACCCTCGGGGCTACGGCGCCCACCTTTGGATCGGAAAAATGAGCCAGTAACATTTCGAGCCATCCGGGCTCGGGTGTGACCCCCGCGTCGAGGAAGACGACGATCTCCGGTGGCTCCGCCTGGCGCTGATGGCGGGTACGAGCTGGCTCTTCGGCGTCGACTTTCCCTCCGGCCAGGTGGGACCACGCCGTGTTGCGGGCGGCACCCGGGCCTCCGGGGTGGCGTCGTCTCAGCAGGCTAACTTCCCCGGACAACGGTGAGCCTGGATCGTCAAAAGTCACTTGGAGAGGCATCTCCGACGCGTCGTCAACGATTACCACCCTCTGTGGTCGGATTGTCCGGTAGAGCGACGAGAGAGTGTCGATCAGTCCCACCGCGTCATTGCGCACGGGAATTGCGAACGCGACGCCGTCGACCCCAGGTGAAACTGGACCCGGTGGGAGTGGGTCGGCGATCCCTGCGTCCACCAGCCGCCGGGCGAGTAGCCCGGCGGCGACATCGTCGCCGACCGGCTCACCGGAAGTCCAGGCGTCAAGGAGTTTTGACCCGCGTGTGGAGAGGCGAAGGATCCTGGTTGGCGCGCCCCCCACGACAAGCCGACCGTTGGGGCGCCTCGTGGTCTGAGCGAGGCATAAACCGAATCCGGCGGGTATAGGCGTCCGCCGTCCAGAGCGCATGGCGCTCCCCTTCACCGCGCTGTCATGCCGGCGTCGACAGGTAGCAGCGCACCGGTTACCGCCGCGGACTCCTGGCTGCACAACCACGCGATCAGCGCCGCCGGCTCGTCGGGGTCTATCAGTCTCGGAATGAGGTGATGCTGGACGAACTCAGAGGGCGAGGTCAGACCGTAGATGGCGGCGCTAGCCTCGAGCATGAACCCCGACGTCGAGCCGGGTGCGACAGCGTTAGCGGTGACACCGTGGGGGGCGAGCTCCGCGGCGAGGCTTCTGACCAGACCCACCACGCCGTGCTTGGCGGCGCTGTAGGCGCCGAGAAGGGGAAGGCCGACTACGCCGGCGCTGGACGCGACAGCGACGTAACGGCCGTTGCGAGGCTGCGGGGATTCCAACAAGGCTGGGACGGCAGCCTTTGCTAGCCGCCATGGACCTTCGAGGTTGACCGCTATCATCACCTCCCACGTCGCGTCCGGCGTGTCCCAGCTTTGCGTACCACCGGCTATCGCTCCAGCCACCGACACGGCGGCGTCGAGGCGGCCATACCGCCTTACGGCTACTTCGATGGCCGAATCGAGGTCAGCCTGGGAGCGGACGTCGCCTACCACCGCCTCGCAGCTGGACAGCCCGCCGCAGAGTTCGACGCTGCGATCCAGGTCGGCCGTAGAGGACAAGTGATATCGCAGCTCCGGGTCGTCGGCGCACCGGTCGAAGAGGACAAGCCGCCAACCAGCCGAAGCCAACTTTCGCGCAACAGCCGCGCCGATACCTCGGGCCGCCCCGGTTACGACCGCAACCGGGGCGGCATTCTCGCCCGCCTGATCTGACCCGTCTAAGGCTTTACTAACGGACGTCACAGGCGGCGGACCGTCGTATCTTGAGTTTCACTGAGCGGCGCCGACGAAGTGGCGGCGGGCCAGCCGGCTACGGAGCGCGCGAGATCTGCCTCCCAAAAATCAAGGATGTCCTCTCCGACTTCAGCAGATGAAGCCGCCGGGTTGCCCAGCACCCCGTTGGCGCTCACCGAGCGCACCCCTGAACGTCGAAGTACGCCGATCACTTCGCCAAGTGCCACAACGCAACCGTCTGTGGCAGGTGGAATGCCTCTGACAAGGTCTGGTCGCAGCGCCAGCATCACCGACGTCTCGACCCGACCGGCGTGAGCGTCCCCACCGGGGGGAGCTGGAGCCGACCAGCTTCTTGCAAGGCGGGACTCCTTGATTAGAACATCGACGGCACTTCGAAGGGCCGCCACGTTGCCCCCGTGCGCTGACACGAAGAGGACCCCGCCGAACGCGTCGGCTGACCGGCCGACCTCGACGAGGACGTCGCGCAGAACCCGGTTGCCCACCGAAAGCGTCCCAGGAAAGCCCGAGTGTTCGCCGCTCGCCGTGTAGTACAAGGCAGGGCCGATGACTACGTCGCCTCGCTGGGAAGCCAGGCGCCTGCATAGTTCGGACGCTATCGCCGTGTCGGTCCCCAACGGTAGGTGTGGGCCGTGCTGTTCGGTCGAGCCGACAGGAACCGCGAGCAGGCTCGCGGCCGCTTGTGCTGCGATCTCGGTCCAGGTGAGCTCGGAAAGGGACGCGACTCCCATCGTTTGGGGTCTGCGCCTTTCAGACGGCGACTCGGGCTCGTCGAGGCGATCGCAACACGACCGGCACGGAATGGCCCTCACCCGGGGAAGGGATACTACCGGGCTCCACATCTCCCAGGAGGCTTACGCCATGACCTTTCACGCACTCGGGGTCGGGGCCGTCGAGGGGCAGGCCGGTGAAGAACTTGGCTGCCATGCAGCCGCCCTGGCAGGAATCGAAGGACCCGCAGGAGCTGCACGCCCCGGCCGACTGGGGCTCGCGCAGAGCTTTCAGCAAAGGTGAGTCCCGCCAAACGACGGCGAGACCACCGTCGTCTTTCACGTTGCCCGCTTTGAAGTCTTCGTGGAGTACGAAAGGGCAGGCGTAAACGTCACCGACGGGGTCTATCAGGCACACCACCCTTCCTGCCCCGCACATGTTGAGCCCGGCGAGCGGCTCTCCGAGGGCGGAGAGGTGGAAAAAGGAATCACCCGTCAGCACGCCCGGGTTGTCGACCAACCAATGATACAGGCGGACCTGTTGGCTTTGGTCGAGGTGCAACCGGTTCCATACCTGCGCTCCCCGACCTGAGGGGCGCAGCCTGGTGAGGCGCAACGTGGCTCCGTAACCTGCGGCGAGGCGGGCGAACCCGTCGAGCTGCTCGACGTTGGCGGCGGTGACAACGACAGATATCTTGAAGTCAGCAAACCCCGCCGAGGCCAGGTTGTCCATAGCCCGGCGTGCTGCGGCGTAACTTCCCCGTCCGCGTAGGGCGTCGTTAGTGGCAGGGTCGACACCATCCAGGGAGATCTGCACGTCGACGTAGTCCATGGCCGCCACTTGACGGGCGCGTTCGGCGCTCATCGTGTAGCCGTTCGTCGAGAATTTCACCCCGACCTTGCTGTCGACTGCGTAGCCGACAAGGTCGTAGAAATCGTGTCGGATCGTGGGTTCACCGCCACCTACGTTGACGTAGAAGACCGACATGTCCGCCATCTCGTCGATTAGGGTTCGCGCCTGGGCGGTGGTCAGCTCGTCGGGATCGCGACGGCCTGACGAAGACAGGCAGTGCAGGCAGGACAGGTTACAGCCGTAGGTGAGCTCCCAAGTGAGACATATCGGCGAGTCCAAACCGAGGGCGAGTTGGTCGACGAGGCGACCGGTCTCAGCAGGCACGGATCATTCCGCTGTTCGCGAGGTTTGCGAGGGCGCGCAGGTAGGAAGGTTGCTCGGCTGCGGGCACGGAAGATCGAACGGCGTCACCAGCTGTGTCGAACCCGCCTAGAGCACGAACGAGCTCCCTTAAGGTAACCGAGCGCAGGAACGTTAGGCGGCGGTTAGCGTAGTTGTAAGCCAGCGCGCCGAAGGGTTCGGCTCTCAGCGCCACGTCGGGCGCCAACTCGTAGCGCAGACAGGGATCGAAAGCAGCGGTCGCTGCTGTCTCTGCGCCGGTAAGGTGCCCTTGCACCTAGTAGACGCCGCACATGCCGTCGATGGAGATCTCCTCGACTAGCAGGTCTTCTTCGACCAGTCCGGCGTCGTGGGCGGTCTCCTCGGAGGCGTCGGTATCGGGAGCTGCCTGGGTTTGGGATGCGAGAGAGGTCATGACGACGATCCTAGGCACCCTGTGAGGCGCTTTTCACGCTCGCTGCCAGTCCTTCCACACCGGCTCGACGCCCAGAGCTCGAAGTGCCGCGGCAACTTCAGCGGGGGAGCGGGTGTCGGAGATCTCGAACTGGGGCTCGGCGTCACTTTCGCGGGCGTACCCGCCCGGCTCGGTGTGCGAGCCAGCAGACATCGAAGTAACACCAAGCACGGCGAGGCCGTCCCTCAACTCGGGTGGCTCCCGGGTCGACATCGTGATACCGACGTCGGGAAGGAAAATCCGAAGGGCGCACACAAGCTGTGTTAGAGACCGGTCGTCGATCGGGTCAGCCGGCTCGTAGCCCCCGGCCGCAGGCCTCAGCCTGGGAAGCGCAACCTGCACCTCGGACCGCCACCACCTGCGCGTGAGGGCCGTAGCGTGGGAGGCCAGTAGTAGCGCCTCGGAACGCCAGTCGGGGTGCAAACCCAGCAGCGTCCCTACTCCGAGCCGGCGCATGCCGGCCTCCGCTGCCCGGTCCGGGGCCGCGAGCCGCCACGCGTAGTTGCGCTTCTTGCCTTTGAGGTGCACTTGGGCGTAGGTGGCCTGATCGTAGGATTCCTGGTAGACAACGACACCGTCGCAGCCCGCGCCGAGCAGCCGGCGGTACGTCTCGGTGTCCCACACTTGGACTTCGACGCTGACTTGGGCGAAAAGCGGCGCCACGGCCCTCACGACCTGCTCGAGGTAACCCTTGCTGACGATCCGAGCGTGCTCACCTGCGACTAGAAGCACGTGTCGGAAACCCCGGTTTGCGAGCTCCTCCGCCTCTTCGACAACCTCTTCCACCTCCAGCGTCCGCCGGGCGATCAGGTTCGACGCCGAGAACCCGCAGTATGTGCAGGTAGACACGCACTCGTTGGACAGATATAAAGGGGCGAACAGCCGGACGGTCGATCCGAAACGAGCCTTGGTGATCTGCT
The DNA here is from genome assembly GCA_027391075.1 of Acidimicrobiaceae bacterium. Lineage (GTDB taxonomy): Bacteria > Actinomycetota > Acidimicrobiia > Acidimicrobiales > Palsa-688 > JAJZAM01. The sequence continues at coordinate 92,968 of DAHYHI010000102.1, read as the reverse complement.
GGGCTCGCAGGGCGAGGTCCTCGACGCGCTCCGCGGCAAACGGCGAAAGCAGAGCCGCAAAATCGCTCAGCGATGGCCTCGTGCGCCTCAGGGCACGTTCGACGTCGACCCAGCCCGCGGCGTCAACGATGCGCCGCAGGTCGCCGAGCGGAGTGGCGAGCACGTCGGAGGCTGCGCTATCAGGTGGAACGTCAGCCGGCCGTGAAGCCAACGCAACCGGGACTGCCGTCGTGGCAGGGTTCATCTCAAGAACCCTGTTAGAGGGGATGACGCTGCGGGGGAGCCAGCGACCGCAAGTCCCGCCTTGTAGGCGGCCCTGCCGGCGTCGACGGCCAGGCGGAAAGCTCCTGCCATGGCGACAGGGTCCGCGGCTGTAGCGATCGCAGTGTTGACCAGGACGGCTGACGCTCCTATCTCCATGGCGAGCGCAGCATGGCTCGGAGCTCCAAGGCCGGCATCGACGACCACGGGGACCGTCGCCTGCTCGACGATCATTTCGATAGCGTCGCGGGTCCGCAAACCCTGGTTGGACCCGATCCATGACCCTAGCGGCATGACAGTTGCGCAGCCCACCTCCTCCAAGCGCTTGGCCAGTATCGGGTCCGCCGGGCAGTACGGCAGCACCGTGAAACCTTCTTGGCACATCTGCTCGGCCGCGCGCAAGGTTTCGACCGGGTCCGGGTGGAGGTGTCGGGGGTCGGGGGTAACTTCCAGCTTGATCCAGTCTGGAAGTCCAGCGGCGCGTGCGAGACGTGCGAGGCGGAGCGCTTCGCCGGCGTCGAGCGCGCCGGAGGTGTTGGTGAGAAGGAGCACCGTCGAAGGGAGGGCATCGAGGATGTCACCGTCGCCGTCTGGGTCTATGCGTCGCAGGGCCACCGTCACGACCTGTGTAGCACTGGCTTCGATAGCCTCGGAAAGAATGCCGTTGGAGGAATATTTGCCTGTCCCGAGAAAAAGCCGGGATTCGAAGCTTCTACCTGCGATAACCAGAGGGTCGCCTGCAATCCCTGAGCCGGTCGTACCAGCGAAGCCGGGTATCGGATTGGTCATTTCTACGCTCCCTCGCCCGCGTTACCGGGCTGGTCCACTGGAGGGTCGCCGGCTGCCAGCCGACCTCTCAGCCCGATCTTTCGAGCTCCCCTGCGTGCTATCGGTTTACGGAAATACAATACCGGGTCCGCCGCCTGTAGCGCCTAGATTGGCCCCGGAAAACTACAGGAGGTGGTCCACACGGCCCAGCAGTACGACGTTGTGATAATCGGTGGCGGTCCGGCCGGCTATGCGGCCGCGCTGAGAGGCGGCCTTGCCGGGCTCGACATCGCCGTAGTCGAGAAAGACAAAGTCGGCGGGACCTGCCTCCACAGAGGGTGCATACCCGCCAAGGAGTTCCTCGAGACCGCTACCGTGTACCGGACGGTCGAAGGGGCCAAGGAGTTCGGGGTCATAACCGAGGCGCCGTCGCTTGAATTCGCCCAATCCCAGGCGCGCAAGCAGAAAGTCGTCGACCAGCTCTGGAAAGGCCTTCAGGGCCTGATGAAGAAGCGCAAGGTGACTACCTACCCTGGCGTAGGTCGCCTCGGGCCGGGACTTACAGTAACCGTCGACGACGGCACCGAGCTTGTCGGCAGTCACGTGATCTTGGCGTCTGGGTCGCAGCCGAGGACGATTCCGGGCTTCGAGGTGGATGGAAAGCTTGTCCTGACCTCCGACGAGGTTCTCGACTTGGAGAAACTTCCGGCCTCGGCGGTCGTCATAGGGGGCGGCGCCATAGGCTGCGAGTTCGCGTCGATGCTCAGCGATCTCGGCACCAAAGTTACCGTGCTAGAGGCGCTGCCCAAGATCCTCCCCGGGTGCGACACCGACGTAGCCGAGGTCGTCGCCCGCTCGTTCAAAAAGAGGGGTATCGACGTTCGCACGGGAGTTTCCGTGAGAGGACACGAGCCCAGCCCGGACGGAACTTCGACGACGGTGTCGTTCGGCGACGGGGAGACGGTTACAGTCGACGCAGTAGTTGTATCTGTCGGCCGCCGTCCCTGTTCGGCGGACCTCGGCCTCGCGGGGACGGCCGTTGAGGTGGACCCTCGGGGGTTCGTGGTCGTCGACGAGTACATGCGGACCTCCGAGCCTGGCGTTTTCGCCGCAGGCGACCTGGTCGACACTCCCGCTTTGGCGCACGTCGGCTTCGCTGAGGCCGTCCTGATCATCGACCAGATCCTCGGAGAGCGTGCGGTGCCGGTCGACTACGCCAAAGTCCCCTGGTGTATCTACTGCCATCCTGAGGTTGCGTTCGCCGGTCTGTCCGAGCAGGCAGCCAGGGAAGCGGGCTACGAGGTGGTCACTAAGAAGGATCCGTACGGTGGTAATGGGAGGGCCTTGATAGTCGGGGAGCCCGACGGGCTCGTCAAGGTGATCGCCGAGAAGCTCCCAGACGGCAGCGCCGGTCGGATTCTTGGAGTTCACATGGTAGGGCCGTGGGTTACGGAGCAGTTGGGTCAGGGCTATTTGGCGGTCAACTGGGAGGCCAGTCCGACCGAGGTAGCACAGTACATACAGCCCCATCCGACCCTGTCGGAGACTTTCGGTGAGACAGTTCTCGCCCTTAGCGGAAGAGGTTTGCACGTTGGCTGACATCACCATGCCCCAGCTCGGCGAGACGGTAACTGAAGGTACGATCACCCGTTGGGCCAAGCAGGTCGGAGACCCGATAGCCGAAGACGAGGTCCTCTTCGAGGTCTCCACCGACAAGGTCGACTCGGAGGTACCCTCCCCGGTGGCTGGTGTAGTAGCAGAGATCCTCGTCGCCGAGGGTGAGACCGTAGACGTAGGGACGCGACTAGCCGTCATATCCGACGGGCTTGCGCCCCGCGCAGGCCAAGAAGCACCGAGCGGCGAGATTCCACCCGAGTTTGCGCCAGAGCCCGAGCCGCCGGTGGCTGACGTTGCGCCCGTTGCCAGCACAGCCGGCCTAGAGTCGCCGCCGAGCGCGGCCCCAGGGCAAGCCGAGGACTCTCAGGACGGTGCCGGGGATGTCCACCCGGTGGCTGTTCAGGGTGGCGAAACCTCAGGAAGTGCTGGACTGGTGCTGTCTCCGGTCGTGCGGAGGCTGATCGCCGAGCACGGTCTCGACCCGGCGACGATCCCAGGTACCGGCGCCGGTGGGCGCATCACCCGGTCCGACGTACTAGGCGTGATCGACTCGCTGAGCGCTGGTGGGCCAACGGGTGCTTCCAGGGTCCCGGTTCAGACCGCCACACCGGGCGGCGTTGCGGCGCGCAGCGTAGCCGAGGCGCCTAGCGTTGCTTTTGGTGCGAGCGGCCCGAAGGTGCCGGCTACGCCAACTGCTCCCACCGCTGTTGGGCCGCGAGACGAAGTGGTGCCTTTCACCAACATCCGCCGGCGTACCGCCGAGCACATGATCCGCTCCAAGCACACGTCGGCGCACACCATGGTTGCGGTCGAGGTGGACTACCTCGCCGTTGAGCGGGTACGACGAGCAGAAAAGGAGCGTTTCAAGGCTGCTGAAGGTTTCAGCCTCACCTACCTTCCTTTCGTCACCCGAGCTGTCGTCGATGCCTTGGAGGACTTCCCGAACGTTAACAGCTCGGTGGGCGACGACGCGCTGATCGTCCACCACGACCTCAACATCGGTGTTGCCGTAGACCTCGACTTCGAAGGTCTTCTTGTGCCGGTCGTCCACTCAGCCGAAGCAAAGCGGCTTCGCACGATAGCGAGGGAGATCTCCGAACTGGCTGCCCGTGCACGAGCTCGCCGTCTGACGATGGACGACATATCAGGCGGGACGTTCACCATAACGAACGCTGGACCGTTCGGTACCTTGATGACGGTGCCGGTGATCAACCAACCACAGGTCGCAATTCTCTCCACCGACGGTGTCCGCAAGAAGCCCGTGGCAGTCGAACTCCCGGACGGCTCTGACGGAATTGCCGTCCACCCGGTCGGCAACCTAGTGCTGTCGTGGGATCACAGGGCCTTCGACGGAGCATACGCCGCGGCATTCCTTAAATCTGTCAAGGACACTCTCGAGGCCAGGGACTGGTCAGCCGAACTGTGACCGCTGCAGCCTGCACACCACGCGCCGTGCGCCGCGGGTTGCGAGTGCGGTGGCTCGGGAGGGTGCGTTACCGGGACGGCCTTGCCCTGCAGCGCGGCTTGTGGGCTGAGGGCGACGACGACTGGTTGCTTCTGATGGAGCACCGCCAGGTTTACACCATGGGGGTTCGGGCTCGCCCTGAGAACCTTCTAGTGGATCCCTCGACGGTGGGAGCTGAACTCGAACGGGTGGACAGAGGAGGCGACGTAACCTACCACGGTCCCGGGCAGCTCGTAGGTTACCCGGTGATGGAAGTTCCGCCCGGTCCGGGGGCCTCCCCGTGCCACGTCTGGCGGATCGAGCAGACCCTAATAGACGCCCTCGGTGCTCTCGGAGCGCCAAGCGCCGGGCGTCTCGAAGGCTACCCGGGGGTCTGGCTAGAGCCAGAGGGGGACAACCCTCGCAAGATAGCCGCGATCGGCGTTCGTGTCTCCAAAGGGCGTTCGATGCACGGCTTCGCCCTCAACGTGGACCCGGACATGGACATGTTCGGCCACATCGTCCCCTGCGGCATAGCCGACAAGCCTGTAACGTCTCTTGCGGCTGAGGGGCTCCACCCGGGGATGCGGACTGTAGTAGACGCCGTCGTCGACGCTGCGTCGAGAGTGTGGAGCGTCTCATCCGTGGACCGCCAGGACGTGGCGTGGAAGGTTCAACCGTCCGAGATGGCACCTTTCACCGTTGCGGGTGGGGCGACGGAGACTCCGGTGAGGATGATCGACCGCCGTCTCGCCCAGGCTGGGGTAGACCCTTCTGGCGGTCTAGCAGTCGACGCCCGCAAGCCGAAGTGGCTTCGAGCTTCCGCCCATCTTGGCGAGGATTACAGGGCACTGCGAAAGGTCGTCCGTTCCTTGAACCTGGTCACTGTGTGTGAGGAGGCCGGCTGCCCGAACATCTACGAATGCTGGGCTGACGGCACAGCCACTTTTATGATCAATGGCGAACGCTGCACGCGGGCATGTGGGTTCTGCCTGGTCGACACCGCCAAGCCCCTGCCGCTTGACCCCGACGAACCCGAACGTGTTGCCGAAGCTGTCAGTCGACTCGGCCTGTCTCACGCCGTCGTCACATGCGTCGCCCGGGATGACCTGCCTGACGGTGGCGCATCCGGGTTCGTCGCCACAGTCGAAGCGGTCAGGAGGCGAAATCCAGGAGTTGCGTTGGAGCTTCTCATATCCGACCTCAAAGGCGACCCGGCATCTCTCGAAGCCGTGTTCTCGGTGCGACCTGAGGTGCTCAACCACAACGTGGAGACGGTTCCTCGTCTCCAGCGGGCCGTTCGACCTTCAGCCTCCTACGCGCGGAGCCTCGCTGTGCTGGCGCGAGCGAAAGCTGCAGGCCTTACCACCAAGACGGGCCTGGTGCTCGGGATGGGAGAGACTTTCGAGGAGGTAGCGTCGACGCTCGCCGACCTCGCCGGCGTCGGCGTGGACATAGTCACTGCCGGTCAGTACCTCCGGCCTACCGCCGCTCACCTCGGCGTGGCGCGCTGGTGGACCCCCGAGGAGTTCGCCAGCATCGCCGAGCTGGGAGAGTCCCTCGGCATCGGCCACGTCGAGGCATCCCCCTTGACGAGGTCCAGCTACCACGCACGCCAGGCTGCGGCACGCGCTGGTGGTGGCGTCGGGACACCAGGAGAGCTTGTTTCGCTATGAGCTCGAAACACCAGGCCAGGTTCGATCGTCTTCGCCAGCGAATGGCCGAGGCAGCCGTCGACGTCGTGCTGCTCTCCGTCGGTGCTGACCTCCCGTGGCTCACCGGTTACGAAGCTATGCCCCTTGAGCGCCTTACAATGGCGGTTGTCCCCGCAGATGAAGAGGCGACCCTGGTGGTGCCCCGTCTCGAAGCTCCCCGCGTCGTAATACACCCTGACGTGTTCTCCTTGCGGGCGTGGTCAGAGCGCGAGGACCCGGTCGCCATAGTGGCTTCACTGGTAGGGGAGCGCTCCAGGCTGGCGGTCTCGGACCGCACCTGGGCCACCTTCCTCCTGGCTTTGCAGGTGTCCCTGCCGCGTGCGACATGGTCACCCGCCGGCAAGCTCACCGGGCCTTTGAGAGCTGTAAAAGATCCCGACGAGATCGAAGCTCTCGCAGTGGCTTCAGCAGCTGCGGACTCCGTGGCGGTGGCTCTCCTGGGCGGCGACATCCCACTGGTAGGGCGTAGCGAACGAGAAGTATCGTCCGACATATCCAGGCGCCTCCTCGACGCCGGTCATAGTAGGGTCAATTTTGCGATCGTCGCTTCCGGCCCGAACGCCGCAAGCCCGCACCACGAGGCGTCGGAGAGGAAGATCCAGGCGGGGGAGGCTGTCGTGTGCGATTTCGGTGGGACCTTGGACGGTTACTGCTCTGACATCACCCGGACGGTTTGGACTGGGGCTCCTGGCGCTTTAGAGGAGGAGGTCTACAAGATTGTCCGACAAGCGCAGGCCGACGCGGTCGGGGCTGCCCGGGTCGGAGCGACCTGTGAGGATGTGGACGACGCCGCTCGTTCTGTGATAGCCGAAGCCGGTTTCGGTGAGTTCTTCGTCCACAGGACGGGTCACGGGATCGGCGTCGAAGAACACGAAGACCCCTACATCGTGGGCGGCAACCGCGAGCTTCTTGTCCCAGGTAACGCCTTTTCCGTGGAGCCCGGCGTCTATCTACCCGGTCGTTTCGGCGTCCGCATCGAAGACATAGTCATCGCAGGGCCGGACCGAGCTCGCAGCCTCAATGACGCCAACCATGACATGGTAATCCTCGAAAGATAGTACCGTCTGAGTTTGTGGTGCTGATCGACTGGCACCAACAGCAGGCCGGCAAGGAGACGCACCATGAAGCAGCTCAGCGGGTTGGACGCCAGCTTTCTCTACCTCGAGACCGGGTCCCAGTTCGGTCACGTCAGCGGACTGGCCGTCTTCGAGCGGCCCGCCCGCAGCGACTGGTCACCCTACGAGGCCATGCGGAACCGCCTGCTGAACCGTCTACCCGACCTAGAACCGCTTAGGCGCCGCTTGGTAGACGTTCCGTTTGGCCTTGACCACCCATACTGGATCGAGGACCCCGACTTCGACCTCGAGTACCATCTGCTCGAGACGGCGATACCCTCCCCGGGCGGTCTGGAGCAGCTCTCCAAGCTCGTCGCGCGCCTGATAGCCAGGCCGCTCGACAGGAGCCACCCCCTGTGGGAGTTCTGGGTGATCGAAGGCCTCGCCGGGGATCGATTCGCGGTGCTCTCCAAGATGCACCACGCAACCATCGACGGCGCGGCCGGCGCCGAGCTGATGACGATGTTCTACGACAACGAGCCTGGCCTCTCGGAGCCGGCCGAGCTCCCTGTGACGGTCGCAGGTGAAAAGGTGCCGAGCCCAGCCCAAGTTCTGGCCAGAGTGCTCGCGGGTGCGGCGTCTAAGCCTGGCAAGTTCGCTTCTGTGCAGGTTCGGACGCTGCGGGCGCTGGGAGAGATGACTCGCAGCAGGGGCCTTGTAGGCCTCGCAGATATCCTGCGGACAATTCCGAACCCGATAGGAGCGGCCGTCGCACAGCGCTCCAGCCGTGGTGATGACTCGGTGGGTTCCCTTCCCGAAAAGACCGCTCCTCACACCGTCTTCAACGGGGTGATCACTCCGCACAGGCGGGTCGCGCTCAGGTCAGTATCGCTCGTGGACGTGAAGGCCATCAAGAACGCCACGGGTGCCACGGTCAACGACGTGGTCATGGCGGCTTGCGCCGGTGGTTTGAGGTCCTACCTCCAAAAGCGAGGTGCGGTGCCTGACCGTCCGCTTGTGGCGATGGTACCGGTTTCTATTCGCACCGGCACCGAGACCGACCCGTGGACTAACCGGGTCTCGGGGCTTTTTCCCGTCATGCCAACCACCTCGGAAAGGCCGCTGGAGCGTCTCAACCTGGTCAAGGCGGTCATGGAGGACGCCAAGCAGCGCTTCAGCCTCCTCCCGGCGACGACGCTGGTGGACTACGCCGACTTCGCCCCGCCGGCGCTGGCCGTCCGCGCGGCGCGTATCGCCACACGCCTCAGGGTAGCGGACCGGCTCAACCCGCCTGTCAACCTTGTAATCTCCAACGTGCCCGGCTCTAGGCGGAGCCTCTACCTAGACGAGGCCAGGATGGTCAACTACTACCCAGTCTCGACGATCGTCGACGGCGTCGGGCTTAACATCACGGTCCAGAGCTACTGCGACACGATGGATTTCGCCCTAGTGGCCTGCCGGGAACTTATGCCGGACCTCGACGACCTGGCTGACCTGGTTATTTCGGAGTTCTCCGAACTCGCCGACGCTGCGGGATTGTGACTAGGGCCGAGTCTGGGGCCAGCCTCAGTCGACCACGAAGTACTTCGCTTGCGGATGATGGCAGACTATCGCAGCCGTGGTCTGCTCGGGGTGGAACTGCCACGAGGTCTCTTCGCTGACTTCGACCCCGATGCGCTGCGCACCGACTAGCGCTGCGCACTTGGCATTGTCCTCCAAGTTCGGGCAGGCCGGATAACCCCACGAATAGCGTCCACCACGGTAACGCTGGCGGAACAGGCCTCCGAGGGTCGGTCCGTCCTCGGAACCGAACCCCCAATCTTGGCGTATCCTGTAGTGCCAGTACTCGGCGAGAGCTTCGGTCATCTCCACTCCGAGGCCGTGCAAGTGAAGGTAATCCTGGTAGCGATTCTCTGAGAACAGCCGGGCGGCCTCCTTCGATGCCTCGTTTCCCATGCTGACGACGAAGAAGGCAGCAAAGTCCTTGTCTCGAGCCTCGACTGGGCGGAAGAAATCGGCTATCGACATCCAAGGCTCCGTCGACTGACGTGGGAAGCGGAAACGCAGGCTCTCTGTGCGGCGGCTCTCGTCGGCCCAGACTATGAGGTCGTCACCTTCAGAGTTGACCGGAAAGTAGCCGTAGGCGACGGCTGGACGCAGAAGCCCAGACGCTCGGGCGTCGGCAAGGCGTTCGCGAAGAACGGCACGGATCCTTACCTTGAAGTTGGCGTCATTCTCGGCGTTCGTCTTGTCAGGCCTGTAACCCCACTGGCCGCGAAACAGGGCTGTCTCGTTTATGAAGCGAGCGACGTCGTCCAATGCGATGCCCCGTTCGACACGACTGCCGACAAAGGGTGGTGTGAACACCGGGTTGTCAGCGTCGACGAAAGGTGACTTGGCGGGAAGGTCGGCGTGGCTGTCTCGCGTTGCTCCCCGTGTCGACATGTCAGCTCTAATAGCCCGGGGCAGTGGCCCGTCGGTGGCTTCGACGGTCCGTCCGAAGTCAGGGTCGTCGATACCGCTCCTTTTCAACTCCATCAGGCGGTCCATCACGGCGAGGCCCTCGAAAGCGTCCTTGCCGTAGAAGAGGCGTCCCTTGTACTGAGAGCGCAGATCCCTCTCCACGTACGACCGTGTCAGGGCGGCGCCGCCCAAGAGCACAGGAATGTGTGACATCGAGCGGTCGTTCATTTCCACGAGGTTGTCCCGCATGATCAGCGTAGACTTAACGAGGAGTCCTGACATTCCTACGGCATCGGCTTCGACAGCTTCTGCCGCGGTGAGCATGTCCGATATCGGGACTTTTATGCCGAGATTGTGGACCTCGTAACCGTTGTTGGTGAAGATGATGTCGACCAGGTTCTTTCCGATGTCGTGGACGTCGCCTTTGACGGTGGCGAGGACTATCGTGCCCTTCCCGGCAGCGTTGGAGCGCTCCATGAGCGGCTCAAGGTGAGCTACGGCGGCCTTCATCGTCTCCGCCGACTGCAGCACGAAAGGAAGCTGCATCTGCCCGGAGCCGAACAGTTCGCCCACTGTCTTCATGCCACCCAGAAGCGGCCCGTTGACTATGTCGAGTGGCGCCCAGCCAGTGTGGACGGCCTCGTCTAGGTCAGTTTCGAGCCCGTCGCGCTCGCCGTCGATGATCCTCTGCGATAGGCGCTGCTCGACTGGCCAGCCGGAGCGGTCCTCGCGTTCGGTGGAAGTCGCCTGCGCCCCGTCGAACATAGACAGCAGCGTTTCTAGGGGGTCGTATCGCCTCGCATGGTCACGCCTGTCGTAGATCAGGTCTTGGCACACTTCGACCACGGCCGGATCGAGACGGTTGAGCGGCACGATCCGAGCCGGGTTGACTATCGCTGCGTCGAGGCCTGCAAGCTGGCACTCGTGGAGGAACACCGAATTCAAGGCGTGCCTCGCTGCGGGGTTCAAACCGAAACTTACGTTCGACAGGCCGACTATGGTGCGCACACCTGGCAGCTCGGCTTTTATAAGGCGGATTCCTTCGATCGTCTCGAGAGCGTCCCGGCGACCCTCCTCCATTCCTGTGCTTACTGGCAGGACGAGAGGGTCGAACAGCAGATCCTCCGCCTCGATCCCGTAACGCTTTACTGCCAGGTCGAAGATTGCCCTCGCCGCTCGGAGCTTCCAGTCAGCCGTGCGTGCCTGGCCCTCGGTGTCGATGCATGTCGCTACGACCGCAGCGCCGTAGTCGTGGGCGAGGCGGAGGAACAAATCTAGCCGGGTACCCGCAGCGTCGCCGTCCTCGAGGTTGACCGAGTTGATTATCGGTTTACCCGCGATGAGCTGCAGGCCGGTCTCGATCACCTCGGCCTCGGTGGAGTCGAGCATGAGCGGCACCGTCGCCTGGGTGGCGAAGCGACCTGCGACTTCTGCCATGTCGGCCCGGCCGTCCTCGCCGGTGTAGTCGACGCACAAGTCTATGACGTGCGCCCCACCGCGGACGGCCTCGCGTGCCATCGACACGCACGTGTCCCAGTCGTCGGAGAGCATCGCCTCTCGGAATTGCTTGGACCCGTTTGCGTTCGTTCGCTCGCCGACCATCAGCACCGAAGGAGACTGGTCGTAGTCAACGTGGCTGTATATGGAAGCGACGCCAGGCTGGCGTTGAACTTTGCGTGGTGCGGGGATCAAGTGGCGGCACGCGTCGACTACCGCCCGCAGATGTTGCGGTGTGGTACCGCAGCAACCGCCGATCACGTTGACACCGAGCTCGCTGACGAATCGCCTGTGGTAGTCGGCGAGTTGCTCTGGGGTCAGGTCGTAGTGCATAGCACCGTCCACCACTGACGGGAGGCCGGCGTTGGGCAGGACCGAGATCGGCAGATCGCTGTGGGCACTTAGATAGCGGAGATGTTCAGTCATCTCTGCCGGGCCTGTAGCGCAGTTCAGTCCGATCACGTCCGGTCTCATCGCTTGGAGGGTCGTCAGGGCAGCTCCTATCTCGGTGCCCATCAGCATCCTCCCAGTTGTCTCGACTGTCACCTGGACCTGCAGCGGGACGCTACGCCCGTTCTCGGCCATCGCCCTACGGCATCCTATGATCGCCGCTTTGGCCTGCAGAAGGTCCTGGACGGTTTCGATGAGGATCAGGTCGACGCCGCCCGACAGCAGGCCGACCGCCGCCTCCTGATAGCCGTCGCGCTGTTCGGCGAATGAGATCTGGCCGAGCGAAGCTATCTTCGTGCCGGGGCCGAGCGATCCCGCCACCCAGCGATCACCCGGGGAACCGTCGGCGACGTCGCGTGCTATCCGAGCGGCCTTGTGAGCGAGTTCCCGGGTCCTGTCGGCAATGCCATATTCAGCCAAAACCCAAGGCAGCGATCCGAAGCTGTCGGTCTCGACCACGTCGCAGCCAACGGCGAAGAAGCTGCGGTGCAGGTCGGCGATCACATCCGGGCGAGTGTCCACCAGGATCTCGTTGCAGCCTTCTAGGCTCGATCCGCCGAAGTCGTCGGCTCCAAGACCGACCATCTGCAGGTTGGTGCCAGTCGCCCCGTCGAATATCACGACCGTCTCGCGCAGGGCCTCTAGGTAGCTTGACACCACCTCAGGATACAGGTCGGTCGGGCGACACCCGCCTTGGTTCGGAGAATGCTAGAAACTGGTGCGACAGTGGATCCGCAAGCCCCTTCCCCAGTAGCCTTCCGTCTCCGCTTGATCCGGGTGGTCGTAGGCGTGATGTTCGCAGCTCTCGTCGCCCGTCTCGTCGTGTTGCAAATTGCGACTGGACCGGGGTCGCAGGTTACAGCTAGCGCGAACTACATCCGGACCATTTACACTCCGGCCCCCAGAGGTGAGATTCTCGACCGTAACGGCAATGTCCTTGTCGGAAACGTCGAAGTTCCCGTGGTGACCGTCGACCGTTTGGTGGTGTCGCACGACGCCGCCGAGGTGGCGAGCCTGGCTGTGCTCGACAACGAGCCGGTGTCGGCAATGCTCGCTGCTATCAACAACAACCAGTACAGCCCCTACAGCCCGGTCACCGTTATGGTCAACCCGACACCCGAGCAGATGCTCTACCTTCAAGAGCATCTGAGCGCCTTTCCGGGGGTAAGCGTCTCCACTCAGCCGGAGCCCTACTACACCAAGCTCGGTGATTCTGCGGCGAACATCTTGGGCTATGTCGGTCAGATCACCGCAGCCGAGTACAAGGTTCTAGGTCCCAAGGGCTACCAGGCGAACGCCCAGATAGGCCAGACCGGCCTCGAAGCCGAATACGAAAGCGTGCTTGCGGGCAAGCCTGGCGTGGAGAAGGTAGCCGTCGACGCGGCCGGCAACGTCGTGTCAGTCATCTCCAACACGCCCCCCGTCCCCGGCGACAACGTCCGGCTCTCCATCGACGGGAAGGTCCAAGAAGCGGCATCGGCGGCCCTAGCCCAGGAGATAGCCATAAAAAGAACCCAGGTCGACACGGACGGCAGCGGTCACTACCGTGCGACGGGAGGGGCTGTTGTGGTGGAAGATCCGAACACAGGGAAGATTCTGGCGATGGTCTCGTACCCGACCTTCGACCCGTCATGGTTCGTTGGCGGCATTACCACGGCGCACTACCGGGCTCTGACAAGCCCCTCCAGCGGATCACCATTAGAGAACCGGGCTATTTCCGGGCAGTACTTCCCTGGCTCTACGTTCAAGCTTGTGACAGCCACCGCCGGGCTCGACGGCGGGGTGATCACCTCCAATTCATACTTCAACGACGTCGGCGGGGGCATAACCGTCGCCGGGCATTTCTTCGGCAACGACGGCCACCAATCTTTCGGTGAAGTCAACCTTCCCTTCGCTTTGACCGTCTCCGACGACGCCTTCTTCTACAATATTGGCGGGACTTTGTACTCCAACCCGTCGAAGTACGGCGCCAACTACTTCCAGCAGATCGCCGGCCAGTACGGCTTCGGACGCTACAGCGGAATAGACCTCCCCGGGGAAGGGTCGGGCTACGTTCTAACTCCCGCCGAGAAAGCCAAGCTCCACGCCCAGAACCCGACTGCTTACCCGTTTGGGAGTTACTACGTCGGTGACGCCATCGAGTCGGCGATCGGCCAAGACGACGTCGCCGTCACGCCCCTGCAGCTAGCGAACGCGTACTCGGCTTTCGCCAACGGTGGCACCCTTTGGACTCCGAGCCTAGCTCTGGACGCCCAGACCTCTTCGGGGAAGGTAGTAGTCAACTACAGCCCGGTGAAGCTTGGGTCGACCCCGCCACTGTCAGCAGCGGACCACCAGGCGATGGTCCAGGGCTACGTGGGGGTTACCTCAAGCCACCTCGGAACGGCGTACTACTCCTTCGGAGCTACCAACTATCCGATCCAAGTCGGCGGCAAGACGGGAACCGCCCAGCCCGTGTCGGGCATACCTCACACGTCGCCTCTATACAAGCAGTACACCTCAGTGTTTACCTCGTTCGCGCCGGCAAGCTCGCCGCAGTACGTGGTCGACTGTTTCATCTCCCAGGCCGGGTTCGGCGCTTCGGCTGCGGCACCCGTTGTCCGCCAAGTCTACGACGTGCTCTTCAACCAGCCGATACTGGCCACGCCTTTGAGCGGTGTCTGATAGCGCCGTTGCGAGGCCCGGAGCGTACCTATCTGGCGCGGCCGGATATCCCCCAGGCGCGCCCGCCGGGCCCGTAGAGTTGCTGACGCCGTGAAACCACCTTCGGATCCAAGGAAAGTCGCCGCCAGGTGGCCTGGCGCGACCCACAGCAGGCGACGCCTCGTAGGTTTCTTCGCTGTCATCGCGGCCGCCATCGTCGCCGTAGCGGGCCGCCTCGTCTACGTCGACGTCGTCGCTGCCCACCGTTACCAGACCTTCGCGAACAACCAGGACGTTGCGACGGTCACCCTGCCAGCGTTGAGAGGGGCGATACTGTCCAGCACCGGACAGCCGCTTGCTATGAGCGAGATGCGTCCGGCCGTCGAGGCTGACCCTTACCAGATCAGCGACCCGGCAGCCGAGGCTTCCGCACTGGCCCCTCTGCTCCACCAGTCTGCCTCTGCATTACAGGCAGAGCTATCCAAGCACACCGGGTTCGTATCTCTCGCAACGAACCTGCCGACGGCCACCGGCACAGCAGTCGCCAAGCTCAAACTCGCCGGTATCATCGTCGTTCAAGCTCCCGAGCGCTTCTACCCGGCCGGACAGCTCGCAGCGCCGCTTATCGGAGCGATCAACGCGGCGGGAGTCGGGTCGTCGGGGTTGGAGTACGACTACAACGGTGTTCTTCAGGGCCATCCCGGCACTCTCCAGGAAGTGGTAGACCCCAGCGGCCAAGCCGTGCCAAACGGGGTGTTGCGCGATCAACCTCCGCTGGCAGGCGACGACGTCGTCCTCAGCGTCGACGAGGCTTTGCAGTACCAGGCTGAGCAGGCTTTGTCGCAGGCGTTGGTGGCGAGTCATGCTCAAAGAGCGACAGCAGTCGTGATGGACGTACACACTGGTGCCATTTTGGCGGTCGCTGACCTTACGAGGCCGGCGACGTCCTCGACTGGCAATCCGCCTCCGGCGATACCCGTGACCGTGGGCGCCGGAGGGCAGGTCCTGCCCGCAGGTCAGACGACCAGCGAAATACAGCCGGTAGAGTCTCCCAGTCCGGACGCGTTCACCCAAGCTTACGAGCCGGGTTCGGTCATGAAGTTGGTGACCGTTTCGGCGGCGCTGGCGACAGGTACCGTCACTCCTGACCAGGTTTTTACAGTTCCCGGAGCGTACCCGGTGGATGGCGTTTACATCCACGACGCAGAAGCTCACGGTACCGAGTTGCTCAGCGTCACCGGCATAGTCGCCCAGTCGTCGAACATCGGGGCGACCGAGATAGTCCAAGACCTCGGTGCGCCGACCTACTACCGGTATCTGGGCGACTACGGTTTCGGGCAGCCTACCGCGGTGCACTTCCCCGGGGAGGCGGCTGGGATCGTGAAACCTGAGGCTACGATCAAGCCTGTCGACCTCGCTACGGAGTCTTACGGAGAGGGTATCGCCGTGACCACCGTCCAGCTTGCCGCGGCGTACACCGCCATCGCCGACAAAGGCGTATACCAGGCACCTTTTTTGGTGTCGTCACTTATAGGCCCTCACGGCACGACACGCCCGGTTGCCCACCCTGCGCCGAGGCGCGTCGTTTCGGCCAAAGTAGCTTCTCAGATGGCCTCCATCTTCGAGCAGGTGGTGTCAGCCGGTACCGGAACGTCCGCTGCTGTAACGGGGTATGCGGTGGCGGGTAAGACCGGAACCGCCCAGTTCCTAGGGCCTAACGGATACGTGATGAACCGGACGGACGCCACGTTTGCTGGCTTCGCTCCGGCGCAGAACCCTGCTGTAACGGTGGTCGTGACCGTGTTCGATACCCCTGACTATGGAGCCCAGGGTGCGGCGCCGGCTTTTTCGACGATACTGGGAGATGCTCTAGACGACCTCGGGATTCCCTCAGCCGGCCCCCAACCGCCGCCGTCGCCGATGGCGTCGCCTCTCCCATAGGACAACACGATGAAGATATACACCAAGACCGGCGACGACGGGACTACCGGGCTGCTATTCGGCGGTAGGGTCGCCAAGACGTCCCTTAGGATCGAAGCTAATGGGGCGATCGACGAGACGCAGGCCGCCCTGGGTTGCGTCCGAGCTGAGACAGAGCCGGGATCAGAGCTGGACTCGATACTCGTCGGTATCGAAAGGGACCTGTACGTAGCGATGGCTGAGATGGCTACAGCGAATGAGAACCGTCACAAGCTGGTAGCCGGTACGACCCTGGTCAGCGAGGAGATGGTCGGCGCTCTAGAGGAGCTCATCGACGAGGTGACGCCGCGCTTCGAAGCGCTGAAAGACTTCGTGGTACCCGGAGCGAACAGGGTTTCCTCCGGTCTGGACCTAGCCCGGACGGTCTGTAGGCGTGCCGAGAGAGCTGTTATAGCTGCTATGGCGACGGGCGACGCCGGTGAAGGTTCGGCCAGTGGGACCGGGCCTAGTCGTGTCACGACCTACCTGAACCGCCTGTCGGACCTGATCTGGACTCTGGCACGCTGGCAGGAACAGGGCGATACTCTCCTCAGCCGCCAATCGCCGTCCACCCGATGAGCGCTCGCATGTCCGCGAAGCGGGAAACGGCGCTGCACCCTCAGGTTCCAGTTGCGGTCCTTTCGCGGCGATTGGCGCGGCGTGTCGAGGTGATCGGTGTTCCCGTCTTCAGCGACCTCACAGCCCCGGAAGGCGCGGGCGTGCTCTTAGACCCCGTGTTCCTTTCTCAGCGCCGATTCGAGGGACGCCCAGGCCAAGCACAGGCTTTCCCGGCGGACGGCGGGTCTGTCGTCGTTGCACTCGGGGTCGGCACGAAGGGATCGATCGCAGCCGACGACCTGCGGTGCGCAGCCGCTGCGCTCGCCCGCAACGCGGGTAACGCTGGGCACGTGGCGACCACGCTCCCGTCGGCGGCTGCGACGTCAGGCGGGATCACCGACGCCCAAGCTGTCAAGGCGACGGTGGAAGGCTTCGGCTTGGCCAGTTACCTGTACGCCGGGGCTCCTCCCGCGAAGCGGGCTGGTACCAGAGCGGAACGACTGAGCGTCGTGAGCTCAGCAGCTGGGGCACAGGAGGCACTGCGCCGAGCTCAGACATCTGTAGAGGCCGCCTGGAGGGCCCGGGATCTGGTCAACTCGCCGGCGAACGAGCTGACGCCGCGTGAACTAGCGAGCGTGGCGGTCTCCGACGGCGAGGCGGCAGGGCTGCGGGTGGACGTGTGGGACGAGAGGCGGATCGCCCGCGAGCGGCTGGGAGGCTTGAGAGGTGTGGCTGGCGGGGCCACCGAACCACCCCGCCTCATCCGCATGGCGTATACCCCGGATTACACGGCTAGGCCACCTGGCCGGGTCACAACGAGGCGGAGGCGGGCGGCTTTCCCGCGGATACACCTCGTGGGTAAGGGTATCACCTTCGACTCTGGCGGCCTCTCCCTCAAGCCGGCAGCATCGATGATGACGATGAAGGACGACATGGGTGGCGCAGCGGCAGTGATCTGCGCGACGGTTGCACTGGCGAAACTTCAGGTGGCTGCTGAGGTGGTCGCCTGGGTCGCCGCTACCGAGAACATGCCTAGCGGAACGGCGATACACCCAGGTGACGTCATCACCACACGCAACTCGAAGACCGTAGAAGTCCTCAACACCGATGCCGAGGGCAGACTTGTACTTGCGGACGCTCTCGCCTTGGCCGTGGAGGAGAACCCCGACGCTGTCGTCGACGTCGCGACTTTGACCGGTGGTCAAAGGGTCGCTCTCGGAGATCGCATCGCAGCTGTCATGGGCACCGACCCTCAGCTCGTCGAGCGCCTCGTCGCTGCGGGAAAGGCAGCGGGGGAGCCGTGCTGGGAGCTGCCGCTTCACCCGGGCTACCGCAAACATCTAGAGTCCGACGTCGCCGACCTGAAGAACGTCGCGTCGGGCCCCGCTGCTTCGGCGATCATGGCCGGTTTGTTCCTCGGCGAGTTCGCCGCCGGGTCTGCGTGGGCCCACCTTGACATAGCCGGCCCAGCGTGGTCGGATTCCGAGGACCAGTGGATCTGCCGGGGAGCTACCGGATGGGGGACGAGGACGCTAATCGAGCTGGTCGCGGGCTGGTAGGAGCCTGCGGCGATCACCGGCGACGGTTCCCGGGGCTCGGAGCGTCCGGGAGGCTTCAGACCCTTCGGTAGGCCCGGGCGGCGAGCCACCCGAACACCGCGAATATCCCTACTATCCAGGCGAGGCTCTGCCACGCCCCAGACAGCAGTGGGCCTCCAACGGCGAGCGATCGAAGCTCGTCGATGAAGATCGTGAAAGGTTGGTTCCGAGCGAAAGCCTGCAGCCAGCCCGGCATACTTTGGATCGGTACGAACGCTGAACTGACAAAGGTCAGGGGAAAAACCCATATCAGACCGAACGCTTGAACCGATTCTTCGTCGCGGATCGCTAGGCCGGTGAATGCCGACACGCATGCGACGGCAAGGCCGATGAGCAACGCGAAGACGAACATCCCTATAGCCGGGCCGACGCCGTTGTCGAAGCGGAACCCGACGAGATAGCCGGTGCCGATCAAAACACCGATCGTGAGGGCGAGGCGTAGCAAGTCCGCCCCGAGGCGGCCTACAAGGACAGCCGAACGTGCCATCGGCATGGACCGGAGCCTGTCTATAGAGCCTTTTTGCAGTTCCTGTGCTAGCGATATCGCAGTGGAGAAACTCGTGAACCCGCAGGTCTGGCCGATGATCCCAGGCATAAGGTAGTTGACATATCCACCTTTCACGGAAACGTGGATGGCCCCGCCGAACACGTAGCGGAAAAGCAGCATGAACATCATCGGCTGGATCACTGTGAAGACGATGTAGGCCGGCGTCCTCGCCCATCGGAGAAGGTTCTGATGCATGATCGTCCCCGAGTCGATCACGGCCCAGCTGAGTTTTCGCAAAGGCCCGTCGCCAGTCTGGCCGAACGGGTTCGACCGGCTGGCTAAGCCCGACGCCGCCGTGTTGGCGGTCACTTCGACTGCTCCTCTGCGGTGTTTGCGTGTCGACGGCCGCGACGTGCGCGTCTTGCAGCGGTCGTGTCTTCGAGCGTCGGGGAGGCTGCATGTCCCGTCAGGCTCAGGAACACGTCGTCGAGGGAAGGCCTGTGAATGGCCAGCCCGGACACTTCGACGCCCGCTTGGTCGATCAGGCGGACGGCGTCTATGAGCGCCTGGGAGCCACGGCGACCTATGCGGACAGTCACGTGCGAGCTCTCCGCGTCGATCACGGGAGGTACGTCGGAGAGGGCTTCCACGGCCTGAGAGGCACGTCCGATAGCCTCCCGGTCCGGTACGTCGAACTCGATTACGTCGCCTCCTACCTGGTCTTTCAGCGAGTCCGAGGTTCCCGAGGCGATCACCGTCCCATGGTCGATCACGGCTATCTGGTCTGCCAACTCGTCCGCCTCCTCCAAGTACTGGGTGGTCAGCAGCAACGTCGTTCCGCCCGAGACCAGGTCGCGGATTACCGACCACATGCCTATCCGGCTTCGAGGGTCTAGTCCGGTGGTTGGCTCGTCGAGGAAGAGGACGGGCGGCTCGGCGACGAGACTCGCGGCGAGGTCCAGGCGGCGTTGCATTCCTCCGGAGTAGGTCCGCGCCTGGCGGTCGGCGGCGTCGGCTAGGTCGAAGCGTTCCAACAGTTCGCTCGCCCGATCCCGGCAGCGAGCCTTCGGCAGGTGGTAGAGGCGCCCCGTGAAGACCAGGTTCTCACGCCCAGTGAGCTCATCCTTGATCGCAGCGGACTGGCCTGCGAGGCCTATAACCCGCCGGACGGCGTCAGGCTCACGGACCACGTCCCGGCCTTCGATGAGCACGCGTCCCGTGTCGGGGCGTAACAAGGTGGTCATGATCCGAACTGCTGTGGTCTTTCCAGCTCCGTTCGGGCCTAGGAGGCCAAGGACGCTGCCTCTGGGAACTTGCAGGTCTACTGCGCGAAGCGCCACCACGGAACCGAAGGTCTTGCCGAGACCTTCGACGACTATCGCCGCATCGCTCACCTGGCTAACTTACCCGATGCCAGCGTCCAGGCTGATCAGCGTGGACCTCTTTCCAGCGCCAGAGCAGCGTCGATGGCGGCCAAAGCCACCGACGTGCACGCAAGGTTGCCCAGAGTCGACTCCGAGGTGGGGTCAAAGGTTTCGGCAACGACACCAGGCCCGCTGCGGGCGATAACCCCGGCTGCGGCTTCCATCCTTTCGTGAGCAGCGTCCCAGCGTTGAAGGGCCGCCAAGGCTCTGACGGCCATGAACGTCGCCTCCAAGTCGGGGTTATCGGGTGGGGCCGCGGAGCCGGGCGCGTCTTGCAACTCCCGGAACACGAACGGGCCGGCGCTCAAAGCTGCGATGGCTCGGTCGACAGTCGACGTCACGACCGGGTGATCGGACGGCCATGGACCCCTCCAGGCTATCTGTAGCAGCGAGGCGTCGGGGACGTCGTTGCCTTTGTAAGCGCCTAGAGCTCCCCGGCCAAGACCGGCGAGCATGTCGAGGTGCTCGGCGACTCTCCTCGACTCGGATTGCCAGCCGGCCGCTTGCGTGTCGAGAGGGTTCATGCGCCTCGAGCGGGCAGCCGCAGCGGTCAGAGCATCCCACGCGCCGAGGATCTCTGAGCTGTAGGCGTAGTCTGCGTTCGAAGCCGGCCAGCGTCCCGGAGTGGGCGAGCTCCACGAGTCGCACAGGGCGTCGACTGCCATTGCGATGTCGCCCCATGCGGCGCTGAGAGGCCCCTGGTCGCCTACCGCCATGTCGGAGTGAGCGAAGGAGACGCCGATGGTGCCGATCACCTCGGCGAGCGTCTCGGCGTCGGCTCTGGCTGCCGGCTTGCCGAAAAGCACCGGCTGGTGTCTCCGCCATCCCGCCCATGGCAACTCCACCGCTTCGGGTGCCGGCTGGCCGTCCTTTCCGTAGAAGGCAGGCCACGGTCGGGACGCTTGTGGGACCGTGGTCCTCAGCCATGTTTCGGCCGCCAGAGCTTCGTCGACCAGTCCGAGCGCAGCGAAAGCCGCTGAGGTCTTAGCGACGTCACGCATCCGAACCCAGCGGAGATCCTCCGAGCCTTCCCCGCCCAACCTGCGGGGAAGGGACGTGGTTCCCGCACCGCCCGGAGCCCCAAGGGGACCGGTAAGAGATCGAACGGTCAGGGCCGACCGAACGACGGCGTCACGGTAGGGGCCCTCGTAGCGGACGTTACCCGCCCACCTTTGCCAGTTAGCGATTGTGAAGTCGAGGTCGGCGGTAACATCGGATATAACAGGATGCGGCCCGGCTCCGACGGTCACCGTGGCGACGTCGCCAGTCTCCAACGTGATCGATAGGAGCCAGCGCTGCGAGTTCCTGCCGTAGGAGTCGCCCTGGAAGACTCCGCCGGCGAGACGTCCCCCGAGACGTATGCTGAGCTGACCGGCTTGCAGGCCACCCCGCACTGCGCTTACACGGCTGCGCCCGGCGGTGACCAACTCCACCTCGACGTCTAACGGACCCGCCAGGACGCGGACATGACGCTGAAGTCCCTTCGGCCGCGCGCGGCTGTCGCTCGGCCACGTTAGGAAGTCGCAGAGTTCTAGGCAGCGGCCCGATTCACCGCGCTGCAGCAATCGCGAGACGTTCGAGTCACCGACATATGAGAGCACAGTGCTGCTATCGGTGGGTGTCGGGGTATGACGGCGGACCCCAACCCTCAGGGCGGGCCCTTCAGCGTCGTAGAGTCGCCACAGAAGAGCGGGACCTCCGGGAGCGTCGATCTGGTACCAGTCAACCGTCCCGTCGGGTGCTACAGTCGCTCCGGCGGTTCCGTCGGCCAGCCACGCCCGCCGGGGGAGGGGAACCTTCGAGGCTTCGACGATCAACTAGGCCTGCCAGGAGAAGCTGGCGGTGTCAAGCTCCGATCGACACGATCTCGACTACGAGCTGCGCACCGGTGGGAGTTTCGTAGCTGACCTTGTCGCCCCGTTTCCTGCCGACAAGCGCCTGGCCGAGAGCTGATTGCGGGGAGACCACGGTTACGCCGTCGCGGCGTTCTTCGATGGAGCCAACGAGGTAGCGTTCCTCAGTGTCGTCGCCGTCGTAGCGTAACGCGACAACGACCCCTACCTCAACGGCACCGCCCGATCCCGCGCCGGTGGTCACGATCTCGGCGCCCTCCAAGGTTGCCTCCAGCTGACGTATCCGTGCCTCCATCTTGCCTTGGGCGTCCTTGGCGGCGTGGTAGTCGCCGTTCTCCGACAGATCGCCAAGGGCGCGTGCCGCTTCGATAGCTTTGGCTATCTCGATCCGCCCTCTCGTCTTTAGATCTTCGAGCTCCTCTTTTAGTCGTTCGAAGGTCTCCTTTGTAAGGCGGGTGGAGGCGGTCATATCACCCCAGGCTACATGTGGATAGGGTATGATGGTGGGGATGCCTGGAAGTTCTCAACAGCACATCGTAATTATCCTTTAGCGCGCCGGTAACGTCCGACGCGCTTTTCCGACCGTCCCTTTCGGGGCGGTCGTTGTCGTTACAGGAGCCTTCAGCGTTCTGCGGCGTCCCGGATAGTCGGGGCTCACGTCGCCAGAACGGAGTTTGTGAGCAAGGAGTGTCGAGCAGTTGAGCGTTTATAAGATAGCGGTGATAGCCGGAGACGGTATAGGCCAGGAGGTGGTTCCCGAAGCGCTCAAGGTAGCCCGGGCGGCCGGTGGGGTACTTGAGACGGTCGACTACGACCTTGGCGGCAGGCGATACCTTGCAACGGGCGAGGTTCTCCCAGACTCGGTGCTCGAGGAGCTTCGGGGCTTCGACGCTATCCTTCTCGGCGCGATAGGAACCCCGGAAGTTCCGCCTGGCGTGCTCGAGCGAGGGCTGCTTTTGAAGATGCGCTTCGAACTCGACCAGTACATCAACCTTCGGCCTTTCAGCGCCACAGCGAGCATCGGCGCCGGCGAGCCGATCGACATGGTGGTGATACGCGAGAACACCGAAGGAACTTATGCAGGCGAAGGTGGGTTCCTGCGTCGGGGTACTCAGGCGGAGATAGCGACGCAGGGATCAGTCAACACTCGTTTCGGAGTGGAGCGCTGCGTGCGTTTCGCTTTTGAGGCCGCTAACTCTAGGCCGTCTCGAACCCTCACTCTCGTTCACAAGACGAACGTGCTCACCTTCGCTGGCGACCTGTGGCAACGCACGTTCGAAGCTGTCGGAGCTGAATACCCCCAAGTCAGCACCGCCTACAACCACATCGACGCTGCGTGCATACACATGGTGGAGCATCCGTCCCGCTACGACGTCATCGTCACGGACAACCTCTTCGGCGACATCCTCACCGACCTTGCTGGTGCCGTTGCCGGCGGGATCGGCCGGGCCGCGTCAGGGAACTTGAACCCGAAGCGGACGTCGCCTTCGATGTTCGAGCCGGTCCACGGTTCGGCGCCAGACATAGCCGGAACCGGGCGGGCAGATCCTACCGCTGCGATCATCTCAGCGGCGATGATGCTCGACTTCCTTGGCGCGCCAGACGCGGCGCAGCGCATCACCAAGGCGGTCACGGACTTTGTGGCCGAACCGGGTACTTCCACGAGCCAAATCGGCGACGTGATCGCAGAAAGGGTGTAGACAAAAATGCCTATTTCATCCACCGAAAAGATCTGGATGGACGGTGAGCTCGTGGACTGGGATCAGGCCCGTGTCCACGTGCTGACCCACTCACTTCACTATGGCTGCGGCGTCTTCGAGGGCATTCGTGCTTACCCGACGGACGCAGGGCCCGGCATCTTCCGGCTTCGCGACCACATAACCCGCCTCTTCAACTCGGCGAAGATCTTCATGATCGAGATGCCCTTCTCCGTCGACGAACTAGTCGAGGCGACGCGTACTACGGTGAGGGTCAACGGGCTCGCTGAGTGCTACATCCGTCCGCTCGTCTACCTCGGATACGGCGAGATGGGCCTCAACCCGCTTCCTTGTCCGGTCAACGTCTCCATAGCCGTGTGGCCGTGGGGCGCCTACCTCGGAGACGACGGGGTGGCGAACGGAGTTCGAGTAAAGATCAGCTCCTGGCAGCGCCACGACCCTAATGCCATGCCCCCGGCGGCGAAGGGGACGGGAATGTACATAAACTCCTCGATGGCCAAGATAGAAGCGCTCAAAGCAGGCTACGACGAAGCGATCCTGCTCTCTCCCCAAGGCTACGTGAGCGAATGCACCGGAGAGAACGTCTTCGTCGTGCGCCGTAACAAGCTATTGACGCCTCCCGTGTCAGCCGGGGCGTTGGAGGGAATAACACAGGACTCCGTTATGACAATCGCTGGGGACCTCGGTTACGAGGTCGAGTACTCCAACATCTTGAGGTCCGACCTATACACCGCCGACGAAGCGTTCCTAACCGGCACTGCCGCCGAGGTGGTGCCCATCGCCTCCGTCGACGACAGGCCGGTCGGCTCCGGCAAGCCGGGTCCGGTCACTCAGCGAATACAGGAGATCTACCACGACACCGTCCGAGGCCGCGTAGACCGCTACAAGGACTGGGTGGAACATGTCAGCTGACCACGATCACTCACATTCGCACGCAGCGCCGCCAACCGGCGTTGCGCACTCCCACCCCGTCCCGGCGGAGATGCCTGAGTCCGTGGACATCTACGACACGACTTTGCGCGACGGGAGCCAGCAAGAAGGACTGTCTCTCACCGTCGACGACAAGCTGCGAGTAGCGTCACAGCTCGACACCCTCGGAGTCCAATACATAGAGGGCGGATGGCCGGGGGCGAACCCCAAGGATGCCGAGTTCTTCCACAGGGCCGCCGAGGGTGATCTGAGCCTCGAAAACGCGACGCTAGTGGCGTTTGGCTCCACGAGGAAGGCCGGCGGTAAGGCAGAGACAGACCCGGTCCTCGCCGACATGCTGGCGGCTAGGACGCAGGTGGTCTGCCTCGTGGCGAAATCTGCCGAGTGGCACGTCACCGAGACACTTCGCACGACGCTTACTGAGGCTATTGACATGGTCGCTGACTCGGTCGGGTTCTTGGTTTCCCAAGGCAGGCGGGTCTTTTTGGATGCGGAGCACTTCTTCGACGGTTTCCGTGAGAACCAAGCTTTCAGCCTCGACGTTCTGCGAGCGGCCGCTGACGCGGGAGCAGAGGTTCTCGTCCTGTGCGACACCAACGGCGGCACTTTGCCCTTCGAAGTCGAGCGGGTCGTAGCTGAGGTCGCTGAGCGCTTCGCTTCCACAGCGGGGATCGGCTGCCATTTCCACAACGACTCCGGTACGGCTGTCGCGAACTCGCTTGTCGCTGTTAGATCCGGCGCAACCCAGGTACAGGGCTGCGTGAACGGCTACGGCGAGAGGACGGGCAACGCTGACCTGACGGCTGCTATACCGAACCTCACGTTGAAGATGGGGGTCAAGACGATCTCAGCCGAGCGCCTACACCTGTTGACTCCGGTCGCTCACCACATAGCCGAGGTTGTCAACATCGCACCCGACGCCCACCAGCCCTTCGTCGGAGTCTCAGCCTTCGCTCACAAGGCCGGCTTGCACACCAGTGCGATAGCCCGCTCTTCGAGCGCCTACGAGCACATAGATCCAGCGTCAGTCGGCAACGGGACGCGTTTCGTGGTGAGCGAGATGGCGGGACGTTCCACGGTAACGCTCAAGGCAGCCCAGATCGGATTGGACATCGACGACGCGGCAGCAGCGGGAGTGGTCGACAAACTCAAGGATCTGGAGCACCGTGGCTATCACTTCGAAGTAGCCGACGGTTCGCTCGAGCTGCTGATGCGAGCAGCGACCGGTTGGAAGCAGGACTACTTCACCTTGGAGTCCCATCGCGTCATAACCGAGCTTCGCGAAGACGGAACTTTCGTGACCGAAGCGACCGTCAAGGTACGAGTCGGTGATTCCCGCGTGATAGCCACGGCTGAAGGTAACGGGCCTGTCAACGCTCTCGACACCGCCCTGCGCCAGGCGATAGGACCGCACTTCCCTCGCCTCGCCCGTGTGCATCTGACCGACTTCAAAGTGCGTGTCTTAGACACCAGTAGGGCCACGGCGGCGGTCACCAGGGTTCTGATCGACTCTACGGACGGCGAACGTACGTGGACGACCATAGGAGTTTCGGAGAACGTAATCGAGGCGTCGTGGGCTGCTCTCGAAGACTCGATAGTGTTCGGGTTGCTCCACGCCTCGCCCGGCAGACAAGATGGCGCCGTATGACCCAACCGGCGCATGTCCCAGTGCTTCCGAGCGACCGTGTCCGCTCGTCGAGGATACTTCCCGCT
This sequence comes from Acidimicrobiaceae bacterium, assembly GCA_027391075.1. Taxonomy (GTDB): domain Bacteria; phylum Actinomycetota; class Acidimicrobiia; order Acidimicrobiales; family Palsa-688; genus JAJZAM01. Next base: position 66,815 of record DAHYHI010000102.1, on the reverse strand, counting down.
CCGCGGCCGTGGAAGCTCGGCCGCCCCGGAGAGACAGCCGATCGCGGGGCGCCGTCAGGCCCGCGGCTCGGCTCGGCCGGCCCCGATCTTGGCTTCGGTCTGAAGCTGGCTTTCCGCCTCGCTGACCGGGTTGTGTTGGCTGGCGGAGAGGACCTACACGACGTGGTAGCGGGGTGCTTCGCGTGCGCCAGCCGTCGGGCGTCGCACTACGGTCGAGCGCCAGTGATATTCGACGTGGAGTGGTCTTACGGGCTTTGGGGATACCTCGACCAGGCGCCGACCGACCTGGTCGAGTGGCGCCGGCCTTTGTTCCGCGGTGCTTCGCATGACTATTGGGACCAGCGCCGCATCGCGGACGCGGTGAAAGCACAAGCACTAGGTATGACCCCACAAGAGGCGCGGAAGGATCTCGCGTCTTGGAAGGAAAGGTTGATCGTTTGAGCGCAATGTCGGTGACCGAGGCGGACAAGGCCTTAACCGCTCCAGGTCAAATGTTCGAGGTCACCCACGAGGTGATCAGGGACGTAGACACTAAGGTGTGGAAGAATTGCCCTCCCACGCTCGCTGACATCTTGAGGGTCAGCCGTTCCCACGGGGACAAGGACTTCATCGTCTACGAGGATGAGCACTTGACCTTCGAGGCGCATTTCATAGCCTGCGCGAGGATGGCGAATGCCCTTAGAGATCACTTGGGCGTCCGGGAGGGTGACAGGGTCGCTATAGCGATGAGGAACTACCCGGAGTGGTCCGTGGCGTTTTGGGGTGCCACAGCGGCTGGGGCGGTCGTGGTGCCGCTCAACTCGTGGTGGACAGGTGACGAGCTTTCCTACGGGTTATCAGACTCGGAGACGAAGGTTCTCATAGCCGACCCGGCTCGGGCAGCATCGGTTGCACCCTACCGCTCCGAGTTGAGCGAGCTTCAAGCTGTGATCGTCGCTCGCGGGGATGGTAGTAACGTCGACGACCAGGACATGACTTTCGAGGAGCTTCTCTCAACGGCTTCCGAGGGTTCCGAGTTGCCCGCAGTCGAGGTGGGCACCGATGACGACGCCACCATCTTCTACACGTCAGGCACCACCGGACGACCAAAAGGTGCCTTGGGAACCCATCGCAACATCTGCACGAACCCTATGAGCCTGTTCTATGTGACGGCCAGGGCCGTCTACCGGACCTCAGGCCAGGTGCCGGTCCCGGGAAGTGGCTCCCAGAACGCCTACCTGCTCTCGGTCCCGCTCTTCCACGCCACTGGGTGCCATTCGATCCTCGTTGGCAACGTCCTTGCCGGCGGGAAATTAGTTATGATGCACCGTTGGGACCCGGCCCGCGCCCTCGAGCTCATCGAACGCGAGAAGATCACCACGTTCGGGGGTGTTCCCACGATGGTCCTTCAGGTGCTCGATCACCCCGACTTCGCCACGCGTGACACGTCGAGCATCAAGTCCGTCGGCTACGGCGGGGCGCCGGCGCCACCGGACCTGGTGAGACGTATCAAGGAGGCTTTCAACTCTTCGCCCGCTTCGAACGGGTACGGGATGACAGAGACGTCGTCGCTGTCGACGATGAACGTAGGCGACGACTACCTCGCGAAGCCCGACAGCGTGGGACCTCCTGTTCCGGTGGTGGACGTCAAGGTCGTCGACGTCGACGGCAGAGATCTACCTGTCGGCCACGTCGGTGAGCTATGGATCAAAGGGCCTAACATCGTGAAGGGCTACTGGCACAAGCCCGAGGCCACGGCTGCGACGTTCAGCGGTGGCTGGGTTCACACCGGGGACGTGGCTCGCATCGACGAGGAGGGCTTCGTATACATCGTCGATCGAGCCAAGGACATGCTCATCCGCGGCGGCGAGAACGTGTATTGCGTCGAGATCGAAGGTGTCCTCTACGAGCATCCGGCCGTGGCGGAAGCCGCCGTCATCGGCATTCCCCACCCGACTCTTGGGGAGGAAGTAGGCGCAGTGGTGACGCTCAAGCCGGGATCCCACGTCGACGAAGCTGAGCTTGCAGCCTTCGTGAGAGAGCGACTGGCGGCGTTCAAAGTTCCCACCAAGTTCTGGTTCTACAGCTCCGAGCTACCGCGCAACCCTGCGGGCAAGGTGCTGAAGAAGGAACTGCGGGAAGAGCTGATCCCCGGCTGACGGCAGGTTGACCGCGCGAGCTTCGGCTCGCTGGCTGCAACGATCAGTACGCTCAGAGTTCTGCGATACGTCCCAGCTCGTCGGGCGTGCTGATGTTCAGGCGGTTCGCTTCTTGCACGGTCCGCTTGACCATCCCCGACAGTTCTGCTCCGGGACCCAGCTCTAAGAAGGTGCCGACGCCCATGTCGGCCAGTTCGATCAGTGACTCGCGCCATCTGACCGGGCTAACTAGCTGGCGGGAAAGCAGCAGGGCAAAGCCGTCCCTGTGGGCTTGAGCATCGACGTTTGCCACCAGAGGGGCTGACGGAGCGCCGAATTCACACGACGACAAAGCCTCGTCGAGCTTGGCCTGGGCGGGCTCCATTAATGGCGAATGGAAAGCCCCTCCGACCGACAGGGCCATTACTCTCTTGGCCCCGAGTGCCAAGGCGGCTTCGCCCGCTGCGGCGACGCCCGCTGCGGTGCCCGCAACCACGACCTGTCCCGGGGCATTGTCGTTGGCAGGCCAAGCCCCAACCGTCTCCTCGCACGCCTGGGCTACGCCTTCGGGGTCTAGCCCGAGGACAGCGACCATCGTCCCTGGGTTCGTCTCGGCAGCAGCTTGCATCGCCTCGCCTCTCGCCGCGACCAGGGCGGCGCCTGGCAGGACGCCGAGCGAGCCTGAGGCGACCAGAGCCGTATATTCTCCGAGGCTGTGACCGGCGTACGCGGCGACGCGGGTGGCGTCCAGGCCTACGTCGAGGCATGCCCGCCAGACGGTCAGGCTGAGGGCGAAGGCGGCAAGTTGCGCGTTGCGGGTGGCTTTGAGCTCCTCGGCGTCCGCCTCCGTGAGAAGCCGTCCGACGTTGCGGTGCAACGCGTCTGAGATCTCCTCTACCACCGCCCAGGCAGGGTTGGAAACCCAAGGTATACCCATCTGAGGCTTCTGAGAGCCCTGCCCTGGAAACAGAACTGCTATCACAGGGCAGACCTTACCTCTCTACCGCGCGTCGCCAGAGTTTCGAGTCCGACTTCTCTCGTCGATGAGACACCTTATTAGTCGTTGGGCTCGTAGAATATTGGACGTGCAACCGATAAGCCTGACAGAAGAGCAAAAAGCGTTCCGTGACACGATGAGGCGTTTCGCCGAAGAACGCGTCGGGCCTCGTGCCGCCGAAGTCGACGCTTCCGGGGAGTTCAGCTGGGACAACTTCAAGGACTGCGTCGCAATGGAGCTCACGGGGCTCAATGTCCCAGTCGCCTACGGGGGTTCGGGAGCGGACCACGTTACCCAGGCGATCATGGTCGAGGAGCTGGCCAGGGTTTGCGCCTCCACCAGTTTGATGATGGGCATCAACGGTCTGTCCACCACTCCCATAGTCAACTGGGCTTCCGAGGAGCTGAAGGCGAAGTACCTTCCAGCGATCGCTGCCGGCGACAGCCAGGGGAGCTACTGCCTCTCCGAGGCCGACGCTGGCAGCGACGTAGCTGCAATGTCAGCCAGAGCCACGCGAGATGGGGACCACTACGTGCTGTCGGGCACAAAAACCTGGATTACCAACGCTGGCATATCCGACATATACGTGGTGTTTGCGAAGACGGACCCGGCTGCGGGGGCTAGGGGAGTGTCGTGCTTCCTCGTGGAGCGTGCCATGGGAATCCAGATAGGTAAGCTCGAACGAAAGCTCGGGATACACGGAAGCCCGACCGGCGAGGTGTTACTAGACGGCGTGAGGGTCCCGGCCTCCAACCTGATAGGCGAGGAGGGCCAAGGATTCATGATAGCCATGCACACCTTGGACCGAACCCGCCCCGCTATCGCGGCGCAAGCGGTTGGTATCGCCCAGGGGGCCATCGACGCGGCCCGCCAGTACATGAAGCAGCGCAAGACTTTCGGAAAGCCCATCGCCGAACACCAAGGTTTGCAATTCATGCTCGCCGACATGGCCATGAAGACCGAAGCCGCCCGCCTTCTTACGTACTGGGCGAACTCGCTGATCGACGAAGGCGACCCCGACGGCGAGCTCAACTCCGCAGGTGCGATGGCGAAGTGCTTCGCCTCCGACACGGCTATGGCGGTCACCGTCGACGCAGTACAGCTCCTCGGTGGCAGCGGCTACACGATGGACTTTCCCGTGGAGCGCTTCATGCGCGACGCGAAAATCACCCAGATATATGAGGGGACGAACCAGATCCAACGCCTGGTCATCGCCCGGAACCTTCTGCGCTGATTGCCACCCCTGGATAAACTCTGATTCTCCAGTAGAGATTTAGACTTTTTGAGGTGTGCCTGGCACGGTGCTAGTAGGTCGCACGTCGCTGAGATGGCTCGGATAGTGTCGTAGGCGTATGTACGCAGCCAGGACCGCAGCAGCACAACCCGACAAGCCAGCGATCGTCATGGTGCCGACGGGGGAGACCGTCACGTTCGCCGACTACGAGGCAGCGGCTAACAGAGTCGCCCACCTGCTTCGTGCGCAGGGGCTCAAGCGCGGGGATCACATAGCAATCCTGTCCTCGAACAACCCAGCCATGATTGAGATCGAAGGAGCTGCTGAAAGGACGGGACTGTACTTCACCCTGATCAACAGCTACCTGTCGGCGGAGGAAGTCGCTTACATCCTGGACAACAGCAGGGCGAAGATGCTCTTCTGCTCGGCTGACAAACTCGAGGTGGCCGACCTCGCTGCATCTTCGTGTCCAGGAGTGCAACGTTTCGTCGTGACCCGTTCCAGTGGGGATTCGGGCCGTTGGGAGTCCCTTGACCACCTAGTCGAGGGCTTTCCGTCTACTCCAGTACCAGACGAGCGCCTCGGGGCCGCGATGTTGTACTCGTCAGGAACGACTGGCCGCCCCAAAGGGATCTTTCGTGAGCTTCCCGAGATTGACCCGGCCCAAGCCCTGCCGGTGATGGACTTCGTCAGGCACCTTTTCGGTTTCCGCGAGGGCATGACTTATCTCAATCCAGCTCCCCTTTACCATTCAGCGCCGCAGTCGAGTGTGGCTGCGAGCCTGAGGCTGGGGGCCACTGTGGTGGTGATGGAGCACTTCGACGCCGAGGGTTGGCTCAGCGCTGTCGAAAAGTACCGCGTGACGAATTGCCAGATGGTGCCGACCATGTTCACCCGTCTCCTCCGTCTTCCAGCCGAGGTCAGAGAGCGCTACGACCTTTCCTCGCTCGAAAGGGTCGTCCACGCAGCAGCCCCTTGCCCGATCCCGGTGAAGCAGGCAATGATCGAATGGCTTGGACCCATCATCACTGAGTACTACGGGGCGACCGAGGCCAACGGATTCACGTTCTGCGACTCCGAGGAATGGTTGGCGCACCCCGGCACCGTCGGACGCGCCGTCCTAGGCGAGGTTGTGATAGTCGACGAAGACGGCCATGAGTGCCCGACAGGAGTTGACGGAACGGTGTGGTTCCGTGGCGCCACGAACTTCGAGTACTTCGAGGATCCGGCCAAGACCGCCGAGAGCCGCGCCGAGGACGGCAACATGAGCACCGTCGGCGACATAGGTCATCTAGACGCCGAGGGATGGCTGTACCTTACGGACCGTAAGAGCTACATGATCATCTCTGGCGGGGTCAACATCTACCCCCAGGAGACCGAAAACCTACTTTCCACCCATCCAGCGGTCGGCGACGTCGCTGTCATCGGCGCCCCCGATCCGGACATGGGCGAGAAGGTCGTAGCAGTCGTCGAGCCCGCCGCAGGATATGCCGCTAGCCCGGAACTCGCCGCCGAACTGATTAGGTTCAGCCGTGAGCACCTGGCGCACTTCAAGTGTCCCAAGCAGGTCGACTTCGTGACCGAACTGCCTCGGCTTCCGACAGGAAAGCTCTACAAGCGCCTCGTAAGGGACCGCTACTGGCCTAAGGGGTAAGGTCGCCTCAGCGGCCTTTCTTCGAAGTTCCTAGGACGGCCTCCAAACCGGCGGTCCAGGAGCGCTTTATCTGAGAGCGGGAGCGACGGTGCTGGCGGGTCATTATGTCCCAACTGTCGAACGACACCAGCACGTCGATCAGCGAAACAAGATCGTCGGCCTCAGCCTTGCTCCTCTTCTTCAACTCCGGGGCGAAATGCTGGCGGACTGTGGTGTCGAGGAGCTTGCGGTAGCGTGCAATGTCTTGCGCGATTAGAGGCACGTACGGTGCTCGAAGGTAGGCGGTGCGGGCCGTTCCCGACATTGTCTCATTCACCTTAACGCGAGCGTCTACGAAACGGGTGATCCTCTCAGCGAGCGAACCCTTGCCGATGTCAGGGATCTGCAGCAGCGGGGATACCCGCTCGAAGTTGCGGGCGATCACCGCTCGGCGAAGGTCGTCCAAGCCATCGAAGTAGCGGAAGATCGAGCGAGCCGACAATCCCGATTTAACTGTGAGACGTTCGACGGACGGATCGTCGTCACCTTCAGCTACGAGGGCCAACGCGGATTCGATCACCACGTCACGGTTACGGGCACGCCGGGCCGAGCGCCCATCGATTCTGTCGATCATGGCGTTAGCATATCTCGACGGTGGTGGTGACAACGCGCGGGTCAGATTGCCACATCACGACCGTGCCTCCCTCGCTAGAGTCGAACGATCCGACGAGCGGGGCCACGCGGCATGTCTGCCAGCTTGGTTGTAGGGTTGGTAACGCCAAGACCAAGGAGCGGTAGGACCATGACAGAAGGCGTACCAGCGGCGGCGATCAGGGTGTTCTTGGTGGATGACCACGAGGTCGTCAGGCAGGGGCTGCGTTTTCTCCTTGACGCCGAAGACGACATCGAGGTCGTCGGCGAGGCGGGAACTGCCGCAGAAGCCGTCGTTTCAATATTAGAGACGGCCCCTCGGGTGGCGGTCCTCGACGTGCGGTTGCCCGACGGGAGCGGAGTTGAAGTGTGCAGGGAGATTAGATCGAGCAATCCGGCTATTGCCGCTCTCATGCTCACGTCGTTCTCGGAAGACGAGGCGCTACTCGACGCCGTGGTCGCCGGGGCAGCAGGCTACGTGCTTAAGGACGTTCGCGGCTTCGACCTTGTCAATCAGATTCGCAAAGTAGCCGCAGGCGGCTCGCTTGTCTCCGCCGATGTGGCCCAGAGGGCTATGGAGAGGATGCGTCGCAAGGAGGAGCAGGACCCTTCCAGGATCCTCACCCATCAAGAGCAGAGGATCCTCGAACTGATAGCTAACGGTCTCACCAACCGCCAGATAGCGGCGGAGATGTACTTGTCGGAGAAGACGGTCAAGAACTACGTTTCCAACCTCCTGTCCAAGTTGGGCATGAGCCGGCGGACAGAAGCTGCGGTGTACGCGGTGCGCCACGGCGCTTCTGGGGACGTCCCAGGCGATCCGAAGAGCAGGCATCAAGTTTAGGCGGCGCTGAACGCGTGTCAGTCGACGAGCCGACTAGGTCTAGGTGGCGAGGGCTGCTTCGACTTCCGCTGCTCTCGGCGGGTCGGCCCCAACTCTGGTGCAGGTTACAGAGGAGGCTGCGACAGCGAAACTTAGGGCTCCGGCAAGGTAATCAGCCGGTGATTGGCCAAGAAGCCCGGGGGTTGCGTGGCCTGCGCGCGCCAGAGCCATGAGTAGGGCGGAGGTGAACGAGTCGCCTGCTCCCACGGTGTCTGCTACCCGGACTGGTCGACCCAGTGCAGTGAGCACATGCCCGCCGGAGGTGTAGGCGCATGCTCCTGCGGGACCCGAAGTAACCACGACGATCTCCGGTCCAAGTTGAAGCCATGCTTGCGCCGACGTGCCGGCTTGAACACTAGGATAAAGCCACGCAAGGTCCTCGTCGGAGACCTTGACGAGATGACTGCATGAGACGGCCCGCTCGACTTTGGCGATGGCGTCGGCGCGCTCACCGCACAGTGCAGGTCTGATGTTGGGGTCATAGCTAACAAGTATCTGAGTGGTGTCGTGGAGTCGCTCGGCGAGATCGACGATTGGACGCCACCCGGGCTCAGTCCACGATGCGATCGACCCGAAATGGACCATGGTCGTGCCGGTCGGGAGCCGCTCCAACTCGTCGGCAGTCCACTGCCAGTCAGCCGTCCCCTGAGTGTAGAAGTCGTAGACGGCGTCATGAGACTCGTCGAGAGACACGACCGCTAGGGTTGCAGGCTCCGGTGTGTCGGGACAAGCTGACACGTCGACCCCCTCGGAAACGAGGTAGCGCCGCAACGCCCTTCCGAAAGTCGTGCCGCTCATACGTGCCATCATCGAGGTCCCAATGCCAAGTCTCGCCAGGCCAACCGCGACGTTAAGAGGGCTGCCGCCCTGTCGGGCACGAAAAACCAGGTCGTCTCCCGCTGGCACCAGGTCGATCAACGCTTCGCCTACGACCGTTACGTGGTGTGCGACCGTGTTGTCCATGGTCAAGATAGTGCCACGTGCAACGCAAGGGCACTGTTCGGACCGGCGCGGCCCGCCCAGTACTGTCGGATCGGGGCTGGCTGATCAGGGCAGCGGGGTAGTATCTGAGGGGTGTCACGTAGGGGTCTCAGTCTCTTTGTCGCTCTGAGCGTCATCTGGGGTATCCCGTACCTGCTCATAAAAGTGGCTGTTGCCCATGTGAGCCCTCCCGACTTGGTGTTCGCCAGGACAGCGATCGGGGCTGTGCTTCTCCTTCCTGTTGCGGCGTGGCGAGGGGAGCTAAGGCCTGTTCTTACCAGGTGGAAACCACTAATCCTCTACAGTCTCGTCGAGCTGATCGTTCCGTGGGTTCTTCTCGCGGATGCGGAGCGGCGTCTGTCGAGTTCGCTCAGCGGTCTGCTCGTGTCAGCGGTCCCGCTCGTCGGGGCGGTGATCGCCCTGCTGTCACCCGGCCACGACCGTTTGAGCACCCCCAACGTGGCCGGTCTCGGGTTGGGTCTCGCTGGCGTCGCAGTTCTCCTCGGCTTCACCGTGAGTGGCTCTGACTTGGGATCAGTCGCCATCGTCGGGATCACAGTGCTCGGTTATGCCGCTGGACCGGCTGTCATGGCGAGGCGCCTCGGTGACCTCCCGCCACTCGGAGTGGCAGCGCTGTCTGTCGGCTTGTGCGCTGCCGCCTACGCACCGTGGGCGTTGACGCACCCGCCGGCAGCAGTGCCTGCGAGTGCCGCTGAGGCGATCATCGTCCTCGGGGTCATATGCACAGCGGTCGCATTCGTGACGTTCTTCGCTCTCATAGCCGAGATAGGTGCCGTGAGAGCCACTGTCATCACCTACCTAAACCCGGCGGTCGCCGTGGCGTTGGGCGCAACGGTGCTGGGCGAAGCGGTCACGTGGGCGACGGCGGTCGGCTTCTTGATGATCCTTTCCGGTGCCTACATGGCGACGCGTCGCCATGCGGCGCTGGCAGTCACCTAAAGGCGTTGTTGAAGCGAAGGGATCGCCGCCACGAAAGAGACTTTCGGCTCTATTGGGCATGCGCACTGTGGGCCATGGTGGATAAGTAAGAACCAACCACGATGGAGGGAGTGACGATGACAGACGAAGCCGCCAGCTCGAAGGTAGTTGTAGGTGTCGATGGCTCGGCAGGGTCTCTACCTGCCCTGGGGTGGGCGTTGCGTCAAGCGGAAGGAGGCAGGCGAGAGATCGTTGCGGTTTACGCCTGGCAGGTTCCCGCTCTCGCATACAGCGCCCCCGGCTACATCCCCCCCGAGAAGGACTCACTCGACGCTGAGGGAAAGAGGATCCTCGCCGAGGCCCTCAAAGCCCTTGGGGTCGACGCCGATAGTGCGCCCGTGTCCCTGTCGGTGGGGAACGGCCAGGCGGCTGACGTCATCGCCGAGGTCTGCGAGGAAACCGGTGCCGAGATGGCGGTCGTTGGAAGTCGCGGGCACGGCAGGATCGCCGAAATACTGCTCGGTTCGACGAGTCGATCGCTTCTGCAGAAGTCGAAGGTGCCTCTCGTGATAGTGCCTAGCGGGGGTGACAGCCCAGGGGACGGTAGGATAGTCGTCGGCGTGGACGGGTCGGTCGGCTCCAAGCTGGCACTTGAGTGGGCGATCAACGAGGCGGCAACTTCAGGCGGCAACGTCGAGGCGGTCATGGTCATCCCCGCTCCTGCGCCGGACCTTCCGCCGCACCTTCCGGAGGCTCTGCGCAACCGTGCCGGCGAGGACTCCCCAGCTGCCCGGCAGCTGGCGCAGCTCGTCGATTCTGCTGTCAGTGAGGCGCCGAGCGTATCGGGCAAAGTCGTCGAGGCTGTCCTGCACGGCAACCCAGCCCATACGCTTCGCCTCCACGCCAACGGTGCCGATATGCTCGTCGTCGGCCGGCGCGGTCTCGGCTCGATCCACGAGGCCTTTAGCGGGTCCGTTAGCAGTTGGTGTTCGCACCACACGAACCGCCCGGTGGTCATAGTCCCAACTAGTTTCGACCCCCAGAGCTGAGAGCGACAGTCGGATGGGTAGTTAGCCGACGTGGGTTATCTCATGGACGGCCCGCAGGTGTGGCGTAGTGACCCGAAGCTTGATCCGCAGCGGTAACGTCGTGGTGTGAAAGCGTCCCGAGTCGACTTGGCGGCCGCCTACGGCGAAGTCCGGTCCTTGACGGAGAAGTTGGCGGAGCCTCTCTCCGCCGAGGACCAGACTGTCCAGTCGATGCCAGACGTCAGCCCGACGAAATGGCACCGCGGTCATACCTCCTGGTTCTTCGAGACCTTCGTTCTGAACAAAAACCGCCCTGGTTACCAGGAGTTCCAGCCGGGATTCTCCTACCTTTTCAACTCCTACTACCAAAGCGTGGGGCCAAGGTACGAACGTGCACGGCGTGGCTGCGTGTCGCGCCCAGGATGCTCTGACATTGCCAGGTACCGCTCCCACGTGGATGCCGAGATGTCCACAGCGATATCGGAGGGCAACCTAGACGAAGCTGCCCTAGGCCTTGTGGAGCTCGGCCTTCACCATGAGCAGCAACACCAGGAACTCCTGCTGATGGACATAAAGCACGTCCTTTCACTGAATCCGCTAGCGGTGTGTTACCAGCCGTGGCGAGCTGCTGAGGAGCCGGCGCAACTTTCGATGTCGCAGGCAGGCTGGATCTGTCACGAGGGCGGAGTGGTACGCGTCGGCCATGGCGGGGACGGCTTCGCCTACGACAACGAGGGTCCCTCCCACGAAGTTCTCCTTGCGCCGTTCCAGCTGGCCGACCGGCTCGTCACCTGTGCCGAGTGGGTGGCCTTTATCGACGATGGCGGCTACCGCACGCCGGAGCTGTGGCTGGCGGAAGGTTGGGACCGTCTCATGTCAGAGCGTTGGGAAGCTCCTCTCTACTGGGACAGGAACGACGGGTCCTGGGACGTTTTCACGCTCGGCGGTCGCCGAGGAGTCGACCCTGCCGAGCCGGTGTGCCACGTCAGCTACTTCGAAGCCGACGCCTTTGCGACCTGGGCCGGCGCCCGTCTGCCGACGGAGTTCGAATGGGAGGTCGTGGCCCGGCGATACCTTGACGCCGGCGGGGGGATCAGCGGGCAGCTAGTGGATCCTGCCTCCGTGCACCCGACACGCCAAGAGGCGGGGGAGATGTTCGGGGGCGCGTGGGTGTGGACTTCGTCGGCGTACCTGCCCTACCCCGGTTTCCGGCGTCCGCAAGGGGCCGTGGGAGAGTACAACGGGAAGTTCATGGTGAACCAGCAGGTCCTTCGAGGCGGCAGTGTCGCAACACCGCCAGGCCACGTCCGCTCTTCGTATCGCAACTTTTTTCCCGCCTACGCGAGGTGGGCGTTCAGCGGGGTACGTCTCGCCAAGGGCATTTGAGGAGGTCGGAGAGTTGACGCAGGTGAGCGTGGAAGTGCTGTCCGGACCCGTTGCACGCCAGGCCAGGATGCGAGGGGACGTGCGAGACGGCCTTACCAGCACGCCGAAGTCCATTCCTCCGGTCTGGTTTTACGACGAGCGCGGCAGTCGGCTCTTCGATGAGATAACCCGGCTTCCCGAGTACTACCTGACGCGGGCCGAGCGATCGATCCTAGAAGCCCGAGCCACGGAGATAGTCGAGCGGTCCGGGACGGCTACGCTTGTCGAGATCGGCTCGGGCACCTCGGAGAAGACACGGGTGATCCTAGATGCCATGGCTGCAGCGGGTTCCCTCGACAAGGTGGTGCTGCTCGACATCTCCGAGACAGCCCTACGAGAAGCAGCACTGCAATTGCACCGGTCCTACGACGTGCCGGTGGAAGGAGTGGTGGGCGATCTGCGAGACGAGTTCCACTCGATCCCCTCCGGTGGGTCACGGTTATGGGTCTTCCTCGGCAGCACAATCGGGAACTTCGGTCCTGTCGAGAGACACCAGTTGTTTAGTCGCTTCGCTCGAGCGATGGGCCCAGGCGACCGGCTGCTGCTGGGAGCGGACCTAGTGAAAGATCCGGCACGCCTTATAGCGGCCTACGACGACGAGGCGGGTGTTACCGCCGCGTTCAACCTGAACGTGCTCGAAGTACTAAACGGCGAGCTCGGAGCGGATTTCGACCTCGACGGTTTCTCCCATCGCGCCGTTTGGAACGTCGACGAGTCGCGCGTGGAGATGAGGCTTCACTGCGTCACGGGCCAGGAGGTATCACTACCGGCTGTCGACATGAGGATTTCTTTGAGTGCAGGGGAGGAGCTTCTGACGGAGATCTCCACGAAGTTCTCCGAGCGCGGCCTGCGAGACGAACTGGCAGCCGCGGGTTTCGAAGTAGACCGTTGCTGGTTCGACGACCACGACGACTTCATGGTGGTGCTAGCGGGTCTGGGCGAGCCCACCCGCGGCCGACAAGCCAATGGATAGGCGTGAGACTCCGAGCTTGACGCTAGCGTGAACTGAGATGGCAGCACGCAAACTGGTCGTGTTCGCGGACGGTCCTGACGGACCACTCCCTGACCCGCTCCACATCGGACGTGTCGCCGGGCTTGCGGACGGCGACACGGCTGAACTTCTACTCGGCTGGGTCGTGCGCGAACCGGACTGGCTCGCCGCGACGAGTCCGGACGAGCGCCCCAACTGGAGCGTGCGTACCCTGCTGGTGGGAACCGGGACGAGAGGGCCCGTGGCGAGCGGTCTGGTCATGTCAGTGCCGACCCGACTGTCGGCTATACCGAGCCTGCTCTCCTCGCGCCTGAAGCCTGACGTTCTTGTCGTCGGCGCCTGGCAAGACGGCCGGGCCTGGAGGCTTGCAGGAAGCCCAGGGTGGGCCGCCGACGTGGTCGGTTCGGCCGGCGGCGTCGTCATCGAGCGTTGGCCCGGGGCAGCCCCTCCCGGACGCCCGGTGCTTGGGGCATGCAACGTCGTCGGCGTGTTCGACCGCTCCGACGCGCCTGACCCCGTCCCTGTGCACAAGGCCGGCCTCGCCTACGACACGATAGGTGACAGCGTGGCCGCCCTCGTGCCCCCCGATGCCACTTTGCAGTGGGGGCCCGGCTCGATAGGAGCGTCAGTGGTTGCGGCGCTCCGCCGCCCTGTCCGTGTTCACTCCGGGTTGGTAACCGACGAGCTCGTAGAGCTAGAACAGCGCGGTCTCCTCCATGGGATTGCTCGATCTGCTTACATGTGGGGCGGCGAAGGACTGTCGCAGATGCTGGCCGCCGGGCGCCTTGAACTGGTCAACGTCACTCGAAGCCACGACCTCGGCGCCCTCAGCAGGATCAAGCGGTTCGTGGCGGTCAACACGGCGCTCGAAATAGGCCTCGACGGGTCGGTGAACGTCGAGACGGCCGGTGGTCGCGTCGTTGCCGGACCGGGCGGCCACCCCGACTTCGCCTTGGGGGCGGTAGCTTCACCGGGTGGACTTTCCATCGTGGCGGCGACGTCCACGGCGGGCGGCAAGTCTACCATTGTGAAGTCGCCTGGCGTCGTTTCGACACCCCGCAGCGATGTGGACGTGGTGGTCACCGAGTACGGCGTGGCCGACCTTCGCGATTGCACCGACGCCGAGAGGGCTTCACGGCTGGTGTCAATCGCCCATCCCGAACACCGCGAGGCGCTCAGAGCATGAGCTGGCTGCAACACGCCGGCGCAAGCCGGAACTAGCCGAAGAGCTCGTTGGGGTGAAGAGGAAGCTCAAGCTCCTCGACATACGTGTCGAAAGTCACATAGATCGCGTCGGAAGTTCTGGCATAATCCGGAACCTGCGGGCGTTGGCACTATACGAAATGGCTAACAGCACTACATACGCCCCTGATCTTCTAGGACTTTACCTCGACGAGGCTGGAAGCTTCCCACTTCTGACCAAATCCGACGAGATGCGTCTCGGCAGGATAATCCAAGAGGGCCAGGCTGCCCGCGAGTCGCTGGCCGGCAAGGATCGCCTCACCGCAGCGGAGCGTCGCCGCTTGAACCGTCTCGTTCGTGACGGCGAAGCAGCGAGCGCCGACTTCATCAACGCTAACTTGCGCCTCGTCGTGTCTGTGGCCCGCAAGTACCAGTGGTCCGGCCTTCCGCTTAGCGATCTGATCCAAGAGGGCAACCTCGGGTTGATCCACGCAGTAGAGAAGTTCGACTGGCGCAAGGGGTTCAAGTTCTCGACTTACGCCACCTGGTGGATCCGTCAGGCGATCGGCCGTGCGGTGGAGAACACCGCCCATACGGTACGAATCCCCGCTCACATCGGAGACGAGATCCGCCGAGCCAGGCGTATCCAAGCGGAGATGGAGGTCCGCCTCGGAAGGCCGGCCACCCTGTCGGAGCTGGCCGAGGCCATGGGTATAACTGAAGCCGGCATTTCTGAGCTGTTCCGCTACGACAGCGACCCGATGAGCCTCGACGTGACAGTCGGTGAAGACGGCGACACCAGCCTCGGGGATCTCGTCGTCAACAAGACTGCTGAGTCCCCGTTCGAGTCGGTGGCCTCGGGTATGCTTCCCGAGGAGGTGTCCCGGTTTCTTTCCAAGCTTTCCGAGGAGGAGAGTCAGGTCCTGACCCTCAGGTACGGTCTCGACCGAGGAGAGCCACGCACGCAGGGTGAGGTTGGTGAAGAGATGCAACTCACCGCCGAGCGGGTGCGTCGAATCGAGCGTGACGCGATCGGCAAGTTGCGCCGCCAACTCGCCGGAACTCAGGCATACGACCTGCTCGCCAGCTGACTTCTGCTGCTCCTCCGGGTCATCCGGTCGGGGGCGATGATGCCGCTAGCCTAGGCCCGGTGCAGTCACCCCCCCGAGTCCGCATTGCTCCGTCGCCGACCGGTTACTTTCACGTAGGGACCGGCCGTACCGCCCTGTTCAACTGGCTATTTGCCCGTCGTCATGGCGGAACTTTCGTCTTGCGGATAGAAGACACCGACACGGCCCGCAACCGTGCCGAGCACGTTGAGGGCATCATGTCGTCCCTTAGGTGGCTTGGTTTGGGTTGGGACGAAGGTCCATTTCTTCAGTCTGAGCGTGGCGCGCTCTACGAGCGGGCCATAGACGTCCTCCTTGAGGCGGAGGCTGTCTACGCCTGCGAGTGCACACCCGCCGACATTCAAGAGCGCGCCCGCAAGAGGGGAGGCCCCCCCGGCTATGACGGGTTTTGCCGTGACCGCGGCCTGGAGGCCACCTCGGGGCGGATGCTGCGCTTCAGGACTCCCCGAGAGGGGAGCATCGGCTTCACTGACCTGGTTCGCGGGAACCCGACGTTTCCCCTCGCAGCGATCGAAGACTTCGGGGTCCGCAAGTCCAACGGCGAACCGCTGTTTATCCTCGCGAACGTCGTCGACGACGCGGACATGGCGATCTCTCACGTGATCCGAGGAGACGACCATACCTCTAACACCCCTAAGTACGCGCTCCTGTGGGTGGCCCTCGGCTACGGCGAGCTGCCCGTGTTCGCCCATCTGCCTTTGATCAACAATGCCCAGGGCAAGAAGCTGTCCAAGAGGCGGGACAAGGTAGCCGTGGAGGACTTTCGCGACGAGGGTTACCTTGCTGAGGCCATGGTGAACTATCTGGCGTTGCTCGGCTGGTCGCCTGGAGATGACAGGGAGATCCTGTCGCTGGACGAGATGATCAGCGAGTTCGACCTGGGAGACGTCAAGTCCTCCCCGGCTATCTTCGACGAGCGCAAACTGGCATCGGTTAACTCCCAGTACTTGCGGAAGATGACCCCTGAGGAGCTGGTCGAAAGATCCGAGCTTTGGCTGCGGTCCCGGTGGGAGCCGCTGGCACCTCTAGTCCAGGAGAGAGTGAGAACCCTTTCGGAGGTCTACTCCATGGTGGAGTTCCTCTACCGGCCCGAACCGGTCATCGACGAGTCTGAATGGGCCAAAGCGCTCCGCAAGAACGCCGGCTTCGCGCTCGTGTTGGAAGCGGCGGCCGACACCCTCGCTGGCGCGGAGTGGGACGTGGAAGGCATCCACTCCGCCTTGAGCGCTGCCGGCGACAAGGCGGGGGTTGCCAACCTTCGAGATTCGCAGGCGCCGGTTCGCCTGGCGGTGACCGGACGCTCGGTCGGACCGCCTCTCATGGAGTCGCTAGCTCTGCTTGGTCGGGACAAGACCCTCAGCCGTATTCGGGCAGGACTTGCACGGGCGCAGGACGTTCCCGCGACCGGCTAAGATCTTTCCTGCCACCTTCGGGGGTGGTGTAATCGGCAACACGACAGGTTCTGGCCCTGTTATTGGGGGTTCGAGTCCTCCCCCCCGAGCTAGCAGCACTTCTCAAAGCATCTGAGCACTGGAAAGCCGAGGTAGGCACGGATTGGCCGGTAAAACAGTAGCCAGGAACTGGCCGGCAAGTCCCGCCGGCATAGCCTTCGGCGGGGACTACAACCCAGAGCAGTGGCCCGAGGAGATGCGCCAGCAGGATCTGGCCCTCATGGCCGAGGCTGGCGTCAACTTCCTTACCGTAGGAGTGTTCTCTTGGGCTGCGCTGGAGGTCTCCCCTGGTGTCTTCGAATGGGGTTGGCTCGACCGGGTCATGGACGACCTTGCCACCGCCGGCATCGCCGCCGATCTCGCTACGGCGACCGCCTCCCCGCCGCCGTGGTTCAGCCATGCCAACCCTCAGACGCTCCCCGTAAGGGTTGACGGCACCAAGTTGTGGTGGGGTTCGCGCCAGGCTTTCTGTCCCTCGTCGCCGATATACCGCGACGCTGCTGTCCACCTCGCCGGTGAAATAGCTAGGCGTTACGCCTCTCATCCTGCCCTTGCTATGTGGCATGTTCACAACGAGTACGGGTGTCACAACTCCGCTTGCTACTGCGACGTGTCGGCCGGAGCTTTCCGGGTCTGGCTTGCCGAGCGCTACGGGGAGCTCAAGGCTTTGAACGAGGCGTGGGGTACATCGTTTTGGAGCCAGCGTTACACCGCGTGGGATCAGGTGATACCGCCGAGGCGTACCGGGACTTTCGCCAATCCAGGCCAGCAGCTCGACTGGGCCCGGTTCTGCTCTGACGAACTGCTCGCCTGCTGCCTCGCAGAGATAGCAGTCCTAAAAGAGGTGACACCGGACATACCGGTGACCACAAACATGATGTCGTTGTTCAAACCGCTCGACTATCAGCGTTGGGCCGACCACCTCGACGTCATCAGCAACGACCACTACCTGCTCAACTTCCTGGAACGTCCCGAAGCCGACCTGTCCTTGTCGGGTGACCTGATGCGTTCCTTGGCGGGTGGGCCGTGGTGGTTGATGGAGCATTCCCCGAGCGCTGTCAACTGGCAGCCGTTCAACTTGGCGAAGGCCCCCGGTCAGCTACTGCGCAACAGTCTCACCCATGTAGCTCGCGGTGCTGACGCCGTCGGTTTCTTCCAGTGGCGGGCAAGCCGGGCGGGAGCGGAGAAATACCACTCGGCGATGCTCCCGCACGCCGGTCGCGACACCAAAGTATGGCGCGAAGTGGTCAGCCTCGGAGCCAGCCTCGCATCGCTAAGCGAAGTTGTCGGGAGCCGCGTCGAGTCGAGGGTGGCGATCGTGCACTCTTGGGATTCGTGGTGGGCTGCGGAGCTAGACGCCCACCCGACGATGGCGCTCGATGTTGCCGGTCATATCCGTGCCTGGCACAGCGCCCTTTGGGACATGAACGTCACCACTGACATTGTCTCGCCGGGCTCGCAGCTGAGCAGCTACGACTTGGTAATAGCCCCCAACCTGTATCTACTGACCGACGACCAAGCCTCCAACCTGGCCGCTTTCGTGCAGGGTGGGGGTACAGCGGTGGTCACCTACTTCTCGGGTATCGTCGACTCCGACGACCATGTGCGTCTCGGTGGCTACCCTGGTATGTTGAGGGAGCTCCTCGGGGTAGTCGTGGAGGAGTTCTTCCCGCTGGCGCCCGGCGAGACCGTCCGGCTTAGCGACTCGAGCTCGGGGAGCGTTTGGAGCGAGTTGGGTCGCGCCGATGGGGCAGAGGTCCTCGCCGAGTTCGCGGAAGGCCCCGTTGCCGGCTGCCCTGCGATCACGCGGAACACCTTCGGAAGCGGCAGCGCCTTGTACGTGGCCACTCACCTAAGCGGAGAGGACTTGATGTCCTTCGCTCGCAGCGTCGTCGAACATGCCGGCGTCCGACCCGTCGCAGACACGCCGAAGGGCGTCGAAGCAGTACGGAGAAGCTCCCCTGACGCCAGCTACCTGTTCGTCCTTAACCACACGGGACAACCAGCAGAGGTTGATGTCGACGGAGTGGAGTTACTAAGCGGCGAGCGGGTGGAGGGGACTCTCAGGGTGGCCGCGGGTGCGGTTGGCGTGGTACGCGAGGAACGGCCGTCTGCAGCGGTGCGCAGCTAGCGGCTAGAGACGACAAGATAGGAGCATTGTGATGTCCCAAGATCTCAAGGCGGGTTCCCGGTGGGTTAGTGCTGTCGACGACACCGAGGTGATAGTCGTGAAGGCGGCCGGTTCGGGCGGCCTGACGCTCGAATGCGGCGGCCATCCGATGCTCCCTGCGGGAACAGCCAAGCCGGCCGACGTCAGCCTCGACGGTGCTTTCGCTGGCGGGACGGCGATAGGAAAGCGCTTCGAGCACGACAGCGGCCTAGAGGTTCTCGCGACTAAGGCCGGCGCTGGGACTTTGTGTGTCGACGGGGTGCCCCTAGCGTTGAAGGATGCGAAGCCGCTGCCAGCGTCGGATTGAGACTCGCCTCCGTCCATTCGCCGTCACAGGCCGTTTACTCGAGCTGTGAGGTAGAGCAGCCTTGCGGGTGCATCCATCAACTCGGCTATAGTGCTAAGCCGCGTCACGCACGGCCCCATCGTCTAGTGGCCTAGGACACCACCCTCTCAAGGTGGAGGCACGGGTTCGAATCCCGTTGGGGCTGCCACGTCGGATCCGCCGAGTGGCGTGGCTTAGTGGTGGCGCAGGTGGATGCCGTGCGGGCGGGCGTGCAACAAGCTGGCACCGAGCCCAGGGGGGCATCCATGAGGGTGGAGTAGACCGTCGGCCGTGACGCCGAAGCGGTGGCACTTCGGGCATCTCACGAATCGCTCGCCGCTCGCAATCCCGAGCAGGCCTACCCCTAAGGCATAGGCGGCGAACGCCAGCAACGATGCCAGTATCAATGCGGCTATTACGTCAAGACCCCAATACAGCATGTTCACCTCCACTTCCAGCGACGCTCACGACCAAGCGAAGTTTGGAACACAAATCATTGTACCAGGCACGCGTACGTGTACGCAACATGTGCTAGATTGTGAGCGTGGGTACGAAAGACAGGTCCATGCCAGCGGCGCGCGCCAAGACGGAGGTCCCTGCTAACTCGAGGGCACAGTGGGGGACACTTTCTCGCAGCCAGATCGTCGCTGCGGCCACGAAAGCGGTCAGGGGCGGCGGATACGAGACGATGACGATACGAAGCCTCGCTGCGCAAATCGGAGTGTCCCCGATGTCGCTTTACCGCTATGTGAGAGACAAGGATGACCTTCTCGACGAGGTCGTCGACGCTCTGCTCGACGAGGTGTGGCGACCGGCTGCCTCAGAGGACGAGTGGAGGGCGTGGATAGCCGAGGCCGCCGACAACTTGCGGCGTTTTCTGGTCCGGGAGCCGGCTGCTTTGCGTGTCTACCTGGTCCACCCGGTCGTCTCCAAGGTGGCGCTGGAGCGCATGGAAGCAATGCTGGGCGTCTTGGGCCGAGCCGGCCTCGGTAACGAGGCGGCTTTGAGCGCCTACGGGGCCATCCACACCTACACCATCGGTTTCGCCGCGTTCGAAGCCTCCCGGTCGCGCAGCGTCGGTAGCGAACCGTTGGCGGGTGACCTGGCTGGGCGTCTCGCGTCGTTCTCGTCGCCCCGCCAGTTCGGTGAAGGTCTCGTATACCTGCTGGACGGCGTCTCCCAGGCAGCTGAAAAAAGCGCTGGCCGCTTGTCAAAAGCCTCGAACGCTGGGCAACGCTGACATGCCCCAGCCGAAAGATGGTCCGCCGTCTCCTTCACGCCTAGGTGTCCTGCTAGCAAGGCCGGGGTGGCGCCGGGCGGGCGGAGCGTTGGGAAGCCGCATCAACTCGATGTCGTACCTGCCGAAATGGCTGATCCTCGCGTCGGTGATCGGCGTCATAGCCGGACTCGGGGCGGTCGTGTTCTACGAGGCTCTTAGCGTCTCGACGCACTTCTTCCTAGGCTTTCTCGCCGGCTACAAAGTTCCGACCCCAGCCGGCGAGGGTAACGCCGCCGGATCCGCTCACTACGCGAGGGCGTGGGCGATACCCCTAGTTGTAGTCCTCGGGGCGCTCCTGTCGGGTTTCTTGGTCTTCACGTGGGCTCCCGAGGCCGAAGGCCACGGGACCGACGCTGCCATCGACGCCGTGCACCACAACCCCCGCGGCATCCGCCTGAGGGCCGTCGTGGTGAAGATCGTCGCGTCGGCTCTCACTATCGGGTCCGGCGGTTCAGGTGGCCGGGAGGGCCCGACGGCGCAGATAAGCGCCGGGTTCGGTTCTTTGCTCGCACGGATCCTCGACTTGTCGCCCGAGGATGGCCGAATCGCCGTGTCTGTAGGTATCGGGTCGGGGATCGGGGCTATCTTCAGCGCCCCGCTCGGCGGGGCGGTCCTCGCCGCCGACATCGTCTATCGCGACGACTTCGAGTTCGAAGCCTTGCTGCCCGGCGTTTTCGCGTCGATCATCGCCTACGCCGTGTTCGGAGCGTTCTTCGGATATCAGCCTCTGTTCGCCATACCGGGCGGCTACCACTTCCACCAGCCGATCCAGCTGCTTTGGTTCGCGATTATCGGCGTCCTAGCCGGCGGGCTCGGGCTTTTGTACTCGAAGTCGTTCTACGGGATTGTCGACCTGTCGCACCGCCTGCCTTTCTCCAAGAAGCTGCGTCCCGCTCTCGGCGCTTTGATGGTCGGTCTAATCGCTTTGGGGTTGCCGGAAGTTGTCGGCACTGGATACGGCTGGGTTCAAAAAGGTCTCAGCGCCGAGATGATCCACACGCCCATCCTCATCATCTTGGCGTTGCCTCTCGCCCGCATCCTCGCCACGGGTTTGTCCATCGGAACCGGCGGGTCCGGCGGGGTGTTCGGTCCCGGAATGGTCATCGGCGCTTTCACTGGTCTGGCTGTGTGGCGTGTCCTCGAACCGATCGCCCCGGGTGTAGGCCACGACCCGGCGCCGTTCGTGATCGTAGGGATGATGGCAGTCTTCGGCGGCATCTCACGGGCGCCCATCGCGGTGATGCTGATGGTCGCCCAGATGACAGGAAGCATCGCCCTTCTCGGCCCGGCGATGATCGCCATAGCCATAGCCTGGTTTATTGTCGGGCGCGCCGACGACAGCATCTACCGCTCCCAGTTGAGGACCCGCGCTGATTCGGCGGTGAGCAGGTTGCAGTTCGGCCTTCCGCTTCTCGCGACTCTCCGCGTGTCAGAAGTGGTCAACTCGCCGAGGGTGGTCCTCACCGATGTGATGACCGTCCACGAAGCGATCACACTGGTTCGCAACGCTGCGGTGCCGGGGGCTCCGGTCGTGGACGAGAATGGCAGCTACGCAGGCACTGTCGAAGTTGAGGCCCTCTCCGTCCTCGATGAGGGCGCTACGAGCCGACGGGTAGGGGACCTTGCGGACTCGACCGCGACCACGGTGTCGGTCGACGCCACGCTCGACGTCGGTCTCGAAGCGCTGGTCCAAGCCGGAGGACACTGGGTTACTGTTACGGGCAAGAACCGCGAAGTCGCCGGGATCCTAGCGATCAGCGACATCGTGCGCGCCTACAGGCAGTCGCTCGACACCAACATCGGCAAGATCGCCCAGATAACGTCGAACGCCGTGGCGGTCGAAGAGCGCATCGGCCCACGATCAAAGCTGGTCGGCACGCCGATCAGAAGCGCAGGCCTGCCAACTGGCTGCGTGGTCATCACGGTGCAGCGGGGTAACGACCTGCTTTTCGCGACGGGATCGACGACCTTCGCCGAAGGTGACGTGGTGAGCTCACTCACCAGCCCGAGAAGCGTGGAGCAACTACGCCTGCTCGTCAAAGGGGTAGGGGAAAAGGAGCCCATCGCGACGACCTCGGGCGACCCGGTCAGCTGAGGGAACGAGACGAGACCCAGTCAGGGGCGGCGCCCAGTCGCGGGAGGCCCTTGCGCTGCGAGCGTGGCCTCCCAAGAACGCTGATACCACCCGCCCGCGTCGACAAGGTCGTCGTGCGTGCCGTCCTCGGTGACTCTGCCGGAGCTGATAACGACGATACGGTCCATGCTGCGGGCCGTTGACAAGCGGTGGGCGATCACGAAGGTGGTCCTTCCTTCGGTGACAGTCTCCATCGCCGTCTGGACGAGCCCCTCGGCGGCGGGATCCAAGTTGGAGGTGGCCTCGTCTAGGAGCAAGATCGCCGGATCCACAAGGAGGGCTCTGGCCAGGCATACCAGCTGCAGTTCCCCCGCAGACAGAGACCTGCCCCGCTTGCCTACTACGTGATCGTAGCCGCCGGGGAGTGCTTCGATTATCGCGTGCGCGCCGACAGCGCGGGCGGCCTCGACGATCTCGTCACGCGTGGCGTCGGGCCGGCCATAGGCGACATTGTCCGCAATTGAGGCGGTGAAAAGAAACGGCTCTTGGGGTACGTAGCCGAGCCGCGAACGGTAGGAGCGCAAGTCGAAGCCGCTGGCGTCGGTCCCGTCCACGAGCAGCGACCCGTGGGTGGGGTCGTGGAAGCGGGCTATGAGCTTCAACAGGGTGGACTTTCCCGCGCCGGTCTCGCCGACGAGGGCCACGTGCTGGCCTGCGGGAACGTCGAGGTCGACGTCGGTGAGGGCGTTTCTCCTGGTGCCCCGGTAGCGAAACGAGACCGATCTCAGCGTGACGCTGCCCTGCAGGGTCGAGGCGTCCAAGCCCTCAAGGGGAGAGACGACCGAGGGCGTCTCGCTTAGCACCGAGTTGATCTTGCGAGCTGCGGCGAGAGCCCTCTGGTAGGAGTCGAAGGTTTGGGCTAGCTGCTGGACTGGGGAGAACAGTTGAGTCACGTAGAGCAGGAAAGCGACCAGGGCGCCAATCGGGAGCTTGTGGTCGACGACGAGCCCGGAGCCTACCCACAGCACGAGCACGGTGGATGTCGACGCCAGAAGATCCGACAGGGCGATGTAGGAAGCCTGCACGGAGAGGGCTGCCAGGCTGGCGTCACGGTAGCCGACGCCGATATGGGAGAAGGTATGCAGACCTGCCTCCTCACGTCCGAGGGCTTGCACCACCCGCACACCCGAGATGCTCTCCTGCAGGTGAGCGTTGACGGCTGCTACAGCGTCGCGCTGGCGGTCATAGGCCCGGCTCGAACGGATCCGGTAGATGACTGTCGCCGCCACAAGGATCGGGATCACCGAAACTGCGACTAACGCAAGCTCTGCGTCGCTTGCGAAGAGGACTATCACGATCCCGGCGAAGCTGGCGAAGCTGACAAGAGCGTTGACGAGACCGTTCTGCAAGAGTTGGGAGAGGGCTTGGACATCGTTAGTAACCCGGGTGACGATCCGGCCGGTCATCTCCGACTCGTAGAAGTCGACGCCGAGGCGTTGCAGCGCAGCGAACAGGCGCACCCGAAGGCCCAGCAGTATCGACTCCCCGGTACGGCCTGTTTGGACTGTCTCCGCCCACTGGTCCCACCATGCGATCAGAGTCACCACCAAGAAGGCGGCCACCACCAGGATCAGGGTGCCCTTGGAGTGAGCTTCCACTCCGCTATCGATGCCGGCACGTATCAGTAGCGGGCTGACGAGGCCGCTCAGAGCGTCGATCGCCACGAGCGCCAGGCTTGCGGCAAGGGCGCCCTTCCAAGGCAGTAGGAAGCTACGCAGGCGCAGTGCTCCTCGGGCCTGAACCTGAGCCTGAACGTCCACTCTGGGTAGGTCGTTCGCCGGTGGCAGTCCAGCAATCCGCTCGCGCATCGCCGGAGGTGGCTGGCCGAGCATGGCTATCCAGCCCTGGCCGCCTCCCCCGTGCCCGCCCCGGGAGCCTCGACCGTAAGCCCCCGCCGGGGCGAGCACCGGACCTGGAGTTCCAAGTGGGGTGCCCGCCGGGACCTTGGAGGGGGATTGGTCTTGTGGGCGGCCCGGGTGGGCGCCGTCGCCACCAAGGTCCATGAACGTTCTCATCCACTCGGATCGCTCCGCGAGGTCGGCCGGTTTACCCTCGTCGATCAGGCGGCCGCCTTCGAGCATCGCGACCCTGTCGACTAGTCCCAGCACTGAGGGCCTCTGGGAGGTGACGATTATCGTCGGCCGGTTCGCTAGGTTACGAAGTGCGCTGATTATGAGCGACTCGGTGTGGGGATCGACGGCCGAAGTAGCGTCGTCTAGGACCAGGACCTGCGGATCTCCTAGAAGAGTCCGGGCCAGGGCGATGCGCTGGCGCTGCCCTCCCGACAAGGTGATACCACCCTCGCCCACGACGGTGCGGTAACCGCTTGGAAGGGCTTCTATGAAACTGGCCGCCTGGGCGATCTGACAGACGGCTCTAACCTCCTCGTCGGTCGCCCCCGGACGGCCGAAACGGACGTTATCGGCTATCGTCGAACCGAAGAGAAAGCTGTCTTCGAAGACCATGCCGACCTGGCGGCGCAGCGAGTGCAAAGTCACAGTACGGATGTCGGTTCCGTCGAGTCGAACGGTACCCGAGCGTGGGTCGTATAGTCGCGCTACGAGAGCGCAGAGGCTTGACTTGCCGGACCCGGAAGGCCCGATAACCGCCACCGCCTCGCCGGGGTCTATGTGGAGTGTTACGCCGGTGAGCACAGGATGCCCGGCGTCTTCGCCGTACACGACATCGACCGAGTCGAAGTCGACCGAGCCGGCTACCCGAGCAAGCGGAACGGCATCGGGACTTTCGACCATGTTCGGTTCAAGCTCGAGGATCTCTGTTACCCGTTCGATCCCCGCCCTAGCCTGCTGACCTACCGTCAAGATCCCTGCCAGCATCCTCGCTGGCGCAGCGAGCTGGGTCATGTAGGTTGTGAACGCCACGAAAGTGCCGATCGAGATCCGGCCGTCCAAGGCGAACCAACCCCCAAGTGCGAGCACTCCGAACTGGCCGATCGAGGGGATCGACTGGAGCTCCGCCGTCATACGGGCGCGGAGGCGGATGTTACGTAGCCGCGACGAGTAAAGCTTCGTGGCTCCAGCGGTGTAGCGCTCCACCTCTCCTGCCTCGCGTCCGAACGCCTTCACTACCCGGACGCCGCTTGTGGCCTCCTCTACGAGGCTCGTCAACTCCGCCTCCTGGCTCTGAGCGTCCCAGCTGGAAGGGAAGACGCTGTGGCGCAGGGACCGGGCCGAGCGGAACGTGGCCACTGGGACAATCAAGGCCACTGCGAAGAGCGGAAGGTTGAGAAACGCCATCACCGCAAGGGAGATAACAGCTTGGAGCACGCTTCCAAACACCATCGGCCCCCAGGCGAGGAGCTGTTGGATCAGCCCGAGGTCGCTGTTGGCTCTCGAAACGAGCTGTCCGGTTTGCAACCCGTCGTGCACGGACATGTCGAGCTCAAGCAAATGCTTGTAGATGGCGTTGCGGACGTCTAGCTGTACGTCGAAGCTGACTCGCCCTCCGACAAAGCGACGTAGGAGGGAGGTGGCGAAACGGAGCACCCCGACTCCCATGAGGGCGACAAGGGCTACGCCGATGGCCCGGCGGCCGGCGACGTCGCCGTCGATCACCGAACGCTGCAGGACGGGTATCGCTGCGAGCGCTCCCATCGACACGGCGGATGCGATCAGGCTGACCACCAGCTTGAAGCGGTGTGGGCGCAGGAAAGCCCTGGCCTGCTCTCGCCAGGCGGACGGGGCGGCGAACTCGGTGACGGCTGGGCTCAACGTCCGCCCGCCGGCCCTGAGGGGGTGGTGAGGCAGACCCGAAAAAATCCCACCTTTTTATTATGGGCCTCGGGTGCTAGCAAACGTGTTGTGGGTCCCTGCGAACCGCCAAGGTGGGTGGCGACCTTGAACCGGCGAGCACCGGTGTGCAAAGGTCGAAAAGAATCGAATAGGAGGACGCCCTTGCCTGTAGCGGCGATAGTGGGAGCAGCCCAGGTGCTTCAACGCCCGGGTAGCGTGGACATCAACGAAGCTCTCGGCCCCATTGAGCTGATGGCTCAGGCTGCCAGCGAGGCGGCCCGTGACGCCGGGGCCGTCTCGCTGCTTCGTCGGATCGATTGGTTGGGTGTGGCAGGCGGGTGGTTCCGCTACCGGAACCCCGCCCAGCTCGTCGCGTCGATGATCGGGTGTCACGACGCCAGGACGGCTCTAAGCTCTGTCTCGGGCACGGGACCCCAGGAGATGCTCGCCGTGGCGGCGCAGCGGATCTCTCGGGGTGAGCTCGACGTTGCGCTGGTGGTAGGCGGGGAGGCGCGCTGGAGCCATCAGCGTCTTAAACGCTCCGGTGCCGAGCCTAGATGGATGACCGACCCAGGCGAAGGGGAACCCGAAAAGCTCGGCGGGTTCCCCGAGGAGATGATCCAAGAGACCGTTACGGTCGGCCCCCCCGCGCACGGCTACGCTCTGATCGAGGACAGCCTTCGCTCGGCCATCGGCGATACCGTTGAAGAGCACCGAGACCGCGTCGCCAACCTGTGGGCGCGCTTCAGCGCAGTTGCGGCCCGCAACCCGGGCTCATGGCAGACCGGGGTGTTGAGCCCCTCCGAAATCCGGGAACCTTCTACAGACAACCGGATGATCGCCTTCCCCTACACCAAGGCGATGGTTGCTAACAACACCGTCGACATGGCCTCAGCGCTTCTTGTCTGCGACGCGGAGGTGGCCCTGAGTGCCGGCGTGCCCGCCGACAGGATGGTATTCCCGCTGGTGGTCGCCTCGGCGCACGAGACGTGGAGGCTCGCGAATCGCGACGTGCTGCACCGCTGCCCGTCTTTGGAGGCAGCAGCATCTGTCGCCTACCGTCACGCAGGGCTCACCCCTGAACAGATAAGCCACGTCGACTTGTACTCCTGTTTTCCTTCGATAGTAGAGATATCGGCGGCTGCCCTGGGATTAGGGGAGGGGAGGGATTTGACTCTCACCGGGGGCCTCGGTTTCGCCGGAGCTCCCGTTGGCAACGCAGTCGGGCACTCGCTTGCAGCCATGGTCGACGCCGTCCGAGGAGGTGGGTACGGTCTCGTGCACGCCAACGGCGGCGTCGCTACGAAGCACTCGGTGGGCATCTTCTCCAACTCGCCAAGCGTCACGTTCGACCATGTCGACTGCCAGGACTCGGCGGTACTACGAGCGAGGCGCGAGCTTCCTGGCGACTACGCCGGAGTAGTCACCGTCGAGGCCGCTACCGTAGTCTTCGACAGGCAGGGGCCCGCGTACCTGCTTTGCTCTGTACTCGGCGCCGACGCTGCCCGGGGATGGGCCAGGTCGTCGGATCCGGATGCTATGAGCCAGGCGATGGGCGAAGGCCTCGCCGGGGTCGACGCGAGACGTCACGGCGACGCCACGCTGTCGTTTTGACGGTTGGAGAAAGTGTGGTAGATAAGTGACATTTGATACGACGGACGAGGAGCTAGAAATGCCAGAGGAGCGGGTAAGCGTGACAAGGCGGATCGCCGTGCCGGCGAGCCGGGTTTTCGAGGTGGTCACGGATCCGCACGGGCACGTGCGTATCGACGGCTCAGGGATGCTCGAAGCGGCCGGGGGAGAGTCCCGTCTGAGCGAAGTAGGACAGTATTTCGACGTTGACATGGACCGCGCTCCGCTGAACGACATCCCAGGCATGGGAAAGTACAAGGTCCGCAACACGGTCACCGCCATCGTCGCAGGCCGGCTCTTGGAGTGGAACGTGGCAGGAATCGACAAACCGCCGGTAGGGCACGTCTACGGGTGGCAGATTGAGCCTGACGGCGACGCCGCTTGCACGGTGACCAATTACTGCGACTGGTCGGGCCTGCCCGAGGAGAGCCGCGGGGCGAGGCAGTGGCCGATCGTTCCCGTGGAGATGCTGGAACGCTCGCTGGACAATCTGGAGCGGATCGTAACCTCCGACTCTTAACAAAGCAGCAGCGGGGGAGTGCGACCGCGCCCCGCCCGCTGCCGGGGTGACATACCCTCTTGCGGTGTTTCGACGTGACATTGCCCGCCGAGGGAAGCTGGTTGCGCTGATCGTCTCAGGGACGATCGTAGCGGCAGCCTGCGGCGCTACCGGCGCAACTACTAAGGCGGCCGCTGGGGCCGGCACAGGCTCTAGCGGGACGACGGGAAGTGCCTCCAGCGTGGTGCCGGTGACGAAGGATCCGGCTACCACGGCCTCTTCGACGACGACGTCCACTACGACGGTGCCGCCTGGCCCGACTCCGTTACCTGTGCCGAGCCCTCTGACCCCGGTAGGCGGAGGTCAGGTCGCCAACCAGGGCGTCTGGACGCCGGCGGGACGTACCGTCAACGGGCACGCAGCGGTCTACGAGACGTCGCTCGTGCCACCCGGGGGCACGACAGCAGCCGGCATCGCGTGGATGGACACTCGCCTTTTGTCCGCCAGGCTGTACTCGGGTTCGCTCAGCCCTGGAGGAGGGCCCTACATATTCACGGCTCCAGTGCTTCCTGCCCAAGCGGCGAGCCTCGTGGCGGCTTTCAACGGCGGTTTCATGATGCCTGTCGCCCACGGTGGCTACTACACCGAGGGCAAGATTATCGACCCGCTGGTGACAGGGGCAGCTTCGTTGGTCATCTACTCTGACGGTAGCGTAGACATCGGGGCTTGGGGCTCCGACGTGACCATGACTCCCAACGTAGTGTCGGTCCGCCAGAACCTGGTCCCCTTAGTAGCCAATGGAGCTCCCACGTCCCTAGCTTCCACCCCGTACTGGCTCGACTGGGGCGCTACCTGCGGCGTCGACTCGTGCGTCGGTGCCGGCATCGAGAACCAGTGGCGTTCAGGGCTCGGGATCACTTCCGACGGGGCGCTGGTCTACGTCACCGGTCCTTCACTAGCTCCGTTGCAGCTAGCTCAACTGCTCGTCGCGGCGGGCGCTGTTCGCGGCATGCAACTCGACATAAATCCCAACTGGACCGTGCTCGTCACCTATGATCCCCCTGCCGGCGGTCTCGCCTCACCGGCGAACGGATCGAAGCTGGTGGCTTCCACTGTGCAGGGTCCCGCCACCTTCTTCAATCCGTCGTGGGCCCGGGACTTCGTTACAATGTCGGCTCGTCCGGCTAGCGCGGGTTGAACATGCGAGAGGGAGCCCTCCCAACAGTGGACCAAGACCTGCCAGGAGTCTCTCCGTCCGATCCGGAAGCGATCGCAGCGGATGTCTTCGCCAAGACAGCGGATCCCCGTCTCGAAGAGTGGCGTAGTGCCGAAGCGATGGGACTGCTGCCGTTCTACCGGGCTGTCGAAGGCGAGGTTGGTCCCCGGTCCGTCTTCGAAGGTCGCCCCGTGGTGATGCTCGGATCGAACAACTACCTGGGCTTGACCGCGGACCCTAGAGTCAGGAGCGCTGCCCGCGACGCGGTCGACCGCTTCGGCACTGGCGTTACGGGAAGCAGGCTTCTAAACGGCACCTTGCCGCTCCACGAAGAGTTGGAGGAACTGATAGCCGACTGGATGGGAACAGAGGCGGCTCTCGTATACACCACTGGCTACCTGGCAAATCTCGGCCTTCTCGGGTCGCTGCTCGGTGCCGACGACGCGGTAGTGGTGGACTCGGCGGCGCATGCCAGCCTCGTCGATGGTGCCCGCTACTCGGCTGGGTCCCTGAGGGCCTTCCGCCACAACCGGCCGAACAGCTTGACCCGGGCCCTGCGAACATGGAGGGCCCAACCCGGATCTGGCGGAGCTATCGTCGCAGTCGACGGCGTCTACTCCATGGAAGGTGACCGCGCCCCCCTGGCGGACATCAAGTCGATCTGTGGGAGGTTCGGAGCGAGGCTACTGGTCGACGAGGCCCACGCTTTGGGAGTGGTCGGGCCGAGCGGTGCGGGTACCGCAGCCGAGGTGGGTGTCGAGGCCGACCTTTTGGTAGGCACCTTCTCCAAGTCGCTTGCTAGCTGTGGCGGTTTCGTCGCAGGGCCGCGTTCGGTAATCGACTTTCTTACCATTACCTGCCGCCCGCTGATGTTCACGGCGTCGGGCGTGCCTGCCGCTCTTGCCGCTGCTCTCAGCGCTGCGAAGATAGCCCGCAGCGAGGACTGGAGGCGTGAGGCCGTGCTGGCCCGAGCCGAACAGCTGCGAAGCGGACTCTCCGGTCTCGGCTTCGACGTAGGGGCATCCTCGGGTAGCGCCATCGTGCCCGTGTGGGTTGGAGACGTCTGGGAGGCGGGACTCCTCTGGAACGCACTTTTGTCCCACGGAGTCTACACCAACTGCGCCATACCCCCGGCCGTGCCCCGCGCTTTGCTGCGGACGTCGGTGATGGCGACCCATACGGAGGCTGACATCGCCAGCGCTGTCAGGGCTTTCGAAATGGCACGAGAGGAGTTGTCTGCGGACAGGTCGTTACCGGCCGGAAGGGGATAGCCGGCGCTGGTATAGGCGCCATATCTTCGAGCGGTTTGCGCCCATCGCGGCTAGCTGGTCGTTGATCTGGTGGTTGCTGGCGAGAGTCCACGAAGCCTCTGCCGTTTCGATGTTCGGGTCGGCCAGGAGCCGCTCGACGATCTCCTTGTAGAGCAACGGTCCCAGAGCAAGATGCTGGTAGTCGGGCCGCACGCCCAGCGCCCACACCCTGGCCCTGGTCACCGTCTTAGGGCCCTTGACCAACGGGTACCAGCCAGTCGGGAACAGCCTTCCGCTGCGGACCTGCCGCATCAGCTGGTTCAAGTCGGGAACGGCGAGGCAGACGGCGACAGCGGTCCCGTCTTCGGTTTCCAGCCCGAAAGCCCATTCAGGACGGATGATCTTCTTCAGCTGGCGGGCCAAGTGGCGTACCTCCGCCTCGGGCATCGGAGCGAACGCCCAGTTGTCCTGCCAGGCGGCGTTGTAGATGTCGAAGAAGCGGCTGACCTCGTTGTCGAAGTCCGCCATGTCGATGGAGCGGGCCCGAACACCCGCTCGCTCCTCGATCCTTGCGAGGGTACGCTTTTGACGTTCGGACAGCGACGTGGACGAACGTTCGAAACGCCACGCCCACAGGTCCATCGCCTGGTCCCATCCGTAGTCGCACCATAAGCGCTCGTAGTAAGGAGGGTTCTCCAAAGTGAGAAGGGCGGGGGGATCATCGAAGCCATCCACCTGCAGTCCCAGCTCGTCGTTGGTCGTAAAGTTCGCCGGCCCGACCATCGTGTCGGCTCCTTGAGACACAGCCCACTCTCCGGCAGCGTCGAAGAGTGCCGTCGACGCTCCGGCGTCGTCGAAGCAGTCGTAGAAACCCACCCAGGCCCACTTGACGTCGTGGTAGCGGTTGAACTGCCCGTCGACGCACGCTCCGATCCGGCCGACTGGCCGGCCGGATCGGGTCGCGAGCCACAAGGCCGTCTCTTGGTGCTCTGCAGCCGGATGTCTGGGCGAGAGCCGGTCGTAGACGCTGAGGCGTAGAGGGGGAACCCAAGCTGGGTTTTTGCCGTGAATGCGAAACGGCACCTCGACAAAGGCGCGGCGTCCCAGGAGGTGGCGCACCCGTCGTATCTCCAATTCGGCCATTCAGGCAATCTACGCGTGCGGTCCCCTTCCAGACCAGCAGGGCCGCCTTCCGGGCCTCGTGCGGTGTCGTCGGAGGGAACCCGGATGGGCGCCGGGCGGCGGGGCGTGGCAAGCTGGCAGGCGATGAGAGATGCTGACCCAGGGTTGCCTCCACTGCCGCCAGTCGAACAAGTACGCCCGGGGTTGTGGAGCGTTCCCGTCCCAATCCCCAATAATCCGTTGCGATACGTGCTCGTGTACCTCTTCGAGACGTCGCGAGGGGCGTACCTGGTAGACGCAGGTTGGAACACCGACGAGGCTTTCGACACGCTGGTGGGAGGGATAGCGACTGCAGGTTATGAGATCACCGACATCCGAGGTGTCGTGGTCACTCACATCCACCCCGATCACTACGGTCTCGCAGGTAGGGTTCGGGAAGCTTCCGGCGCGTGGATCGGCCTGCACCCCGCTGATGCCGCTTTGATCGAGGATCGCTACGACGAGCCGTCGGACCTACTCGAACGTGTGGCTGCGATGCTGCGCCGTGATGGTGCGCCTGACGACGAGATCGCCGAGCTGCGGGACGCGTCGATGCCGTTGCGGTCCTGGGTCTGGGCGGTAGCTCCTGACATCTTGGTCAACGACGGCGACAAGGCTGACGTCCCCGGCTGGGATATCACGGCTATATGGACGCCGGGGCACTCGCCGGGACATATCTGCCTCTACGAAGCAGGCAACCGCCTGATGCTTTCAGGAGATCACGTCCTGCCCAGGATCACCCCTAACATCTCATTCCACCCCCAGGCCGGGGCTGACCCTCTCGGCGACTTCCTCGCCTCGCTCGACAAGGTCGCAGGTTACGACACCGACGAGGTACTCCCCGCCCACGAGTACCGTTTCACGGACCTTCAGGGCAGGGTCGGCGAGCTACTCAAGCACCACCACGAGCGTTTCGGCGAGGTGATAGAGGCGATACGGTCGGGCAAGGACACCACCTGGTTGATCGCGAGCGCCATGACGTGGAGCAGGCCGTGGGAGCAGATCCGCGGATGGATGCGCCGGGCCGCCACAGGCGAGACCCTTGCGCACCTAACCTACCTGAAGAACCAGGGGGTGCTCGAAGAGAGGGAGGGGCAACCCTCCAGGTGGGTCATCTCCGAGGCCTCGGTGACGGCATGACCGGAGGTGATGCAGGGACTGCGCCGGCGTCCACTGGAGTATCCGCAGGGCCGGATAGGCCGACGAACTGGAACTTTGCCGACGTCTGGGAGGCGGTGGCAGCAGCGTTTCCGGATCGTGTTGCGGTAGCGCAGGGATCACGGCGCGTCGCCTGGCGCAGCTTTGATCTCAGGGCTTCGGGTGTGTCCGAAGCGCTCCGCAGGGCTGGACTGCAACCCGGAGCCAAAGTGGCTCAGTACTTGTACAACTGCCCGGAGTACCTCGAGTCTGTCTTCGCGTGCTTCAAGGCGAGCATGGTCGCGGTGAACACCAACTACCGTTACAGCGAAGCAGAGCTGGTCTATCTCTGGGACAACTGCGACGCGGAGGCGGTGGTGTTCCACGCCTCGTTCGCCGATCGTGTCGCGGCGGTCCGGTCGAAGTTGCCGTCGGTACGGTCGTGGATCTGGGTCGCTGAGGACGGCTACTCCTGTCCTGTTTGGGCGGAACCCTACGAGGAGGCGGCGGCGCTCACCCCCTCCGAAGCGCAACGTACGCCGAGAAGCGGCGACGACCTCCTTTTCGTGTACACCGGTGGCACGACGGGCATGCCCAAAGGGGTGATGTGGCGTCAGGACGACCTCTTCGAGGTTCTCAACAGCACCGCCGGGTTGCGCTACCCCCCCGGGGCGGGCCCCGACGAGGTGAAAGCGACCTTGTCGAAGCCTCCACGTCACCCGCCCGGTCGGTTTGTGCCCGGTCCTCCGCTCATGCACGGAACCGGCCTTTTCACGGCGATGTCTGTTCTGGCGAGCGCCGGTTCGGTGTTCATGCCCGAAGGCCGTCACTTCGACGCTGAGAGACTTCTGGACCTTATCGTGTCCGAAAGGGTGAGCGAACTGTCGATTGTGGGTGACGCGTTCGCCAGGCCGATACTCGCCGCGCTCGACGCCAACCCGCAGCGATGGGACATATCCTCGCTGTGGCTGGTCGTGAGCTCAGGTGTCATATGGTCGGCCGAGGTCAAGCAAGGGTTGCTGCGCCACAATCCGCGCTTGAAGCTCGTAGATAGCCTCGGATCTTCGGAGGCTATAGGCCTGGCCCGTTCCACCTCCACCGCCTCCGATGTGACCACCACAGCCGGCTTCTCCCTCGGACCCGACACGCTCGTGATAGCGGATGATGGGAGCCGGGTCGAGCCTGGCTCTGGGCGCCAAGGACTGGTTGCTCTTAGAGGGCGGGGTCCGGTCGGCTATTACAAGGACGAGGAGAAGACGGCTGCCACGTTCAAGATGATCGACGGGGTGCGCTGGAGCGTGCCCGGCGACTACGCAACGGTCCTGGCGGATGGATCCCTTCAGCTGCTAGGGCGTGGGTCGGTTTGCATTAACAGCGGGGGGGAGAAGATCTTTCCCGAGGAGGTCGAGCAGGCTCTGATAACCCACCCCTCAGTTGCCGACGCGGTAGTCGTAGGCGTACCCGACGAACGCTTCGGGGAGATGGTCGTGGCCGTAGTCGAAGCGGCAGGGGGACATACCCCCGAACTCGAGCAGCTCGCCGCGTGGTGTCGGGGGACACTGGCCGGTTACAAGGCGCCGCGGCGACTGGTTCTCGTGGGCACGGTCGGGCGGGCGCCCAACGGGAAGGTGGACTACAAGAGACTCAAGGAGCTCGCACTGCGAACAGTGAAAGCTGATAGCCCGGCGGCGTCAGGAGTGTAGTGGCGGGCCGCCTGGGGCAGGTGGTCCGCGCCTCGGCGCCCGCCGGCCATCCCGCTCTATACGACCTACTCGTCGCGCTGCACGTCGGCTTGGCCTTGGTAGGGTTCGGCGCTGTCGCCCTGAGCGGAGCCTACGGCGTCGTCGGGCGGAAAGGACCCACACGCGAGGTGGTGCGCTTCATCTCCGGCCGAACATGGGCGGAGTTCGCTCTGGTGGCGGCTCCGCTTTTTGGGGTGGCTGCCATGACGGTACGACCCGGGGGATCAGAGTTCTCGCAGCTATGGGCGCTTGGCGGGCTTACGATCTGGGTTATGGCCTCTGTGCTATTGGTCTACGTGCTGCGCCCGGCGGAAGCCAGGCTACGCTCGGCAGTGACCCATATCAGGGTGAAGTCGCTCGGCTCCTCCGATCCCGGCGAGGCGTTTCAGGCTGGCGGGACGACGTCTACGGCCGGCGCCGGTGAGCCAGTTGGCGGTTGGGACGGACGAGGGGACATCGGGTTGGAAGTCGACGTTCGGTTGTACGCGACCCGAATTGCTTGGGCTGGGGCGATTAGCGATCTGCTGTTTCTGGGTGCTCTGATGATGATGGTCACCCAGCCCGCACGACTCTGAGACCGCACGACATAAGGCTCAAGTAGAGCTTTATAGTTTGGGTCGAGTTGGTGTTCTTGGGGGAGCGCGAGTATCTCTCGCGACCTACGATGGGGCAATGACTGGCGCTGGCGGCACCGATGTGACACGCGACCAGGATGCAGTGATGCTGCCGGGCCGACTCGGGGAGCGGCCGTCGCCTCGTCGAGGAGACCCCCTAGCGGTCACGGATGCGGAGATATTGGAAGACTTCCGGCTCGCCTTGGTGTCAAGATTCCTCGACGACAGAGAAATATCGTTGCAGAAGCAAAGCAAAGTGTTCTTCCAGATCTCTGGGGCGGGCCACGAGGCTCTCGCTTTGGGCCTGGCCCGTCACCTGCGACCAGCCTACGACTGGTTCTTCCCCTACTACCGGGACCGGGCTCTCGTCCTCGCTCTGGGTGTAACGCCGTTCGAAATGCTCTTGCAGGCGGTCGGCTCTGCTGACGATCCAGCTTCGGGAGGACGCCAGATGCCCTGCCACTGGGGTAACAAAGCCTTGAACATCGTCACGCAGTCCTCGGCTACCGCAAGCCAGTGTCTACCTGCAGTCGGATGCGCAGAAGCCGGTCGCTATATCGTTCGCAATACAGGCCTCGAGGGTTGTAGGGCCAGAGGAGACGAGATCACCTATGTTTCCTTGGGTGAGGGGGCGACGTCGGAGGGTGAGTTCTGGGAGAGCCTGAGCTCGGCGTGCACCTTGCACCTACCCGTGCTTTTCGTCGTCGCAGACAACGGCTTTGCCATCTCAGTGTCATCCGCCGACCAGGCGCCGGCTCCCATCTCGGAGCTGGTACGTGGCTTTCGGGGTCTGAGCGTCGCCAAGGTCGACGGAACCGACTACTTCGCTGTGCGGACGGTGGCTCGCTCCTTGGTGGCACGGGTGAGGGCAGGGGTAGGACCGGCGCTGCTGCACGCTACGGTTACACGTCCCTACTCGCACTCCTCCGCCGATACCCAGAGCAAGTACCGCTCCGAAGAGGAGCTCGCCGAGGAATCCAGTCGGGACCCCCTACGGCGAATGCGCGCTGCGATCATCACCCGGGGTCTGGCCACGCCCGAGCAACTCGACGCGATGAGCGACGAAGCACATCGGGTAGTGGCAGACGCTTCACGAAAGGCCCTGGATGCCCCGCGCCCCGACCCTCGCAGTATTCGCTCGCATGTCGTCGACCTGCCTGATTTCGACGAGGTGGAGGAGCCACCCGCTTCGCCTGGTTCCGAGACGGTGGCCCTCGGGGAAGCCATCCGACTGGCTCTTCGGGAAGGGATGGGGTCTGACCAGAGGGTGAGAGTGTTCGGCGAAGACGTCGCTGATGCCAGGGAGCAGATTCTCGCCAAAGTCGAAGGCAAGGGCGGGGTGTTCGGCACCACGTTCGGGCTTCAACGGGAGTTCGGCCTCGCCCGCTGCTACAACACACCTCTCGCTGAAGCCGACATCGTCGGTCGCGCTGTGGGCCAGGCTATTCGAGGCCTGCGCCCCGTTGCCGAAGTCCAGTTCTTCGACTACATCTGGACTGCGATGCAGCAGATCAAGACCGAAGCGGCGACGATCAGGTGGCGCTCAAACGGAGCTTTCGTGTGTCCGCTCGTTATCCGCGTCCCGATAGGAGGCTACCTGTCCGGCGGGGCCATATGGCATTCACAGTCGGGGGAGTCGATCTTCGCCCACGTACCGGGACTGACCGTCGTGATGCCATCTCGCGCCAGCGACGCCGTGGGCTTGTTGCGCAGCGCCCTTGCGGCCGAGGACCCGGTGCTCTTCTTGGAACACAAGCACCTGCTCCGCCAGTCCTACACCAAGACCGTGTACCCGCCTCCGGGCTACAAGGTAGGGTTCGGAAAGGCGCGGGTCGCCTCCGACGGGCACGATCTCACGGTTGTAACGTGGGGAGCCACGGTCGAGAAGTCACTGCAGGCTGTGAGAAGCCTCGACCATGTGCGAGCACGTGTAGTGGATCTACGCTCGATCGTTCCTTGGGACAAGGAACTCGTGGCGGAGTCGGTGGCCCTAAGTGGCCGGGTGCTGGTGGTCCACGAGGACGTGCTCACCTGCGGTTTCGGTGCCGAGATTGCTGCGTGGGTAGGAGAGAACTGCTTCGCCGACCTGGATGCCCCGGTGATACGAGTGGGGGCGATCGACACGCACGTTGCCTACGAGCCCGGGCTGGAGGCGGCGATACTCCCTCAGGTCTCCACTATCGCCGCGGCGGCGCAGCGCCTTTTGGAGTTCTGAACCTAACTAGAAATTAGTAAGACATCCAACTAAAATAAACGTGTGAACTCTGTGCACCGACCGGTCAATCCGGTGCGTTTCGTGACCGCCGCCAGCCTCTTCGACGGTCACGACGCTGCGATCAACATCATGAGACGGCTCCTGGTCGCCCAAGGGGCCGAGGTTATACACCTTGGCCATAATCGCTCAGTCGACGAAGTGGTCACCGCCGCTATTCAAGAGGACGTCCAAGGCGTCGCTGTCAGTTCCTACCAGGGCGGCCACGTCGAGTACTTCCGTTATCTCCTCGACAGGCTGCGATCAGAAGGTCGTCCCGACATTCGGGTGTACGGCGGCGGGGGAGGAACGATAGTCGCCTCGGAGATCGACGAGCTCCACGCTTACGGCATCTCGCGGATCTTCTCACCCCAAGATGGCCAGTCCCTAGGCCTCGAGTCCATGATCAACCTTTTGATTCGAGAGTGTGACACGCCCCCGCGCTCCCTCGACCCCCGAGATGTCCAAGCGGCTACCGAAGGAGACCAGCGGGCTATAGCCAGACTGATCTCGGTGTCCGAGAACGGCGGCTTGGACGTGGACACTCGCATGCGCCTGTCCGAAGCGGCCGCTACCAACCCGGCGCCCGTGCTGGGCATCACCGGCACGGGAGGCTCCGGCAAGTCTTCCCTGACCGACGAGCTCGTGGGCCGCTTCCGCCTCGACCAGCAGGACAAGCTCTCCGTGGCGGTCCTCGCAGTGGACCCGACCCGGCGCAAAGGGGGAGGAGCCCTGCTCGGTGACCGAATTCGCATGAACTCGCTCGACGTGTCCAGCCACGGTCACGGGACCATTTTCTTTCGCTCGCTGGCCACGCGGGGTTCCGCTTCTGAGCTACCAGGCTGCCTGGACGACGCTATTTCGATCTGCCGGGCCGGGGGTTACAACCTTGTGATCGTAGAGACACCCGGCATCGGACAAGGCGACGCCGAAGTCATCTCTCACGTGGACCTGCCCGTATATGTGATGACACCCGAGTTCGGGTCTCCTTCGCAGTTGGAGAAGATCGACATGCTCGACTTCGCCAAGGCGGTGGTGGTCAACAAGTTCGAACGGACCGGCGGCGCGGACGCTCTCCGCGACGTGAGGCGCCACTTCGCAAGAAGCGGCGATCATCGTGGCGTCCCCTTCGAGGAGTTGCCCGTCTTCGCTACCGTCGCTTCCCGCTTTGCCGATGACGGTGTGAACGCCCTCTACCACTTTCTCCTGGGGCAGCTAAGGGCGCTCGGTCTTCATGCCACCACGGGGGTCCTCCCTCCCCAAGCTGGGCGTATTTCGACACGCAAGGACGCGATCGTCCCGACCGCCAGGTCGAGGTATCTCTCGGAGATCTCCGAGGCTGTCCGAAGCTACCACCGTCGTACCCGGCAACTCGTGATGCAAGCGCGGCGCCGCCAGGCTTTGCGCGAAGTGCTCGGTATCGTCGACGAGCAAGGGCTGGAACGCCTCGACATCAGCCGTCTTGCGTCGACGTTCGAGGAGAGCTTCGACGCCGAGTCCAAACGGATGCTCGACGAATGGCCGGCGAGAGCAGCTTCTATGTCGGACGCGGAACTTTACAAAGTTTCCCTTTCGGGGACCCCCGTGCCGCGGGTGGCCTTGCCGCGTTTCGAGTCCGACGGGGACCTGCTCGCATGGTTGCGCTCCGAGAACCTTCCCGGGTCTTTCCCCTTCACCGCAGGAGTGTTCCCGCTCAAAAGGCAAGGTGAGGATCCAGCGCGGATGTTCGCTGGCGAAGGCGACGCCGCTCGGACCAACACGCGATTCCACATGCTGTCAGCCGGCCAGCCAGCTACGCGCCTGTCGACGGCCTTCGACTCGGTTACCCTCTACGGTTTCGATCCTGACGTCCGCCCTGACATATACGGGAAGGTCGGCAACTCGGGTGTCTCCATAGCAACCCTTGACGACATGCGGGACCTCTACAGGGGATTTGACCTGTGCGATCCAGCCACGTCTGTGTCTATGACCATCAACGGTCCAGCTCCGACGATACTGGCTATGTTCTTCAACGCTGCTATAGATGACCAGGTCGAGCGGTTCAGCGCTGCTAACTCTAGGCCGCCAACCCCAGAGGAAACCGAAGAGATCCGCTCGTCGACCCTGTGCCGGATAAGGGGTACGGTGCAGGCCGACATTCTCAAGGAGGACCAGGGCCAGAACACCTGCATCTTCTCGACGGAGTTCTCGCTGCGAGTCATGGGCGACATCCAGGAGTGGTTCATCGACAACTCCGTCAAGAACTTCTACTCCGTGTCGATCTCCGGCTATCACATAGCCGAGGCGGGCGCTAACCCGATCAGCCAGCTGGCTTTCACCCTTGCGAATGGCTTCACCTACGTCGAGGCGTACCTGGCGCGTGGAATGCACGTCGACGACTTCGCCCCGAACTTCTCCTTCTTCTTCTCCAACGGCATGGACCCCGAATACACGGTCATAGGCCGGGTAGCAAGGCGGATATGGGCGATCGCAATGCGTGACCGTTACGGTGCCTCCGAGCGGGCTCAAAAGCTCAAGTACCACATCCAGACCTCGGGGCGGTCTTTGCATGCGCAAGAGATGGCTTTCAACGACATACGGACCACCCTGCAGGCCCTGTGCGCTATCTACGACAACGCCAACAGCTTGCACACCAACGCCTATGACGAGGCGGTGACAACCCCTACGGCTGAGTCGGTCAGGCGGGCTCTTGCGATCCAGCTGATAATCGGCCGGGAGTGGGGCCTCGCTGCGAACGAAAACCCCTTGCAGGGCAGCTTCATCGTGGAGGAGCTCACGGACCTAGTCGAAGAGGCGGTACTGGCTGAGCTCGACCGCCTTTCGGAGAGGGGCGGGGTTCTCGGGGCGATGGAGACCGGCTACCAGCGCGGTCGAATCCAGGACGAGTCGATGCTGTACGAGAGCCGCAAGCACGACGGGAGCCTCCCCATCGTCGGAGTCAACACCTTCCGCAACCCCGAAGGCGATGCCGTGCCCCCCCAGTTGGAACTGGCCCGCTCCACCGAAGCCGAAAAGCGCAGCCAACTGGAGCGGCTGGAGTCCTTCCACGTACGTAACGCGGACGAGCGCCCGCAGGTCCTGGCACGTCTCGCCGACGCCGCCCTGTCGGGGGGTAACGTGTTCGGCGTGCTCATGGAAGCAGTCCGCTACGCAAGTCTCGGTCAGATCACACAGACGCTTTTCGAAGTCGGCGGCAAGTACCGACGCAACGTGTGAGCTCTGACTTGCGCGCTGACGCCCTCCTCGCAGCCCAGGTGGCGGAGGAAGCCGGCGGCCTTCTGCTGGCCGTACGCGCGGGAGGCCTGGTCGGTAACAGGCTCGGTGACGCAGGAGACTTCGAGTCAAACAAGTGGATCCAAGAGCGCCTCGGCCGGTCCCGCCCGGACGACGTGATCCTATCCGAGGAGTCGCCGGATGACCTTCGCCGCCTTGGAGCTGACAGGGTCTGGATTGTAGACCCCCTCGACGGGACCCGCGAGTACCGAACACCCGGCAGGCAGGACTGGGCTGTGCACATAGCGCTTTGGGAGCGAGAGGCGGGCATTACGGCGGCGGCAGTCAGCCTTCCTGCGCAGGGAAAAGTTTTCGCTACCGACCGAACGCCACAAAGTCGGAGCGTCCACGACGGGCCTAGAAGGCTCGTCGTGAGCGACAGCCGACCCCAGCCGATCGCCTCCGCCGTGGCGACCGCGGCGGGCTTCGACGTGGTGCGCATGGGCTCCGCCGGAGCCAAGGCGATGGCTGTAGTGGAGGGTAGCGCCGACGCCTACGTTCACACCGGCGGACAGTGGGAGTGGGACTCGGCCGCCCCTGTCGGCGTGGCGGTGAGCGCCGGTCTACACGCTTCACGCGTAGACGGCTCAACCCTCGTCTACAACCGGGCCAGCCCTTATGTGGAGGACCTGTTGATCTGTCGAGTCGAGCACGCCGAAGTCCTGCTCGACCTGCTGCGAGCCGAGGTAACCTCCCGAGACGAGAAAAGTTAGCGTCTCGGGAGCAGTGAATAGTCAGGGAAGTTACCGTAAAGCCGCTCCGCAGGTCCTTGGGGATTGTAGGTGACTGCCTGCACAAGCAGGTCTCCGCCCACGAAAGCCCCTTTCCAGGAATGTCCAAGACCGCCGAAGACCTCCTCGCGGTCCCCGCGGCTACGAGGTTTGTTGACCCCGACTTTGAAAGCCTGCAACTGCTCGCTCACCCGAGCGGCGAAGTCCAAGTCGTCGGTGGCCACCGAAGCCACCAGCGACCCGTTACTTGCGTTCATAGCCGCTAGAAGCTCTGATTCGGTGTCCACGACTATTACTGAGTCGAGGGGTCCGAAAGGCTCGGCGTGGTGCAAGGACCACGAAGCCGGCGGGGCGAGTACGCAGGCAGGGGCAACGTAGGCAGAAGTGTCCTGGCCGTCGAGGAAATGCCCATCCCCCAGGCTCCCCCTATATAGGGGTATTCCGCCGCCTTTGAGGGCCTCGTTGAAGACTTCCACGAGGTCGGAAGCCTTGTTGGCGTGTATGACGGGACCGAAATCCAAGTTTGGTAGCGGCTCCGCCGGGTCAGACACGGCGAGAGGATGCCCATATCGCAAAGAGCGGACGACGGGCAGGTACATTTCCAAGAAAGACGGGAAGAGTCGCCTCTGCACGACGTAGCGCGGGTAAGCGGTGCAGCGTTGCTTGGCGTACTCGAAGCCTTTACGCAAGTGCTGAGCCAGCAGGTCCCACTGGCTGAAATCCCAGATACCCCAGGCGTTGAGGCCTTCCTGCTCGAGCATGTGACGCCGGCCGGTGTCCGCGAGGCTCACCGCTGCCTGCCGTCCGTTCGCGCGTCCCCCGACGAACGCCAGCGCTGCGATTCCCTCGCCCCTGATTAGAACCTCTCCTAGTTGGCTGCCGATGCCGGAGAGCAGAGTCACCGGAAGGCCAGCGCGCTTCATCAAGGCATGGGCGAGGGTCAGTGTGTGGAAGCCCCCTTGGCTAGGCGTCTTGGCGACCACAGCGTTACCGGCGAGAAGTTGGACCAACTCAGCGTGGACCTGCACGCTCATCGGA
The DNA here is from genome assembly GCA_027391075.1 of Acidimicrobiaceae bacterium. Classification (GTDB taxonomy): domain Bacteria; phylum Actinomycetota; class Acidimicrobiia; order Acidimicrobiales; family Palsa-688; genus JAJZAM01. The sequence continues at coordinate 23,969 of DAHYHI010000102.1, read as the reverse complement.
TAATTCCAGCTGGCTATGTTGGAAACAGCGCCAGGTAGCGGCCGTCGCTGGTCGGGTGTTCCTATAGCCATCTGGCGCTCGATCTCGCCGACGTACCAGCGGACTCCGTCCAAGCAGCGGTCGACGTCAGCGCAGGCCAGGCGCCACGGCTTGCCGATCTCCCAAACCAGTAGCAGCGCTAGAAGATCGCGATTTTCCGTCATGGCATCCACCGCGGCTGTGACACGGGCTCTGCGCTCGTCCAGGTCGGTCTCAGACCACTCGAGGTGCTCCCTGCCCGCATGCGCTACTGCAGCGACAGCCTCGTCGTAGTCGACGCGTGGCGGTCCGGGGATCGGGGTGCCGTCGACGGGGTTGACGTGGTCGCCGGGAAGGCCGACGCGCCTCCACTCGCCGCGGGTCAGGTTCCTCAGCCTGTCAGAGTCGAAAGCCTCGGGTGCAACCGAAACACAGCGGGCGTAGGTCTCCCACCAAGAAGTGCCAGGCTTCAAGATCATGCTCATCGCTTCGAGGATAGAGGTTCCAAGGTGGCGAACACACGCTATTATGGAATAGGCGGAAGGGAGCGCAGTCGTAGAGCAGCCTGAAACCGCAGTGGTAAGTCCGAGATGTGCTGGTATGGCCCTTTCGCCTCAGCCTTTTCGGGGGAATAGGTGGCCGCAGGAATGACACCCAGAGCGGCGAACGCAACGGGCTAGTTGTCGTAGCTACAAGAGTGGAGACAAGACGCTGGAGCAGATCACCTTAGAGGCAGCGGTGCTGGCCGAGGCCGGAGGATGGGCATCTCAGCAAGACGTGGAGCTGCTGGCTAGAGAGCACCTTGCATGGATAGCCACGCTGCGGCGCCTCATCCACGAGACTGACTCGGCTGTTGCGAGCTCTTCGAGCTTGGACGGTGACCTGAGGGTAATGGTCCTTGCTGACCTCAATTCGGAGCGTGCCAGGCTCGCCGAGGCGCTGGCGCGAGCCGGCGGCGACCCGATAGTCCCCCCCACTTCTGCGGGCCAACTCTCGCAAAGCAAGGTTGGCCCCGCTCCGTCTGGCGAGGACGCGTCCGCTCAGGAGGAGCAGGCACGTCCTGAGCGGACCTCGGAGCAAGCCGCCCCCGAGCCGGCGTTAGAAGTTGGGGTACCCAAACTTCAGGTGTCGTGGGGAGAGGGCCGCGTGGTCGTCTGGGCCGGTGGACCCGGCTGTGTGTGTGGGACAGAGGACCTGGACCGCTTGCTCGAAGCAGCCGAGGGTTCGACCATACCTTGGGAATCTCACGCGTCGCTTAGTCACACATTCGTCGCCGAGACAGTCGCCCGGTCGGCCTCTCTGGCACAGACCCTCGGATGGTTGGTGGGCATCGCCGCTGGCAGGGGAGGCGACGGCGTCGGGCCAAGCCTGCGGTGGCTCGGTGAGGTAGCAGTCTGGGGTACCGAGCTCGTCGTCAAGGGTCACGTGGTGCCACTGCTTCGCCCGACGTCTCAGTCACAGACGCCGTCCAGGCCGGGGCCCGGTCGATTCAGGGTCCGGTGGTTTCCGGCGCTGGTATCGCGCGAGAGACTCCACGACCTTGTGACACGGATGCCGGGTACGGTCGCTGCTCTACAGCCCGCTACCGCACCGGACGCTGTGACGAGGTCGGTCCTGTCCGCTGTCGTGGACGCCGTGGCACGAGCTGGGGCGTCGCGACTTGAGAGCCCTGCTGCGTCTCCTGTCGCGTCGACGCGTCCGGAGGTGGGAGAAGCATTCCTCTACGGTCTCGACGGGAAGCCTTTCGCCGCAGAGCCGGAGCCGGCGTCCCGCAGTATCGAAGACCTTAAGCGCTGGGCGTCTGCGGTAACCACTGGTGTGAGGGTGGGTCTCGTAGTTCGGCTCGACCCGCCGGCGGAGGACGGCGGGTGGCTGCTCACCGTCGAGGCTACAGGCGTCGACAAGCGTCCGATGGCTGTAGAGCCGGCGATGGTCATTTCTTCGGGGGCGAAGTCGCACCAGCTGGAGGCGCAGATGCGGAGATTGGAACGCCTTGTTCCTGCGCTCAAGCGCCCGACCACACGGAGGGGTCAGGTGCTCCTTGACACCGACGAGGCAGCGGACCTGATGTTCGAGACTGGTCCGGCGCTGGTGGACGCGGGTTTCGAGGTGATGCTGCCTCTCGTGTCCAAGCGTCGACCCAACCCTCAGCTACGCCTTTTCGCGGAGGCTCTCGACGGCCAGTCGCAGGTGGGGATAAGCCAACTGGCTAACGTTCGCTGGAGCGTGCTCTTCGGTGACTTGGAGCTCAGCGCCGCTGAGATCGCCCGGTTGGCCAAAGAAGCCTCGCCGCTGGTGAAGGTGCGGGGTCGCTGGGTTCACCTGGACCGAGACGACCTCGCGGCAGCAAGCGCCGCCCTTGCGGAGCGGGCATCGATCACGCAGATGTCGGGGGCGGAGATGATCCGCCACGCGGTGGGGATCGAAGGCCTCAGCCTTGCAGGCCCTGTCCGAGTCGACGGGACCGGCTGGGCGGCGGAGCTCCTGCGGGGTGCCACCACCCACCCGCCGGCACCTATCGACACCCCGGACGGCTTCGCAGGTCAGCTTCGCAGCTACCAGGCCGAAGCGGGCGGTTGGCTCGGGTTCTTGGACAGGTCCGGCCTAGGAGGTTGCTTGGCCATGGACATGGGGCTCGGCAAGACCCCGACGGTTCTCGCTCACATGATCTCCGACGTCGGTCACGGCCCGTCTTTGGTGATATGCCCGCCGGCGGTTCTAGGTAACTGGCACGCCGAGGCGCGCCGCTTCACGCCGAGGCTTAGAGTTGTGCTGCACCACGGGCCGCGCCGCGCCGAGGGGGTCGCGATAGCCAAACTTGCCCACGGCCACGACGTGGTGCTGACGACCTACGCCACTGCGGTACGCGACATTGAGGCGTTGTCGGCGATTTCTTGGCGGAGGGTTGTGGTCGACGAGGCCCAGGTGATCAAGAACCACACCAACGAGACAGCGCGCGAACTGAGGCGTCTTCGCGCACACAACAAGCTGGCTCTCACGGGGACGCCAGTGGAGAACGGCCTCGGCGACTTGTGGGCGATCCTCGACTGGACCAATCCGGGTCTGGTCGGTGGCCGCTCGTCTTTTATCGAGAGCCTCTCGCGTACGGTGCCGGCGACGGCGGGAGCCGGCGGTGCGCAAGCTTCGAGCAGGTCCGCTCAGGAATCGGCACTGCGGGCTCTTAATGGCCTGCTGATCTTCCGGCGGACCAAGAACGAGCCGGAGATCGCCGCCGAACTCCCCGACAAGGTTGACAGACTCGACCATTGCGCCATGACCGCCGAGCAAATCGGTCTGTACCAGGCCGTCGTTGACCGGCTCGTTAAAGGAGACCTGGAGGGCGACGCCAACAAACGCAAAGGTCAAGTGCTTGCGGCGATTACAGCTCTCAAGCAGATATGCGACCACCCGGCCGCCTACCTCGGCGACCAGGACGAGATCGGGGTCCTCGACAGCCGCTCGGGTAAGCTCACACGTCTAGAAGAGATCTTCGACGACGTCGTTGCGGCGGGGGAGCGGCTCTTGGTTTTCACCCACTTCGCCCGTTGGGGAGAGCGTCTCGCCGGTCACCTGAGCAGACGCAGCGGGCTCGACGTTGGTTGCTATCACGGCGGCCTGTCGCGCTCGGCCCGAGACGAGCTGGTCTCCCAGTTCCAGTCCGGGTCCGGTCCCGGCGCCCTCGTACTGTCCATCAAAGCCGGCGGCTCTGGTCTGAACCTGACCGCAGCCCGTCACGTCGTCCTCTACGACCGGTGGTGGAACCCAGCGGTCGAAGACCAAGCCCGTGACCGCGCTTGGCGGATCGGCCAGCAGGGGACCGTCATGTGCCACCGTCTGGTGTGCCCGGGGACAGTTGACGAGCGGGTAGAGGAGATTGTCGCCGGCAAACGTCGGATCGCCGGGATGGTTCTGCCCGCAAGGAGCAGTCTCGGAGACCTCGAAGTAGACCAGTTGAGGGTAGCCCTCGGCCTGCGTGAGGAGGACCTAGTGGAGGAGGAGCAGCTCGCAGCGGCTGGCGGCGAGGAGTTCGCAGCGTGAGTAAGCGTCGCAGGCCCGCCGCAGCCCGCCGCCAAGCCGAGATAAGGTTCTGGGGGGCAGGCTATCAGGCTCCCGACGAGGTACAACCTATTCGGCCGGCGAAGGACCCCGCCGTGGTAGTGCGTTCCCTCGGCCCCCCTCCCATAGGCGTCGACCCGGCGGTATCACTGGGGCATTTGAGCGCGGTGTACGAGGAGGCCGTCAAAGCTGCGACCGCCTTGTCAGCTGCGAACGGGATCCTCGCTACGGAGTCCGAAGAGGACTAGCGGTAGCGGTAGGTGATGCGGCCTCGGGTCAGATCGTAAGGGCTGATCTCGACTTGGACCTTGTCTCCAGGTAGGACCCTGATCCGGTTCATTCTCATCTTGCCGGAGTTGTGCGCCAGAACCTCGTGCCCGTTGGTCAGGGCCACTTTGAACATGGCGTTCTTCAGGGCCTCGCTCACCGTGCCTTCGAGCACGATCGCGTCTTCTTTACCTTGTGCCAGCTTGCTTCCTCTCGTAGGGACGTGCATTCTCGTGCAGTCCAAGTGTTGCCATTATCTATTGTAGGGCCATTCGGGAGTCTACGACCTGCTTATCCCAGGTCCCATACCGCCGCCGACAGGGTCGGGGTCGGCTAGCCCGGCGAACTTCTCGCCAGGGAACGCGAGGCAAGCCCCCTGGCGAACTGCCAGACGGGTCGGCTGCTCGCCTGAATCTCGTCCATGACTGCCTCGAAGCCGGACATGAACCACCGTATGTCCTCTGACGTAGTCGCCAACGGAGGTAGGAGCTTGAGGACGTCCATGTGGTCTGCAGCGGTCTGGGTGAGCACCCGATGCTCACTGAAGAGCTTGCAGACGACCATCTGGGTGAACAGGCCCTTGCGGAGCGCGCTGAGAGGACTATAACGGCCTTTGAGGCGCAGCGAGCTAGGAGAGCCGAACTCGATCCCGACCATGAGGCCGCGTCCTCTCACATCTTTGATGAAGTCGAAGCGTGAAGCGCTGCGTTCCAGCGAACAGCGGAGTTCGTGCCCGCGTGCTGCAGCGTTAGCCAACAACCCTTCGTCGTCGATCACGCTAAGAGCAGCGAGACCGGCCGCCGCCGCCATGTTGTTGTGGCTGTAGGTGGTGTCGTGCACGAGCACTCTCGTCATGGACGAATAGACAGAACCGAAGATATCCTCGCGCGTCATAGTCGCCGCGACAGGAACGTAACCCCCAGACAGCGTCTTGGCCACCGTAATTATGTCGGGCTCGACAGCGTCGTGTTCAAAGCTGAACATCCGCCCGGTCCGTCCCATTCCCGCCTGTACCTCGTCGCATATGAGCAGCGCCCTATTAGCGTGCATGACCCCGGCGGCGGCCGCAAGATAGCCTGGCGGCGCTACCTGGACCCCCTTGCCTTGGACGGGTTCTACGATCAGCGCGGCGACGTCACCCCTTGAGGTGGCTTTCTCCAAGGCAGCGATATCTCCGAAGGGGATCTCCGTGGCGGGCAGCAGCGGACCGAAACCGGCCTTGAAGGACTTTCCGCCGTTGACCGACAAGGAGCCCGCTGTTAAACCGTGGTAGGCGTGCCCGCAGTAAAGGACACGAGGCCGGCCGGTGTAGTACCGAGCGAATTTGAGCGCTGCCTCCACCGCCTCGGTCCCGCTGTTGCACAGGTAAACCCTGTCAAGGTGAGGGACTTTTGCTACCAGCGCCTCGCCAAGGAGTCCAGCCAGCAGCGGCGTATCCATCTTGACCATGTCGGCGAGCTCCGCGTCGAGGACCTGATGCAACGCCCGGGCGACCACCGGGTGGTTGCGTCCCAGTCCGAACACGCCGAATCCTGCCAGCCAGTCGAGGTAGCATTCCCCTCGGTCGTCCCAAAGGTAGGGGCCTTGCGCCCTGAGCCACTGACGGTCGAGTCCGACCGAGTGCAGAACTCTCGACGTCTGTGGGTTCAAGTAGCGCGACCAAAGCTGCGGCCCTTCGCCCACCCGAGACTTGAGGAGGTCGGCGAGGTCGAAACCCATCAGGAACCCACCGCTGCACGGATCGACTGGCGAAGCGACTTGGTCGTAGCCAGAACGGCGCTCGGCTCGTAGCCGCAGTGAGCCATGCAGTTCTCGCACCTCGGGTCTCGGCCCCTGCCGTAGCGGTCCCAGTCGGTGGTGTCAACGAGCTCCTTGTAGGTTTCGGTGTAACCGTCGGCCATCAAGTAGCAGGGACGCTGCCAACCGAAGACCGAGTAGCTCGGTATGCCCCACGGCGTACACTGGAAGTCGGCCTTGCCCTCCAAGAAGTCCAAGAAGAGCGGACTGTGATTCAGGCGCCACTTTTTGCGCCGTCCATCGCCGAACGCCTCCGCGAAGATCTCCTGGGAGGTTCGGGTGCTCAAAAAGTGGACCTGATCGGGGGCCTTCTCATAGGCGTATCCAGGCGAAATCATCATCTGGTCCACGCCGAGATCGTCGTTCAAGAAGTCGAGGACCTCCCGGATCGTCTTGGGGGAGTCTGTCGAGAAAAAAGTCGTGTTGGTCGTCACCTTGAACCCGCGCTCCTTCGCCAACGCTATTGCGTCAACCGCCTTGTCGAAGGTCCCTTCCCTGCTGACCGACTCGTCGTGACGTTCTCTCAGACCGTCGATGTGCACAACCCAGCTAAAACGGTGATCCGGGCTGAAACGGTCGAGCTTGCGTTCCAAAAGCAGAGCGTTCGTGCACAAGTAGACGTAACGGCCCCGGTCGAGCAGAGCTTGCGTCATCTTGTCGATCTCGGGGTGCAACAGCGGTTCACCGCCAGCTATCGAGACCATAGGCGCGCCGCACTCTTCGATAGCGGCGACTGCCGCTTCGACCGACAGGCGTTTGCGGAGGATCTCCGTTGGGTACTGGATCTTGCCGCAACCGTTGCAGGACAAGTTGCACGCGAAGAGGGGTTCGAGCTCGACTATCAAAGGGAACTTCTTCCTTCCAGCGAGCTTCTGGCGGGCAAGGTAGGCGCCTATCTTCAGGCTCTGGCGTAGGGGTACTCCCACTTATCTGACCTCCATTGGGAGAGAGAACGAAGCATTCTCGGCGACTGTAGAAACCTGGGTGATATGCGTCGGACCGAAGGAACGAAGGGCGTCGACGACAGCGTCGACGACGTGTGGCGGTGTAGAGGCCGCTGCGGTCACTCCTAGCACTGAGGCCCCTCGAACGTGCTCGAAGCGAAGGTCTCGTTCGTCTTCGACCAGGACAGCCTTCGACCCGTGTCGTCGAGCCACCTCCACCAGCCTGTTTGCGTTCGAGGAGCTAGGCGAGCCGACGACGATCACCATGGAGCATTTAGGCGCGATCATACGTACAGCATCTTGGCGGTTCTGCGTTGCGTAACAGATATCGGCGGACGCCGGGCCCACCACGCCCGGGTAGCGGCGTGTCAGCTCTCCCACGACCGAAGCCACGTCGTCAGGCGACAAGGTGGTCTGGGTGACATAGGCCAACCGTTCGGGGTCGCTGACCTCTAAGCGGGCGACGTCAGCGGGGTTCTCGACGAGCGAGATGTTCGGAGCTTCCCCGAGGGTTCCCTCGGTCTCGTCGTGCCCGGCGTGGCCTATCAGCACCACCTGCATCGACCGAGCGGCGAAACGACGGACCTCGTGATGGACTTTGGAGACCAGCGGACAGGTGGCATCCACCACGCTCAAACCGCGATCTGCGGCTATGCGGCGCACGGAAGGGGCGACGCCGTGAGCTGAGAAGATGACGGTGGCGCCGTCGGGAACCTCGTCGAGGTCACGCACGAACACCGCCCCACGGGCCTCCAGGTCGGCTACCACGTGGCGGTTGTGGACGATGTGACGCCTGACGTAGACAGGAGCGCCGAACTTGTCGATCGCCTTCTCCACAGTTTGGATCGCCCGGTCGACGCCGGCGCAGAAGGACCGGGGGCTGGCCAGGACGATCTCACGCTCGTCGAGCGAGTCGGACCACTCGGCGATTACGCGCGCTGCGCGGCTTAGCACGCCGAGCGCCTTGATCCCGCTTGTGACAGTGGCGAGGGAGCGCAGTTCCCTTCCGGGAGTGTCGACTATCACTCTCACCGCGACCGACGGAAGCCCCCACTCGTTGGTCAGCAGCCAGGCTGTCTCGGTGTCGACAGCTACCGCTCCAAGTGACGCAAGTACCGCACGCCGCTGGGAACCCTGCACGACATTCCTGGCGCTTATGACGGTGCCGACGACGGCCTTGTGACCGCGAGCGGTGAGCTCGGCTGCCAAGAGTGCTGCCGAGCTCAGCTGGGCAGCGACGTTGCCCGCTTCGTCTATGACCCGGTTCGCTACGACTACGGTCCCTGGCTCGAGGTCGTCGCGCAGGCCGCCTGCGAGGCCGGCGACGGCCACCGCACGGACGGGGGACTGGGATGCCCCAGGCCTCGTAGGCGAGTCAGAGTCCTGGAGCGGGTTAGGGAACCGCCGATTCCCGGGATAGGGTACCTCAGCTGTGAGCTCGGCGACGCTGCGGCACGATCGAAGCGGCCCGGCACCGGTCCTAACGACGCGAGCGTCAGGGGCGCCCTGGGAAACAGCCCTGGCCTCAAGTCGTAGAGGGGCCATTAGAAGCAGGCCGCCGCCTGTCACGCCGTCTCCGAGTTTGAGACCGCCGCCGCGTATCTGCCGAGGGCCATGAGCGGCCAGACGATCCTGTAGAGGTGGTAGTTGATGCTGAAGTCCCACGGGAACCCAGTTCCCGTGAACCAAGGTTCGTTCCAGCCTCCGTCGGGAGTTTGGTTCTCTATCAGCCAGACGACACCACGCCGTGTAGCGTCGCTTGAGTGCTCTCCCCCAGCTAGAAGGGCGAGGAGCGCCCAGGCCGTCTGCGAGGGTGTCGAAGTTCCTTTCCCGCGCCACTCGGCCTCTACGTAGGACCTCAGGTCCTCACCCCAGCCTCCGTCGTTGTTTTGGTGGTCGACCAGCCATCGCAGGGCGGCTCTTATCCTAGGGTCGCTTCTAGATACCCCGGCCGCCACTAGCGCCGGGACTACAGCTCCTGTTCCATAGACGTAGTTGACACCCCACCGGCCGAACCATGAACCGTCAGGCTCCTGGGATCCCCAGAGCCAGTCGATGCCCCTTTGGATCACCGAACGATCGACGTTTTTCTCCTCGGCGAGCATCTCGACCATGTGCGCCGTGACGTCAGCCGAAGGGGGGTCGGTCACTTCCCCGAAGTCGCAGAAAGGCAGCTTTGCTACCGTGGCGCTGTCGTTGTCTGCGTCGAATGCTCCCCATCCTCCCGAACGGCCCTGCATGCCGACGGACCATTCCACTCCGCGTCGGCAGGCCGCTTCGATCTTGGAGTCTGGCAGTACCTTGCGTAGCGCAAGGATCACCTCGGCGGTGTCGTCGACGTCGGGATAGTTGTCGTTGTGGAACTCGAAGGCCCAACCCCCTGGCGGTACCTCGGGGCGTCGTACGGACCAGTCTCCCTTTGCTCGTATCTCTTCTGCCAACAGCCACTGCGCAGCTTTACGCATCGCGGGGTCATCGCCAGCTACGCCTACGTCGCTCAGCGCGACCATAGCCAGGGCCGTGTCCCACACCGGGGACTGGCATGCTTCTAGGTGAAGGCCACGCTCGTCGTCGACGGTGAAAGAGTCAAGACCTCGCAGCGCTGCTGCTAGGACCGGGTGGTCGAGCGGGTAGCCGAGAAGCCGCAAAGCGATGATCGAGTACACCACGGGCGGCTGGATGCCGCCCCACAGGCCGTCTGCCTCTTGGCGTGCCAGGATCCAACGTTCGGCTTTGGCTAGGGAAGCACTTCGAATGAGACGCGCTGGTAGCAGCCAGTCTGACGTTTTGTCGTAGGCGTGGATTGCACGGTCCAAAAGCTCGTAGAGGACCGACGCTGGTCGGGCCTTCCTGGGTGGGGTGCCTGATACAGCCACGGTGTCGGCGTCCAGCTCTCGCAGGGTGAAAGGCAGAGGCACCGCCGGCTTAAACGACATAACTACGCTCATCGCTACGACAGTCTGGCGGGCCCAGCATGCGAAATCATAAATGTTTAGTGGCATTCCACTCGGTAAAAGCATTATCTCCGGTGGGACCAGTGGCAGATCCTCCCACGACCAAGCCCCGACGACCGCCATCCAGATGCGGGTGAAGACCCTTGTGGCGGCGATTCCGCCGTGGGAACTGACCCACTGCGAAGCGAGTCGCATGTGGGAGGCATCGCGAGAGTCCCCGGCGAGCCTCAACGCCACATACGCCTCGACCGTGACCGAGATATCGTCGGGGCCGCCGTAGAACGTCGCCCAACCGCCGCTTGCAAGCTGTTGTGACCGGATCCATGCGGCGGTCCTGGAGGTGCGCTGCGGTTCGAGAATGCCCAGGAAGTGGCGCAACATCACGTCCTCGGCGTCCATCGAGACATTCGTCTCCAACTCGCCCTTCCACCATCCCTCGTCGTGCTGGAGGCCTAGGAGGTTCTCGCGCCCGAACTTGATAGCTGTGTCGAGCTCTTCGAGAGCGTCGCGTGACCAGCCTACGGGCGGCTCGCCCGACTCCTCGCGAAGGTCGGTCAAAACTCCCTCTCCACGATGTAGACGGCCATGTCTGCCAGGTCCCTGTGCGGTACCGGAGAGAGGCGAACTCTTTCGAGCGCCCCGAGAGCTGCATCGAGGTTCGCCTTGGCCCTTACCGCCGTCCACTCTTTACCTCCGCAAGCCTCGACCAAGAAGCGGGCCCTTTCGACCTGCGTCTGGTCGAGCGGGGGCGGGAGTGCCCCAGGCTCGCCGAGAAGAAGAGTCCGCAGCTCGTCTGCTTCGCGACCCGCGGCTGCCAAGGCCGCTACTACGGGTAGGGACTTCTTCCGTTGGCGGAGGTCGTTGCCGGCGGGCTTGCCCGTGGTGTTCGGGTCGCCCCAGATTCCGAGCAGGTCGTCCACCGCCTGGAACGCCAGGCCTAAATGCAAGCCGAAGTCGTTCAAGGCCATTACGGCTGCATCAGGTGCCCCGGCGAGAATCGCGCCGATCGACGACGCGCACCCCAGGAGTGCCCCGGTCTTGGCGGCTGACATGGCAGTACACTGCTCCACGCTGACGTCACGGCGTTTCTCGAACGCGATGTCGTCAGCTTGGCCGGCTATCATCTTGGCTGTGGCCTCAGCGAGAGCGCTCGATGCCGTCGGGCCCCTATCGGGGGAGCATTCGAGAAGGACTTGATGTGCCAAGACCGCTAGAGCATCACCGGCGACTATCGCAGCGCCGACGCCGTATTCTGACCACACGGTCGGTCGGTGGTGGCGTTCCGAGTCGGTGTCGATGATGTCGTCGTGTATCAGGGAAAAATTATGGATCAGTTCGACGGCCACCCCGCCGGGTACTCCCACAGCTGGGTCAGCCCAGCATGCCTCAGCGCTGAGGATTGCCAGCGCAGAACGGATTCCTTTGCCACCTGGAGCCTTGGTCGGTTCGCCCGACGGATCGGTCCATCCGAAGTGGTAGCTAGCTATGAGGCGCAGGTCCGGTGTTAGGCGGTCTACGGCACCTCGCAATGCAGGGGTTATGGCCTGCCTGCAACGCTCAAGTGCTTCGGCGACAGCGAAAGTAGGGGTCACGCGACCTCCCGTGTGGGTTGGGGTTGTGGTTCGTTAAACTTGGAATCTGACAGCTGCAATGGCGGTAAGCCTGCGATGGCTCGGGCGGCGGCGAGGCCGCTTCTTACGGCCCCTTCCATGGTCGCCGGCCACCCGGTGTCGGTCCACGCTCCAGCTACGGCTAGATGCTGTACCGCTTTGGCGGGCTTAGCTCGTAGGCTCGCTGATCCGGGTACTGCTCTGAAAGTGGCACGGCGCTCCTTTGTCACTAGAGAATCCACTAAAATGGCGTCGGCGCTCGCCGGGAGCAGCCGGCGAAGCGCGCCCGTCACCTCTTTCACGATCGCGGCTGGTCTTTGGGCGAGCAGTCCGTCTGCGGCTGATATCGAAACAGCAAGGTACTGCGGTTCGGTGCGCCCGCGAAGTGATTGGCGGTCGGCCCCGGTGAGCCCCGACGCCGACGAGCGGTCGAAGACCCATTGGACGGGGGAGTGCAAAGCTGCCATAAGCGGCCACACCGTTACAGTCCGGTCGAAGACCAGGTGCACGTCGACCACGGCGGACGACCCCAGGTCGTGCCAGGTGTCGCGTTCCGGCGCCACGTCTCCCGGGACGAGAGCCGCCGCCTCGTCGTGGGGGACTGCGACGATCACGGCATCGGACTCGAATATCTCCGAGTCGGTTGCGACTTCCCAGGTGGATCCTTGCTTTGCCAGCGAACGGACCCGTACGGATGTGCGGAGCGCAACGCCCCGCCGGCGAAGCTCAGCGAACGCCCGTTGCCCGTGGAGGCGTCCGAGCGGGACTGCGCTCCACCCGATGTCGCAGGCCGCGCGGTCGCTGAGGAGTCCGGTCTTGAAGACCTGAGCCGCTACGGCGAGAGAGGTCTCCGAGGCGGGGAGGTTGACGGTCGGGACAGTGATCAGATCCCACACGGCTTCGATCGCTCTTGGCGACTGACCATGTCGGCGGAGCCACTCGAAGAAGTTGACCTGATCGAGGTGGCGATCCCCTAGACGCAGCCGTGCCAAGCCGGCCAGTGCCCGACCGAGGCCTATTCTCTCCGCCGGGGAGATGTGAGGGTACGAGAGCAGCGAACCGGCTAGGTGCAAGGGCACAGGAAGCTTTGAGCGTCGCAACCTGGTTGCTATGACGGCCCCCCGGGCCGTCTCAGCGAGCACCGGAACGTCGAGCGGGAAAGGGCCGACGACGTCACGGTCGGAGCCGATACGTGCCAAGAACCGGCGGTATTCACTGCAGCAGGCCAGGAACACGTGCTGGCCGTTGTCCATTTCGATGCCGTTGTGGTCGAAGGACCAAGTGAGGCCGCCAAGGTGGGCTTTGCGCTCGATGAGGGTCACCGATGCACCCAGCTCAGCGGCCTCCAAGGCGGCCGATATCCCGGACAGGCCTCCGCCAATAACCGTCACCGTCGAACGATCCAGGGGTCGGGGGGTCATATGCCGCCTGTTAGCACGGCGCGCGCGGCGACGATCGACTTGTCGGCGGCGGTCAGGGAAACCCTCGTGCGCAGTACCGATACCGGGTCGCGGAGGATCCGCTCGAGAAGCTTGCGGTAGATGCCGGCCATCGCCGCTGTGCAGGCCCGCGAGCGGCGGTCCAGCAGTTCCAGCAGCGGCAAGGCTCTGTCATACCATTCGCAGGCGCGGCCCGCCTCGAAGCTTATGAGAGCGGCTAGGTCGTCTTCTTGCCCCTGAAGGTCCTCGCCGACGCTGAAGCGGGCGAGGTCGTCCCGCGGCAGGTATATGCGGCCCATGTCGCGGTAGTCCTCCACGACGTCGCGGAGGATGTTGGTGAGTTGAAGCGCAACCCCGAGGTCGTCGGCGAGCATCTCGGCGCGGCCGGGTTGGTGGTTGCCGTAGATTGCGAGACTGCACCTACCTACCGTGCCCGCCACCTTCCTGCAGTAGCCGACGAGGTCGTCGATGTTCTCGTAGGCGGTGCCGACGACGTCCATCTTGCACCCGTCGACGAGATCTTGGATCGCGTCTAGGGGGATGCTCCATCTTCTTGATGCGTCCGCCATGGCGACGAGGACCGGGTCCTGCGACGTCAGGCCGCTCGAAGGGTCATCTCGAAGCGCCGCAACGTCGCGGCGGATGGCGTCTAGCGCTTCTAGCTTGTCCGCTTGCAGCAATGGCCCGTCTCCGACGTCGTCGATACGCCTCGCGAGGGCGTACAGTGCCGACATCGCCTGTCTCTTGGGTGGCGGGAGTAGCTTGATGCCGTAGTAGAAGTTCTTCGCCTGGGAAGCCGTTATCTCCCCGCAGGCTTTGTAGGCCTCATCGACCCTCACTCGGCTTGGGCTTTGCGTCTCATCGCCCGGGGAGCTGCCCGCAGAAGGTGGACGGCGACCCGGACCGGGGAGGGCCGGCTGGCTGGCTGGCAGACGTCGAAGTCTCGTTCGGCGATACGGTCGGCGGCTGCATTTCCGCCCGCCCAGAATCCGGCTACAGCCCAGGCTAGCGTCCCGGACAGAATGTCAATCAAGGGAAGTCCGGCGTCGAGGAACCGCCGAGCCCGCGACACTTCGAAGGCGACCATCGCCCTCAGGGCACAGCTTGCTGATATGCCACTGTCCAGCTCGGCTGGGTCGGCGCCGAAGCGAACCCAGTCCACCTCGGGCATGTACACCCGGGAGTTACGGTAGTCCTCGGCCATGTCAGCGCAATGCTCGATTATCTGCAGGCCAGTACAGATCGAGTCGGAGTGGCGAAGTGCCTCTGCGCCAGTGCAACCGAAAGCAGCCAGGACCAATCTGCCGACTGGGTTAGCTGAAAGTTCACAGTAGCCGAGCAGATCCTCGAAGGTCTCGTAGCGGGAGACCGCCTGGTCAATTCGGTTCGCCTCGACCAGGTCGAACAGCGGTTGGGCATCTGCGCCCAGTTCGCGAACTGAGTCGACTGCTGCGCCGACCAGCGGATGGGTGCCGGTGAGACCGTCGAGAGCTCCAGCCGTCTGCGTGGCGACCCAGTCCAACGCGGCGAGGCGGTCGCCGGCGTAGGCGTCGCCGATCTCGTCGACGAGGCGGGCGTAGCCGTAGAACGCCCTTAGGTGGCGCTGCGAGTCAGCAGGTACCAAGCGCGACACAACCCTGAAATTCTCGCGCCCGGCCCTGCCCATGACGTCTTCGTCGCTGGGAAGGCCGGTGGGAGTGGGCATCGAAACGTAGGAATACTGAAGTGACCGCGTGGTCATAATTTGTACGTCATCGGGGTGGTCGTGTCAAGCTTGGGACGCAGTGCCCTCGTCAGGGGGCCAGTCCGGGCCGACGGCCCATGACATCACCGTGGCGAAAGCCAACTGGAGGACTTCCAGCCCGGTGTCGATCAGCTTTGTGTCGTCGTCGAGCCCAGGTTCGAGAAAAGGGCGGCCCGCCACCGACGCCAGCGTTCGCAGAGACCGCCGGGCCAACTCCGCGCTCGGCTCGTGGCCTTTAGCAGCACGAGCTCCGAGCTCCAGCAAAAGTGGGAGCACGTCAGCGAGGACGTATCCGAGGACGAGGGCCGTTTTGCCGGCGTCACCGCGCAACGGCTCTACACCACCCGTCGACTCCAAAGCCGCCTCGAGGCGTGAAGCAGTGTCGTCCACGAGAGTCTCGATGCAAGCGCTTATAAGCGCCTCCTTGGATGGGAAGTACCTGTAGAAGTTTCCCTTAGCCATCTGGGCAGCTGAGGTGATGTCGCTCACGGATGCCTCGGCGAAACTACGGGTTCGGAAGGCTTCGATGGCCGCTGCGACAAGGCGAGCACGGCAGTCGTGGCTGAACGCCGATGACCCCGAACGCAACTCGAGGATCGCCTCGACATGACCTTCGTTGTACTCGAAGTGCCTGTTGGACTGACGGACCGGCTGGGGAATCCACCCAGAACGCCGATAGTGGTGGATTGTCGACGCCGGAACACCGGTTCGAGCAACGAGCTGCGACAGGGACATCCCCGTGTGCTCAGGGTCAGGCAGCCTGTCGACGCTCACCATGCCAGTTTGTCGCGCAATGAGCGCGTAGGTCCAACAGCAGCGGGAATATCACCGCTGCGCTCCGCCGCGTCAGGCCGGCGGTATCGTGCCCATTCGCCCACGGCGGAAGTCCTCGAAAGCTTCGGCGATCTCGTCGCTTGTGTTCATCACGAACGGGCCGTAGTGCGCGACTGGCTCCTTAATGGGTCGGCCACCGAGGAGGAGGACCTCGAAGGTCTCGGAGGGCCCATCGGGTCGTGCGGCCGACCGCAACTCGACGGCATCTCCTTCACCGAGCACACTTAGCTGTCCGGAGGCGAGGGGAGCCCCGGTCGGCCCGACCGAACCATTACCGGCGAGACCGTAGGCGAGGGCGTTGAAAGTCCGGTCCCATGGGACTACAAGGCGAGATCCGGCCGACAGCGAGACGTGGACCATCGTGATCGGCGTATGGGTGGATCCGGGGCCGCTGGTCTCGCCAATGCGGCCTGCTATCAGCCGAACGAGAGCTCCGCCGTCCGGCGAGGCCAGCAGACCAAGACGTCCGGCGCGGATGTCCTGGTACCTAGGTGGCACCATCTTCGCAATGGATGGGAGGTTCACCCACAGCTGGATCCCGTGGAAGAGGCCACCCGACGCCACGAGGGTCTCCGGGGGACGCTCGATGTGGAGGATCCCGGCACCGGCGGTCATCCACTGAGTGTCGCCGTCGGTGATTAGTCCGCCGCCGCCTGTCGAGTCGCTGTGTTCGAAGGTTCCGTCGATCATGTATGTCACTGTTTCGAATCCCCGGTGGGGATGCCAAGGGGTGCCCTTTGGCTCCCCTGGGGCGTAGTCGACTTCGCCCATCTGATCCATGTGGACAAACGGGTCCAAAAGCTGGAGAGGGACCCCGGCGAAGGCGCGCCGGACTGGGAAGCCTTCACCTTCGAATCCGCCAGGAGCGTTGGTGATCATCACGGGTTCCTTGCTCCGCGCATCACGATCCACTTGCAGCTTCGCAATGGTGGACATGTCTTCGACGGTTACGGCCGGCATGGTAGCGATCCTTTCTCCTCGTCGCTTCGCTCGACGCGTTTGCGACTACACACTGAACATCGTTGTGTATGCAACTATTCCCTCGAGGCCCGCTCGGGGTGGTCGGCGAGAGGCTAGGGTCGAGGACGTGCCAAGCGACGATCGGTTGTATTTCAGGCAGTTGCTGTCGGGTAGGGACCACGCCAGGACCGACCCGCTGGCGAACCAGATGGTCAACTTTTCGTATCTGATCGGTGACCGTGAAACCTCCGAGGCTTTGGTCGTGGATCCCGCCTACGCTGTCGACGACATCCTCGGCGTCGCCGAAGGCGACGGGATGGTTCTCGCAGGGGTTCTCGTGACTCACCACCATCCCGACCATGTCGGCGGGTCGATGATGGGATTCAGCATCGAGGGTCTTTCCCGGCTCTTGGAGGTGGTGTCGGTTCCGATCCACGCCCACCGCCAAGAGGTGATGTCGATTTGCAGGGTGACAGGCGTCGACCCTGGCGAGGTCGTCGGCCACTACGGAGGCGACAAGGTAGCGGTCGGCGCTATAGAAGTGGAGCTAATCCACACGCCGGGCCATACGCCAGGAAGTCAGTGCTTCTTGGTCGACGGGATGCTCGTAGCTGGCGACACCCTGTTTCTCTCAGGTTGTGGCCGGACTGACCTGCCCGGCGGAGATCCGCAGGCTATGTACCAGAGCCTGCGCAAGTTATCTTCCTTGGCTGAGACGACTGTTTTATACCCTGGGCATCGCTACTCGGCTGCTTCGGCTGCCACTCTGGACGTCGTGAAGCAGACCAACCCAACGTTCGCCGTAGCGGACGAAGGGGCGTGGCTGGCGGCCTTTGGGAGTTGATCAAGTTTTAACGGGGCGTCCTGCCTCGAGAACCACGACTGTGCGACCGGGGACTGCCATGTGCGATGAGGCTTCGAGGGTCACTGGATCCGTGCCGGCCAGCGTCGGCGAGGACGTGTCGAGAACCACCTTCCACGTCTTCGCCCACTGTTCGGCGGGAAGAGTCAAGTCGAGTGGCTGATCCCAAGCATTGAGGACCAAGAAAAAAGAGTCGTCGAGCACTCGACGTCCATGTTCGTCTGGATCGGGTATGGCCGACCCGTTCAAGAACACCCCGAGGGATTTGGCGTATCCGACGTTCCAGTCGGCGTCGCCCATCTGGGCGCCGTCGGGACGGAACCACGCGATGTCGGGGAGGCGCTCGGAGCTACCCGAGGCCCGGAGGGGCCGGCCCTGGAAGAAACGCCTGCGACGAAATACCGGGTGTTCTCTGCGTAGGCCGATCAACGCCCGGGTCCATGCTAGAAGATCCTCGTCAACGCGGGCCCAGTCGTACCACGACGTTTCGTTGTCCTGGCAGTATGCGTTGTTGTTGCCGTGCTGGGTCCTGCCGAATTCGTCCCCGCCGAGGAGCATCGGAACTCCTTGGCTGAGCATCAGCGTCGCCATGATATTTCGCATCTGGCGCTGCCGGAGCTCCTTCACGGCCTCGTCGTCGGTCGGGCCCTCGACTCCGCAGTTCCAGGAACGGTTGTCGTCGGTGCCGTCCCTGCCGTGCTCGCCGTTGGCCTCGTTGTGCTTGTCGTTGTACGAGACCAGATCACACAAAGTGAAACCGTCATGGGCGGTCACGAAGTTGATGGAAGCAAAAGGGCTGCGCCCGTTCGCTTGGTAGAGGTCCGAGCTCCCAGTGAGACGCTCTGCGAGCTCGCCTATCGGGGTTCCCCCTTGACGCCAGTAGTCTCTCACCGTGTCACGGAACTTGCCGTTCCACTCCGACCACAGGGGAGGGAAGTTACCCACTTGGTAGCCGCCGTCCCCGACGTCCCACGGCTCGGCGATCAGCTTCACCTGGCTCACCACAGGGTCTTGGTGGATTAAGTCGAAGAAAGCCGAGAGCCTGTCCACCTCGTGAAACTGGCGGGCCAGTGACGCCGCAAGGTCGAACCGGAAGCCGTCCACATGCATCTCCATGACCCAGTAGCGGAGCGAGTCCATGAGAAGCTGCAGGACTTGGGGGTTGCGGACGTTGAGCGAGTTGCCAGTCCCAGTCGAGTCGTTGTAATGGCGGGGGTCGCCGTCCACGAGACGGTAGTAAGAGGGGTTGTCGATACCTCTAAACGAGAGGGTAGGCCCCATGTGGTCGCCTTCCGCCGTGTGGTTGTACACGACGTCGAGGATCACCTCGATCCCGGCGCGGTGAAGGGTCTTCACCATCGACTTGAACTCCCCAACGACCCGGTGAGCCGGCCTGGACGCGTAACCGTTGTGGGGGGCCAGGTAGGCGATCGAGTTGTAACCCCAATAGTTGCGGAGGCCCATGTCGGCGAGGCGGCGATCGTGGATGAACTGGTGGACCGGCATCAGCTCGAGGGCAGTCACGCCCAGCTTGGTCAAATGCTCGATGATCGCCGGGTGGGCGAGACCGGCGTAGGTTCCCCGCTGGTGAGCGGGGACCTCTGGATGATTCCAGGTCAGACCTTTCACGTGGGTTTCGTAGATGACCGTGTCGGCCCAGCGGTGCCTCGGCGGGTGGTCCGAACCCCAGTGGAAAGCCGAGTCGACGACGATAGCCTTGGGCATCACATGAGCTGAGTCGCTGTCGTCCCGGGTGATGTCGTCACCTCCGAGGCGATACCCGAACGGCTCCTGACCCCAACCCACCTCACCTTCGACAGCTTTGGCGTAGGGGTCGATGAGCAGCTTCGAAGAGTTGCAACGAAGGCCCTTTTCGGGGTCATAGGGCCCGTGAACGCGGTAACCGTATAGCTGCCCCGGCTCTACGTGCTCGACGTATCCGTGCCAGCAGTAGGCGTCAACCTCTGGTAGCTCGAAGCGGGTCTCCCTCCCGTCGAGGTCGAAGAGGCACAGCTCGACGGCTTCAGCCGCCTGGGAGAACAGGGAGAAGTTAGTCCCCAACCCGTCGAAAGTGGCGCCGAGCGGGTAAGGATCGCCCGGAAGGACTGGGGAGGTGTACGAGTTATGCAAGAGCTCCAAGGTATCCCTTCGCTACGACCGCAACGTCCGGTCGGGTCATCCCCACCAGAATGCGGCCACGACGATAGCGTAAAGAGCGATCAGGGCCACCCCCTCGATCCACGTGTACTCCCCGTCGTAGATGATGACCGTGACGACCAGCGCTGTCACGGCGAGTGCTACCACGAGCAATGGTGGGAACACCAAGGTTAGGTGATTTGGGCCGACTACCCCACTCAGCAACACCAGGACCGGGGTGAGCAGGAGGGCTACCTGCAGCGGACTGTTGAGGATCGTGGCGATCACATATTCGGGTTTCGCCCTAAGGGCGAAGCGGACACCGACGGCGTTTTCGACAGCGTTCGAAGCTACCGCCACCACGACAAGGCCAGTGAAAGTCTGCGACAGGCCGAGGCTGGTCGTGGCAGCCTGCAGAGGACCCACGAACCATTCGGCTGCGCCGGCAGCGGCTGCGCTCCCAGCCGCCAGGATTGCCAAGGACAACTTGAGAGGCCACACTCCAGCTTTAGGAGTCTCCGCCGGCGCCGGAGGTTCCGTCGGCCGCGTTGGAGGCGCCGCGAGCCGCGGGGAATGGCGCAGAAAGTAAGGGACGCTCGCCAGATACACGAACAGCAGGATTGCTGCAAGCCCGTCAGAGAGGGCTGTCGAGTGGTTTGCTGCTGGCGAACCAAGGTGAGCTGCAAGGGTCGGCACCAACATCGCAGCGACTACCAGCAGAAGAAGTGATGATATAAGGCGCGGCAGCTCCGGCTCGAAGCGTTGAGTGCCGTGACGGAGCCCGCCGACCAGGAAAGCCAACCCGAGGACCAAGAGGCTGTTGCCCAGGACAGAACCAATGAGCGCCGCTTGCACCACGGAGGTGAGGCCTTGGTGGAGGGCGAAGATCCCCACGAAAAGCTCCGGCAGGTTGCCGAGGGTCGACTGCAGCAGGCCGGTGAGCGACGGTCCTACCCGTTCACCGACCGCCTCGATCGCTTCGCCGACCACGGCGGCCGTCCCGGCGAGGGACAGGCCTGCGAGAACAAAGCGGGCTACGGGGCCAGCCCCGGCCGCTGTGGCGATCCCGGCTGCAGCGCTCAACGCTACGGCCCCACCTAGGATCAGTCGCTGCCTGAAATCCAGATATTCGACTTTCATCTGCTCTGGGTTGGCTCTTTCGGTAGGGGCTTAGGAGGCTAGCCGCCGCAGCGTCGGCTGGGTGGTGACAGATAGACTACGATCGTCGAGAAGCGGCGGCGTGGCCGAGTGGTTTAGGCAAGGGCCTGCAAAGCCCTGTACAGCGGTTCGATTCCGCTCGCCGCCTCTAGATCAGATGCGGGCTAAAGTGCAGGTCAGAGGGCATTTTCGGTATGCCCGGGCTTGCCCGTCATTTACCGCCGATGACCCTCGAAAACCCCTATTTCGCGCCTCGTCCGCGCCTCAAACGCGCCTCGGGGATCAAGAGGAGGTCGACCTCATGGGCTACATCCAGAAGCAGAGGGGCAAGTACCGGGCTCGCTACCGCGACCCCCTCGGCCGGGTCACCTCGACCACATTCGACCGAAAGTCCGACGCCCAGCGCTTCCTGGCCGAGATGGAGACCGAGAAGGCCCGGGGGAACTGGATCGACCCAAAACACGCCACCATCCTGCTGGCCCACTGGGCCGACGAGTTCCTGTCCTTGGCCCGGCGGCTGTCGCCCAGCACCCAGGAGACGTACCGGCGGGACCTGACCAAGTACGTGCTACCGACTCTCGGTGCCTACCGGCTCGGCGCCATCCCACCCGACGAGATCGAGAACTGGCTCAACGACGAGATCGAGGCCGGCATCGCCCCCAGCTCGGTGCACCGCCACTACCGGACCCTCCGCCGGATGCTGCAGGTGGCGGTCGACAAGCAGAAGATCCTGAGCAACCCGTGCGACCGGGTCGAGCCCCCACGGGTCCCCAAGCGGGAGATGGTCTTCCTGGACTGGAAGCAAGCTGTCGACCTGGCCGAGGCCCACACTGATCGTTACCGGGCCCTGATCTACCTGGCCGTAGATTCAGGGATGCGGTGGAGCGAGCTGATCGGCCTCCGTCGCTCGAAGCTGGACGTCCGGGCACGCAAGGTGCGAGTCACCGAGCAGCTCATCCATCTGGAGACGGGGGAGTGGTTACGCAAGGAGACCAAGACGCCGGCATCGGTGCGGTCCATCACCATCTCGTCGGTGACGGCCGAGATCATGGCCCACCACCTCGAGCGGTACGCAGCGCCCGGCCCCGACGGTCTGGTCTTCCCCAACCGGGCCGGTAATCCGATTGCCGCGGCCAGCTTCTGGAACAACCACTTCGGCCCGGCCCAGCGGGCTTCCGGGGTGTCGTGCAGATTTCACGATCTTCGCCATAGCAGTGTCGCTCTGGCCATCGCCGGGGGCGCTCACCCCAAGGCCATCCAGGCCCGGATGGGGCACTCGTCGATCAACGTCACCCTCGACCGCTATGGCCACCTCTTCCCCGAGCTGGACGAGGCCATCGCCGCAACCTTCTCCGAGCAGCTAACGGCGGCGCGCTCCGATCGCGAGTCGAAGGTCGTGCACGCAGCCTTCGGCGACCGGTGACCCGATCATGACTTTCCGGGTCCGTGCTGGTTGTCTTCGAGCCAGTCGCTGATCATGCCTTGATCGAACCTGATGTAGTGGCCCACTTTTAGGTAGGGAATGCGGCCTTCATCGACGAGTCGGCGCAGGTGTCGGACGCTCGTATGGAGCCAGTCGGCGACTTCCTCGTAGTCGAGGAGCCGACCAGGGAAGGCTGTCGGGGGAGTGTTGGTGGTCGTCATGCTTCCTTCGGTTCGTCAAAGAGGTGAAGCTGGTCCGGTGACCGCTGCCCGCCCCGTCTCGGTCGATTGCCGTCCTTAATGGGAATACAGCCGATCTGAGCGTGGGCCAGGTCCTTGTATCGGGCCTCAGGACAGTCGGCCGCGCCTCGGTTACGGAGACTGTCCTCACCGACGGGACAGGCGGAGAGCTTGAGAGATTCGGGCAGACGGATCTGGTAGCCGGATCGCTTGCGCCCATCCTGGCTCTCGACGTGGACGAAGACCACCAGACCCGCGGCGCGGAGGGTGGCCACGGCTCGGGCGGCTGTGTCTTTCGTGACGCCGATGCCGGTGGCCACGTCCCGGACGCCCATGGGTGCCACCCAGCCCTGGTCGGAGAGGTGGGAGCTGAGAGCGAGGTGCTCGAGGGCGACCCAGGCGAGCGGCCCCAGCCGGCGCCGCCAGGCCGCGGCTGGAGGTTCGGTGACAAGTGCTGCTGCGGCCGGCAGGACGCCCGCATCGTCCGCGGCGCGGTCTTGCACGTTCAATGTTCCTCCTCGGTCTATGCGCCTTGCAGCCAGGCGCGGCGAGCGGCTTCGTTTCGCTAACGGACCGAGCGGGTCACTTTCGGGTTCCGGCGTGGTGTGAGGGATCCTCAATGTGGTTGTCGCCAGTAGGAAGGACTACGGGCTGGACGGCTTCGTTCTCGCCGACCAGCGCAACTGTTGGCGCGGCGGGTTCCTGCTTCCGCAGCCGCCACGGCCGTTCAAGGTTGTCTGGAGGGCAACCCGAGGACCGGCCCGAAGGGCCGGCCGCAGGGGCGGCAGGACAACCGAGCGGAGCGAGGGCGTCAGTGTGCGGGCTTGTTCACCGCCGGTTCTTCGTTGCCGCGGAAGCGTAACGTTACGCCGTGATCATCGTGATGCAAGGGTGTGTTGACTGTGAACCTCTCCTCGTCGACACTGCTTCTCCTCTCACACTGCTCCTCAACCACTCGCTGCCTTGTTTTCTGCTTCCTTCGATCGACTCCTTCTCTCGTCACCTCAACTGGATCGAATGTCAAACAGGTCATGCCTCAACAAGTCCACACTCGTCTTGGTCGGCTCGGGCGACGACGAACGTGTGAACAGTTGAGGGGCTGAGCGCTGATGCCCAGAGCCCGTCTCTACGCCTCAAACGCGGAGCGTCAGGCCGCCTACCGGGCCCGACTTGCCGAACGCCGCGCTCTCGCTGACAGCGAAGAGCTGGTCGCCCGAGTAGTCGAGCTCGAATCTGCCCTAGCCGCCGCCATCCGGCGTGTAGAGGATGCCGAGCAGCGGGTCACCCGGGCCGAAGGCCAGGCCACCGACGCCCGGGAGAGCTACAGCGCCCTGTTGGCCACCCGGCCCCTTGGCATCGCCGGCGCGCCCGGCTGGGCCAAGGACCGCCTTGCCGACCAACTCGCCGCCGCCCTTCAACGGGTGGCCGAGCTGGAGGCCACCGTCGTCGAGTTGCAGCACCGCCTGGCCTCCGCAGAGACGAGGCGCGACGTGTCGGGTGCCTCTGGTGCCAACCGGGCGGCCCGGCG
>DAHYHI010000041.1:0-1596 GCA_027391075.1 Acidimicrobiaceae bacterium | reverse complement strand
CATCTTGGCGAGATCTACGGGGCGTCGGTGTCGAAAGAGACGATCAGCCGTATCACGGATCGGATTTTGGAGTCGATGAGCGACTGGCAGAACCGGCCGCTGGACCCGGTCTACCCGGTGATCTTTATCGACGCGATCGTGCGCCATGAGGCGCCGCATATCTGCGGAGGCGGGTGAGAGACCCGCCTCTCCGGGCTGTCGCAGCAGTCCGGTGAAGCTGAGGGCAGCCTGACCCTGGAGGTGCAGGGGAGGGCGGGAAGCAGCCCTGACGAAGCCGGGACGGTCCAGTACTGCCAGATGGGCTGGGTCCGGCAAGCGAGAACGAGAGGCGTAACGTAACTGAACCAGTGGTTTAACCCGCTTAAGAGTGGAACCGGCTCCAACCTGGTGGATGATGCTCCTATAGAAGTCAAGGGGTTTAGGGAAATAATTTCTCATGTGTTTTAGCTTGCGTTTGAACCTTCGTGGTTGCTCTGGTGGTGGCGAGGTTGAGTTCGATGATCTGTTGGGCAACGCGGTGGAGTTCGTCGACGAGGTGTCGTAGCTGGCGATCGTTAGCGATCCACTGTTGGTAGAGGTCTGCTTCGTCGGCGCTTAGGCGGCGGTTCACGGTTTTGCCTTGCACTTTGGCCGTCCAGTGCCAGTAGGGGCCGTGGGGGCGGGGTGGGTCGGCTCCGCAGGCGCAGTGGGGTTTGCCGCAGCGGTGCGAGCGCAGCGCCAGGCTGCCCGATGCGACCACGCCGATTGAGGAGAGATCACGGGCCAGTTGCTGGTAGCGGGCCTCGCAAGCGGCGAGACGCTCGGTGTCATTTCGCTCGGGCATGACTCCATCCTTGTCTCTCCGGCGGGGCGAGCATCCACCAACCCTATCGAGAGTATTACTACTCTCGATAGGCGTGCCGGGACATCACGATAACGTCGAGGAGCTCGTCGGGTTCCGCCATGACCTCTACGCTTGCTTGACCCGCTGGGGCGACGCGGCTTTCGAGTTGTGCGACGCGATGCTGGTGACGCCAGGGCCGGTCTCGTCAGTTCCGTCGCTGTCGCTCGAGCCCGAGTTCCGCCGCTCGCATGGCAGCGTCTACAAGGCGCTGGCCCGGGGCCGGGTCGACGCCGACCGGCTACGGCGGGCTCTTGTCGCTTATCGCCCCGATGCGTGGCCGCTGGTCTTCGCCGTTGACGCCTCGACCTGGGCCCGCTGTGACGCCGAGTGCAGCCCGGAGCGGGGCTTTCACTACTCGGCGTCCAAGCACTCCGCCGGCCAGCCCATCGTGGCCGGCTGGTCCTACCAGTGGATCTCCCAGCTCTCCTGGGCGGCCGACAGCTGGTCAGCACCGCTCGACGTGCAGCGCATCACACCCTCGGCCGATCCCACCGACGCCACCGTCGAGCAGGTCCGCGGCCTCATCGGACTCCTTCCCCAACACAACGAGGTGCCCCTGTTTGTCTTCGACGCCGGCTACGACGGCGTCGCTATCGGCCACGACCTCGCCGGCGAGCGCGTCGAGGTCCTCTGCCGCATCCGCGACGACCGCGTCTTTTACAGCGACCCTCCCGCCCGCGCCGAGCGGCCGGCCGGCCACGCTGGACGCCCCC
>DAHYHI010000027.1:0-2320 GCA_027391075.1 Acidimicrobiaceae bacterium | reverse complement strand
ATGGACGACATCGACCGACCCCAGCTGGTGGTCTGCTCGGTGCACGACGACGAGCAGGTGGCTTTGGACATGGCCCGCCTCATGGTCACCCAGTACCTGGGCCAGCAGCCCCACATCATGGCGGCGTCAGGGGTGCCGCAGTCGTTACTCGACGCGGTCGGCGAGGTGCTCACCTGGCCGGCTACGCACGAGCAAGTCGAGAAGGCGTCGAAACTTGTCCCCGACGAGGTCGTGAGGATGCTCACCGCCTCAGGCACGCCCGAACAGGTCCGTTCGCGTGTAGCCGACTACATTGCCCACGGAGCTACCTGCCCGATCCTCTACCCGCTGGGCGACGTCACGGCGATGATCGACGCCTTCGCGCGATGAGCCGAAACCCACTACCCTTGGAGGGGTGCTGATCTCGATGTCTGACAGGTGAAGGAGTCCCGCTCACCTGAGACGGTGAAAGAGATCGAATCGAAGACGATCCGCCTGTTTGCTCTCGTCGCCGATGACCTTGCTGGCGCTACGCACGCATTGTTGAGCGGCGACAACGACCTGTTTCAGATTCTCGCCGAGCGCGAGCAGGTCATCGACGACCTGTACGTCGAGATCGAGGCTCTCGCAAATCAGCAGATCGCAGACATGGCAGTCGGACCAGACGACTTGCGGCTCCTCTTGAGTGTGCTTCGCATAGTCCCGGAGCTCGAACGCTCCCACGACCTCGTCGTGCATATCGCCCGTTACGCCGATCACGGGCTGTCAGGTGAGATGACGCCGCGCTTGCGGGGAATAGTCGAGAGGATGGGCAGCATAGGCGCCGAGATGTGGCGCAACACGGCCGAGTCGTGGTTCGAGAAGGACAGCGGAGCTGCCGAGCGCCTCGACGAGCGCGACGAGGACCTCGACAGCCTTCACGCAGCGTTGATCGCCGAGCTGGCTTCGGGAAAGATGTCGATCCCCGTGACGATGGATATGACGCTGGTTGGTCGGTTCTTCGAGCGCCTCGGCGATCACGCCGTCAACGTGGCCCGTCGGGTTGCGTTCCTGGCAGGCCCGGAGAGCACGCCGTAGAAATTTCGCGAGCCCGCCGGTGAAGTCATGGGTGCTCGGCGTCGCCGGTATCGCCGGAGCCGGTGTCGCGCTCGCCGTCAACAGCCGTGACGCCGGGGCTGCGGCGTCTCAGGCGTGGCCAGCGTTCGTTCTGGTAGCAGGCCTGCTTCTCGTCGGGTTGGTGGCCGCCGAGGACGGTCTTTTCGCTGCTGCGGGCGCTGCTCTGCGCCGGGCCTGCCCTAACTCGCTGCTCCTATTTTGCGGGATGGCAGCCCTGATCATGGTCGTGAGCGCAGTCCTCAATTTGGACACGGCCGTAGCGTTCTTGACGCCGGTGGCTGTCAGCGCCGGAGGCCGCAGCACCGATCCGTCGCACGATGCGGGGCTTGTGGAGGGGCTTGAGGAGGGGCGCCCGAACGTAGGCGCTGCGCTGCTTCCCGCCTGCATTCTCTTGTCGAATGCCGGCTCGCTGCTGCTACCGGGATCGAATCTGACGAACCTGATCGTCGTCACGCACGCACGGATCAGCGGCGGCTCCTTCGCCTCACGGATGTTCCTGCCGTGGATCGCCGTCGGTCTCGTCACTGCTGGTGTCGTCGCGGTGTTGTCCCGCGACTCTCTCAGGGCGAAGCGCGACGGGTCTCCGACGCAACTAGGCGGGGAGAGCGGAAGCGCAGAGGGGTCCGCAGGCAGGCCGCGCTTAGGGGTGGGCGCCGTCGCGATCGGGGCGGCGGTAGCGGCGATGCTCCTGCTCGGATCGCCGTCGCTTGTCGTATTAGCCGTCGGGGTGGCAGCGGTCTGTGCCCGGATGTTCGGTGCCCGGATACTCGGCGGGTCGGTGAAAGTGTCCCGCGTGGCGCAGGTCCTCAACCTGCCGGTCCTCGTCGGGCTCATGGGTCTCGCGACGGCAGTGGGCACTCTGGGCCGCCTGTGGTCGGGACCGTCGGAACTTCTCGGCCACTTGGATCCTTTGGGAACCGCAGTAGCGGCTGCGGTCTCTACTGTCCTAATAAACAACCTGCCTGCGGCCTCGCTCTTGTCCGCTCGGGCAGTGACGCACCCCCTCGCGCTGCTGGTTGGCTTGGACGTGGGTCCGAACCTCTTCGTGTCCGGATCGTTGGCGTGGGTCCTGTGGCTTTCGTCGGCTCGCGCCTGCGGTGTGGATCCGGGACTGCGCCGCGCACTTCGCATCGGCGTCGTAGCAGCGCCTCTCGGCACTCTAGCCGGGGTGGCAGCCCTCATGGCAGTCGCTGGGGGCGGCTGACGGTGGCCGACGGCGGGCGCC
>DAHYHI010000139.1:0-14473 GCA_027391075.1 Acidimicrobiaceae bacterium | reverse complement strand
GCGAATGGAGCGTGGCCTTCGATCGTCGCCCGACGATGGGATGAGCTGTCCCAACTCAGTGATGACTTCGATGACTATGCTCCCAAGCTTGTCAAAATCGCCGAGGAAGAGGGCTACGACTTTCCCCTGCTTCGCCGGCTTTTGGACGACGACAATAATGGGTCTCCTGCGCCGGCGAATGTGCATGACAGTTATCGAGTACACCACGGATTCAAGCCTGAAGGCGACGGATCGGTCGTCGACGGACCGTCGTCTGCGGGCTACGTTCGCGTGGAGCTCGCTCTTATGGAAGAGCAGTTGCGTGGCATCTTGCATGAGGCGCCGGAGCTCGCAGTTCGGGGAAACCCGCTTATGACGGCTAACTGGGGCTCGGATCTGTCGATCCACTCCGCTGATCTGAGCCGCGTTGGGATACCGAGCGGTGAAGTGTGGATACGCCCATCCTTGTCAGATGACCACCGACAGCTATTTCTGAACGTTGTTTTGGGTACTGGTGGACGCCCTAGAAATGATTGCACGATTACCGTTGCGCGGCGTCGGCAGGGAGTAACTGAGGCAGCTCCTCCGGTCACGGTTGACCGGTATGAGCACTCAGCTACAGTTTCAATCCCGCTCGAGTTGCCGGGTCCGCAGCTTGACGGATGGGTGCTATGGATCGACGCCCGGGCTTGAGTCGTGCGGCGGCCCTGGCTGCCTACCTTGACCACTCCGGTTCGGCACGCGAGCGCCTTCGAGCACTGGCTCGCGTAGGACAAATAGCTGAGGCTGTCGGTCTTTACGAGGAGTTGAATCCGCAGTGCATCGAGGAGTTCGGCACGAGCCCGTACAGAGCGCAGTTCTTAGCACAGTGGGGCATGGCTCTGTTCAAGGGAGCTGCGGGCTGCACTGGCGAGGCACGATTGTCACTGTGTACGGAGTCGCTGGCCCGGACACGAGCCGCCATCGCAACATGGGAGACACTTCTCAGGACGGCGCACCTTCGGAGTGAAACCGCAAGTACAGCCGCAAACGAGACGTTCCCGACAGCACCTGACTGCCGCGAGGCCCTGACGAAGTGCTACCGGGGGCTCGGTCGGACGAGCAGGCACACTGCGGCTCTCCTGCTGTCTGGCCCACAAGGAGTGGCAATCGACAGTGCACGCAGCGTCTTGGCTAGTGAATGGGCAAGGAGCGGGCAAGTCACTCCGCCAGAGGTGCCCTCCCACGCCCTGGAAGCTCTGTATCAGCCCGCACGCTCGCTGCTCGAATCGGCGACATCAGACCTTGTGGACTTTCAATCGCGGCTCCAAGCCCTTTGCGCGCCGGATGGAACGAGTGACTCCCACACCGTCACGGAGCTTGCGCGGTTAACGGCCGTCCGACAAAACGCGCAGATCCTCGTTGAATTATCGATAGTCGCTTACAGATCGTCCGTAATGCGAACCACTGGGCAGCTCGCCTTGTTGAATAAGTCTTGCGCCTATCTTGAGAGAGCGGCACTCGCGCTGCGGTCCATACTGTGGGCGCCGCCCATGCCCGTACCAGACGCCGTCGAGGCCTGGGATGCCTGCTGGGCGCAAAACTATGTAGATGCCGCACTTGATCGTCTCGGTGTCGGCCCAGTGGAGCGGCTGGCAGCAAAAGGGGCTATTGCGGACGTCCTCCGAAACCTGGCAAGTCGCCTAACCGACACCGGCCGCGTGAGACGAGCAAGCTGGCTCCTGACCCACGCAGAAGGACTCAGAGATGTTCCTGATCTGGCCATTAGCCGTGCACGTGCTGAACAGGATATCTCCCTATGGACCGCGATAGCTCGACTGGAACGGTACCTCGCAAGTCCACAAGGCCCGCCGCTCAGCCCTGCTCGCCGCCGCGAGACGATCCAACTTCTAATTCGCATGCTCCAAAGCATCCGGGCGGATAGCGCAGCTCGGTACTGGCATTCCGAGCTGCGCCGCCTTGGCGGTACGAGTCTGGAGTCGGGAGCCGATGCGACCCACGTTACCGCGGCGGAGGCTGCACCAACCGGCTCATTACTCGATCGCCCGCTTGCCATCAGGTTCGCCGAGAGGCTCATTCGTGCTCGAAGTCTTGAGAACCCCCAGGCGGTTGTAGCTGTTCTCATTGATGTCGTTAAGCCCCTCCTTGCTTGGAGTGGTGAGCGGCCCGGTCCACTTTGGAGGGACGCTGCATCGATCTCGATATTGCGCAATGCGACTAATGTGGTGACGGCTTGGCAACCGCCGCGGCGCAACGTACAAAGCTGCTTCTTGACGGAGAATCCGAGTGATTGGATGGTCGAGCGACTGGCCGCCGTCGAATATGTCATTAGACTCGCAATCCAATTCTCCACAGACTATGTGACCGGCCGTGTCGACTGGCTGTGGCAGCGGCTCGGAGATGTCGTAAGCCGCCGCCACGCTCCGGCAGGCATGAGCGATAGCGAGGCGGGTCAGAACGCCGGCGCCTACCATCTCGAGGCTATAGAATGCTACGTGCGGTCCGCTTATGCCGCACAGAGCACGGGAAGGTGGCAGTTGGCGGCGGATGCCCGCCTTGACGCGGCGAGAGGACTGCTTGGACGCGCAACCGAGGAAGGCGGCGTCACGAGCCTTCACGCCGAGGCGTTGAAGCACATTAGAGCTGCATCCGAGCACCTCCGCGTGGGCCTCAACGAGCACGCGATCGGCTCAGACCGAGCTGACGCCGTCAAGTTGGCGACTACCGGAGTTGCACATACGGTGGGTGCCTACCTAGGGGCGGCCGCAGACGAGGAAGCATTTCGTGTCGCGGATCTCCCCGTTGGTCTGGCCCTTGAGTCCCTATCAGACCCCGAGGTTCGCAGCTCCGATAGTGGCGGACGGGACCTAGAAGAGCATCTGCTTGGGCTGGAGGAGAGCGTTTTGGCGCTGCGTGCGCCAGATGCCAAACCGCTGCAGACTATTCGCGCCCGACTGGATGACCTTTACGGAGAGCGTCTCCACGAGCGAGACGTGAGGGCCACCATTGGAACTCGGCGAGCGAGCGTTCGCGCAAGAGGCGGCGGAATGGAGGTGCCTCAGGTGACGAGCGCGATGGTCCAGGACGTCCTTCGCGCCTTACCCGGCCGAGGAGCTGCCATCATTCAGCTTCTTCACGGACGACGTCACCACGCGTATTGTCTCGCCGCAAAGCTGAACGCA
Organism: Acidimicrobiaceae bacterium; assembly: GCA_027391075.1. Lineage (GTDB taxonomy): Bacteria > Actinomycetota > Acidimicrobiia > Acidimicrobiales > Palsa-688 > JAJZAM01. The sequence goes on along the minus strand of DAHYHI010000139.1, from coordinate 11,312 downwards.
GCAGGTGACGTGGTATATAAGGGTTGGGAGATCGATCTTCCCACCGCCCCACTGGTCAGGCTGCTTGCTCAGGCCGAGGGAGACCTGGCGCCGGGCGTCGTTCGCAGGCCGCTCGGTCTTGAGACGATAGGGTCCTACCTTTTCGGGACCTCGTCACGGCTGGGCGGCCCGTCCGCGGAGGAGTGGTTGGCGGAAGCCAAGACCTGGGTTGTTATCCCTCAAGGCCTATTTTCCCGCCTGCCGGTTCACGCTGTTAGGCTGCCGGGCGGCCAGTTCGTTATCGACGACCACTATGTAAGCTATGCGCCAAGCTTTAAAGCTTTGAGGCGGTTGCTAATTAGTCGCGCCCCGGCACTTCCGCAGCGCGCACTATTGTTTGGGGGCGCGCCCCCCGCAAGTGCAGATGCCCCGTATGACACGCAGTTACGGTTTGCAGAAGAACTGCGAAATGTATGCAAAAGACTTGAGGCTCTAGGCGTCAGCGGGGGATTCCCGCCGGCGAGCAATCTGATCAAGGGCAAAACGCCAGCCCTCGTCTTGCACATAGCCACTCACGGTTATGCCGATGACATGGGGCGCCCACTGGCAGCTTACGTCTCCGTGGCCGGGAAGGCGCCCTCCTTAGCCGTCCTCCCGGTGTCGGCCCACTCTATCGCTCGCGGAAAGGCCGAGATAGGTCTTGCGTTCGTGAACGCCTGCCATCTTGGCAGCAGTACGCCTCACTCAAGCGACTTATACGGCTTTGGTTTCGCCTTAATGACTCGTTCTCGGTCGGCTGTACTTGCGTCCTCTTATCTCGATGCTCAGGCTGCTCATTCGATGGCCGAGGCCTTCTATAGTTGTCTGGGTGAGCAGCCGGGGGATCCGCTGACCAAGGTGTGGCACGACGCAGTCGCGAGGGTACGGTTTGGGAGGGACGGCGTTAGTCAAGCGCTGTGGCGATGGGCACCGTACTCACTCTGGGGGAATCCTCTCGCTCTTTTTTGAGGGCTTAGCGGAGAGCTTCGGTGCGACGGGGCGGGGCAGGCGTCTGCAGCGCAAGTAGTTGGGCACTCATCACTGGCCTGGTCGTGTTGCTGGGTGGCCGTGACGCAGTCGCCGGGTCACGCGGTACGCAAGGGCCTGAAGGTCTGAGGTTGAGGCGCTGCGAGGTAGCGGCGTGCCTGAGCCAAGGAGGCACCCTGGGCCGCAAGGCGAGTGCGCTATGCAAACAGGTCCTGCAACAGGACGGGCGTTGTGCGTAGGACAGGGCAGTCGATGAGGATGGGAGCCCACGTTGCAGACAGACGTACTGGTAGGGCCGGGCGATTGGGTCCTCAGTCATCATGCCCTTCAGCGTGCCTTCGAGATGGGCGTGACGGAGGAGACCATTGTCCTGACGATCGAGGAGGCGGAAGTGACCTACCCCTCTCGGGATGGTCGCTCCATCTCCAAGCGTGGTGCCCTGGCTGTCTGCTGGATCGGCCACGTCATCGTGACCGTGCTTCCAAACACGTACGACATCTACCTACGGCCGGAGGTCCCCCAATGCCGGCGGTCGACCAACCACCCAACCGCCCCTCGGGTGCCTTCCGGGCCCTGGCTGCCCCCCTTGCAATGGAGGTCAAAAATAGGGTAAGGACCATTTCCTAAAGAAATTGACGGCCGGACCTGGGATTGCGCCCCAGGTCCGGCCCGTACACAAGTTCCGTCCCCATCTCTAAGGAGGAGTCCCTATGCACCGTTCCAAAATACTACCAACGCGAGTTTCCAAGCGCCAAGGTCTCGCAGCAGTAGCCGTAGGTACTGCAGCCGTTGCCGCTCTGGCCGGTCTCCACTTCAGCCATCACCCGGCTGCGGCCGTTGAGGTCATGGCGATCGACCGCACGGCCAGCCTTCATCGACCCGGCTCGACATGGCCGGCGGAGGTGAACTCAGACGCCAGACAGCTGGCGGCCCAGGCCATGGCTGGCCACTTCACGAAGCTCGAGCTCATCGGTATCGGTGCCAACCCCGCCGAGACGGCCACAGCCGCCACCGTCAATCTCAAACTGAGCTGTGGCTCACCCCAAACCTGCACTGACAGCCAGACGGCCCTGGCCGCGCAGATCGGCGCAGCCGCAGAGCAAGTTGCCTCCGTGCCGGTCAGCCAGTCCGGCACCGACATCATCGCCGCGATCAAGACCGCAGACGCCATATGCAACGGCGCCCGATGCAGCATCGCCCTCCTCACAGACGGAGCCGACTCCCTTCTCCTAGAGCCAGGGACGGCGGCGCAGCTCGCCGCCCGGTACGAACCCCTCCTGCCCAACCTCCACGGCGTCTCGGTGAACCTGATCGGCCTCGGCGCTGACGGTTCCCCGTCGGACGTCGTAGCCCGCACCGCCCAGTTCTGGCAGCTCGTCCTCACCCAGGCCGGTGCCAGCTCCGTCCACATCGCCCGGTCGCTGTAGCAAGAACGAGGAGATCAACGTCATGAAGCACACCATCGGCACCCGCAGCCGTGACGCCGAAGACGCCGTCCGGGAGGCCCAGCGGGACGGTCAACGAGCCGGGGAGAAGGAGTTCCCGAAGGTCGACGGGTCAGGGGACAAGGTCAGCGACTACCACGAAGGCCGCCGCATCACCGAGTCCGAGACGACCGCCGCCTTGACGACGGCCGGGCACTTCGCTGGCCCTCGCGTGCAAGACGACCAGGTGCTCGCCAAGGCCCGCGCCGACACCGCCCAGCACATCACGCGGAGCAAAGACGCGCGCCAGACACACGAGGATGATCTCGCCGAGCACCGGGCCTACCGGCAGTCCATGCCGCTCTCCGCCCAGGCGGGATTTTGGCCCCGCTGGCTGGTTGGCTTCATCCTGGTCGTGGTCGCGGCCGCTAGCGGGGCAGCGGCCGTCGCTGCGCTCCAATCGGTCACTTCCGACTCGACAACCCTCGCCTACATCGTCGGCCTCGGGATCGCGCTCGCTGCTGTTGCAGGAGGGGCCAGCCTCGGTGCTCTGTTGCGCCGGCAGGATCTCGACCGGATCGAAAAAGGCGAGTACGCCACCACATCGGCGCGGTCCTACATTGTTATCGCTGTAGCCGTCGTCGGGCTCTTCGGTATTGCCATGGGCGTTGCCCTCCTTCGCCAAGCCGCCTCGACCGCTGACGCTCAGCGCCGCGCCGCGCAAACTTCGGCGATCACCGTGACCGTCCCGGGCCAGACCGCCGCAGCTCCTACCGTGACGCCGGTTCACCCCAGCGGAGTGCCTTGGTACGTGTGGCTCGGCTTCGAAATGGGCCTCCTTGGAGTCGCGTGCGGCGTCGAGTACCAGCGCTCGGACGTGCGCGCCGAGCACGGCGAGAAGTTGAGTGGTCAGGCCGAGGGCAGCAAGCTCGTCTGGATTCAACAGCACCAGGCCCTGGCAGGTGCGGTCAGTGGCCTCGAAAGCGCCGCCATGACCCGAGCCGACCACGACGCGGCCACCGCCCTCACGGGTCAGGCCGGCCGACAATTTGCGGCCACCCTCACCAACGCCTACCGCGAGGCTGATCTCATCCGGCGGACCATGGGTGGCGATCCCTTCGAGCAGGTAGCTACTGGATCGCCGAGCGCTCTGCACGATCAGTTCACGAGATCGCCCGGCGCCGACGTGGCCACGCTCGGAAGCGTGGCCCCAACGGTCGCACCGGCCAGCGATCCGGCGGAGGAGGCCGCAGATCCTGACGCCCCTGAGCAAGTTGCGGCCACCACAGCCGTGCTTCCGAACGGTGCCGTTGCCGAGCATCACCTCATCGACTGGACGCTGCTCAGCGAGGCCTACGCGGAGCTTTCCCGAACCCCGGAGCGGCCGAAGCGCCAGGAGAGCGAGGTCTGGACACCCGGCGCCTACCTGGCGCTCGACGGCTCGGCCAAAGCCCTCCGTGAGGCACAGGACTCCGCCAAGACATCAGCGCCGGCTGAGCCGGACGACAAGACGACAAACCGACATCAGCCAGAGACCGTGGACGTCGACGCCGAGCTCGTGACACGCCCGCTCGACGCTGCCCGCAACGGCCATGGGGTGTCAGCATGAGACGGCAACGCTTCTCCACGGTCGGGCTGGCTGCTCCCGGCCGCTTGCCCGCGGCCATCAAACTGGAGCCGGGCGGGGCCAGCACCAAGCTCTCGCTGCCCAGCCTGTCGTGGCCCTGGCGCCCGGAGCGTGAACAAGTCCCCGAATTCGACCGCCCTACCGTACCCCCGCCCGTCGGAAACCGCGGCAACGAGCCGGCCGCCATCGTCCTCGTCATCGATGACAGCGGATCAACCGCCTCCACCGACCCCAACGGCTTTCGCTACACAGCCGCCAGACGCCTCGTCAACCTCCTGGTCGACGGTGTAGGAGGGCCGCCTCTCGGCGACCGGATCGGCGTCGTCCAATTCGCCGATCAGCCTCAACCGTGGCTGCCGCTGACCTCCGTTCGGAACAAGCGAGACCGCCGAAAGGTTCGCCAAGCCCTCCAGCCGCTGGCCGGCGGCGGTACCTCCATCGCTCCCGCCATAACCCGGGCGGCGCACCTTCTCGCTGGCGCCTCCGACCGACGTCAGATCTGTCTGCTCTTTACCGACGGCGAGTCGATCGAGTCCGGCTACGACTTGCGCCGCGCCACCGAGCGCCTGCCCTTCGGGAGCCTGCACGTTGTGGTCCTCGGCGGCGAGCTCCCCGAGCAGTGGAAGGACGTCCCGGTTGGCTCCGTCAACACCCTTACCTCGCTATCCCGGCCCGACGACTTCGAGTGGCTTTTGGGCCGAGCGCTCTACCGCTCACTCGGCCTCGGGCCCTGGGCGGGACCACTCGAGCCCCCCGGCCCTGCGACGTCCGCCCTCTCCAACCACCCCACCTTCTCTTAAGACCCGAAAGGACACGCCCGCCATGCTTCGTCGCCACCTCTTCCGCTTGCTTCTCACCGGCGTCGTCATCTCGACGCCAGCCATCTTGCTCCTCCCGGCGGCAAGCGCCGCGCCCGCACCATCCGCCTCGCTACGGCTCGTCGACGCCTGGCCCACGACCGCGACCTCGATCACCGCATACGTCAACGGACAGACCGTCGCCGCCCTCGGCTTCGACCAAGCCAGCTCTGTGCTGCCAGTAGCAGCCGGCACCGACACCGTCACCTTCACCACGGGCCAGACGGTCGGCTTGCCGCAGGTGATTCGAACCACCATCACCATCCCAGCGGGCAGCTCCGTCACTGTGATAGGCCTCGGACAAGCTGGCGGCCAGGCGTTTCTAACCGCAAGCGACAACTCTCCGGCACCTCCCAGCGGACAAGCGGGGATCCGCCTGATCAACGCCGATCTCAGCCTGCCGCCCCTATCCCTCCAGACTCTCGGCAAACCGGTCATCGCCGAGGTAGCACCCGGCGCGGCCAGCCCCTACCACCCGTGGCACCCGGGCCTTCAGCGCTTCATCGCCAGCGAGGGAGCGGGCTCCGAGGCCCTAGACGTCGGAGCCACCGACGACACCCTCATCCCCGGCAGCCTGACCACCTTCCTGCTCGTCGGCGGCGGGGAGGAACCCAGCCGGCTCATCGTCCTCCACGACGCCGCGGGTCTCTCCGCCCTCCCGGTCGGCTCCGTTCCCACAGGCCTCACCAGCGGCGCCGTCCCAACCGCTCACACCACCTCCGTATGGGTCCTGATTGCGGGCATCATCGCCGCGTTCGCCCTCGTGGCCGGTCTTGTCTTCGGGTTGAGGCGCCGGCACAAGATCCGCACGGTCGCCGCGCTGGCTGCCGCGGTGCTCGCCCTCGGAGGATGTTCGCTCACCGGCAGCAGGTCAGGCGCGGCATCACCGCCTGCGACCAGGAGCGCCGCGGCCTCGTCGGTCCCATCGCGTGCAGCGGCTCCGGCTCCGACGCCGCCGCCGACGCGCATCAGCCTTCCTACGCTCGGCCGCACCGCACCAATCATCCCGGTCGGCCTCGACTCCGGCGGGGCGCTGCCGACGCTCGCCTCCGCCACCGAAGCCGCCTGGTACCGGGGCAGCCCGGCGCCCGGCTCGGTAGGACCCGCCATCATCATCGGCCACATCAACCTAAGCGGCGTCGAGGGCATCTTCAGCGGCCTCGCCGACCTGCATACCGGCGATCCGGTCATCGTCACCCGCTCCGACGGCTCCTCTGTGACCTTCGCCGTCATCGCTACCGCCATCTACCCGAAGACAGCCTTCCCGACCGCCACCGTCTACGCCCCAACGGCGCTTGACGAGGTACGCCTGATCTCCTGCACAGGTACCGTCTTCGACCACCACTACAACGACAACATCATCGTCACTGCCGTCCGCACCGCCTAAAACCCGTTCACCTCATCCGAACCCGAGGACGCCATGGTTGCCGCCGTCGCTGCGCTTCTCTTCCTCAGTGTGATCATCGCCATCGCCGCCGGTCGTTACCGTCGACCCCAGCTCACGTACCGGCGACGAACCACATCGGGACCGAGCTTCACCTCGCTTATCGCGATCGTCGGGATCACGGAGTTGCTCTTTCGCCTGGCACAGATGAGCGCCATTGCCTTCATTCCGGGGGCGGCGAAGCTGATCGCGGGGTTCGGCGTGGCGCTCGTCGTCGGTCTCGTGATCGCTCGCGACGTCGTCCGTCTCTTCCTTGGTCTCGTCGGCCTCGCTCTCCTCGTCCTGGGTACGGGAGCGGCCGCCGCCCTCGAACTCGCCATCGTCGTAGCACTCCTCGCCTGGCTCCTCGGAGCTGTTCGCCGCCTGACGCCATGAGCAATACGGTGCAGGCATGAGCGGTCGCCCCGGTACTGGGCTCAACCCTCGCTACACCTTCGGGCAGTTCATCACGGGGGCTCATAACGAAATGGCGGTGGCAGCTGCCATGCGCGTAGTGAAGCGTCCCGGCCGGTCCTACAACCCACTTTTCATCACCGGCACAACCGGCCTCGGCAAGACCCACCTGCTCCAAGCCATCGGGCACGCCACCAGCGCCCGAACCCCGACAACCATCTGCCTCTCCTCCTTCGAGACGGCCGCCCGGCGACTCATCGTGAATCTTCAACAAGGCGAGCCCGGACTACCCGCCCAAGACCTGCTCCTGATCGACGACGCCGACGTTCTAGCCCAGCAGCCAGCCATGCGCGAAGCTGCCCTCGACATGGGCCGCGTCCTCGTAGGGCAGCATCAACAAGTGGTGCTGACAGTCGGCGGCGGCCGTCCCCCTGGCCGTGAGCTTCGCGACTGGTTCGGCAGCTTCCCCACAGGACGCACGGTGGAGCTTCTACCGCCGGACCGTGGAGCCCGCCGCCACCTCCTTGAGCACTTCGCTGCCCAGGAGCCCATGCCGTTCCCTGGGAAGGTCCTGGCGCTCCTCGCCGGCCACCCCACGACCGACATCCGTGAACTCCGCGGGGCCGTCGTCCGCCTGTCGGCGCACGCACGGCTCGACCATCAGCCCGTGAGCGCAGCCCTCGCAAGGCAGGTCCTGCGCGAACTCGCTCCTACGGTCCGAGAAGGAACCTTACGGGCAACTCCAGCCCGAATGTCCAACGCGCTGCCTCCGATGTGACAGGCTTGCCGAAATGAGTACCGAGGGAGAGGAACTTGACCAGCTGTTGACCAATATGGTCGGATCGACGCTTGACGAGGTTCTGTCCAGGAAGCACGCCGACTGGGACGAGGTTCTCGGCCAAGCCCACGACTCGCTGACCGCCCAGGTCATACGGATCGTCAGCGCTCTGGACGGAGACCCACTGCGATCCCTCACAGCCGAACTCCTTCACAACGCCGCCGCTCGACATCTCGAGGACCTGCTGAGCGCCGCCTTCCCGCACCTATTGTTGCCGCCGTCAGACAATTGAGTGCGAGCAAGGCAGGATTCCCAACGCACTAACGAGGCTAGCACCGCCGCGGTCCCGCGGGCCACGAAGTCGACTCTGACGCATGGAACTCAGCCTCACATGCCTCTGTCAGGGTTGGCACAAGAGGTCCTCGGCTAAGCTCCTGTCGTGAGCAGGTGCGGAGGGGAAGGATGAGCCAGGCAGTCATCTTCTATAGGAGAAATCGGCAGCGCATCCTCGGGGGGATAAGTGTTGGGTGTGGTATAGCACTGGCGACATACGTAGGCGTCGAAGGATCGCACAAGGCACCCCCAACGGGCTCAGCGCTAGCCGCAATCCTGGCCGTTGCGGCTCTCTTCCAGATCATGGGGGGCGCCGCCTTTGGTCGCATCGGGCATGTCGATGAACAAAAGGCGAAGAGCGCTGTCCGTACCCTTGTTCTTCTGGGGCTCAACACGGCTTCTCTTGCTGAGTCGTTGGCTGGGGCCGCACAAGGTGACGATAGCGAGCATCTTGTGCGAGCGGCACTAGCAACGGCCGGCCAGTTAGCTCTGATGGGGTCCTTTCTTGAAAATGCTACTCAGGACTGGAACGATGTTCATCCAGAAGCCCTCGTTGATGTCTTAGCCGACCGGGCCACCATTGGACAACTTCAGGGTAGGGGCAAGCTATGATTGAAGGACGTGTTGCTGCCATCCTCACTCGCCGCGAGCTCGTGCTAAACGTCGGGACTGCTGATGGAGTGAGTAAGGGGATGAAGTTCGCTGTACTAAATGAACATGGCCTTGAGATAGTCGATCCCCAGACGGGAGAACCCCTCGGTTCTGTGGCTCTACCAAAAGTCATCCTAGAAATAGCGCGCGTCGACGACCACCTCTCGATCGGGCGGACATATCGCAAGACCACTGTAAACGTAGGCGGAATTTTGCCGGGAGTCAGCAACATCTTCCAGCCCACTAGGTGGGTAGAGGACTACGAAAGCCTGCGACTCGCAGACAAGCCGTCGGCCGAGGCGGTAAGCGAGGACGAATCGTACGTAAAGATCGGTGACATCGCTCGCCAAGTCATCGGGAATGAGTACCAGTAGTCCCGCCCGATGTTCTACTCGGCACAATACCTCGACAACGTGTAGACGGTATACCTCGTGGATCGGACGGTCGGGTCTTGGGCGTCGAGGCGGCGTTAGTGACATCTGCCGGGCATAACCCTGTATACCATAAAACAGGAACGCTAAAGCTGATCAGGCTCGATCTTCGTCCCTACTGCGCGGCCCCGGAGTACTCTGTGAGTAACTTGGCAGCCAGGGATCTATGGCGTCCCTCAGCTAGAGGTTTTGACCCTTTCTCGCGAAGCTCCTCATCTCCAGCGTTCGTGAACCCCGCCTAGCGCCGAGGCGCGTTGCCCTCGCGCGCGGAGGCAGCCGGAGGTAATCTAGTCGTGTGGACGACGAAGACCTTGAGGCGCTGCTCGGAGATCTGATCGATGAAGTCCTACCGACTATACCGCCTTACGAGTTCGCTCTCTACGCGCTCCTTCTTCGCATGACCGGATTCCAAGGCGGTAAGGTCCGTATCGGGAAGCGGTCGATCGGCGTCCGACTGGGTAAGGGTACGAGGTCCAGTCGGAGCAATTACCAGCATATCGGCGAGAAACTGGACTCTCTCGCGAGTGCCGGCTTTCTCAGTATCGGCGATACTGCTCGTGAGGGGACTCTCTATGAAGTCCGAGTCCTGGATGACATCGCCGCAGTCCGTGAGCGCAAGATGACGGCTCTTCTTGCTGAGGAAGAACCCGACTACTACGAAGATCCAGCCTTACGAGAATCCCTGCTGGAGCGTGATGGATGGCGCTGTCGGTATTGCGGCGAGGCCGTGAGTAGTGGTACCGCGACGTTGGATCATCTCATCCCCCGGGCGCTCAGCGGTCCGAATACTGCCGACAATCTCGCGACCGCCTGTTTGACATGTAACTCAATCAAGGCGGGGCGCACATACGAGGAGGCAGCGCCTCGCATCTTGGAGGCGCTCGTTCGGCGCAGATCGTCCGATTGATTCGAAAGCACTTGGTCCTTAGAACTGTGTGAATGGGGCGCTCCCCCCGGTAAAGAGCAAGGTGGGCAAATACGGGCATGGACCGTACGGGGTGTTATTCGGACTGTGGCATCAACGAATGAGGCCCCACGACGTTTAGTCGTGGGGCCTGTGTTGCCGTTATTGCGGAGATTGCCGAAAGACCAACTCCCGATCAGGTGTATCGCCGCTTCAGCGCCCAACCTCGGCCGAAGCGCTCGATTTCTGGCCCAAGCCAGATGCGGGTCGCTGATAGTTCGCGGGCGGGGGCGGGGAAGTCCTTGGTCTTAGCAAGCTGAGTTACGCGTTGTTTGCTGACACCAAGAAACTGAGCCACCTCGGCCACCCCCATCAGGTCGGGCGTCGCCGCTTGGACGCGACGTTTTTCCTCACTAGTGAGCAGCTCGGCAGCGGTCACCTCCAGGGGTGGTAGGCCGGCCGACAGGAGAGCGTCGTCAGTCGCCATCTTGGCAGCCGACGTAGCCGTTTCAAAGTCGGGCGCCGGGAGGTCGAAGGTCAGGCGAAGCCTGTCCTTGTCGATCGCCAGCACGGCGCATCGTCCGGCCAAGGCGTTCAATAGCTGCTGCTTCTGCTGGGTCGTGATGGTGGGGAGGTGGCTTGGGGCGTTGAGGGTTAGGGAAGCGGTCCACATGTTCATCTGGTGTTGTCGTCCTTTCCGGAGCGGTGCCAACAGCAACCGACTCTGCGCGGCAGAACTTGCTGCGCAGAGTCGGTAGACCTGTTCTCGGAGTGCTGACTACGGTCTGTCGACCAGTCGAACTCGGCGTGTCCCAGGTGAACTCATGGCACCGCTCTCCGTGCTCTCAGCAGGAATATCCTGCTTTTCGCAGTAGTTGGCGGATGTTGTGAACACAGCCATCCGGGTCACGGAAATATTCCGCTTCTGTGATCGTGATGGTGAGCCGCCGGTCGGGGGTTAGCAGGTCGAAAATCAAGCCATATGGATGCGCCGTATAGCCAAGCTGACCTAGTTCGTCGAGCAGCCTGACCATCGGTTGATGTCCATCGTCTCGCTGCATGACACCTCCGTTCGCCGGTGTGCGACACGCTACGGCGTAAAGGCTGCGCTGTCAAGGAGCGGATGCAATTCCATCGAACTACACTGATGTGGTTCTGTCAAGGGTCTTCTGACGTTCTTGCTGGCAGAGCCCGCGAGTCGGCTCGCCAGAGGGGCTTTAGTTGAGCGCAGGGCGTCCCGCCATGCATCGGTTCGGCCCCGGTTCAGGAGGCCATTGAACGGTGAAGCTGCTCGATCGCGCTCGCAACGGAAGGGTTAGAGAACAGCGCGGTCAGGTCCACGCAAAAGTCCTGGTCACGGCATTACCTGCTGCTCCGGGCGGTGGGGTCACATGGTCGTGGTAGCCAGCGGTGGTAGCCACGGGCGACGCTCCTGGACTCATCTGGACGCCATGTCGGCCGCTGC
>DAHYHI010000133.1:0-2820 GCA_027391075.1 Acidimicrobiaceae bacterium | reverse complement strand
CATGAACCGCTCCCAGCGGCGGAAACTCCCCGTGGCGGTCATGGCCACCAGGCCGAAAGCTGCTACCGGCACCGAGATGTACCTGCTGATGCCGAAGTAGGAGAAGGCGAGGTCGACACCTATGAACTCGGTGACGATGGTGAGGAAGTCCAAAAGGAACAGGTCGCCGACGGAGAACCAGCCCCAGAAGCGGCCGAAGCGCTCCTTGATCAGCCGAGCGTGGCCGACGCCGGTCACAGCGCCGAGTCGTACCACCATCTCCTGGTTGACTACCAGCACCGGAATGAGCAGGATCAGGGTCCAAAGCAGGCTGTTGCCGTAGTTCTGCCCGGCCTGGGAGTAGGTGGCCACCCCGCCGGCGTCGTTGTCGCCGACCATGACGATGATGCCAGGCCCGACGATGGCCGCCAAGGTGAGCAGCCGGGCCCGCCATGTACGTCGGGCTCCGTGATCGCTTTGACGGATGGTGCCTAACGCGCCGTGAATGTCGCCCAGGTGCGCTTCGTCTAGGACCGCGCTCGGGATGGTGGATGCTTCGATGGTGTTGTCGGCCATGCCGGTTGGGACCTCCCGGGGACGTGGTGACGGTCTGAGCTTGCGGTTCAGGCGCCCACCGTGTGTCCCGGGAGGGTCGGCTCAGCCGGCCTGACTCGGGGTGGCTGGGGGCGCCGCTGGTTGGTGAGGTGACCCTCTGTCGGCGTTCAACGACACTCCTTTGTTGTTCCGGTTGTTACCGCTCGCGGCAGCGCTGTCCGAAGGCGAGCGCTCGCGCGGGATGTCACAGCCGAGCACCTCGACGAACGAGGCACGTCTGCGATGCGAAGTATACCGCCCTCGAGCGTTACGCCCGGATGGCCGGCAGGTGAAATTCCGGTGACACGTACCCGAGCTTGGACGGTCCCGCGTCTAGCCGGCGCTGGAGGACATGCCGTACTGGCGACGCCAGCCTTCGGGCAGGAGCAGCTCGAGCACGTCGTCCACGCTGATCATTCCGAGCACCTTGCGCTGGCTGTCAACGACTGGCAGGACCGAAAGGTTGTAGTCGCTCATAGCCCGCGACACCTCGTGGACGTCGGCGTCGGGCGTCAAAGCGACCGGCTCTAGATGCGCCACCGTACCAACAGCCGCCGCCGGATCCGCGCGCAGTAGCTCGACGACCAGCACAGTGCCTGCCAGGTGGCCGGCCTCGTCGACTACCAACACCACTCCCGACGCCTCGGGGGCTAGCGACGCGGTCCTCACAGCGGTCAAGGTCTGCTCGACGGAGCGGGCCGCGTCTACCGAGATGAAGTCCGGGTTCATCAGCCCACCTGCCGTCTCGGAGTTGTAGCTGAGCAGCGAGCGAAGTTTGCGCTGGTGGCCTGCCGGCAGACGCTGCAGGACGGGAAGGCGGCGCTCCTGGTCGAGCTCTTCCAATAGGTCGACTGCGTCGTCGGGTGCCATGGCGGCCAGCACTCGGGCCGCCTCGTCGTCTGAGCGGGACCGCAGGAACTCCACCTGGTGGCCGATGTCAAGCTCCTCGAATAGGTCCGCCTCTAGTTCACTGTCGCCGCCGACCGCAGCGAGGATCTCCTCGCCCTCATCGTGGGATGCTGCCTCCACCAGATCGGCGAGCTGAGCCGGATGCAACCGGGAAAGCTGGCGCAGCGGTATCCGCAGCCGGGCGGTCGGCACATGGGAGACGAACGGTTCGATCTCAGCCCAGTCCACGAGTCCGCCTGCCTCGACGCGGTCTCGGGCCGCTCGGGGTAACAGGCGCCGCAGAACCGGCTTGGAAGTCGGATCGGCGCCGATGACCAGCCACCTCCCGCCCACACACGCCAGCTCGATTTCGTTCGCCGTTACCAGCCGGGCACCTTTCAGGTGGATCAGGTGCCGGCCGGCCACGTCCTTGGCGAGCAGCACCTCACCCGGGCGGCGCTCGAACGGCCCGAGCCCGTCCGCATCCCTCGACACGCGAACCTCGTCGCCGTCCAGGGCGACCACATCGTGCATGTGGACGAAACGCCTCTGGCCGGACACGTTCAGCACCAACCCGGTCAGCGGAGGGTAACCGTTATCGCCGAGGCGGACGATCACGTCGTCCAGCTTCCCAATCCTCCGGCCGTCAGGACCGACCGCCGGGTCGCCCAAGAGACATGACAGGTGCATCACGTCCAAGGAGCTACTTGGTGGCTCCGACGTCGTGGCGTTGGTCATATCACGAGAGTAGTTCTCACAGTGTCGCGGTTCCAGACCACCAGCAACCGGGGCGGCGATTCGAGCTACCCCGGCTGCTGCCGGCCCCGACGATCAGCCTGCGGTGCTCGAGGAGGCGTTCGGGCAGGTGGACGGGGTGGTGGTCGAACCCGACGAGGGAGTGGTGGTCGACCCCGAGGACGGGGTGGTCGTGGCCGTCGAGCTTGACGAGGACGTCACTGCAGCCTGGGTGAATATGTTCGACGACGCAGCGGTGGCGCTTGTCGCAGCGGAGGCGACGCCGTAACCGCCGAGGGCTAGCCCCGCCGCGAGGGCACTGCCGGCAACCATCTTCGTCATGAGTTTCTGGGTGAGTCGCATTTGCTTTTCTCCTTGTAGGGTCTCTGCCGCTGGCGGCAGCCGGCGCCTGGGGGAGCACCGGTGCCTACAAGCATCCAGCCTGACTCTGAAGTGGTCGTTAGACTTTTATCAGTTTTCCGTCCGAGGTGGCCGTGGGCACCGATTGGATCGCCGCCAGCAGCTCGGTCCAGTAGAAGGCAGCGGTGAAGAACTGCAAAGTGTCGCCTTTTTCCAACATCAGCTTCCGGTACATGACCATCTTGCCCACGTCGTAGCCGTCGA
>DAHYHI010000116.1:0-27988 GCA_027391075.1 Acidimicrobiaceae bacterium | reverse complement strand
GCTGGTCAGGAGAGGAGCTCGAACGTTGCTCGACTGCGTCGTCAAGGGAGGGTTCATCGTCGACGGCACGGGGGCTCCGGGTCGCAGCGGCGACCTCGGTATCAGCGACGGTCGCATCGTAAGTGTGGGAGGCAGGATCGACGACGACGCGCGATTGCGGATCGACGCCGACGGCGCCCTCGTCACGCCGGGTTGGGTCGACGTGCACACCCACTACGACGGCCAGGTGCTCTGGGATGACGCAATGCTTCCGTCCGCCGACAACGGGGTTACCACGGTTATAACGGGGAACTGCGGTGTCGGTTTCGCGCCGGTCCGTGCCGGCGCCGATCGCGAGCTGATCGAGCTGATGGAAGGCGTGGAGGACATACCCGGCACGGCCCTCTACGAGGGAATGCCGTGGGGGGAATGGGAGACCTTCTCCGACTACCTGGACCTTGTCGGGTCCCGCTCGTATGCGTTGGACATTGGAACTCAGGTGGCGCACGGGGCTGTCCGCTACTACGCGATGGGTGAACGCGCTTGTTGCGACGAGGACGCCGCCGCCGACGACATCGAAGCCATGGCGAGAATCGTGGAAGAAGCTGTGCGGGCCGGTGCGCTCGGCTTCTCCACCTCCCGGACGGTCGGGCACCGGTCGCTTTGGGGGACTCCGGTGCCGGGAACGTTCGCGGCCTCCGCCGAGTTGGGGGCGATCGCTGCTGCGATGGCCAAGGTGGGGCGGGGCGTCTTCGAGGCCATACCTGCGGGCACTGTCGGCCAGCTCGCCGCGTTCGGCGGGGAGCGATTCACCCAGCAGCACGAGAACGAACTGCTCGCCGAGGTGTCCCGGACGAGTGGAAGGGCCGTGACGTTCACGCTGGTGCAGTCCCCCGACTTCGACCCGGACCTGTGGAAGGAGATCCTCTGTCTCTGCGAGACCGCCAACCGCCAGGGCGCTCGACTGTACCCGCAGGTGTCCTCCCGGCCGATCGGCCTCATGGCCAGCCTGTCGTCCTACCACCCTTTCATGCGTAAACCCACCTACTTGAAGGAGCTGTCCGCTCCTGCGACCGCCGAGCGGGCCCGGCGGATGCGCGACCCGGAGATGAAAGCGAAGCTGCTAGCCGAGGTCGACGTTCCCCCCGAAGCGTCGGGGTCGATGGAGAACCTTTACCGGCTCTTCAAGCGCTCCGCTTCTTCTATGTTCCCGCTGGACGACCCCGTCGACTACGAGCCGGCTCCCGGCAGGTCAATCGGAGCGCTCGCCGCGGGGGAGGGAAGGGATCCCCTGGAGTACCTATACGACATGATGGTCGAGGGGGACGGCAGCCGTGTGTTCTCGCTGTCGTCGGCGGACCCGCACAGGCGGATGGAGGTCCTGCGGGAGATGCTGATGCACCCCGACACCGTCACCGGGCTGTCCGACGCGGGCGCTCACGTGATGCTCATCTGCGACGGGACGATGCCCACGACGCAGCTGACCCACTGGACCCGCGATCGCCGGCTGGGGGAGAAGATCCCCGTCGAATGGCTCGTTCACAAGCAGACTGCTCGCAACGCTGCACTCTACGGGCTCGACGACCGGGGCGAGCTGCGCCCGGGTATGCGCGCGGATGTCAACGTGATCGACATGGATAACCTCGCCGTGGCACCTCCCGTGGCTCACCACGACCTGCCGTCGGGGGGAATGCGGCTCATCCAGCCGGTCCGAGGGTACCTTGCGACGTTCTGCAACGGCGTGCAGACGAGGGACCACGACGTCGACACCGGGGCGCGTCCGGGGCGGCTGGTACGGGGCGGCTGACCCGGCCATCGCGTGTCACGGCCGCGACGGCGACTTTGTTAGTTTGCCTCTACGGTTAGCTTTGGACATCGCAACAACTTTCACGCACGGGAGGCTGTCGACATGTGGAACTCTTTTAGGACTGACTCTCACCTGGGGATCACAGCTGAGATCACCACTTACAGCGCCGGCGGTGGCGACCACATCCACGCTTATGTGAGCCGGCCGAAAGGTGACGGACCGTTCCCCGGGGTGGTCGCCATACACCACATGCCGGGCTGGGACGAGTTCTACCAGGAGTTCTCCGAGCGACTTGCCAGGCACGGTTACGCAGTTATAGCCCCCGACCTGTACTGCCGTTTCGGGCACGGCACCCCCGACGACGTGGCCGCCAAAGTCCGCTCCCAGGGCGGGGTCCACGACGACTCCGTGGTTGCGGACTGCGCCGCAGCGCTGACATGGCTGCAAGCTCAGCCATGGTGCTCAGGAAAAGTCGGGATCATCGGTTCGTGCTCGGGCGGCCGTCACGCAACCCTGACCGCTTCGAAAGTGCCCGGCTTCTCGGCGCTCGTGGACCTTTGGGGAGGTGGAGTGATCATGGAACCCGACCAGATCACACCGGCGCGTCCGGTAGCCCCGATCGACCTAACGGCGGACTTGTCAGCGCCGATCCTCGGGATCTTCGGCAACGACGACCGGTCACCCACCGCCGAGCAGGTCGACCAGCACGAGGCTGAGCTGGCGAAGCACGGCAAGGAGTACGAGTTCCACCGCTACGACGGCGCCGGGCACGGCTTCTTCTACTACCACACGCCCATGTACCGCCAGGAGCAGGCCATGGACGGCTGGGCGAAGGTGCTCGACTTCTTCGGCCGCAAGCTCGGATAACGCGGATAAGAGGCCGACCCCAAAGCGAGGAAACTTCTATGTGCACGAACATCTCCGAGTCAGCTGCTATCAAAGGCGCTGGCAAAGGACCGGCGGGGTGGTTCGCTCTCAACCAGGCGACCGTCGGATTCGACCACGCCACCCACAGCGAAGCGGAGCACGCCCTCCTGCTCGACTTCACGAACTACGACCTGGGCACCGACGCCAGGGTCGCCGTCGAACTGGACCTCACGTCGGGAAGGGCGCTGCTTGAGCAGCTGAAAGCGACGATCGAAGCAGCCGAAGCCACAGGCCTGCACGGGTAGCCCCCACCACGGCCGCTCCCTCCACCGTCAGCGCTCCGCCGGCGGTTGGATCTAACCAAGGCTCAGTCGAGACGTAAAAGTCGTCGGGAGTTCTCGTCGAAACGCGCCGTCTGCGTAGCGTCTGGGTGCTGAGCCACGCCTGAGTCCCATCCCCCGAAGTTCGTCCCGAATACCAGCCTTGAAACGTTCGCCCGCGAAGTGAGCAGTTCCAGCGACAGGTCGTCGCCGACGTGCACGTCGAACCACAGGCGCTCGAAGAGCTCCTCGAAGGTTCCCTCCTGCCTCAGCCAATCGGGAGCCCAGGGACGTCGTGTCGCTGCGTAGCGCAGCTTCGGGTACAGGAGCGCCGAGGCGCCGCCGCCGTGGGAGATAACGACGTCCAAGGTCGGGTGTCGGGCGAGGACACCCCCGTAGATAAGAGCAGCCACGGCGATGGTCTCCTCGTAGGCGAACTCGACGATCAGGTCAAGGTCGAAACGTCGAAGCCGGGAGTCGAGCAGTGGCCCGTCGATCCCCGACGGTGCTGGGTGCAAGAACCAGGGGCACCCAAGATCGGCGCTCAGAGCGTAAAGCTCGTCGAGAGCCGGGTCGTCCAGGTCCCGGCCGAAGTCCGTGCCGGTGTACACCCCCAAGAGGCCGTTCTCCTCGACGGCACGGCGTAGTTCACCGGCTGCCGCTTCTAGGTCCTGCATCGGCAGGCAGGCCAAACCGCCGATCCTCCCAGGACAGCGGGCTACCAGTTCGGCCATTGCGTCGTTGTGACGCCGGCAGAAAGTCACAGCGTCCCGGGCTGCAATGTGGTGGAAGAACGTGAGCGGGTTGGGCGACAGGACCTGGTAGTCGATGCCGGCCCGGTCCATGGCTTGCAGCCGCACCTCTAAGTCCATGTAAAGGCTGCCACGGTAGCGAACCCCACAGAGCGTGTAGCCGCCCACCCGGAAGCGCTGCTCGCCGTCGTGTTCGTAGAGCTCCGGCCCGTGTTCGCCGGCCGCTCCGAGGACCATTTCGAGGACAGCGTGCGCGTGCACATCGATCACGACCGGCTCCTTGCGTGCGTCGTCGGCCAGCGACTATACCTCCGGCGTGACTCAGAGAACCGGGGCGCTTCCGTGTCGTCGCCTCCTCGCAAACGCTGACGCCATGACAGCTCCTGTAGGCTCGGACCGGTACCTGCTTGGGGAGCCTAAGCCTGAGATGGCGTGGCGAGCCGAGCAGAAGTCGAATTAACTGATCCGTATATTTATTGTTGTCTAGAGTTACGAGACCGGGGGATTACCCGATGGCGCAGATCCTATTGCGAGGTGGAACGGTCATAGACGGATCGGGTGCCCCGCCGCGCGCGGCGGACGTGCTCCTAGACGGAGACCTCATAGTTGGTGTCGGCGAATCAGGGGCCGCTGACGCAACGGACGCAGAGGTCTTCGACGCTGCCGGCCTCACGGTCATGCCCGGCCTCGTCGACACCCACACCCACGTCACTCTCGGCGAACCGGCGTCCAACGACGAGCTCTTCTTCCACCGCCAGCCGGCCTTGGCGGCTCTGGTGGCCGGTTTCAACCTCGGGAAGGTGCTGCGCGCCGGCGTCACTTCGATCATGGACGTCGACGGCCTGTTCAACATCGGGCCGGCTCTGCGCGAGGCGGTAGCGGCCGGGATCGTTGAAGGTCCTAACATGAAGGCGGGTCTTTACGCCTTGATGACCGCGGTCGGCGGCACGGCCGGCCGTATGATCCCCGACGAGGGCACCGCGGGCTACGCGGAGGTGACCCGTAATCGCGACGAAATGGTCGTGGCTACCCGCCGGCAGATCAAAGAGGGCGCCGACCTGGTCAAGATCCACGTGACAGGCTCCCTGCCCACCCGGCGCGGGGAGCTCCAAGTATGGACCCTCGACGAACTGAAGACGGTCGTGGACACGGCCCACGACCTGCAGACCCCTGTCGTCGCCCACTGCCGCAACGCCAGTAGCACCCGCGACGCGGCCCGTGCAGGCGTGGACATCATCTACCACGCCTCCTACATGGACGAGGAGGCGCTCGAAGCGGTCGTAGAGTCCGGCGCCATACTCGGGCCGGTCTTCACTTTCCTGGCCAACCTCGCCGACTTCGGGCCGAAGGCTGGGGCGACCCCGGACGCTCAGGACGTTTTCCGCAACGAGATCGAAAGCACAGGGGCCATGATGCGCCGCGCCTACGACACCGGTGTGACTTTGATCTGCGGGTCGGAAAGCGGCTTCGTCATAACCCCGTGCGGCCACTGGCACGCACGGGAAATGCAGCTCTTCGTCGACGTTCTCGGTTTGACACCCCTGGAGGCGATCACCTGCGGCACCTCCAACGGCGCGGTCGCAATGGGAGAAGGACACCTGACCGGGACGATAGAGGTGGGCAAGAGAGCTGACGTCCTCGTGATCGACGGAGACCCGACGCGCGATATCACCGTGCTCGGCGACAAATCCCGTTTCCGGCGGCTGTTCTGTCGCGGTCGGGAAGTGGATCTGAACCGGCCCTGGCCGACCCGGTCCCCACTTCCCGGCGAGCGGGTCACACCTTGGGCGGAGACTGCTCTCACCTGGGAACTGGCGTACCGTTGAGCTCGCGAGCCTTCACGCCGCAGGCCGTGACGGCGCAGCCGTTGACCTCGCAGGCCGTGACGTCGACGAGGCGGACCGTGACCTTGAGCTCGTTCGCCGATGTGCGCGACGCCTTCCGCCACAGGTCACTGCGACAGGCCCTCTACGACGAGGGCTCGGTGATCATGGCCGACTGCCTGCTTGACTTGCACGCAGGGCAGCACCGGGATAGGCGGCGCCTGGAGAACCGCCTATTTGGTAGGGACACGTTCCGGTACTTCGAGCAGGAAGTGCTGCCGGGAACCATCGAAGCTGTGCTCACCCCGGCAGCAGCCTCAGGTCGAGCGGACCTCGTCGAGCTGGGCTACAGGGCGGTGATGAACCTGACCGCCATGATCGCCGGTATCGACCGAGCGCAAGGCACTGCCGAGGAGACCGAAGCCCTCATAGCCTTCGCCGTCAAGTTCGGCGAAGGAGCCACCATGGTGCACTCGACCCGCCCCCGGGACCTGTTGCGAGCGGAGGTCCTCGCGGCGATGGACGGCTTCGACAAGCGCTTTTTCCGTCCCTCTCTCGAACGGCGCCGAGCCATCGTGCGCGCCGTGCAAGGCGGGGCCAACCCGGCGACGATCCCCCGGGACGTGCTGAGCGTGCTGGTCGCCAACGTGGACCGCCTCGACCTCTCCGAGGATGTCATCCGCCGAGAGGTGGCGTTCTACCTCCAAGCCGGAGGCCACTCGACAGCGAACACGCTCACCCACACGATGGACGACATCTTCGGGTGGGTGGCCGGGCATCCTGAAAGGGCGGGGCGGCTCAAGGCGGACCCGTCACTGGTGCAGCGATGCGCCCATGAGACTCTTCGGCTGCACCCAGCGAGCCCGGTGGCCCACCGACGCGCCGTCACCGCCTGCGAACTGTCCAACGGGCAGAAGCTAGATGCTGGCGACCTCGTGGTGCTGGACCTGACGGAAGCTAATCGCGACCCGGCGGTGTTCGGGCCTGCGTCGGGGATCTACGATCCCGACCGTGAAGTGCCGCCGGGGATCATGCCGTGGGGCCACAGCTTCGGTGCCGGGATGCACGCCTGCATCGGCATGGAGCTCGACGGTGGGACCGTCAAAGGAGACGCCGGGTCGGGCCGTCTCCTGGGCACGGTCGCGTTGATGGCGAGCGCTCTGCTCGAACGGGGTATCCGACCTGATCCCGACGAGACGCCCTGCGGTTCCACCGGGTCCGCCCGGGCGCACTTCGAGCGCTACCCGGTCCGTTTTGGATCCCCCGAATCGGAGATTCGGTGAGCGGGAGTGCCGGGGTGAGCGGAGTCGCCGCCAGGAGCGCATCGGTGAGCGGGAGTGCAGTGGTGGCCAAGAGTGCAGTGGTGACCGGCGCGGCCGGTGGTATCGGAAGGGTGATCGCCGCCCGCCTAGCCAAAGACGGCTGGCGGACGGGGATGCTTGACCTTCCCGGATCTGGAGTTCAAGAAGCAGCCGCCGCTGCGGGTGCCATACCGCTAGTTGCTGATGTCAGCGACGAAACCTCCGTGGAAGCAGCTCTCGACGACTTCGAAGGTGACGTCGACCTGCTCGTGAACAATGCCGGCATCGCCCGCTTCGGCCCTCTTTTGGAGCTCAGCCGCGACGACTTCGACTTGGTGGTGTCGGTCAATCTCGTCGGTACCTTCACGATGGCCCGCGCGACGGCTCGGCGCATGGTCGCGAGAGGAGGCGTCATCATAAACGTCACGTCGATGAACGGCGTTGCCCCCGGACCGAACGCCGGGGCCTACGGAGCGACCAAGGCCGCGGTGGCTTTGCTGACTCAGCAGATGGCGATCGAGTGGGGGCCGCTCGGCATTCGCGTCAACGCCGTTGCACCCGGCCTCGTGCTGGCAGGGATGTCCGATCCGATCTACGCTGACCTCGAGGTACGCGCGGCCCGCGAGAGCAAAGTCCCGCTCGGACGCCTCGGGCTTCCCGAGGACGTCGCCAGCGTCGTGTCATTCCTCGCCAGCGAGGAAGCCTCCTACATCACAGGGCAGAACATCCTCGTAGACGGCGGCGTCACCATGAGTGTCATAGCAGGCCTGCCTCGACCGCGCTCCGTGGACGGTGTCGGCGATACGAGCGCGGGTAGCCGGCGGTGACCGCCGCGACCAACCTTCTGCTCACCGGCGGTCACGCCCACGACTTCGCTGCTACTTCTCAGGCCATCGCCGACCTCCTAGCGCCACAGGGCATCCGGACGCAGATTACCGAGGATCTCCCAGCGGCCTTCGAAGACCTCCATCGGGGTGCCCGTTACGACCTGCTGACAGTGAACGCCGTCAGGTTCAGGATGCTTCCAGACCGCTACCGGGACCTGAGGGGCGCGTACGCCTTCGAACTGGATGACGTCGGCAAGGAGGCGATCCTCGGCCACCTCAGCCGCGGTGGCGGGCTGCTGGCCCTGCACACCGCCCCGATCTGCTTCGACGACTGGCCCATGTGGCCGGAGATAGTCGGCGCAGCCTGGGACTGGGCGACCTCGGGGCATCCACCTCCTCTTGCGTCAGCGATCTCTTTTACAGACGAGCCCCACCCGGTAACCGCCGGGCTGGAAGACTTCGAATTGGTCGACGAGATCTACCACGACATGGCCGTCGCAGCCAACGTGGTCCCCTTGGCGACGTCTCAATACCAGGGCCGCCCTCAACCTGTCTTATGGGCACGCACTTGGCGCGGGTCGCGTGTCGCCACAGACGTGCTCGGTCACAGCCGAGCGAGCCTGGAGCACCCGGTACACGGCACCGTCGTCGCCCGGGCCGCATTGTGGGCCCTCGGCCGCGAGGACGCGAGCGTCACTGCTTACCAAGCCGGGGGGGTTGGCTAATGCGTCCGGTCGAGGGCATGTCGGTCGTCGTTACGGGCGGCGGGTCCGGGATCGGCGCCGCCACAGCCGTGCACTTCGCACGGGCGGGTGCGCTGGTCACGATCTGCGGCAGGCGAGAGGACAAACTCGCCGAGACCGCAGCTACCGCCGGTGAAGGCTGCGCCTGGATCAAAGCTGACGTGACCGTCGCCGAGGACCGCAAAGCGCTTGTCGATACAGCCGTCGCCCACGGCGGGGGCATCGACGTTCTCATCAATAACGCCGGGAACATGTATAGGACCGCGATCGGCACGTTCGACGAGGAACGCCTGCTGTCCCTGTTCTCCGACAACGTCGTCTCCGCAATGATGCTCACGCAGGCCGCCCTTCCCCACCTAGAGGCGCGCAGGGGCGCCGTTATCTTCCTCGGGTCCGTGTACACCCGCAGGTCATACCCCGGAGCTGCCCCGTACGCTGCTACGAAAGGCGCTCTCGAAGCTCTCACCGGCGTCCTGGCCACCGAGCTTGGACCACGCGGGATCAGGGTCGGGTGTGTCCGACCCGGCGCTGTTTTCACGGAGATCAACCAACGGGCCGGGATATGGGACGACGACGACGCTCTGCAACGTTTGCAGTCCATGGCCGGCCACCACGCGCTGGGCAGGATAGGAACACCCGAGGAGATTGCCGAGGGAATCGAGTACCTAGCCCGAGCTGAGTGGACCACCGGGGAGACCCTGGCAGTCGACGGCGGCCTTGGGCTTGGCGTGATAGTCGACTGAACCGAAAGGACCGGCGGTCAAGTGGCCAACAGCACCGAACAGGCTGCGATCTTCATCACCAACCTTGACGAGGCGAAGGACGCGTACCGTCAGAAGGCCCTCAGGCAGGGACTCTACGACGCTGGCGAGGTCGTCATGTCAGGCGTCCTCGTGAACCTGCACGGAGACGAACACAGGTCCCGGCGCCGCTTGGAGAATCGACTGTTTCGAAAGGAAACCCTCGAGTTCTACGAGAACGAGTTGTTCCCGGACGTGATAAGCGAGACCTTGGACCCCCACGTCGAGGTCGGACGCGCGGAGCTGGTAACGCTCAGCCACCAGCTGATGATGAACCTGGCCGCCCTGAACGCTGGGGTGGACCGCCCACTTCGCACACCTCAGGAGACGTTACGTCTCTACCAGCAGATGATGAAGCTGATCGAAGGAGCGACACTCGTGCACTCTCGCAGGGATCCCTCCGAAGTCTCAGCCGAAGTGCGCGAAGCGCTCGGCGACTTCGACAGCGAGTTCGTCACCCCGTCCATTCAGCGGCGGACGGAGCTCATCCAACGCCATGTGGCCGGGGAAATCGACGAAAGCTCCCTCCCCCGGGACGTGCTCAGCGTACTTCTTCGCAACGAGGACGACCTGAAAATCCCACGGGACGTGCTCGTCAGGGAGATCGGCTTCTTCCTGCTGGCGGGCGCCCACACGAGCGCGACCGCCTTCACCAGGTCGACTCACAACATCCTTGAGTGGCTCGCAGCTCACCCGGAGGATCAAGCCAAGCTGGACGACCGCCGATGGGTGCAAGGCTGCGTTCACGAAACCGTCCGTCTCTACCCGTCGAGCCCCACCGGCGTGCGATGGGCCCTGGAAGACGTCGTCCTACGGTCCGGGCGGCACATACCGGCCGGATCCAAGGTCGTCATCGACCTTGTCGCCGTCAACAGAGATCCGGCGATCTTCGGAGACGACGCCGGGGACTTCAACCCCTACCGCCAGGTCCCAGCCGAGGGTGTCGGACCTTACGGGCTTTCCTTCGGACATGGCATGCACGCTTGCATAGGCCAAGAGCTGGCCGCGGGGATCATCCCCGCGGATCAGGCCGGCACACAGCTCTTCGGTGTCGTGACCGTAGCGGTGATGGCCCTGCTCGAACGGGGGGCGCGAGCCGACCCCGACGAGGCGCCAAGCGTCGACAGCTCCACGCAACGTCCCTACTGGTCTCGTTACCCTGTCGTGTTCACCGGCCGGAGCCGGCCTCACAGGCCGACTGTCCTCCCGCCGTCGACCACCAGCGTGGTGCCGGTGATATAGGCAGCCGACGAGGAGCAAAGGAATGCGACGGCCCTGCCGAAATCCGCTGGGTCTCCCGCCCGGCCCGACATGCCCAGAGAAGTCATGCGTTCGGTGGCGTGCACTCCCGGGCATATCAAGTTGAGTGTCACGCCGCTGCCCACGAGCTCCTGCGCCGCGGTCTTCGCCCAACCCCACAGGCCGACCCGGGATAGGTTAGACAAGGAAAGTTCCGGTATCGGCTGGACCACCGAAGCGCTCGTGATCGCGCAGATGCGACCCTGACCGCTGGCCGCCAGGTAGGGGGTAGCAGCCCGCACCAGGCGTACCGTGCTCAGCAGGTTGGCGTTGATCGCAGCGAGGATCTGCTCGTCGGTGACTTCGAGAGCCCGACCCGGCGGGGGACCGCCCGCGTTGGCTACGAGCACGTCCAGACGTCCGAAAGCGCCTACGACGGCTTCAACGACCCGGGCGGGTTCCGCCGCGTCGGTGATGTCACCGGCCAGTTCGAGCACCTCTGCTCCCGTGTCCACGCGTAGACGCTGCGCTGCTGCCTCCAAGGTTCGAGGTTTGCGGCCGGTGATCGCCACCCGTGCACCCTCTCCCGCGAACGCCGCCGCCGCCGCGTAGCCCAGGCCCGCAGATCCTGCGGTAACGAGTGTCACCCGATCTTTCAGTCCCAAATCCATGTAGCCATGCTAGGAAAATGGGAACCGGAGAGTGCCCGCTTTCCTGACCGGCCCGATAACCCGTTCGACCGGGCCCAAAATAGGGCCGAAAGTCCCTACTCCAGCGCTTGATTCGCCGACCCAAGAAACTTACTATCTGATCAATATCTCACCTTAAGGGGGCCCTGAAATGGCCGGCTTGGACCATCCGCTTTACGGTTCACACTACGAACCCGAATCCGATGGCACGGTTCGAGTAACAGAGCCGGACGGGCGAGTCGGTTGGTTCACCTGGCAGGGGCGCTGCCGTCGTGGAAAGCGGCACGGGTACTGCTAGAAGATTCACTTGCCCTTACCACGCCTGGGTGTACGACAACAAGGGCGATCTCGCCGGCGTCTTCCAACGGGAGAGATTCGGGGACCTGGACACCTCCTGCAAAGGTCTCACCCCGCTGCCGGTGGCGGAACGGGCTGGGTTGATATTCGGCGGGACGGTTCCGGAGATGCCCTTCGACGTGGACGCCTTCCTGTGCGGTCACACCTCCATGCTCGAAGAACACGCCTTAGGAGCCTGCCAGTACGTCGGTCGAGTAGCGCTTCGCGGCTCGAACTGGAAATTGGCATAAGACGGTTACCTCGACTTCTACCACCTGTCGATCCTGCACAAGCGGACATTCGGAGCCGACTACAACAACCTGATCTGCGGCGACGCGTGGGGTCCCCACCAACGTCACATGCAACCCGACGCGCGGATCATGGAGCTGGCCACCCTAGCCCCGGACGCCTGGTTGGCGCCGACACGCCTCTGGACACCTACGCCCTCTTCGACGGGGTGAAGGAGTTCCACCACCCCGAACCGTGAACCTCATGCGCTAAGCGGCGCGTCGTGCTCGTCTGGCGTTCTAAGAAGGGCGGGGGCGGGGCGGCGCCGCTTGGTCATCGAGTCTGAGATCGGGCGGCCGGCCGTAGCGACGACGACCGCGCAGAGGATGAGCCCGACCCCGCCGAGTTGGTCAAGTGAGGGGCTCTCCCCGAATATCACGGCGCCGAGGGCGATCGCACCGACCGGCTGGACGAGCAGCAGCATGCTGGTAAGTGCCGCTGGGAGCTTGGGCAGGGACAGCGAGATCAGCAGCCAGCCGACGACTTGTGAGGTCACGGCAAGAAGCGCCAGCCAGCCGACGGCGGCTGCGCCGCCGATTCGGAAGTCGCCTGCGGTTACAGCGAGCACGGCTGCTCCACCGGTAGCTCCCAGCGTCGCCTCGTAGAGCGGACGTACGACGCCAATCCCACCTCGAGGGGCGCTCACCATCTGGGGCGACATAGCCTGGCGCAGGATGAGTATGTACCCGGCGTAGAGGATCGAAGTCCCGATACCGAAGACAACGCCCCGGGCCGGGTGGGCACCGTAGGTCCCGGAGCCGGCGACACCTCCGACGAGTGCAACGCCGGCAAACATGACCGGTAGTGCCACGAGCAGCGACCGGTCCGGTCGCTCTCGAAGCACCGCCCACGCCAGGCCGGCAACCAGGAGCACCTGGAGGTTGCCGAGGACCGTGGCCAAACCTGCGCCGACAGCAGCTATGGCATGGGCCCACACGACGAGGTCCCCAGCGAGTAACACTCCCGACAGGCGCGCCAGCCACTTTGCACGCGTCGTCATCGCCATCCTCCCAGGGCGACGTCGGTCGACGAGGACCAGCAGTCCAAGCAGCGGAAGCGCGAAGGCGCACCGCAAGAGGGCGGCTGCGGTGGCCGACGACCCAGACAGGCGGACGAGGACAGCGGAAGCAGCGATGCAACTTGCGCCTGCCAACGCCGTCACGATCGAAGACTGCCTTGGTCCCACGGTCCAAACCTCTCTGTCATGAGCGTCGACCCCGTACGCTACTGACTCAAGCCGTCCTCATTCAGGAGTCGATGCGATATTTGCTCATGACACGGAGTTCGCTCTGCTGACCCCTGCGGCATTGCTAAACACAGCAGCCAACGGTCACGACACTCTGAGCGACCCGCCGGCTGGCTGAACGACAACGCCTTCATGTTCCTTCCCCCCACCGCCGAGCTCGACGGCCACGACATATTGATGGACCACCCGCGCCTGGTCGTCCTGGGCGCACCGTTCGAGGTCGTCTTCGTCATGAAAATGTACCGAGCCGCCCTGCTGTCGGTATGCGCCGTGGCGCAATCGCGAGGACTTGACCCCTCGCCAGGAACGAAAGCTCGCCTGGATCCGCCACG
Organism: Acidimicrobiaceae bacterium; assembly: GCA_027391075.1. Classification (GTDB taxonomy): domain Bacteria; phylum Actinomycetota; class Acidimicrobiia; order Acidimicrobiales; family Palsa-688; genus JAJZAM01. Next base: position 14,639 of record DAHYHI010000116.1, on the reverse strand, counting down.
GTCAACACCAAGCTCTGCCGCGCGTAGCTGATGAAAGAGCAACTACGCGTCGCGATCACAACCCAAAGGGGTGCTCGCTCTCCGCCTCGTACTCCTCGTCGCTCTCGGGCTCCCAGCGTGAAGCCGTGTTGTCCACCACCCCATCTCGGTCGACTGCGTGACCTCAGCGTCACATCGCACGTCTGTTCGATCCTCCTACCAACGAAAGTAGCAGGAGAGGCCAAAAGCCTCGCAGAGGCCCCACTTTGTCGCCGACGGCTCACTCGTCGTGTGGGTTCGTTTCACTTCGCTTGGGTGGCGGGTTTAGCAGGTGATCGTTGCGCCGTTGATGAGCGTCTGGTTCCATGTTTTGAGGGTGGCTGTCGGTACAGCGGAGAACCCTGGGTAGTGGCCGTTGGGGGGCCAGAGTTCTACTGAAGTGGCGTGGTAGGTTGTAGCTGTCGACATGGTTGGGCAGTCGACGGTCGGGCCGCCGGTTTGGAAGTACACGCCGGACCCTGATGCGTTAGTGGGCTTGAGGGCGGCGATCTCGGCGTAGGAGGGTCCGGTCTTGCCGGACGGGGCGGTGGGAGACAGGTCGTTGTTGCCGACAATGCACTCCGGTCCGCCCGCTGCGTGGGATCCGACGCATGCCTGCATGACCTGGTCCATGAACGCCACGTCAGGACCTGAATGCGTCCCTAACGGGTTGATGGCGAAGGTGATCTGCGTGTGCGTCCATCCCGAGTAGTCCGACAGCGCTCCCTGCAAGCAGGTCTCTTGCAACTGCGGCGTCCAACCGGCGGCGGCGAGCGCCCGCTGGGATGAGATCGCGCCGCTCACGACGAACGGTTCGCCTGTGCTGCTCGAACATGACGACACAGACACCGCCCGCACGAGCGGGTTGGGGTCGTAGCGTTCGGCCAGGGCGTGCTGAAATGCGCTCCAATCCTGGCGGAACGGTGTGGTCCACCACTCCCCGAGGACTTTGGTGCCCCCCTTGGTCTGGACGGTCACAGTCGGACCGGACTGAGAGACAACCCAGGCCGGAGCGCTGTAGCCGGCGAAGATCCTCAGCTTGACGCCAAGAGGTGTCGCGGGGTGGGCGGCGTTCCAGGCGGAGACTGCGGCCAGGGACTGGTCGAGGGGCGCCCAGTTCTCCACGCCCGGGGACGGCTCCAGCTGGGACCACGACTCGTTGACGACGATCCCGCTGAAGTCTCCTGCGTAGGCGTCGAGCGAGCTCGGGTCGGCCACAGGGAACGGTTGACCGGTCTGATAAGGGGTTTGGATCCCCATGTCGAGGAGCCCGTTAAGAGGCGCCTTCTCCCCTGAAGTCCCAGAGACCCCCGAGGTTGTCGAAGTCCCCGAGGTCCCCTGGGGTGCCGTAGATGGGGGGACGGTTTGCTTCGGTGTCCCACTGCCCGGCGCCTTCAACGCTGAGACAGCACTACCATGGCACCCGGCGACCAGCACGACGCCCGCCGCTACCGCCGCCAGCGTCCCGATCCAGCGTGACCTCGCCACTGTGTCCACGCAACGATCCTGAGACACAAAGATCACAGAAGTGTTAGCAACCGATCAGGAACTTGCGAGGATCCGCCGCCCGGCGAGCGTGACCGAACGTGACCAAGGCGAGGGGGCCTATCGAACTGTGCCCGCGCAAGCCGTCTGCCAGCTGGGCGGGTGGATCGCTTAACACTGTCTCATCCCTGTCGTATCCTCGATGGCGTCCCCCATGGGAACCCGAAGAAGGAGAGGTCGGCTCGCACGACTCTTGAGACATGAAATACGACGAGATTGAGCAGCTTCGGGAGCGAAACCCCGCCTGGGCCCTGGTCCGGGCCGGGAACGCCGCGCTGGTGCTCAGCTTCCTCGGTCGGGTGTTCGTCGAGCGAAACGTCGCCGACCTGCCGGCCACCGAGCTAGCCAGTGCCCTAGACGACGAGTTGTACGCACTCAACGAGCGCCTCGGCGAAGAGCGCTTCCCCAAGACGGCGGCAGCCTACCTGGACGACTGGGCTGCTCCAGAAAGGGGATGGCTGCGCAAGTACTACCCGCCCGGTTCGGACGAACCCAGGTACGATATCTCGCCCGCAGTAGAAAAGACGCTCCTTTGGGTCGAGGAACTGCGCGGCCGGGACTTCGTCGGCACCGAATCGCGACTCAACACCGTCTTCGAGTTGCTGCGCCAGATGGCGCACGGAACCGACGACGACCCCGAACGGCGACTGGCCGACCTTCGTCGTCGTCGAGCCGAGACCGACGAGGAGATCGCCAGGGCGGAACGCGGCGACGTGACGCTGCTGGACTCGGCCGGCCTGCGGGACCGCTATCAGCAGTTCGCTCAAACGGCCCGGGAGCTCCTCGCCGACTTTCGCGAGGTGGAAGAGAACTTCCGCCGCCTGGATCGGGACCTCCGCCAGCAGATCGCCGGCTGGACCGGATCCAAGGGCGCCCTCCTCGACAGCGTACTGGGCAGCCGGAACAGCATCGCCGAGTCCGACCAGGGACGCAGCTTCCAGGCGTTCTACGACTTCCTTCTCTCCCACAGTCGCCAAGAGGAGCTCACAGACCTGCTCGAAAGGGTACGGACCCTCGACATTGTGGGCCGCGACGACCGGCTCTCGCGGGTGCACTACGACTGGATCGACGCCAGCGAGCGGACCCAGGCGACGGTGCGCTTGCTGTCCGAGCAGCTGCGCCGGTTCCTCGATGACCAGGTGTGGCTAGAGAATCGGAGGGTGTTCGACCTCCTGCGGAGCATCGAAGGCAAAGCCCTCCGGCTGCGAGACCAAAGCGACCCGCCTGTGGAAATGAGCATGCAAGACTCGAAAGTGTCGGTCAACCTTCCGATGGAACGCCCGCTCTACCGACGTCCCACCGTCACCCCACTCGCCAGCGGCCGGGCCGACGCCGGCCGCGACGATTTCGACTCGACCGCCCTGGTGGACCAGGTCTACATCGACCGGGAAGATCTTGTCCGGCGGGTGTTCGAAACCCTGGGCCCGAGCCCGCAAGTTGGGCTGCGTGACGTCGTGGCGGCCGCCCCTCTCCAGCAGGGGCTGGCGGAACTGATCGGCTACCTGTCGCTCGGGGAGAGCGGGGTGGCGGTCGTCTTCGACGCCGAGCATCGTGACCAGGTCAGCTGGGTCGACGACGACGTGGAGCGGATCGTTGACATGCCCCGTGTCACCTTTAGCCGGCAGAGGGGGGTGACTCATGAGCGAAGCGTTCTCACCGCCAGCTCTTCCATCGGCTGAGCTGTCGTCGGTGGTGATCAACCTGCTGAAGGGTCCCGTCTACCGTGACACCCACGAACAGACCTGGAGCTTGCTCCTCCGCCTTCGCAGGGAGGCCGGCGACTACGTGTCGGTGATGGGGCTCAACGTGGTAGTGGACGAGGCCGAGGGATATGCGTACCTCAAGACCAGACCGGAGAACGACGACGAGCCTGGATTCCCCCGGCTGGTGGCCCGGAGGTCCCTTTCGTTCCACGTCAGTGTCCTTCTAGCTTTGCTGCGCAAACGGCTGGCCGAGTTCGACGCCAGCAACTCCGACACCCGCCTCGTGCTCAGCCGGGATCAGATCATCGAGATGCTGCGCCTGTATCTCCCGGAATCCTCCAACGAAGCCCGCATCGTCGAGACCATCGACTCGCACATCAACCGGGTGGTCGAAATGGGCTTCCTGCGTCGGATGCGAAACGAGGAGGACGCGTTCGAAGTGCGCCGCATTATCAAGGCTTTCGTCGACGGCCAGTGGCTGGCCGATCTCGACCGCCGCCTGGACGACTACCTAGACCAGCTCGCCGGGGTCCGCGCCGACGAGGGAGGCGAGTGATGGCGCAGGCCCTGTTCAACATGATAGACCTCGAGTCGGCCCAGTCCGACCGTCTCCCCGGCTGTCGCCTCCAACGGCTTGAGGTCTACAACTGGGGCACGTTCGATCGCGACGTCTGGAGCTTCGACGTCGACGGGCGAAACGCCCTCCTCACCGGCGACATCGGCTCAGGCAAGTCGACGCTGGTCGACGCCATCACGACGCTGCTCCTGCCGGCCCACAAGATCTCCTACAACCGGGCCGCCGGCGCGGACACACGGGAGCGGGATCTGCGTTCGTACGTGGAAGGCCACTACAAGTCCGAACGCAACGAGACAACCGGGACCTCGCGGGCGGTGGGCCTGCGCGGCGCCGGCACCTTTTCCGTGATACTCGGGGTGTTCGCCAACTCGGATTTCGCAACCACCGTCACCCTCGCCCAAGTCTTCCGGCCCCGGGAGTCCGGGCAGCCCGGTCAACCCGACCGCTTCTTCGTGGTGGCCGACGCGGCCCTTTCGATACGGGAGCACTTCTTCGACTTCGGCGCCGACCTGGCTCCCTTGAAGCGCCGCCTGAAAGGGGCCGGAGCGAAGGTCGCCGACACCTTCCCCGACTACGGACGGGAGTTCCGGCGCCGCCTCGGCATCGAATCCGAGCAGGCCATGGAGCTGTTCCACCAGACGGTCTCCATGAAGGCCGTGGACGACCTCACCGGCTTCGTCCGGAGCCACATGCTCGAACCGTTCGACACCAAAGCCCACATCGAGAAGCTGGTGGACCATTTCGAGAACCTGACCCGAGCCCACGACGCCGTCGTGCGGGCTCGTGCGCAACTCGACATGCTCGGGCCTCTCGTCGCCGACCTCGACGCCTACGACAAGGCCAACGAGACGATCGCGCTGCTGGCGGCCCGGCAGGCGACGCTGCCCTTCTTCTTCGCCGAGCAGGCACGGGAGATCTTCGGTTCTCAGCTGAGCGCCCTTACCGCCGGGATCGAGCTGGTATGCGCGGACATCGAAACGCTCAACGGGCAACTCGGCCGACTTCGACAAGACGAGCACCGGCTGAGGAGCGAGATCGCCGGCCACGGCGGTGACCGGCTGGTCACCATCGCAGCGGAGATCGACCGGTTGCACGGTGAGCACCCAGCCCGTCGCGACCGGCTCAAGGAGTTCAATCAGCTCCTGACCGGCGCCGGGCTCGAGCCAGTGGCCAGCTCGGCACAGTTCAGCGCTGCCAAGGATCGGGTCGCGGCGTGGGAAGCCCAGCTACGCCAGCAGCAGGCGGAAGCGCAGAACAAACTCACCGAAGCACACGTCGAGCTTCAGAAGGCAGAGGCGGAGGGGCAGGCGGTCAACGACGAGCTGCGCAGCCTCCAGACCCGTCGCAACAACCTGCCCGCCGCCAGCCTCCAATTGCGCTCAGCCCTGTGCGCCGACCTGCGGCTCGATCCCGACGACCTGCCTTTCGCCGGAGAGCTGATCCAGGTCCGTCCCGAGTCCGCCGATTGGGAGGGCGCGGCGGAGAGGGTACTTCACAACTTTGCGCTGTCCATGCTCGTCCCGAACGATTTTTACGAGCGGGTGTCCACGTGGATCAACGACCGGCACCTCGCCGCCCGCCTGGTCTACTACCGGGTTCCCCCGGCCGTCATGGCCTCTCCCCCGCCTCACCGCCAAAACGGTCTGCCTTTGCTGTTAGACCACCTGGAGATGAAGCCCGACACGCCGCTGCGAGCCTGGCTGGCGTCGGAGCTCGGTCGCAGGGCCAACCACGCCTGCGTCGAAACCATGGCGGAGTTCCGCTCCAGCGCCAAGGCGCTCACCCGGACCGGGCAGATCAAAGACAGGGAGCGCCACGAGAAGGACGACCGCAGCCGGATCGACGACCGGCGGCACTACGTCCTGGGATGGACCAATGAAGCCAAGATCGACGCTCTCATATCGCACGCAAGGGATATGCAGCGCCGCATCTCATTCGCCGATTCGCAGAGGCAGGACAGGAAAAAAGAGACGGACGCCGCGGCCGAACGTCTGCGGTCCCTTGCCGGCCTGGCCGGCTACTCGACCTGGGAGGAACTGGACTGGGAGAAGCTGGTCAACGAGGCCGCCGCCCTCGAGAGCGAGAAGGAGCGGATCCTCACCGCATCCGACCGCCTGTCAGCTCTCAACTTAGAGCTCGACCGGGTCGTCGACGCGATCACCGGCCACGACAAGCGGCGCAGCGCCCTCCTGACTCAGAGGGGATCTCTCGAACATCAGCGCCAAGCCGCCGAAGAGGAGCTCCGCCGGGCCGAGACCACCCTGGCGGCCCACGCCGACCGGCCCGTAGACGCATCCGAACGCGATGCGATCGAAAGTCTGCTCTCGGAGCACGGCGGGGGGGCGCCCGCAGACGCGGCCGGTCTGGCCCGGGCCGAGCAGGCTGTACGCGAGGCCATCACCCGCCAGCAGCAAAAAGTCCAGGATGGCCAGAACCGGTCGCGTGTGCGGATCGTCAAAGCCATGACCGAGTTCCGGCACCGCTACCCGGCTGAGACGGCCGAGATGGACGACTCGGTCGAAGCCGGCGGCGACTACCGGGAGCTGCACCGTCGCGTGGCAGCCGACGACCTTCCCCGCTTCGAGCGGGAGTTCAAGGACTACCTCAACCAGAACACCATCCGCGACATCGCAGGCTTCTCAGCCAAACTCCACGCACATGAGCGCGACATCCAGGAACGAATCGAGACTATCAACGGGTCACTGGAGGGCATCGACTACAACGACGGGCGCTACATCCGGCTCATCGCCGAGAGCAGCCCGAACACCGACGTCAAGCAGTTCCGGGCCGACCTTCGAGCCTGCACCGACAGCATCGTCAGTGCCGACCGCAGCGACCAGTACTCCGAGCAGAAATTCCTTCAAGTAAAAACGCTGATCGACCGGTTCAGGGGCCGCGAGGGCCTCGCCGACATCGACCGGGCCTGGACCCACCGGGTAACCGACGTTCGGCAGTGGTTCGTGTTCTCCGCGTCCGAACGGTGGCGCGACGACGACCGAGAGCACGAGCACTACAGCGATTCGGCCGGAAAGTCGGGCGGGCAGAAGGAGAAACTGGCTTACACCATCCTTGCGGCGTCCCTCGCCTATCAGTTCAAACTGGACTGGGGAGCCGGACGCTCTAAAGCCTTCCGCTTCGTGGTCATCGACGAAGCGTTCAGCCGTGGATCGGAGGCGTCGACGCGCTACGCTCTGAGCCTTTTCACCCGGCTCGGGCTGCAACTGCTCATCGTGACGCCTTTGCAGAAGATCCGAGTGATCGAACCTTTCGTCTCGTCGGTCGGCTTCGTCGACAATCCCAACGGCAGTTACTCAAGGCTCCAGTCGCTGAGCATCACGGAGTTCCGCCGGCGGATCAACCGGTCCAACCAGACGGTGGCCTCTGTGGTGGCCGGTCCCGCCGCGTGACGCTCAGCCAGCGCAACGCGGCCCCGGCTTGGACCGGTGCCGATCAGCTGTTGGCCACCCTGCGACGGAGGTGGGACACAGGCGCCTACCTGAAGGCGTACGCGTCAGGCGAGCCGTGGAAGCTGGTTTCACTGCCCGTAAAAGGTCCCGGCGCAGCGGACCTGCTGGAACGCCTCGACGCCTCCCGGAGTTGGCTGGCCCGGTTCGAGCGGGAGACCCGCCATTTCTGCGTCGAGCACAGGGAGGTCCGCAGCCGCAACCTGGGCGCCAACCTCGTACCGGCCCGGGTGACTGTGCGCTCCTTCGAACAGTTGTGCCTGATCCTCGGGACAGCCTCCGACGTCCGCCTTCTAGACGACCTGATCGCCAGAACTCGCAGCGCGATGCCGGCCCTCGTCGACTGGGTCGTAAACCACCCCACCGTCGCCCTTCGCCACGCTGCTATATGGGGGCAGATCCTGGCGACTGTGGCATGGGTCGAGCGTCACGACACAACCCGCTACTACGTACGCCAGATCGACGTGGAAGGAGTCGACACCAAGTTCGTCGAGCACAACCACAAGCTGCTCGACCAGCTTTTGACAACAGTCTTGCCTGCTGAACGAGTCGATTACGCTGCGGTGCCGCCGACCTTCACTCGGAAGTTCCAGTTCTTGGACAAGCCGGCCTATACACGGTTTCGCACGCTCGACAGCGAGCCGGTGGACTACACGGAGATGACGGTCCGGACCGAGGAGCTGGCAGCACGAAACCCGGGCATTTCGACGGTGTTCGTAGTGGAGAACGAGGTTACCTATCTGGCCTTCCCGTCGATCGCCGACGCTATCGTCGTGTTCGGGTCGGGTTTCGCCCTGGGCGGTGTGACCACCCTGCCATGGCTGGGGGAGAAAGAGGTCGTCTACTGGGGCGACATCGACACCCACGGGTTCGACATACTCAACAGGTTGCGGAGCCATCTACCGTCGGTGCAGTCGCTCCTCATGGATCACCGAACCATGTTGGCGCACCGAGCGCAGTGGGTGACCGAGCCTTCGCCCACCAACCGGTCCCTTCCCCACCTTACCGCTGACGAGCAGGCACTCTACCGGGATCTGGTGGAGGGCACATTCGGCCCTTCGATCCGCTTGGAGCAGGAACGGGTGCGATTCTCCCTGCTTGGTGACGCCCTCCTGAGATTGCGTGACCGGCCACAGCAGGACAGTCGAGTCTCGACGGTTTAGGTTCGGGGGTGATCGGCTCGGGCGTCCCCACGTAGCCTTGCACGAACGTCGCCGCTCCCACCAGCGATGCAAGGCAGCCGGTACTCGGTCGACAGCGATCACAAGTCGGCGCCGGGCAGTCCAACGTTGCTCTGCGCTCGCCGCTCCGGATCGGAGGACCGTCTGGCATTGGCAGAGTCGCTTGCGTGACCGCGCAACTTGTGAGCACCAAGCTACGGTCGCGCTGGTCCCGCTCCGTGGCGCGCCCCCAGACGGTGCGGGTCAGCGGAGGGATCCACGATCAGGCTTTATCTAGTCGTATAACAGATCGGCTTATACGAGCTGATAAATCCTGATAAACGGTGGTGTGCCTGCTTCCGCCCACGGCCAGGCCGCCCAACTGAGAGTGGTCGAGGTGGAGTCGAATCTCGCCCGGCGAGTCTCGTATACCGCAAAATGAATGTGTAGACCTCTCCAGTCAGATCATTGCTGAAGAACCCAAGCTAAAAGCGGTTGGACGGCCTATGCCGGCGGTATGTGGCAGCCTTTGGATGCTGATAATGGGATACGCGTCCAGGCTCGGGAGGCGACGGACTCGGGAATTGAAAGACTTTGGGCGCGTTCGCGTCTACGCCCGGTGCCTAGCCCTTTGGAGACCTGTGGCGAAGCGCGATGGCTGTTAGGGGGCTTCGCGTATCCTTGGGTGAGGTGACTTCTTCGTCGTCCGGCGACGCTTTCGACGACTACCTCGACGTTGTGCTGATCGGAGGGCGCGAGGAGCGAGAGCTCATCCTGGTGGACTACACGCCCACGTGGGCATCTCGATTCGCCAGCGAGCGTGTCCGCATCGTCGATGCGTTAGGCGACGTCGCCCGGCGCGTCGAGCACGTCGGCTCCACCGCCGTTCCCGGTCTCGCCGCCAAGCCGATCGTCGACATCCTGGTCGCAGTTGAAGATCCCGACAACGACGGCGGCTACCTCGACGCCCTGGAGACGACCGGCTACGAGTTGCGAGTCCGAGAAGCTGGGCATCGCATGTTCCGCACGCCCGAGCGCGACGTCCACGTGTGGAAAGCAGGATCCGACGACGAACGCCGACACCTGCTGTTCCGGGACTGGCTGCGCCAGGCGCCCGACGACCGGACGCTCTATGAGAGCGTCAAGCGTCGGTTCCTCGGCGAGAGCTTCACGGACATGAACTACTACGCCAGAGCAAAAGGGCCAGTCATCCAAGAGATCACGCGACGCGCCGAACCCTGGGCGGCCCAGACCGACGCTCATACGACCTGACACCCCAACCCATACGTCCTGAAACCGGCGGTAGGGGCGCCGTTGGCACCTGAGCGAGGTTGATCTTCGGGTCTTCGGGGGCACCCCGACTGGCCGCAAATCTGATCGGGCGAATGGGCCCAACAGGAACTACCGAAGGCGACAATGATCCGGCAATCCCGAAGGCCTACGCAGTTCTGAGGAGCTCAGGCGACACGAGAGGTTCGAAACAATCGAGGTCAGCTATGCCGAGGCGTGCCAAGAGAGGGGCGAGCTTCTCGGCGATGAACGCCAGGACCTCACCGCTAATAGTTTTAGTCCTTCTTCCGTTTGGCGAGCCGCCGGCACTCGATCGAAGATCGATAACGACGTGCTCCTCGCTGCGAGAGCGGCGAGGAACACGCCTGCCTGTTGGAGAACCAGGTCCATAGTCCCAAGATGGATCCGCCTTCGCGTCATACCTGCCGAAACGGTCTCAGCCCATGTCGATCGACGTCCGTACCACCTTGCAAAGTGTCGCTCTGTCCTCCGTCCGGCGAGTCACCCCGAAGGCAGCAATTGAGAAAATGGGCTTGCAGTTTCGAAGTTCGTGTTCTGCGACATTCTCGGCGGGCCGGGTAGGGCCGTGTACGGTGTAGGATCGACCCGTGGCCGAAACCCCCGATTCGGCGCTGCAGCGCGTCGCCGCTGCCACCGGCGGCGTCGTCACTCCGGCCAACTTCCTCGACGTCATCGCCTTCGTGGGCGCGTGGTGGGCTGGTCCCAGGCTGGGAACCTGGAAGGGATACGCAGTCGGCGCCCCGTCGTACTTTGCCGACTTGGCCGACGGCATCATCGCCCGCCGAACCGGCACGGTCACCCGTGTCGGGGAAATCCTCGATCACGTCGGCGACAAACCGAAGATCTTTTGGGCTGCGTGGCATGTCTGGCGTCTACGCCTTGCCGACCGACCCCTGATCGCCACCGTCGCCGCCTACAACGCGGCCAACGCCTTGGTCACCGGCTACGACCTGCTCCGCAACAACGAGCCTGGGGTGTTCCCCGACCGGCGCGCGAAGTCGGCGATGATGACCAGCGCCCTTGGCATGGGAATCCAGGTGGCCGCCAACAACGCCGAGCGAACGAACCCCCGCTTAGCCCGTGTGCTGCACATATCGGGGGCGATCAGCAGCTACGGCGGAGTCGCCTTCTTCGGCATCCCCACCACCCTCCGGTATTGGCAGACCGCCCGGAACGGGACAAGCCGGCGGCGGACACCACCGGTCTCGCCTCCACACAACAACGCGTAATCGAAGCACTCCCGGCGGGGCGGACGCGCACATACCGGCACGCTGACCACTAGGCCAACCCTGCCCGTCCAAAGGCCGAAGCGCCCAGAACAGCCACCCGAACCCGGTGTTAGCCGACGGCTGGGCACTTATCGACCTGGGATTCGGGAGCAGAGATGGTGAGCGGTAGGGCCGAGTGTCATGCACGTGGGTGCTTTATCGGCGCGACCGATCTGGTAGGTGCCGTGGTGCGCTGCGCAGCCATTCGCTTCAACCGTCCGGGCTTCAGGCGTCTCTCCGGCGGAGATACCACATGGCCGTGCGGAGCGTACAGGCGGAGTAGACGGCGAGGCCAGCCGACGGCCCGATCGGGAAGTAGACATTGACGATTGTGTAGGCGCCGCTAGCCGGCTTGGAGTGGGGCAGGGTGGCTTGGATGGCTAAGGCCGTGGTCGGGGGTGACTCGCAGGAGCCGGCTGTAGGTGCACGGTTCGGCCTTGGTTGCCTGGTGAGTCGACCGTCCAAGCAGGGTCCGTTACGCTCGGCTTGTCCGTGCGTAACGGAGACGGAAGAGGGTCCGCCGCCGACGAGGGCTGCCGCGACCAACCCGACGAGGACTCCCAGCTCGGCCCAAGGGCTGATGTGCAGCGATCCGAGATTGACAGTGACTTGTATCGACCTACCTGCGACCATGGGACTGATCTGCTCCAGGTGCCGACGCCAGGTCGTGTGTTGATCGCCGCCGGTAACAGATGTTTGGGGATCTGCTCATCGAGCAATAGGGGGTACCCGTTCCTTGGCCGGGTCGCTGGATGTCAGCGGAACCATTGCGCTCCCGCTCAGGGTCAATGGCGGCCTTGTCGACGTGTGGTCTAGCGTTGGGGGTGAATCGTTTCTCCCCTTGCGAGCATGGCAACGAGCTGCTGTATTCGACGTTGGCGGGTTTCGACGCGTTTAGCCGTAGTGACCCGGTACAAGATCGCGTAGCGGTTAGACGCTGATAGTCGCTTGAACATCTCCTCAGCGCCTCGGTTGGCAGCCAACGCGCAAGCCAGATCCGGAGGAACCTGGATCGTCGCCTGTCCGTCGTAGGCACGATCCCAGCTGCCGTCCTTTTTCGCCCGGTCAATCGCGGCCAGGCCCGGTGGCCTCATTCGCCCGTCATCGATCAGACGCTTGGCCAGGTCCACATTCCGCTTCGACCACGCGCTGCCAGCTCGTCGCGCAGCGAACCTACGGCGAAAGGTTCGTTCGTCGCCCTTGGCAAGTTGCCCGTCAACCCACCCGTGGCAGATCGCCTCTTCGAGGGCCTCGTCATAGGTCAGGCTCGTCGGCTCGGTCGTGCCCTTCTTGGCCAACACCAACCAGACGCTGGAGCGCTCCCCGCCGTGGTCTGTGAGCCACCTGGACCATCCCAGTGCGTCCGCGACCATGAGGACCTGGTCGCCGTCATCCACAACTGCCAGTCTTCCACGCCGCGCCGACCCGGCAAGGTCGTCTGCGAATCGGGGCGCCCCCTGGACTCGGTCGAGGAGCCTTCGGGCCTGCCCCGGATAGCGGGGGTCACCGGCTTTTTCTCGGGCTGGGTATACGGGACACCTCCTCGTGGGCACCCGCTGCAACCAGGGGCGTCCCGTAGGCCGTTCGGGTTGCGGGACGTCGCGTCGAGGTCCCCGTCCGGACAGTGTCCGGACGCTATATCCTCCAGGTCATGAGCAAGGGCGTCCACCCCTCGAAACGTCACCGCTTGGAGATGCGCGTGAGCCCAGACCAGGAAGCCCTCATCCGCCACGCCGCAGAACTCTAGGGCACGACGGTGACCAGCTTCGTGCTCGACACGGTGACCACCCGGGCCGCCAGCGTGATCGAAGCCCACCGGGACATGGTGGCCTCAAACGACGCCGTCGACAGCTCAGCCCACGGGCTCGGAGCGCTACTGCTCGCCGAGGCGCTGCGCAAGGCGGTCACTGCTGGCGAAGCAGCCGCCGCCCGGCTCGTCGTGGTGGACGCTATCGACGAGGCCGCCGCTCGTTTCTACGCCCGTCACGGCTTCATCACCGTCCCCGACCATCCCCCCAGGCTCTACCGACGGATCAAGGACGTCCGAGCGTCGCAGTAGCCGATCGCTAACCGTCCAGGGATCGCTGAGCGGTCAGGGCTGTAATCATCTGGGGATGGTCCTCGAACACGCGCTGCTATCGGTTAAGCCCGGCCACGATGACGACTTCGTTGCCGCCTTCGCGCAGGCCAAGGCGATCATCGTCGCCGTGCCTGGCTTCGTGCGGCTGACCCTGTCGAAGTGCTTGGAGCGGGACAGTACTTACCTGCTGCTGGTGGAGTGGAACCGGCTGGAGGACCACACGGTCGGCTTTCGCGAGTCGGCGGAGTACGAGCAGTGGCGCCAGATGCTGCACCACTTCTACGAGCCGTTCCCGACGGTCGAGCACTACGAGCAGATCTTGAGTGCCTGAGCAGTGAGGGCATCCGCAGAGGGATCCTCAAGCGGGCCCTAACCTTGACGATCGGCTCGTGCGCTCGTTGGAGTGAACACGGACCCGTCGGGCCTGATAGGACCGATGTCGCACTGTACTGAGGCCTCTGAGACCACGCACGGGTTGACCGCAGTGATTGAAGGAGGTGATTGACATGGTGCATTGCGGTTTCTGCGGCCATCGGGGTGTCCGCGCCGCAGTCATGTCGCCGGGCACGAGCCTGCCGGAGCGTTACAGCAAATGCCTTCGCTGTCAGGCGGAGGCCGACCAGGGCGCCAGGTAGACGGACACCGGCCGGTGGGGCTCACAACTCGGCCGGCCGGTTTCTGCTCGGGGAGCATCGATCTCCAGGTGCCTGCTGATCAGCTCGACAGCCGATGGGTTCATGGGACGGGGCGGTTGGATGCCGAGCGCGCGACTGACCTCATGGTCTGCCTCGGGGTAATCAGCGACTACGAGTCCGCGAACGAGAGGCATCTGGCCACAACTGCGGCGGCACAGCTCGCCGGCGCCGACCGAGGTTCGTCAGTTGAGGTCAGGTGGGTTCCGACACAGCGAGTCGAGGACAACAGCGAGGAGGCCCTGGCCGGGCTCGACGCTGTTCATCACCCCGCCCTCGTGTTCCCTCGTCGGCCAGACCATGCCGGTCCACATCGACGACAACACTCAGGCGTCCAGCGCCTACCGGTAGGCCACCGTCACCGAGCGCTACTACTGCAACCTCGGCCTGAACCCGGCAGACCTGGACACCATCGTGCAGGCCGGGCTGGTGGTGGCCGGCACGGACCAAGACGACGAGCCTCGGATCCTCGAACTTCCGGGCCTCCGATTCTTCATGGCAACCCTTTTCGTACCTCAGACCTCGAGCACAACGACCTCGCCCCACCCACTCCTGGTCGCCCTGTTCGAAGCAGCTGTGGCCTAGCCGTTCAGAAGACCTTCCACCACGCACCACGACCAGAAGCGCAGGCCTGATGGCCCCGGTAGCCGATCGGTTTACGGGACGCCGGGGGGCGTTGGTGGGGCGCGGAGCCTGGTCCGAGGGGGAGACGGCGGTGGGACGGTTGGTGTTGCGGGGCTGTGAGCTGGGGTGGCTGTCGCAGCGCCCGGCTTGTCACGCTCTCGGCTTTTGACGTGTCAAGGTGAGTGTATGGAAGCCGA
>DAHYHI010000112.1:0-18688 GCA_027391075.1 Acidimicrobiaceae bacterium | reverse complement strand
CTGTTCGTGTCGGTATGGTTCGGGTTCTTCGTCCCGTGGGGAGCAGCGGTGGTGTGGTGGCGTGTGATAGTCCAGGGCCGTGACCCGTTCGAGTTGGCGATGGCCGACGGGCGGAGAATGCGCTGAGATCCGCCGCCTGCCTGACTTTAGGTGTCGGTGGCGGGGCCGGCTGCGACTTGGCGGCGTAGATGCTGGTAGCGGGAGGACAGCAAAGCAGCGTCCGCGCCGAGGCAGGAGCGGGCGTCAACCCACGCCCGGTCGAGCCCGTAGCCTGAGCCGGCCGCGGCGGCGTCGAGGCGGTCCTCCCAAAGCCCGACCGATCCGGGCACCGCGAGGAGACCCTTCGCGATAGCCCACTCGCCTCGCTGCGCGTTCCCGCCGGAGATGAGACTGCGGGCGACGGCCCGGGCGACACGCTCGACGGCCGCCTGCATGTAACGCAGCGCCGGGTACACGCCCTCCCACGCCCCGCCGGCGAGGGGCTCACCGCGGACGAGACCCAAGGCGTCAGCGGCCCGGTCCTCCCATCCGGGGGAGTCGTGGTTTTCGGCGTCGACGGCGGCGACGGCGAGCCAGTCGACGGTCACTTTGGTGTGATCGAGGCGGTAGCCGCCGCTCGAAGCGTCGGGGAGTACCCCGGCGGGCAGGGCGGAGCGAAGGATCGAAGCGTACGAATGCAAAGACGCGACCTTCGGGTCACGCTCAGGGCTGTCGGAGATGACCATCGCCAGCTCGTCGGCTCCCATCGCCCGTTCCGGGGTGACAGCGAGAACCACCAGCAGACGCCTCACGGATTGGCGGCGGACGGCCTTGACGAGACCGTCGACTTCGAGCCCGCCGAGGACCCTGACCGCCAACACCGGGCCGGGTGCTCCAACGTCGCCGCCCGCCGGCTGCGGGAAGGATGGCTGCGGGAATGCCATCCCTCCAGCAACGACAGCGGGCAACGCTCTTCCCTCCGGAGCGGTGACAGCCGTTGCCGCGCCCGGGTTGAGGACACCGGGCGGGGCGGCGGGATACGGGACCGTCCAGGAGGGCGTAGCGGGCAGAAGGACCCGTCTACGCCGCAGCACCGCCACCCCGGCCAGGACGGCCGCCATGAGGACGCAGGCGAGCACGGCGATGAGCCAGCCTGGCGAGCCGCCGGTGTGCCCGCTGGGCGCGGCCGGTCCCCCGGCGACGTTGCTGGCGGCCGGGGCCGCCTTGGGCGGGGTCCACGGCGGCTGGAACGTGACTGTCGTGGTTAACGGCGATCCGAAAGCGACGTTGACTGTCCGGGTGTCATAGTTAGCGTCGACCGCCTGCACGGCCAGGACGCCGGGGGTAACGATCACCTTGACCGTCGTGACGTCTGCTGGGACCTGCGCGAAGAAGTCGCCGCTGAAAAGGTGTATCAAACTGGAGCCCGAGGCGAGCGGCGACGCCGTAACAGTCCGCCCGTCAGGCAACACGAATTTCACCGAGCCGGCCGGCAACCCGACGGTCGGGCTGATACTGCCGTCTGGATATCCGGGGATCGACAACTTCGCCGGCGCGAACTCCACGTCGAGGTAGCACTCGGTAGGGCTGGAAGCCAACGTCGTGGTGAACGGCTGCCAGTACGACAGGTAGGCGTCCGACACGGCGAACTCGCCGGTCGCGGGCCCCAAAGGGGTCGAAGCGTTGAACGCGGATACCGCCGAGGGCTGCACGTGAGGCGTTGGTTTGGACTGCGAGCGGTAAAGGACCGCCGGGGCCTTGCCGATCCGCCTGCCTGTACGCAAATCCAGGCTCTGAGGCACCAGCCCGCCGACAGACAAGCGCAGCACGGCCGGATCGTCTTTGGGTATAGCGGCCGCGTACACCTCGTCGTCGACGCTCGGATAAACGTAGCGGACGACCAACGGAGCGGACAGCGCACCCGAAACCACCGACAGATCTACGCGGCTATTGGCGACCAATCCAAGGTTGTCGACACCCCAATCCCATGACGTCGCCAAATGCAACACTGCGAGCTCGTCACCAGGCGCCGCCGCGACCGGAGCAGAAACCCCGGCCCGCGAAACGAAAGCAACCCCAAGCACATCCACCGACACCCCATAAGACCTCAGACGCCCATCCGAAAACGACCGGAGAGACACCCCCGGGTCACCGACCGTCGCCGCCTGACCCGGCGACAGCACCTGCGCCGCCTGCGACACCGCCACCGCCGGAAGCCCTCCCCCGAACACCACCAGCGCGGAAAGGCAAAGCGCCGTTGCCACAACACGCGAAACGCCCCGAATTGACCCCACTCCCAGCACCTCCGACTACATACTGCACCAGCAGCGGAGCCGGTTTCCAGAGAAAATCCCGGCTGCAAATCCGGCGCACTCGTCTTCGCGGCACCAAGGGTCTCCCAGTCATCGCCGCGCCTAGCGCCTGGCAGGAGGGGTCCCGTTACGCCAATCTAGCGAGATCGTCATGACATGGTATGGTGCCACGAGCAATGTAAGTAGCCCCCGCCGGGCCTACTTACGTTTCAGGTTCGTAAGAGTGCCCGTTGGACGTACCTGCGCCTTGTGTAGCCGTTAGAGGCCTTCTCGTAGACTACTGCTGTGACCACGCCAGAGAAAGCGCTGACTCCTGCGCGGCTCGAGCCGTCGCTGGCCGTTCGGCTGGTCTTGGGCGTGGCGCGCCTGGGGGAAGCCGACCTCGAAGGGTGGTGGTCCAGTCAAGGAATGAACCCGGCCGTCCGGTTTGCGCTCGCTGGGTTCCGGCGGACCTCCAAGGTGGTTGGCGCTGAGCTGGCGGTGCTGTCGGCGACGCGGCGCCATCATCAGATCCTCCCTCGGGACACTGCTATCCATCTGTTCTCGCCGTATCTGCCGTTCGGCGGGTGGACCCGGGCCTACCTGCGGGAGCAGAAGACTTCCGGCGAGAGCCCGATTATCGACGAGCTGCTCGAATGGGGCATGAGCGAGACGGCTCGCTTGGGGCTTGCGGGGTGGCTCGCAGAGGTGCAGGGGCAGGCGAGCGACGGAGCGAGCGTCCGGGCTGCCGAGCTTCAAAATCCGGCGGTCACCGCCGGCCTGCTGATTCGGTTCACCGAGAGCTACATGACCCAGCAGGGTGAGCTTTCCGTTCCCTATGTCGATCTTGTGCCATGACCATGAGCGGGGTCTATACGTCGAACCTCCAGAAGGGCGGGGCTCTGCTTGGGGTCTCGGCGCTCTTGGTCTCGAGCTGGGACGACCTTCGGTCGTCCGAGGAGAACCTCGCCGCTCTGGTCGAGATTGGCGCAGCTTCTGCCGTTCGGCGCACGGACTTGAGCCACCGCATCCTGCGGCCCCGTTTCATCGAGCCGGGCCCCCAGGTGGTCTCGGCGTTGAAGGTGTTGCTCGACTCTGACCTCCGGGCGTTCCGGGACGCCTGCTATTTCGAGGCCTGTCGGGCGGAACCGCTCCTCGCCGACTTCGCGGAGGGACCGCTCTTCGAGTGGTACCAAGCCGGCCGAAGCACCGTTACCGTTGAGGACGCGGTCGCATGGGTCGGCCAGATAGCCTGCCGGGGGCTCGCGCCCGACTGGTCTGACGCGGTCCAGACCCGCGTTGGTCGGGCTCTACTCGCGACGCTGCGCGACTTTGGCATCCTGGAAGGGACAACCGGCGGGACTAGGAAGCAGATCGGCCATCCATACCCATCCATCGCCGGCTTCGCCTACACCTGCTGGCGCCTTCACGAGCTCGGCGTGACTGCAGCGAGCATCGAGCGTTCTACAGTTTGGCGGAGGTGGCTGCTCGCGACGGCCGACGTTGCCGCTCTCCTCACTGATCTCGCCCACCACGGCGTAATCATGCTCAATCGGGCCGGTTCGGTTACGCGAATCGAGTGGCAGGCCGCCACCCTTGCTGAGGCTGTGCATGGCGCAGCCTAATGCCGTTCTAGACCCGGCCCTGGTCGATATTGCGAAGCGGATCGTTGAATACCACGACCACGACCGAGGAACCAACGTCCCCTGCTGGGTATATGTGTACGATCCGGCCGAGGAGTACTCGGTCCGGGCGGACGTCGTGAAGATGGCAGGGTGGTTACGCGCCCCTGATCGTAGCGTCGACTGCACGTCGTTGTCGCTGGCGGATGTGTTTTGGGAGGCGATCGACGAGTCTGGCATGTATGAAGAGCTCGTCGAACAGGAGCGCGCCGCAGACGGCGATCCGCAGACACAGGCGGCGGTGCATCGTTCCGTGGGCCAGCTCCTTCGTCTTCCGCCGTCGCTGACCGAACGGGTTGCCGCGAGGCTGCCGTCACCTCCCGGGCGGTGGGCTGCGGTGCTCTTCCGCGCCGGGGGTCTCTATCCGGGGTACCGCACGTCGGCTCTTCTCGATGATCTGCGGCTCCGAACCGGTGTGCGTGTACCGGTCGTGCTTCTGTACCCAGGCACTGTCGAGGGCAACTACGGCCTTCGGTTCATGGGGAAGACTGAACCTGCATACGGCTACCGGGCAATGATCGTGGTCCGCGGCGAACGAGGAGATCAGGCGTGACGCAAGTAGGCGACCTCTATCGGCGCGACATCGACCGGACGATCAAGGAGGTCGTCAAGGTTGATGTCTCGGAGGACACTGTAGTCGCTGGAGAAATCGATGAGTATGTGGTCACCGACCGGATCCGCGCCGAACTTGAGAAAGTTGTCCGCGAGTACGTCGACTGCTTCGATGATCGATCCGACCGCACCAACGTGTGGGTCTCGGGGTTCTTTGGCTCCGGTAAGTCGAGCTTCGCGAAGATCCTCGGCTACCTCCTGGAGAACCGGATGGTCGCCGGTCGTCCGGTCGTCGACCGTGTTCTTGAGCGAGTCGACTCCCTGGCTCTCCGCGCGCTGCTTCCTCGCGCGCTCGACCCGAAGAATCGCGGTACCGCGACCACAGCGCTGCTCGACCTCTCCAGCGCCCATGACGTCGAAACCGAAGAACACGTCGTGCTCCCCATCTATCGATCAGTGCTCCAACGGTTGGGCTATGCGCGCGAACCCACGCTCGCTGCGCTCGAGTTCGATCTTGAAACCGACCACCGTCTCGACGAGTTCATCACGCGGTTTGGGCAAATTCACGGCAAGCCCTGGGACCTGGTCCGCCACACCACGTTGGCTCCGAACCTGGCGTCGAGGGTGCTCCATGAGCTCGACCCGGCCACATTTTCTTCACCGGACTCGTGGGCGAAGGCGTACATCTCCCCGACGGTCGACGCGAACTGGTTCGCGCGGCGAGCGGTTGAGCTCGTCGACCGGCGGGGGAATGGGGCAAGGAGACTGGTCATCGTGGTCGACGAGACCGGCCAGTACGTCGCCCGCTCGCGAATCCGGATGCTCGCACTGCAAGGCCTGGCCGAGGCCGTCCAGAAGCAGCAAGGCCGCATCTTCCTCATCACGACTAGCCAAGAGCGGCTCGAAGAGGTCGTTGATTCGCTCGAGGGAAAGGGCGTCGAGTTGGCGCGGGTCCGTGACCGCTTCCCGATCCGCGTCGACCTCACGGCCTCCGATATTCGTGAGGTTGTCGGCCTGCGCATCCTCGACAAGTCCGACTCGGGTAGACGTGAGGTCGAGACGCTCGTCGCGCCCAATAAAGAAAGGCTCGCGGCCAATCTGAGGTTGGCATCCGATCGCCGCTCCGACGAGTTTTCAACAGAGGAGTTCGTCCGTTTGTACCCGCTGCTGCCCTACCAGGTGCAGCTTCTCATCGACGCAGTGACGCAGCGACGGAGCCAGCTACGCGCCGGGGCCCCGCTAGGCGGCTCGAACCGCACGATCATTCAACACGCCCAACAGCTACTGGCTAATCCGCAAGTCGGGCTCGGGCGCGAAGCGGTGGGCGTGCTCGTCACACTCGATCGGTCGTACGAGCTGCTGATCGACGTCATCGATTCCGGCCTGCGACACCAGGTCGACCAGGTCGTCGAGAACTTTGGTGCAGCGAGCCCAGAAGCACAGGTAATGAAGGTCGTTGCTCTGGTCCACGGCGTCCGATCGTTGCCGTTGACCGCACAGAATCTAGCCGTGCTCCTCCACCCCGCGATCCAGGCGGAAAGTCGCCGGTCCGAGATCGAGCAGGCCGCGGCCCGACTGGTCGCAGCCGGCTGGCTACGTGAGACTGAGCAAGGCTTCCAGCTCCAATCGGCTGAGCAGAAGCAGTGGGATGAGAAGCGCCAGCTCGAATTCAGACCCGGGGACGAGGTACGCGAACGACGCCGAATCCTTAAGGAGGAGCTGGGTACGCGACTCTCCGTGCTCGAAGGGCGCCTGTTTAAGATCGGCCTCGTCATAGACGGCGAGTCGGCGGCGGATGGTGAGGTCTCGGTCGAGTTCGCGGCGCTGAACTCCGGTGACGATCCGGCCGAACTAGTCCCGCCGACGCGAGAGCGGGCCGCTGTCAATCGGGTTTTGTGGTGGTTCCGCCAGAGCGACGACACATGGGCGTCACTCCGGGAGGTGTTCCGAAGCCGAACCATGGTCGAGCGGCACACGTCCTCGTCTGTCTCCGAGACCACCCGCGAACTCGTTGCCGAGGAGCGGGCACGCCAGCGGCGCTCCGAGGTCCAGTTCATCGAGAGACTGCGCGCGGATCTGTCCGACGGCGGCATCATTTTCCAAGGGGCGACCGCTAACCCCCCGACGGGCGCTCTGCTCGAAGCAATCCAGTCGGCGGTGCGAGATCGCCTCCCGAGCGTCTATCCCCATTTAGCCACCTTCGCTGCGAAGATCGAGACGAAAATCCCGCTCGAAGTGGCGCGGACCGACGACCTTGCGCAGCTCCCACCGTCGCTGGGTGACGCCGGAATCGGTCTGTTCACTATGACGCCTTCGGGCCCGCAGCTCGTGACTGACCAGGGCCCTCTCCAGCTCCTGGTTGACGAGGTCAAGCGCAGGGACGACTATGGCCAAGCCGCGACCGGCCAACATCTTGAGCGGCACTTCGGTGCGGCTCCATACGGCGCCGCACCCGACGTCGTCCAGGCCGTCGTCGCGGCGGCGCTCCGGGCTGGCCTCGTCGAGATCGCCTACCAGGGCCAACGCATCACTGCTGTCACCGACCGCAGGCTCGACAACGTGTTCCGGGGCGTCGCCCCGTTTCGGTCGATTGTGGTCCGCCCCCCAACCGACACTGGACCCGATCTGCCGACTCGCTCGCGCCTCGCGGAGCGTCTCACCGCGGCGACTGGCCAGACATGCCCCGTTGCGCTCGACGAGCTCGCAACAAGGCTGCGGGCTGCGTTCGGACCGCAGCGGCAGCCGGTCGGCGAGGCCGTGAGCTTCCTTGCGGGGACCGGTCTTCCGGTTCCAACCGCAATCGAGCTGGCCCGCCAGGTTCTCGGCGCTCTTGGCGAGGACGACGATGGATACGTCGTGGCGGAGTTCGCGAGCGGCTGGGACGACCTTCAGGCCGGCTTGCAAGCTGCGAGGCCGGTACTCGCGCTCATCGCCGAGGAACCCGGCTTATTCGCGAGGGCCCGGGACGCAGCGTTCCTCGCCGACGCCGAGCTCCCGAGCGCCGCACTCGATGGCCGAGATCAGTTGCGAGACTTGCTTGGCGCCGGCGACCTTGTGCACCATCTCGCTCGGGTGAGATCCCTCACGACCGAAGTCGCTGCAGCCCAGGAGGAACGCCGCGAGCAGCTAGCCCGCGAAACGCTTGCCGATCTGAACGCTTTGCGTGCCTCGATTGCGGCCGAGTCAACCGACATCGACGCACAGGTCACAGAGGCGGCCGTCGCCGCTCGACTCGATGTACTTGACCCCGGCCGAGCGACAACCGTAGAGCAGATCCTTGCTCGCCGGGCACAGATGACGGCGGCCGCTGACATGGTCCGCGCCGACCTCGATGCGGTGCGCTCGGCCGGCCGGATCGTCCGCCTCGACGTGGCCGCCGTGATCGCGGAGGTGGCCATCGGCCCGATCCGCTCAGTCCTCGAACTCGACGTTGCCCTCGATGCCTTGCGAGCCAGGGGACTGGAGTTGCTCGAAGATGGCAAAGAAGTCAGGCTCACGTGACCGACGTTCGCCGCAACTCGTTGGACGAGGATGAGCGGGTCGCGCTCAGCCGCGTCGTCACCATGCTGCGGACGCTCCTCACCAAGGAGCTGAGCAGGGTTCTGGAAGGGACATTCGGCATTAAGGCTGGTCGCGAGCTGCCCGAGGACGAGAGCCGACTCAGCCTCGGCCCCGACGAGCTCGAGGCGCGCCGGGAGCTGGTCGGCATCTGGGAATTGCTCAGTTGTCGAGCGGATCTCCTAGTGCGTGAGGCAGCGTTCACGCATACAAATCGCCTCATTGCGGTACGCGTCGCCGAGGCTCTCGGACTACTCCCCGAGTCACTCGCGCGGGGACGGCGATCGTCGGGCTTTCGCCAACTACTCGAGGTCGCACCGCTCCTTGGCAGCGATGACGACGCTGGCTACTGGGAGTACCTCCAGCTCTGCGGCGACGAGCTCGCTCACGACGTACCCCGACTCTTCGACCCACGCAACCCGCTCCTTGCATTGCGACCGCCGCCGTCGGTCGTCGATGAACTCGTGGAACTCATAAGCGCGGACGACCTCGGCGTGACGGGGCGTCAAGGCGCGGCGTGGGCCGCTCCCGACACCTTGGGTTGGACATATCAGTTCTTCAACTCCGATGAAGAGCGCTCCGAGATGCGACGGCAGCACCCTCAGCCGGTTGACTCGTGGGAGCTAGCCGTTCGTAACCAGTTCTTTACTCCCGATTACGTAGTGGGCTTCCTTGTCCACAACACCCTCGGCCGGCGGCTCGTCGAAGGAGGCGTTTTCGAGCTTGCCGACGAGCTGGAGTACCTCGTAGACCCACCCACCGAGCTCGGCGAACCTTTGGATCTTGACGACGTCAAAGTGCTTGATCCTGCTTGCGGATCAGGTCACTTTCTCCTCGGTGCCTTCGATTTGCTCGAGCGAGCATGGTTGCTACGTGGAGTGCCGCCCGCCGAGTCGGCTGCGTCGATCGTCGCGTCGCTATGGGGGATTGACATCGACGCCCGGGCCGCGCAGGTCGCTGCCTCTGCCATCATGCTCCGTGCTCGCCGATTCAACCCAGATGGTGACCTCCCGACGCCAAACATCGTCTGCGCACGCGCCGTGCCCGGTGGTGCAGCGGGGCGCTCCGAACTCCTCGCCTCCGTTGAGGTGACCCGACGCGACTTTCTCGCCGAGCTCGTTGACCAGCTCGACCGAGCTCCTGAGCTTGGCAGCCTCTTGAGGGTCGACGAGCTGCTGCGTGGGGAGACCGCTCGAATGATGACCTTTGGCGGGGGTCGCCAAGGGGCCGCCGGCCGGCGCAAGAAACCAGATCAGGGCGTGGTGTCGCTGGTCGATGCGGGCATTGAGGCTGGAATCCTCGAGGTCGACACCGTCGTAGATGAGGTCTTAGCCGCAGCCCGAGCCACCGCCGATAAGCTCACCTCAAGTCCCCAAGAGCGAGTGCTTGCCGCGGAGGGTGGTGATGCACTGAGACTTGTCCAAGCACTCAGTCATCGCTACGACGCAGTGCTGATGAACCCACCTTTTGGAGAACCCATCGCCGAGACAAAGCCCTACCTTAAGGCGGCGTACCCGTGGATACCAAAGCGCGACTACAACCTCTTTGCGGCGTTCGTAGGTCGCGGCCTTGAGCTGTGCAACTCAAGCGGGTACCTCGGCGCGATCACTTCGCGCGCCGGCATGTTCCTCACCACCTTCGAGCGGTGGCGCTCTGAGGTCCTCCTCGGCAACGACCTTGTCGCTCTAACCGACCTCGGCCTCGGAGTGATGCACGAGGCGCTCGTCGAAGCCGCGGCATACGTCGTCAGGCCGGGGCAATCGCGCCACTCACGGCCGACCACTTTTATCCGCCTCCTTCGAGAGCCTTTGGAGAAACGTCCTGCGGCCCTCCGCGAGGTGTGTGCTCGCGTCCGTGCGAACTCACCTGATGGGCGTGTGTTCCATCTCACTCCGGATGCGTTCGACGCAGTGCCCGGCGCGCCGATGGCCTACTGGATGACCCCGGACATCCGACGTCTATTCAGGGACTTTCCATCGCTAGAAGGCCACGGTGTCGATATCCGAGTCGGCCTCCAGACTGGTGACGACTTTAGATTTGTTCGTGCTTTCTGGGAGGTGGATTCCGCCCGAGTTGGCCGGAGCCGAGACGAGACCTTCGCGGGCAAGCGCTGGGTGCCATTCGCGAAAGGCGGTGAGTACTCGCCCTTCTGGGCCGACATCCACCTCGTCGTCGATTACGAGCGCGACGGCGAGAAGTTGCACGAGTTCCGCGGAGCTGTCATCCGCAACCCGCAATACTACTTTCGCCCTGGCTTGACATGGCCTCGGCGCACCAACTCGGGCTTTGGTGTTCGGGTCCTGCCGGCTGGTTGTGCGTTTGCCGACAAGGGACCGGCTATCTTCGCCGACACAAGCGCTTTGCCCGCCATGTTGGGCTGGCTCCGTTCGCGCTTTGTTCAGGGTCTGCTCGAGCTCAGCGTATCGACCGCTGACGAGACGTCCTCTGGCGGCCAGTCTCGGAGTTACGAGGTCGGGCTCGTCCAGAAGCTCCCCTGGCCGGGCGAGGATGCGGTGAACAGCAGGCTGGCCGATCGAATGATCGAGTGTGCGGCAACCTCGGACCTCCACGCCGAGACAACCCGACGCTTCCTTGCACCGCGGCTCAACTCTGGGCTAACCGACGATGCGGCCGTTAGCCAGCACCTCGAGGAATTGGCCCAGCATCTCAAAGTTCTGGAGCTGTCGGCAAACCTAGAGGGCGGAATCGCCGATGGAATCCACTTGAGCAAGGAGGCGCTCGTCTATTTCGACGAAGAGGTGTCCTGCCACCCGATGACCTACGAGCGGCGTGACGACGTCAACGACGACATCGCTCGAATGTACGTCGAGCCAATTGATCGAACGATTCGAGAGTTCATCTCGACCAGCGGTGGCTCGCGCGCCGTGGCGAATCTGACGTTCATCACCGATCGCCGTCTCGAGGTGATCGCTCACAGCCTCCGGGTACACCCTGGCGTAGTCGTCGAAGTTGTTGCCGAGCGCGGACTGCTGCCGCCGGGGGAACGGGAAGCATGGGCGCGATCCGTTGCCTCATACCTCGTTGGATGCGCTTTCGGGCGGTGGGACGTTCGCATCGGACGCGATTTACCAACGGGAACCTCCACAACTGACGATCCCTTCGCCCCTGTGCCGATTTGCTCGCCGGGGATGCTCGTCGGCCCCGAGAGGGTGCCGACGAAAGGCAGTCCCGAAGACTACCCGCTGAGTCTCACTGAACATCGGGTTCTGGTGGACGAGCCGGGTCACCCCGCTGCCATCGACGCCAGCGTCGAAGCGGCGGCCGCCGCGCTCGTCGAAGATCCAAGTACCCTGATCGACGAAGTCTCCAACCTCCTGGACGCCCCAGACTTCCGAACCTACCTAAGCAAGCGGTTCTTCAAGGACCATCTTGCTCAGTACTCGAAGAGCCGGCGCAAAGCACCGATTTACTGGCCGCTAACAACGGCGTCTCGCGCGTGGACGGTGTGGGTCTATGCGCCGACGTTGTCTCGAGAGGCGATCTACTCCGTAGCGGCGCATGCCGAGCGCCGGCTGAACGCAACGGAGGTCGAGATTCGCCGCATGGAGTCGGCCCAGCTCCAGGCCTCTACCCCCGGAACATCGACACATGACCCTGGCCTCGCCCGGACCCTCACTGGTCGCCTTGACACCGAGCGGGGGCTCGCCGAGGAACTCCGGTCGTTCCGCCGGGTGGTGGCCCGCGTGGCCGAGTCCGGATGGTCTCCGAACCTCGATGACGGCATCGTGCTGTGCGCAGCGCCATTCGCCGAAGTGCTTCCCGACTGGCCGAAGGAATTGGTCGAAACCCGTAAGCAACTGCGCTCCGGGAAGTTCCCTTGGTCAGATATCCACCACTATCGGGAGTCCTTGTGACCGGGGAGGGAACCCTCCGCCGGGCGCTCGCAACGCAGCTCGCCGAGAAGTGTGCCCGACATCACCTTGTTGTTTGGGACGACCCCATGGGGCAGTACGAAGGAGTCGTCGAATCGGTGATTCCGGAAGGATGGCGCTTTGAGAAGTACACAGGCTCATGGTGGGACCTCCGCCGACGGATTGAGGATGCGTTCTCGGCCCCGGCGCCCCCCCGAATCGTTGTCTATGTCCCAACCGCTCCGCTGCCGGCGGATCCACTTGAGGAGGTCCGGCAGGCGTCGGGAAGCTACAAACGCCTCCTCTCGACGCTGATCCGGGATGCTCTCGCTGGAGAGGTCGGTGCGTCGAGACTAACCGAGCTGACGGAGAGGTGCCCCACCCTGCTCGCCGCCGAAGATGCTCTCGCTGGCAGCGCCGATCTCAGCCCGCAGCTGGTCGCGGCCACGGGCGCGCACGACGCGGAGGGAGCCCTCGCCGAGCTCCTGGTCGGGAAGTTGCCTGATCAGGTCCAGGTGGACGAGCACGCATTTGCGGCGCTCGTTGACCTTTGTCGCGCTCACCTCGGAGCTGCTCCGGTCTCGGTTGAGGATGTCTGTGCCCTGCGGTCGGCAGTCGCCCAGCACGTCGTACTAAGCGAGGTAGCTCGACTGATTGGTGATGACACCGCCGCTGAGATGAGTGCCGCCTGGCAGCCGCCGACAACGTTGCAGCGTAGGTATTTGTCCGATCTAGTCGACCGACTCGCAAGGCCAGCAACACTCGCCGCTTGGGGGGACCTCACCGCTCGGGCCTCTGCCGCGCTGCGGGTCTCCGAGCTCGCCTGGGACGACCGCCTTGTGGAGTGCGACGTTGCCCGCTGCTTCGATGATCTCGCTTTCAACGAGGCGGCCCAGCGGCTCGTCGACGACCCGGCCGTGGCCCGAACGATCGTGACCCGACGGATCAAGTCCAGCCGATGGCTCCAGTGGCGCAACGACTGGTCGCGGCGGGCCCTCTCGGACCTTGAGGCGATTCGGTCAGTAGCCCGTGTGCGACTCGCTGTCGAAGCCCATCCGCCTCCAAGGGCTACGTCCCTCGGCGAAGTATTCGCGTGGTACGCCGACGGTGCATGGGAAGTGGATCGGGCGCAGCGTCTGATGGAAGGCTCGCGCTACGGGCTTGCTCGTTCGGGCCTCGACAAGGCATACACCGCCGCGCGCGAGGCGTACGTCAACTGGCTCGACACGCTTTTGACGGTCACCAATGCTGCCGCGACCGCCGACGCCGAGACCGGCCTTCCGCGGCAGTCCGACGTCTACGCCCGGTACGTCGCTGGTGGAGAGCGCGTCGTGTTCATCATCGCCGATGCGATGCGGCTGGAGATAGGCCACCGGTTCGCTGAACTGGTGCGGTTGGTAGCGCCGACACGACGGGTCGACATTGCAGTAGCAGGCATTCCCACGATCACACGTGTGGGCATGGCCAATCTGCTCCCTGAGTCTGGGAAAGAGGGGATCAGCCTCCGGTTGGACTCCGACCAAATCATGGTGGAAATTGACAACGCCCCCGTTCGCACGGTAGCCGATCGGACCGATGCCTACCGAGCAGCCGCGGGTCGAGTCGAGGACCATTCTCTGAGCGAGTGGTCGAGCCTCGGCGACGACGTGCTCGCCGATCGGGTGGGCGAAGCCGATTTAGTGGTGGTTCGTGCCCAGGAGATCGACGCAGCGGGCGAGGCCGGGCTTGCTTCCGTTCGTTGGTCGCAGATTGACGCGGCGGTCGAGGCCCTGGCGATCCTCGTCACACGCTTCGCCGGCGCAGGGATAACGAAGGTCGTGGTCACCGCCGACCACGGTTTCATTGCGCTTGGTCGACCACTCGATCCCTCCCGAACCCGCCCGGCACCTACGGGACGGGGCGTAATGGAGCACGGCAGAGCTTGGATCGGTACCCCAACCACAGTCCCTCAAGGATGCACCATGCTGCCGCTGGCGGACTTCTCGATTCATAGCGCGGAGAGCATCGTCGTGCCTAACGGGATGACCGTATTCGGTGGCTCCGGTGCCGGCTTCTTCCACGGCGGCATCAGCCCGCAGGAGGCCCTCGTTCCAGTGGTAGTGCTGCAGATCGCCGCGCCTGAACCGGTACAAACAGATTACATGAGCGTGACAGTATCCGTGCCGGGCGGAAGAATCTCCGCCGAGGCCTTTTCAATCCGAGTGGGCATTGGCGGATCGCTGTTTGCGTCGGAGGTAGCGGTACGCATTACGGCCGCGGACAGTGGCGGTGGGCAGGTTGCTCGGCTCGTGCCCGGCGAGTCGGTCGATGCCCATGCTGGAACCGTGCAACTCGACCCGAGCCGGGAGGCGATCCTGACCTTTCTGGTGACGCAGAATCTTGATAAGGGATCCGCTGTCAACGTGTCGGTACTCGACGCGGCGACCGGTCGTAGGCTTGCCACCGTTCGAGCGACGGTCGCGAAGGACCTTCGGCCAGAGGAGGAGTGGTGAGCACCTGGCCGGCTAGCGAACGAGAGCGGCTTACCCGCATGACGGTTTCAAACTATCGAAGCGTCGGTGAGAACGTCTCAATCGAGTTCGAGCGGCTGACTGTCCTTGTCGGCATCAACGGTTCAGGCAAGTCCAACCTCCTCGATGCCCCCCGGTTCATTGCTCAGGCGCTCAGCGACGGACTAGAAAGCGCAGTTGAGGAACGTCACGGGTTCAACTCGATGCTTCGCGACGTGGGCGGGCCTAGAGGGACCATGAGTGTCCGCCTCGAAGTTGACGCACCTACGTGGACGGCGAACTACTTGGTGGAGTTGGGCGCGTCGAAGGCGAGTCCCGACGAGTACTCGATACGGCAGGAGAACTTGGAAGTTGTCGACAAGGACTCCAAGCGCACGAACTCGCTGACCAAGAGTCGGCTCGGCAAGGTGACCAGCACCTGGTCGGGACTCGACGCACCTGTGCGAGACAAACGGAGCCTGACATTGCTCGCGGTCGGGGGTGATGAACGGCTCGCTCCGATTGTGGCCGCATTGCGCGGTATAGAGACGTACTCGCTCTTTCCCGAGACTCTTCGGCGACCGCATACTCCGAGCCAGCGCGCCTACCTTTCGAAGTTCGGCGATAACTGGCCGAGCATCGTTCGGCGCGTCATGGCCACGCCAGCGGCTCGGGATCTCCGTTTGTCACTCGACCGAGTTACCGGTGACATCGTCAACCTCCGGGCGCAGCGGCTTGGTGCGGGTTTCCTCGTCGCCGAGTTTGGCCACGCACGAGCCGATGGGAAGACGCAATGGTTCGACGCCGCCCGGGAAAGTGACGGAACCTTACGTCTCGCCGGGATTCTGACGGCCCTCGTCCAGGAGCCACCGCTCACGATGATCGGCGTCGAGGAGCCAGAGCAGACTGTTCATGCCGGCGTCATCCCGATTCTGATGGACTTCCTGCGCGAGGCGTCACGGTCGTCTCGGGTCCTCGTCACGACCCACAGCCCAGATCTCCTCGACTTGGTGTCGGAGGATGAACTCCGTGTTGTCGACCGCATCGATGGGACGACTCGCGTAGCCCGCCTCGACGAAGGCCAAAAGACGCTCGTCAAACAGCGCCTTGCGTCCCCGGGCGATCTCCTTCGGTCTCAGGGCCTCATC
Source organism: Acidimicrobiaceae bacterium (assembly GCA_027391075.1). Taxonomy (GTDB): domain Bacteria; phylum Actinomycetota; class Acidimicrobiia; order Acidimicrobiales; family Palsa-688; genus JAJZAM01. The sequence continues at coordinate 3,117 of DAHYHI010000112.1, read as the reverse complement.
GGCCAGGAGTCCTGAGATGGGGCTGTTCGTTGTTCGCGAGGGTGAGGGCGAGGAGGAAGCGTTGCCAGATCTAGTGAACCGCCTCCGCGACCACCTCGGTCTAGCGTCTCTTCCCTTCATCCCCAGGAGCGGCAACTGGAAGAAGTCGCTCGTGACCGAGACGCAGGTACGTGAGACATGTGAGCAGATACGCGGCCACGGACTCTGCCAAGCCCTCCTGCTGACGCGCGATGCGGATAACGACGACCTTCCGCACGCCGACTGCCCCAAGTTCGGCGCACCCGCGATTGCCGAGTGGGTCCGGGAGCTCGCGCTTCCTTTCCCCACTGCGGTCGTACTTTTCTACAAGGAGTATGAGACGCTCTTCCTCGCGGGGGCTGGCGGGATGGCGGGTCGGAAAGTTGGCGACCGCCGGGGACAGACGGTCGCGACCATCCCGACTGATGCGGTTGCCCATCCCGATCCGGAATACCCCCGAGACGCCAAGGGGTGGGTCCGGACCTACCTGATTGACGGCTACAAACCCACGCTCTTTCAAGCATCGCTCACTCGCCTTCTGGACTTCGACGTCATGGAGCAGACCGCGCTGTCGTCATATCGACGGCTCGTCAGCGCCCTCAACTTCCTATCGGACAACTTGGGTGTCCCAGGCGCTGTCTATCCTCCACCAGAGGTGGTCGTCCCCCATGCCTGACCATGAACTGCACCCCTCCGATCACCTTGATCGTCTCGTCAACGATGTCTTTGCAGGCCGCGTGGTCCGCAAGGATCTTGTTCGCCAGGTCAAAGTCGGCGCGAACGTTCCCGTATATGTGCTGGAGTTCCTCCTCGGGAAGTACTGCGCCTCCGACGACCCGGCCGCTGTCGAAGTCGGCCTGGGCGTCGTCGATCAGATCCTTCGCGAGAACTTCATCCGACCGGACGAGTCCGAGCGTGCCAAGGCCGAACTCAAGCGGCGGGGAAAGCACCGGATTATCGACAAGGTTGACGTGCGCCTCGTCGAAAGCGAGGACAAGTACTGGGCCACGCTCGCCAACTTCGGATCGAAGTTCGTCCACGTTCCCGAGGATTTCGTGTACCGGTACGACCGACTCCTTGGTGGTGGTGTCTGGTGTCAGGTCGAACTGGTCTACTCGGCCGACGAAGAGGAGTCGACGAAACGGCCAATCTATATCCAAGGCCTTAAGCCCATCCAGATCGCGGCCTTCGACCTGGAGGAGTACGCCAGGGGCCGTGAGCAGTTGACGAGGGACGACTGGCTGGATCTCGTTGTCCGGACCGTGGGCATCGAACCAACCGACCTTGACGTTCGAGCCAAATTGCTGGTCGTGACTCGACTCATTCCGATGGTCGAGCGTAACTACAACCTGATTGAACTCGGACCACGCGGCACCGGGAAGTCCTTCGTTTACCGGGAGTCATCGCCGAACGCGATCCTGATTTCAGGCGGAAAGATCACGGTTCCGCAGTTGTTCGTACATCTGGGGACGAGTCGCGTCGGTCTGCTCGGCCACTGGGATGCGGTGGCCTTCGACGAGGTAGCTGCACTTGAGTTGTCGGATAGCACGGTCGTGCAGATGTTGAAGGACTACATGGAGTCTGGTTCGTTTGCTCGTGGCCGCGAGGAGATTCCAGCAGAGGCGTCGACTGTCTTCATCGGTAACACGTCCGCCTCGACGGAGGACCTATTGCGGACGGGCCACCTGTTCTCGGACTTGCCGAGGGCCATGATCGACACAGCGTTCCTTGATCGCATGCACTTCTACCTTCCAGGTTGGGAAACGCCGACGATGGAGCGGCGTCTATTCACCGACCACTACGGTTTCGTCTCCGACTACTTCGCCGAAGGGGTTAGGCAGCTTCGCAAGCGTTCCTACGTGACTGCACTCGATGAGGAGTTCGCTCTCGGAGCGCACCTCTCCGCCAGAGACGAGAAGGCAGTCCGAAAGACGGTCTCCGGCTTTCTGAAGATTCTCCACCCTCACGGTCAGTGGACGCGCTCGGAGCTGCGCGAGTACCTCGAGTTCGCGCTCGAAGGCCGACGCCGGGTCAAGGAGCAGCTGAAGAAGCTCGCCCCCTATGAGTTCTTGAAGACGGATTTCACATACATCGAGCGTGATACTGGCATCGAACATTCCGTGTCGGTGTTCGAGCAGAAGCCGGTCGAGAGTGAGAGCGCGTTCGGTCAGCTCACCGCAGAGGAAGTGGAGCCCGAGGGACCGTCCGCCCTCACCGCTACGACCGAGGAGCTGCTCGAGCGTGGTGAGAGCGGGACACTCGAATTCAAAGCGACCTTCCGCCACAACCTGCACACGGCGAAGCGTGACGATGCCCTCGAACTCGAGGTGATGAAGTCGGTGGCCGGATTCATGAACGGCCGACGGGGCGGGACCTTGCTCATCGGCGTGCTTGACGACGCCCACATGCGTGGCCCCGACAAGGTCCGAGGCCTCGAGGACGACGTCAAACTCTGCGGCAATCGCGGGCTAGATGGCTTCGAGAACACCCTTATGACCATGCTCGACAAGTCGCTGGGCAAGGTTGCTGCCGCCGGCATCGAAATAACGTTCGACGAGCACGAGGGCCGGCACCTCTGTCGCGTCGATGCGCCGCCAGGTGACGCGCCCGTCTACGTCCAGTGGAAGGACAATCAGCTCTTCTTCGTCCGCATGGGGAACTCAACCCGTCAGTTCGCGATTGCCGACGCTATTGAGTACATCCGATGGCGGTTCAAGTGATATTACTCTCGACAGTACCGCCAAACCCATTTCGCGGTCGGAAACCCATCCCTGGCATCCTTTGCGTTCGACTCGCCCGGGATTCGGTCCGACTCCGAAGATTCTCTGGATTCGACGATAAGGCGAGCCGACCTCGATGCAGGTTCAGTTGGTGAGGCTGGCTGTTAGTCGGGCTACCCCTTCGCTTTCGCGGCCGGGTGCTACACCTTGGTAAATGTCGAGGAAGACCGAGAGCGTTTTGTGCCCGGACCAGCGCTGGCAGACGACGGCGTCGACACCTTCGCGAAGCCACCAGGAGCAGGCTGCGTGGCGGAGGTCGTGGCGGCGAAGGTTGGCGAGCTTCGGTTGGCGGGGATCTTCGGCGGCGAGGTCACTTCGT
>DAHYHI010000107.1:0-29467 GCA_027391075.1 Acidimicrobiaceae bacterium | reverse complement strand
CCCCGCTCCGCCCGATCGCGATCAGGCTGTGATCAATGCTTCGAGTTTGGCGGCCAAGTCGGGATTCGGTAGGGCGTGCAGGTTTCGTCGTGCCTCCAGAGCGCCGTTGATCGCCCCGATGACGGCCGGTCGCTCGGTGTCGACCTCGCGGTGTTCGTAGGCGGCGAACCATGCTTCGACCTCAGCCCAACGCCACAACGGGTTTCGGACGTTCCCGGACACGGGAGGAGGGAACCCGCCGGGGCCCCGCTGCGCCTTGACGAGTTGATCGATCGACTGGCGGGTTCGGCCGATCCGCTCGGCGATCTCCGACGCCCAGACCAGCTGGTCCGGCTCGACTCGAACGACCCTCAGGCCCGGGACTTCCTCGATCAGCTTGATGGCCCGAAGAGCCGCATCGGCGAACGTGTCGGCCTGGATGTCGTAGCCAACGGTGCTGGTCCATCTGTCACCGAGCTCCACGTTGGCAGCACCATCCGTGGCCTCGTAGATCTCGTCGAGGTGCTCCTCGTCAACGCCCGCAACGAGGAGGGTGAGGTTGTAGGTGTTCATTCGGACTCTCCTTTGGATTGGGGGCAGCGATCAACCGCTCGACGGATGGCTCGAGCGTGATGCTCGGGCACCCGGGGAGTGGACCACACGGCGATCTGTGGGCACGGTCCCGGGCAGAGCAGGAAACCCCAGGCGTGAGCGGACTTGCCGGCTGTCTTGTAGGTCCAGCCGCTGGACTCGGCGTAACGCACGGCCTCCTCGACGGTCCTCGAGGGATGCCTTCCCCGAGCCACGTTGACACAATACAACAGTCTGTTGCCGATTGTCAACGCCCTCCGCTCTTCCCTCGCCGGCCGCTCCTCACGGCGCAGCCCACCCCGAGGTGCCGATTAGTGGTTCCGTATGTGCCGTTCTGCGCCGCCATGTTGGATGCTGCCGGTGTCGCTCCGGCGTGTCGTTCTGCGCCTCAAGGAGATGGGATGCCGTGGCGGAGCGGACATCATGGGGTGGTGGCAGCCGAGCAGATCAGTGCGGCGTCGTCGCCTGGGTGGAGCTGGGATCCGACGCTGTATGCCGGCGCGGCGCGCTACTACAGGGTGGGAAGGGTGGCCTACCCGGCCAGCGTTGCTGACGCCCTCGTCGTCGCCCTTGGCCTGGACCGAACCGGTTGGCTGCTGGACGTCGGCTGCGGGCCCGGGTCGCTGACCCTGCTGCTTGCCCCGCACTTCGCCGAAGCCGTCGGCGTTGACGCGGATGCGGACATGCTCGACGAAGCCGACCGGCGCGCCGAGCAGGAGGGGATCCGAAACGTCCGGTGGGTGCACATGCGCGCCGAGGACCTCCCCGGCGAGTTTCCGCCCATGCGTGTGGTGAGCTTCGCCCAGTCCTTCCACGGGATGAATCGCAGCCGAGTCGCTGCGGCCGCTCGCCGATTGATCGCCGCCGGGGGCGCCTTGGTGCACGTCGGTGCCACCACCCACCAAGGCGTGGACACCGGCGACGTCCTGGCGCATCCGCAACCACCACGCAAGGAGATCTCCGGACTCGTGCGCCGCTACCTCGGCCCCCTCCACCGGGCCGGACAGGGCGTGCTCACCGCCGGAACCCCCGAGCATGAGGACACCATCTACAAAGCGGCGGCCTTTACCGGACCGCAGCGCCTGGAAGTCCCCGGCTGGGTCATGGAACGCACCGCCGACGAGATCGTGGCGTCGGTCTACTCCCTGTCCGGCTCGGCCCCCACCTCTTCGGTGAACGCCTAAGCGAGTTCGACGCCGACCTACTCGAGCTCCTCGCCGGCGCCTCCCCCGATGGCCGCTTCAGCGAGCAGTTCGGCGCCATCGGCTTGAGCATCTGGCGCTGACGCCCGCCCCTTTCAGATCAGATCCGCCGCGACCGGGGCCGAGGTCACCGTCGCGGCGACTCCGGCTCGAATCCTCCCCCCGCCGGCCGAGCTGCGGCCCGATGGCGATCGACTCTTGCGCCGTCTCACACTCCACTCTGGTTGATGATCAGTGCTTCCTCCTCGGGGCTCGGGATTCGCGCCGCACCGTCGTGAAGCAGCTCAAGGACCCCCTCAAGAACCTCGCCCAGGCTTCCTACCGTGAGCGCACTATCGAGACTTTGCTCCGCCAAGCCGAACAGAGTCTCGATCACGTAGGAGAGTTCGATGAGGTTCAAAGACTCATACCCAAGGTCGGCTACCAACAGTGTGCCGGCTGACAGCGGAACCGTCACGGGCCTTCCTGCCACGGACTCCACAGCGCGAACGAGCACATCCCACACGGCTCTATCTGTCGAATCGTCCTGCATCAACGCCCCGTTCCTTCCACCATGCCGTCGCGCAAGGAGGCCCACTGCGTACGTCCAGGCAGCTCCCCTCGCGTAAGCCTGTCCCACAGAATTCGTCGCCGTACCTTGCCGCTGGTCGTCCTGAGGATCGAGTGCCGGGGAACGTCTCGGACTTCGATGTCGCAGCAACCGACGGCCGTTAGTAACGCTTCGCCTAGTCGGCCTGCGGTTTCCTGATCAATGCCCTCCACGAGCGCGACCACGAGGTCGCTACCGCTCGCTGTCCCAAGCAGCGCAGCGGCACGAGCCGTTGGTCCCAGGAGGCGCCTCAGTGTGATGTCGATGTCCTCGGCGAAGATCCATCTTCCGTACCGCTTGATGCCGTCACCCATTCGGCCGACGAGGAAGAGTTCCCCATTCGAGAGAAACCCGATGTCGCCCGTCCGCACGCAACCATCCTTCGGTCCGCCCTCGTCTTGTCGACCACCAAGGTATCCAGCTGCCACGGAAGGAGCCGTGACGACGATCTCCCCAAGGACCATTTCCTCGGAGGGATCCTCGCCGCTCCAGATTGCAACGTCGACCCCGGGGAGCGGCCTCCCGCAACTCACGATCCCGACGGTCCCGCCGGAGCCATCGTGGGCGGGTTTGATGACACCACGATACTGCAGCGAATCACGGGCAACCCGTAGAACAGTCGGGCTTGTCCCGGGCACCGTCCCACAGACTGCAAGTGTTGCCTCTCCAAGCCCGTAAGCAGGGCACAGCATAGACATCTCAAAGCCGGAGTTCTCTGTCACCTCGACAAACCGGCTTAGCGACAGGGGATCGATTCTCTCAGCACCGACGACGACCGAACGAAGTCCACTGAAGTCACACCCCTCGAGGTCTCGGGCTCGAACTCGCCGACTGACGATATCCAGACCAAAGTTTGTTGTGCCACTGAAGACACAGCCATTTCTGCCCAACGCCCGAAGCCACGCCGACGGTGACCTGATGAATTGTTCAGCGGTCATCAGATGTACGTCGGCCCCGGCCGCAAGAGGCGACAGCAGGCAGCCTATGAGGCCCATGTCGTGATAAAGAGGCATCCACGACGCCCAGGCCATGGTCTCGTCCTGGCCAAGCCACTCGTGGATGCTCCATATGTTAGCCATCAAGGCGGTCATCGGTACCCGTATCGCCTTGGGAGTACCGGTTGTGCCCGAGGTGAGCTGAAGCAGCCCCATTGAGGGAGCGAGGATTGCGCCATCGAACGAGCCGCTATCTGCTGCCAAGTCCATGGCGAAACTTGGTGTCCGAAACTGGCCGGTCGAACCGAGTTCGCCAATAACGTCTGGATCGGCGACGACGAAGGCCCTCGTTCCGGGGTTCGCCTCGACGGTGTCGATTGCGTGGCGAAGATTTGTCGTGCGCCAGTCCACCCTGGTTGCCGATAGGGGAGCCACCGGAGCCGGGGTTGCGCCGAGCATCATGGCTCCGAAAAAGCCGGCCACGAAGTCCAGCGGCCGCCGGAGCGAGATGACAACGATCGTATCGTCGTCTACGCCGAGCTGCCGAAGCCGCAGAGCGACAGTGCGGGCCTTTGCGGCCAGGCTTTCGTAGCTCTCGAAGCTCCAGCTGTCCGCCCCGCCATAGAACCAGATGCCGTGGTCCCGGCTGGGCGTATCCAGCCACTGCAAGAGGGTGTTCGTCGCCATAGGGACGGACGTCACGCGCTTTGAAGCCCCTCAGGTAGGGGTCGCCCAGGCGCCGGCCCCTCATATGCTGCGAGCAACTCCTCGCCACGTGCATCCGGCCGGTCCAGGCCTCTGGAAATAATTTCCCGCATCATTTCGTCAGTGCCCCCCCCAATTCTGGTAAGTCGGACATCTCGTGCCATCCGGGCGAGGGGGAAGTCCTCGGTATAGCCTCGAGCGCCGAAAAACTGGATGGCCTCGTCCACCGTCGATTGCGCCATCGCCGCCGCTGAGAGCTTGAGCCCAGCGATCTGCCCGCTGGCGACATGGCCAGATGCTGCGAGATCGGTAACGCGCTGATAGTGCGAATCCACCGACTGGATGGCTACCCAGCGATCCGCCAGCCGGTGGCGGAGCGCCTGATGATCCATCAGTCTCTGCCCGAACTGGTGGCGGGCCCGGAGGTACGCCCGGGACAGTGTGAAGGCGTGTCGGGCTATCGCAAGCAGGGCGCTCGCCGCGGCTAACCGTTCGAAATCTAAGAGGGCGAATGTGGTTCGTAACGCACGGTTGCCGGTACAGAGGAGGTTGCTCCCCGGAACGTACTGGTCAAAGCGCAACTCTGCGGTATCGGCCGAGCGAACTCCGGTCGTCGGGATGTACCGATCGATCATCACACCCTCGCCGCTGAGGTCACTCACGACCAGCTGGACACCGACCCTGCCCGGGTTTTCCTGGCACACAATCAGGGCATGAGTCGCAGTTCCCGCGTTCGTGACGTAGCACTTGCTGCCGACTATTCGAACTCCCTTGGGGGCGGCCTGTGCCCTGCACGTCAGGGACCCAAGGTCCGATCCGCCTGTCCGTTCAGTCGCAGCAAAGCATCCCACACAATCCCCGGCGAGGGCGCTATCCAGGAGGGCCGACAATTCAGACTCCCGGCTCAGTCGCAATGCGTGGATGAAGAGTTCCATGTGAATGGAGACGGCAAGGGCTGCTCCGAAATTTACGATCGCAAGTTCTTGCACGAGGGCGTGCGCGAGCCGAAGACCGCCCCGGGCTCCCGCGCTCCAACGCTCCCGGAAGAGGCCTTCCGCGCCGAGCGTCTGAAACAGTGAGCGCGGAAGGTGCCCGTCCGTTTCCCAGGCAGGTACCTCCACTTCGAACGGAGCGACCACGGAACGAACCTTGCACCGGTAGTGCAAGACCGCCTCTTCGCTGGGGTCAGAGGGGGGTCTATCCATGTGACTCGACACTGGTCTCACCGGACGGTGATCGAAAGCTGACGGCGCCGCCGACGCCGAGTGGCAAGGCCCGGGCCGAGAAGAGTGCCCGTGAGGTGTCGCTTGGCACGACGTCAACGCGAACTGGGCTGAAGCCATGATCGGCGAGAAGCGCGGTTGCGCCGGTATTGCCCCACATTGCACCGAGACCTGGGCCACCTTCTGCAAGCGACACTCCGACACAAGACAGGGTGCTGAAAGCGTAGAGATCCGATGCCCAGGAGAGGCCCTTGTCCAGTTGCAGGTCTCCGGAAGCATTCGCCTCATACATGACAAAAAGCCCACCGGGTCGTAACATCGTGTGGACCCTCTCGACGGTGGCGTGAGGCCGACTTAGATTATGGATGACCTCAAACGCCAATACGGCATCGCACATGGTGGGGGCGGCAATATCTCCGATATCACCGACTTCAAAGCGAACATTCTCAAGGCCGGACATTTGCGCTTCGGCCCTTGCCGCCTCTATGGAGGCCGGAAGATTGTCGTATCCTATGAAGGTTCCGTTCGGATGGCGCTCGGCCAACAGACGAACGACCCGCCCGGTGCCGCACCCGATGTCGGCCACCGTTCCATATTCGAGAACCTCCTGTAAGCCCGGCACTAATTCGAGGATCTGGTGCAGAGAAGTGTCATAGACGTTTTTGTTTAGGCGATCGAAGACCTCGGACACGCCTGGATGCCGGTTGGCGTAAGATATTCCGCCGCCCGTTCTCACGTGCTCGGCCACACGCGGGACGTGGTGCGCGAGCTCAACGACAAGCCCTGCTGTGTCGGCGACACTCGTGTCACTACGTCGGGACAACGCTGCCTTGTACTCAGGCATCAGTCGGTATCTGTCCTCAGCGTCGAGTACAACGAGCCCAGCGCTTACGACTGCGCCGAGCCATTCGTAAAAGTAGCGGGGTTCGCCTTGAATCCTCGCCGCCAGGTGCTCGCTGGTGCGCGCTTCGGTGTCTAGCACATCCCAGAACCCGCACCGGTTTCCTAGGTCTACCATCAAGCAGGTCATTCCGTGCCGTAAGATCACGTCGAGTTCTTCGACCGCGGAGGACTCCGTGGCGTGTCGAGCTGGAGCGCTGTTGGGGGGGATCGTGTCAGGCAAGTGCTATGTACCCCTCGTAGCAGAGATGCCTACAGATAGGCTCGACGCCGGAGAAGCCGGCGTCGCGGAGCATTGCGATGTTCTCGGAGGACGTCTGAGCATCCATTGTTAAGGCCAGGCTCCGGGCTTTGTTGATGATTTCATCGCCGCTCAGGCCCATCCCTAACTTGAAGTCGTAATACAGCGCATTCGTGAGGTCGGACAGCCGCGGGTCCGCAACCCGAAGTTTCTCGAAGACAAAGAGTCCACCACCAGGCTTGAGCGAGTTCCGAAGCGTTCTCAGGAGCTGCGCTCGCTGGGTCCTCGAGACAAACTGCAGTGTCAGATAACTAACGATGAAGTCGGCCGGCTCGTAGTCGAGGTCGCAGACATCGGCGCACACTAGCTCGACCTGTCGCGTCCCGGCGCAGTGCTCCTTCGCAACGGTTATCATACTAGGTTCGATATCGACACCGATGCAGCGGGAAGTCGGGCCGAGGCGCATGGCCAATTCGCGTAGAAGCTCACCTGTCGAGGTCCCGAGTTCGTACACCGTGCAGCCAGGCTTTGAGAAGAAGGTGGCCACGTCACAGACCAGCTGGTGGCACTCGTCGTAGCCGGGCACAGAACAGCGAACGTGGTCAACGAACGCCCTCGGCACGTCGCCAGCGAAGGACCAGGAACCATCGACAACGATCCCCTGCCCGGCCACCCGTGGTTTGGTCTCCGTTGCTACTGCCATGTGATCCTCCCGGTTTCGCTTGTTGAGCCCCGAGTTGCCGGAGGTGGACGTGGTGTCCTGAGGGCCGGCTGAAACTAGATGGTACCTCTAGAGGGATGCTCTAGCCCTGTCCATAGACTGCCGCGACCTCAGGCACCTGTCAAGGGCTAACATCGGCGAAGTTGAGCCTGGCTGCGCTACACGGCCTCGCTCCGGCTGCCGTGCGTTTGCCGATCGCCGACGGGCATGGTCAGCCAGTCGGTTGCACGAGACACCTGCCAGCACGAGTCCTGCGTTCCCGCTCCAGGGTGTCGCCCGCTGCGAGGCCAAGCTTCTACTGGGGAGGTTGGCCCGTCCGAGCGACGCATAGCGACCGAACGGCCGCGTGGCCCAGTGCCGAGGCCGCCTTCGTTAGGGTAGTCGAGTCGCGAGCTGTGGCTAGCCACATCCGGGCGAACTCCTGCGACGGGCCCGTACACACCGCCATGAAGACCGCGGTATCAAGCGGGCGAACCTCGCCCGCCTTGGCCTTGATGACAAGCCAGCTAGTGAGCCCTCCGAGAAGAACCTGGTTCACGGCGGCCGCTTGGTCGCCGGAGATGGCAACGACTTCTGGCTCGCGACAGTGGAGCAGGAACGTCGCCTTGTCAGGGTTCGCCTTCACCCACGCGAGGTAGTTTTCGACTGCAGTGCGGATGGTCTGCTCTGCAGGTCGGTCGGACAGGAAGTCCGCGAGCGCCTGTTGCGAGACCTCCTGCAGCGCCTCAAGATAGATCGCCGCCGCTACGGCTGCCTTGCTGCGGAACCAGTGGTAGAAGCTGCCCACACTGCAGTCGGAGCCCCGGCGTATGTCGTCAGTCGACGTCGCCGCAACTCCCCGGACCAAGAAGAGGGGCAGCGCTGCCTCCATGATCGCAGACCGTCGGCTGGGGGGGGGGAGGCTCTCTCTCACAGCCTCCAACGACTCACATGCGCTGGTTGACGGATGACCATGAGATCAAGTATACTAGAGGGACCGTCTAGAGGAAGGCTCTACTCATGGCGTTCGTACCATCCCCGGCCCGGTCTCTGGTCACTACCGCCACCTCGCATGAGGCCACCGTGGCCCTGCCGGTAGGAGCGATCGCTACCTTCGACCACCATCGGGGCCCCGTGACCGGGGCTGCCCACATACCTGGGACGCTCCTGGCCGGCACGGCCGGATACGACGGAGCCGTCGGCCTAGCTCACCTTGATACCTGCGCCATCGAGGTGCTCGGGTACCACGACCACTTGGTAAACGCCATCGCCGCCTCGCCGGACGGGAGGACGATGGTCAGCTGCTCGTCGGATCATACGCTCCGGGTATGGGATCCCCGCGCAAGGGCCTGTACCGGCATCCTTATAGGTCACGAGGACGACGTCGAGAGCTTCGCCTATGTCGACGCCACCCATGGGGTGTCAGCGTCTAGAGATCACCGGCTGATTCTTTGGGACCTCCTCACCGGGGATCTTGAGCGACAATTCGCCGGCCATGAGAAGGACGCATTATCAGTGTCCTACCTTGACGGCGCGATCTGGTCTTCAGGCGACGACATGACCTTGCGGAAGTGGGACATCAGCACGGGACATTTAGTACTGACCATCGGCCCCTTCGACGTCGAGACCGACACCTGTGACGTTGACAGACTCCGGCATCGGGTCGTTCTTGGGTCCGACGACGGGCACATTCGTGTCTTTGATTCTGAGTCAGGCAACGAGCTCTTGGACCACTCCGCCCACGCTTCCGGAATCAAGAAAGTAGCCGTCAATCCGCGCACCGGCGACATCCTGTCCGCCGCCTACGATCAGCGGCTATTCCTGTGGTTCGCAGACGGCTTCACCATGGCTCGTGAGTTGCAATACTCCCCAACTGTATGGGAGCGCTCGCTTATATTCTCTACAGACGGCTCGTTCGTGCTGGGTGGCACCTTCGATGGCGATCTTCTCCGTTGGGACCTCGCAGGAGAACCCGCAGAAGTGAAGACGTGCGCGCAAAGGGTCGGTCCCGGAAAGCCTAACCCGTGTCTCAACGACCTGGCCGTCTCCGACGGGACCTACGTGACCGTCTCGGACGACGGTATTGTTCGCCAGGGAACGCTGTTAAGCGGCCGGCTCTCGGAGCCCTCCGTCTACGAGACCTGCCCGAGGATTTTAATGAACGCCGTTGCTATTTCCGGCAACCATATCCTTGCAGGGACGCACGATCACCGTGTCCTAGTCTTCGACTTGTCCGAGGGTGGCCTCCGGCTGAGCAACACGATCGCTCTGGGAGAAGGACCGATCAATTCAATCGCAATTGCTATGAGTGGGGAAGCGGAAGGCGACGCCTTCGTCGCGACGTATTCCGGAAACATCATTCGCCTGCGACGAGACGGCAGCATAAGGTGGAAGCAACGCTGTCACAGTGGTGCAGCAAAGTCACTCTCTTTGCTGTGCGGTCAGAAGCTCGGGGTCAGCGTTGCTGCAGACGGCACCCTCAGCACCTGGACCCTAGCCGGCGAGCTGTTGAGGACAATTCCGGCCCATCCTGACATCGTCAACGATGTAGCCGCAAGCGAAGAAGGGCTGTCCTGCTACACCGTAGGGCGTGATTTCACGATCCGCAGATGGGACGTGCTCAGCGGAGACCTGCTTGCGTGCGTCGCTCTCCCGAAGCAATCGCCGAAAACCGTGGTCGTTTGTGGGGCCGAAGGCCTGGTAGTCGTTGGGACCTACTGGGGCGACCTCGTCGGGTTCCATGCCGAAAGTGGCTCGCTTTGCCAAGTGCCGCTCGCATTCAATGGGATCAGCTCCCTGGTTGCCACCCGGGAAGGCTTACTGGCCGCCTCCTACGACGGAGCCCTGTACCTGGTGCGGACCAGTGACCTGGCGCCAATCGACAAACGTTGTTTCATGCGTCAACGGCCTGCAATTCCAGCCAAGGTTTCAACCGCTTCAATACGCCAAGGAGATTAGGGTGGAACTGAGACAGCGATGCCCTCCTGACATCATTCAAAGTTCCGATCCACAGGATTCGCTCTACAAGGTCGTAGCGCAAACGCGACTTCCGGTGCTCCAAGGTGTCGTAATGGAACTGTCGCTGTGGGAGCCCGAAGATGGATCCGATGAAATACTGCTCTTGCAGCACGGTAGTGCCTCTGACGCTACCGGAGATGCGCTCGTGCGTGTGCAGAGCGCCTGCCTGACGGGGGAGGTGTTTGGAAGTCTTCGGTGCGACTGTGGACCCCAACTCCGAGCCGCCCTTCAAGCGATCGCTGAGTCAGACTGGGGTATAGTCGTGTACCCCCTCAGGCATGAGGGTCGCGGGATCGGTCTGCTGAACAAGCTCCGCGCCTATGCCTGGCAGGATCAGGGCCTGGACACCTTCGAGGCGAACCGGGTCCTTGGGTTTGATGATGATGCCCGGGACTACACGGGCGTTAGCGCTGTCCTCCATTCCGTCGGTGCCAGGAAGATTCACTTGCTAAGCCGCAACCCCACCAAGGCGGACGCCCTCCGCCGGCGAGGTATCGTCATCTCACAGGTGTCCCCCTTGGACCAAGGTCCGAACCCTTTCAGCAACACCTACTTGGACACGAAGTATGCGTGGTTCGAGCGCCTAGGCCATGCTAGCAAGGCCCCCATCCATCCCCAGGCTCTGGCAGAGTAGGCCTACGCGTGCATCGACCAATAGGATTTTCAGATGCTCATGCCGGGGCCGCTGTCTCGTCTGCGACCAGCCGATGATCGCCGTAGTAGCGAAGGGGCTAACGAAGCGGTACCAGGGCCAGGCTGCCCTGGATGACGTGAGCTTCGAGATCGACCGTGGCGAGGTCGTGGGCCTGCTGGGTCGCAATGGTGCAGGCAAGACCACCCTGGCAAACATTCTCGCAGGGCTAGTCCGCGCTGACAGCGGATCGGTCGTAGTGCCGGAACGGATTGGGACGATCGGGGCGCTGCCGGTCGGGATGGCGGCCCAGGAGATTGGTCTCTATTCGCCGCTAACTGTCCAGCAAAACCTTCGATACTTCGCAGCAGTCTACGGGATGCGGAGACCATCCTCGCCGACGAAGAGGATCATGGAGCTCGCTGAGCGGCTCGAGTTCGCCGGTCTGTTGGACCGCAAGGTGTACTCTCTCTCTGGAGGCGAGCAACGGCGGATCCATGTGGCGGCTGCGCTTGTACACTCTCCGGCCTTTGTCCTTCTGGACGAGCCAACTGCGGGCGTCGATGTTATGACTAGACAGGCAGTGACTTCGCTTGTTGGGTCGCTTGCAGATGAGGAGGGTACAGCGTTCCTCTACTCGACCCATTACTTGGAGGAAGTTGGCACCCTCCGAGCTAGGATTCTAATGCTGGAGTCAGGGCGCCTCATTGCCGACGCAGCCTCCGACGCAATTCTCGCCCGATTTGGGTCACCATGCATTCGATTCAAGGCCACGCCTGCTCTTGAAGATGTCCCCGGGCTGGTGTTGCGGACGGCCGAGGACGGCTGGACGGAGGTTGAGGCCAATGAGCCAGCGGACGCGATCGGTCGCGTCCTAGCGGGTGCCCAAGCCGCAGGGGTGCGGATCACCGATATCCGAGTCGAGGATCCGACCCTCGAGGCGGCCCTGTTTTCCAAGAGGCTCGGTAGCCGCGGCTACGACTCTAGGAGGCATTCACATGCTTAATGTGTTCAGGGCCGAGGTTGGGAAGGAGTTCCGTCTGCTTGCCACCGATCCAGTCCCAATTCTCGCAGTGGTCATATCGCCTCTGGTACTGGTTGGATTTGCCGCACCGGTCTATTCCCATCTGGTCCACACGACGAGCGTCGGCTACACCGGTGCTGGGTTCGCGCTGCCTGGGATCGCAGCAATGTTCGCGCTCCTGCTCGTGCCGTTTGGAGGGTTTTCTCTCTTCCGTGAGCACGGCTGGGGCACGTGGGCTCGGCTCCGAGCTTCGAAAGTGCGGATGGGCGCAGTCCTCGCAGGCAAGCTCATCCCTTGGTTTCTCGTAGCGCTCCTTCAGGAACTGGCCTTGCCGCTCTTGGCTGCTCCGATCTTCGGTGTCTCGATACGCGGTTCATTCCTCGCCTATTGCATTATCTGCGTCCTGTACGCAGCAGTCATCGCAGGGCTGATCGGCCTTGCTTACTCTCTTTGTACGAGTATCTATCAGCTAAACGGATTGGGCAATCTTGGTGCGATAACACTCGGCGCGCTCGGTGGTGCCTTCGCGCCGGTTGACCGTCTTCCGACATGGGTCCAGGTGGTGGCGCACGCGTCGCCGGCGTATTGGGTTGTGAACGCGCTGAGAAGTGTTATCTTGGATGGGGCAGGTTTAGCGCAGGTCGAACGTGATAGCTTTATTCTCCTCGGAATGGCAATCGCGCTCGGCGTCGCGGCTGCGTTCACATTCCACTCCGAAGATGCCAAGCGGTCATGGTCAAACTGAGATTTGCGGGACCCGTCTCGTCGGGACTTCTTACCGGAGTCTGGGCGTGGTGGCTCGCAAGCCGCGAGCCAGGGCCCAATGTTCTGTCCTCGAGAGAGGAGGAGTATCTGTTCCTCGGGAGGAGGCCCGAGACGAACGTGGGAATGGGTATCGTCCTAGTTCTTTCCCGGTGTCCTGTGAGGTCCGAGCTTGTTTCTACAATGGAAGAGCTCTGCCGAAGTACGCCCCGTCTCCGGCAACGAGTCGAAGCCTTATGGAAGGGCTTCGCCGGCTTTCGTTGGGTCGATGTCCCGGATTTTGATGCGTCGAAGCATGTGCAGTACCGGATTATGGAGGAGGACAACGGGCCGATGTCCGCACTCACTACCGCAAGCTCAGTGATCTCAAGGGACTTTGATCCCGACGCGCCCCCGTGGACGCTCGTGATACTCCAGGGAATGCTTTCCGGTGGAGCCATCGCTGTGTTGGTCCTGCATCATGCCATCGTTGACGGCGACGGCCTCGCTCGTCTCATTGCCCCGATGCTTCTCCCCCCTGGTGAGACTGCGGTGGTGGATAGGACCATCATTGGTCCTCCCGAAGGGGCCGTTTCGCCATCCCGGGGGGGGACCTTGGGTCTGTGGGGGCAGCGGTCAGCCCGACGCCTTACGCAGGTGTCCAACTCTGCGGTTCGGATTCGCGCACCGAACGTGCCCTCGAAGGGTTGTCGCAGTTCGGTGAGGCGTTACATCGGCCGTCCTAGGCGGCGTGGGAGCGGTCCAGGAGCTGGTCGGCAGCTGTTTGCTCATAGCCTGGAGAGCGCATCGTGGAAGCACGCTGCGCTCCAGCGAGGGGCGGGTGTGAATGAGCTGTTCGTGTCGGTCCTAGCATGTACGCTGAGTCGCTATTTCGGGTTCGAGGGTCAATCCCTTCGCTACGTAATGCCGCTGAGCCTTCGTTCCTTCGGCCGTCAGGTGAGTGGTGGGAACCAGAGCATTGATATCTTAGCTGCGGTGACTGCGCCTCAGCACGTTCCTTCGGATCTGAAGAACCTCGCTCGTCGTCATAGGGAACTGATCCATGAGCAGGTCCACGCCCAAAGAAATGCGAATGCTGCAGCAAACGTGGTTGAGGCGATAGTGAGACTTCTTCCAGGAAGTCTTCAGGCGCAACTGCTTTGCCGGAAGTATTCGCAAACAGACTTCGTGGCGTCGAAAGTTTCAGCCCCAGCTGGCTTGGAGATGAGTGGGGTGTCCGTTAATAGCATGTTTGGGTTTACCACGACGTTGGGTAACCCGTTGACTGGGGTGCTGGCGGAGGGGCCATTACGTACGACCTTGACCCTGAACATTGACCTGGGACAGATCACTGAGACGGGTCGGTTCTGTCAGGGCTTTCGGGAGGTCCTCAAGGAGGTGTTCGGGAGCGATGCAGGTGAACTGTTGGTCTAAAGGTACAGATCTCATGAACCCGTCGGGACGGCGAAGTCGTCAAGTTCGGGCTCTGTGCTGGAGCTGCAGTTAAGCGCGTGTCAGTCCCCGACGCTAGCCCGTCCGCGGTTCCCGCAAGAGCAGTGGCGGTTGGGCTGCGATTCGAACTGTTCGTAAATGATGTAGCTGCGTCGGTTCACTTCTACGAGGAAATGCTCGGGCTAAGGGCCCCGGACGGATGGGACTCGGAAGGGTACGTGCAGCTCCGGGAGGGTGCTTTGTCGATCGGCGTCCAGCACCACTCAAGGCTTCCTGTGACGCACTACTTTAACCCCGACCAGCTGGCGGGCGCGCGAGGCGTCGGCGTGGAGATCGTCATCGAGGTGGACGAGGTCGACTGCGCCTTCGCCCGGGCACAAGACTCGGCCGACCGCTCCGGTGGGCGGGTGGAACCAATCAGCGACCGGCCCTGGGGTCAGAGGGATTTCCGGCTCATCGACCCTGACGGCTACTACCTGCGGGTAACCTCACATGAGTGAGCGTGGCCAAGCACTCAGCCGAGCGAGGAGAACAGAGAGGTCATTGCTCCAACTTTTAGCGGTCCCGCCGGGCTCACCTGCACCAGGGAGAACCGAGCTTTGCCGGGCAACCACCATTCTCATCCCTCGTGGCGGCTACAGGCCGTGGGGTCTGAGTACATATTGTCTGGGGTGAAAAGAATCGTGAGTTGACCACTGACTGGGCGCGTGCCAGCGGCTCGGGGCGAGACCCCGAGGAGAGGTGAGGCGGGTGGTGTTGGGGTCAGGCTGCTTGTGGAGGGCCGAGGACGATGCCGTCGGGTGTCTCGGTGAGCGACCAGCCGAGGGCGCGTAGGTCAGCGAGGTGGCGTCGGGCGCGACGCTCGGGGTTGTTGCGCCGCTCGAACCAGTCGTTGCCGAGCTCTTGGTAGGTGGCGCCGGTGCTGAGCATGTGCCAGATCACGACGAGTAGGGAGTGACCGACGGCCTTGCGGGCCTTCAGCTTGCCGCGGCTGCGGACCAGGTGTGCGTACTGGGCGGCGAAGTAGCTGTCTTTGGTGCGCGCCGCGGCCATGGCGGCGATGGCGAGGTGACGCTGCAGCCAGGAGTCGCCGTGACGGGCCCGCCCGGATCGGCTCTTGCCGCCCGATTCGTGCTGGCCGGGGCACATCCCGGCCCAGCTCGCCAGATGGCCGGCCGTGGGGAACCGTTCCATGTCGACTCCGACCTCAGCCAAGATGGCCTCGGCCAGGCGGCGGTCGATGCCCGGGATAGTGGTGAGCAGGTCACGGGCGGCCGCGAAAGGGGCGATCACCTCGTCGATGTGCTCCGACACACGCCCGATGGCCTCGTCGAGGTAGTCGAGATGGGCCAGGATCTCGCTCACCACCAGGGCATGGGTGGGGCCGAAGCGGCCTACCAGGGCAAGGCGCAGCGCCGGGATCTTGGCTCGCAGCCTCCCCCGGGCCAGCTCGGCGAGCACCTCGGGGTCACGGGTGCCGGCCACCAACGCCTCAAGCATGTCGCGCCCGGAGCGGCCCAAGATGTCAGAGGCAACGCTCGACAGCTTCACCCCCGCGTCTTGGAGGACCTTGTCGAGGCGCTGGGCCTCGCGGGTGCGCTCCTCGATCTGGGTCTTGCGGTGACGGGTGAGGATCCTCAGCTCGCGGATCGGCGGCGGCGGCACGAAGCTCGGTCGCACCAGGCCGTGCTCGATGAGCTGCGCTATCCACTCGGCGTCGGCGACATCGGTCTTGCGGCCCGGGACGTTACGCATGTGGCGGGCATTGAGCAGCCAGCACTCGCTCACGTCCTCGAGCACATAAAACGGTGACCGCCAATACACGCCGGTGGACTCCATGCCCACCAGGGTCACCCCCTCAGCCACCAGCCAGTCCCGAAGGGCCAGCAGATCGTCAGTCATTGACCCGAACGTCCGGACCACGCTCGAGCGTTTGCCGTGCGGACCCGGCGTTCGTACGCAGGCCACCACCGTGTCCTTATGCACGTCAAGACCGGCGCATCGTTCCACTACAACATCCATCGCTCCTCCTCTTCGAGTGTTCGGTTCAGGACCGGCCGGAGGAGCCTCTGTAGGGGAAGTCTGGGGTTCGTGCTCATAGCAACAGTTCAAGGTGCTCGAGACTCCAGCGTCATACTCAAACACGGGCTCTCAGCACCAGAGGCACCGACGTCGCTGGCCGGCACCAACAACTTTTCCCGCGCTCAGGGTGGCGCGCAAGCGCCCCGATTACTCAAACGAAAAGGACTCATTGAACGCATCCCCCACTCCAACCGCTACCAACTCACCCCGCTCGGCCGACGCGTCACAGTGCTGTTCACCAAAACCTACGGGCGAGTGCTCGCCCCCGGCCTCGTTCAACTAAACCCCGCCCTGCCCTCCCATCTCACTGCTCGAAGCCCCCTCGCTACCGCCTGGAAGCATCTCGACCGCGCCCTCGACGACTACATCAGCGGCCAGCTCGTCGCGGCATGAACATGATCTGTTCGTGAACTTCGCTTCGAGCAAGTGGAACTAGACGATGAAGATTTCCTTTTTATCGTCGACCGCGCAAAGGACATGATCAGCACACGTGGCTTCAACGTCTACTCCGCCGAGGTCGGGTCGCCAAGACCAGCCGCGTCCGGATCGGAATGAGCATCATCGACACGCCTTACCGCGCAC
The DNA here is from genome assembly GCA_027391075.1 of Acidimicrobiaceae bacterium. Classification (GTDB taxonomy): domain Bacteria; phylum Actinomycetota; class Acidimicrobiia; order Acidimicrobiales; family Palsa-688; genus JAJZAM01. The sequence goes on along the minus strand of DAHYHI010000107.1, from coordinate 12,872 downwards.
CCGCCGACCGCGCCTTGGCTCGCCCCACTCACCGCAGATCAACCGCTCACCCCAAGCAAGCATTTAATGTCGCCGTAGGGTCTGGCTGGATACCCGAGGAGTTCGCCGCCAGCGCAAGCCACATCTTTCCGCGACGCCACCAAAACGCGCGTGAGACGATCGAGATGATGCAGGGCATTTGGACCAACGACGTGTTCGAATACCACGGTGAATTCGCCGACTGTGAAGCCGGCGGCTTCGGCGCGAAGCCTGTCCAGAAGCCGCATCCGCCGATCTACTTCAGTGGCCTCAAGGACGTCGAGGGCGCGGCCAACCCGATCGCCAAGTATGCCATGGCGGCCTGGATAGGCATCCAGGACTCACCAGAGGAGATCGCGCAATGACGTGCGGCAAGTCGGCGCGAGCTCGAGGCTCTCGACACGTCGCGCAGCGTCGAGGATCTCGACACCTGCTCCATGATCTGGACGGTGATCACTTACCAGGACGTCGACCGGGCGCCCGCCCGAAAGACCAGCAACTTTGTGGTCGGCTCCGAGACCCAGGTCACCGACAAGCTCAAGCGCTACAGCGAAGCTGGAGTTACCAAGCTGCTGATCTGGTCGTCTTTCGCCGATGTTCCCACCGTGAAGACGATGGACGACATGAGGCGCATCAAGGAGGAGATAATGCCCAAGGTCGAGGCCATCTAGTTCGCATCTAGTTCCTCCTGTGGCCACGTGCCCTCTCGAACCGCGTCCGGTCGGCATGTCGTGATGCGGGACGAAGCTGCCACGGACCTTGCCGGCCTGTTGGGCGAGCCCGTGTCGCACATGGAACAGCTCCGGGGTGGCGATGTCTCGGACGCATTTCGAGTAGTGCTCTCAGGCGGCGGGATGGTGTTCGCCAAGACCCATCGGCGACCGTCACCGGGTGCCTTTGCGACCGAGGTGGCGGGCCTCGCTTGGTTGCGGGAGGCCAAGGCGTTGCCCGTACCAGCCGTTGTCGCTGTCAGGGACGCTGCCGGTCGGGAAGCGGCGTGGCTTGTGCTCGAGGCTTCGAGTCTCCTCTGAAGAGGCCACCACGACGTACAACGAGAGCGACGGGGCCTCCCAGACCGGCCAGGTTCTCTTCCAAGCGCTCCCGCAGACCCAACGAGGCGCCCGTCAGCGCTCACCTGGACTCGGGACCATGACCTAACCCCTAGCGCGTCTTGCGTGCCGGCGAGTGGCTGCCGGAGCCGTCTCACCCCGGCGTTACGATCGAGAGCGATTCGCCATTGACGGGTGAGGTCGCAACGCTGTGAAAGGGAGACGATGAAGCGGTCCAGTCGAAACCCGGGAGTCGAGAGCCGGGGGCGCCCACTCATTGCGCGACGCAGATGGGCGACCCTCCCGCTGGCTGGTGTCTTGCTGCTGAGCCTATCCGCCTGCCATTCGAGCACGAAGACGGTCTCCGCTGTCCAGGCGGGTCTGACCTCGGCGACCACCGCCGGCGCTGTCCCCGCCGCAGCGCACGGCGGGACTACGACGGTGGTGTCTCGCGGGCCAGTCGGCAACGCCGCGACATCCTCGACGCGGTCCTCGCTGCCTTCCCCGGCGGCCACGACGGTCTCGGGAAGCCCTTCCACGAGCGCTACTAAACCAGCCGCTCCTTCTGAAACACCCGGCGGCGAATGCCGCAGTGGGTATCCTCTCGCCAATGTGTATCACGCTTACCGCCTTCACATCGTGAAGTCCTGCCTTGCTGTCACCGGGACGGTCGAATACGTGAGGCGCGAAGACGACGGCGACGTGCATGTCGAGCTGTCCCTTCCGGCTAACGAGTCGCACTTGCTGGACGCGGCGAACGTCGCCGACGAATACGGGCACCTCGTGACAGTGATAGTGCCAGCGGACCAACCGGACTGCACTCCAGGCGAGCCACCACCTTTGCCTCCGACCGCCTATAGGTCATACAGCTACTCCTACGGGATCTGCACCGGGGCGGATGTGGCTACACCGGCGCTCGGTGCCCGGGTTGTGGTCACCGGCCCTTATGTGCTCGACGCCGATCATGGTTGGATGGAGATCCATCCCGTATGGTCAGTGACTCTAGAGGGATAGGCGAGATCCGGGGCATGCAGGTCCGTAAAAGTCAAGATGTCGCCACGATGCCCGGACTATTGGACGACCTTGACCCGAGCCAGCGCGAAGCGGCAGAGGCGGCCCTCGGTCCGGTGTGCATTATCGCTGGGGCCGGGACCGGTAAGACCCGTACCGTCACGTACCGGCTTGCTCACGCAGTCAGGAGCGGCCAGCTGCCTGCAGAGCAGGCTTTGGCTATCACGCATTCGAAGAAGGCGGCTGCCGAGCTAGGCGAGCGGCTGCGTTCCCTGGGGGTGGGGACGGTGGATGCACGCACCTTCCATGCTGGGGCTCTGCGGGTAGCCGCCCAGTTCTGGGCGACGACTGGCCGGCCGGGGGAGTCGCCTGTCGTGCTCGCGGAGCGCGACACGTGGCGACTGTGGCGCGACAGCCTTCGTTGCGTGACCGGGAAGGACCCCGACACTGCGACGGTGCGCGACGTGACCGACGAGGTTGCCTGGGCTCGGAGCCGGCTCGTGGGACCGGATGACTACGCGTCGGCATCGTCGTCGGCCGACCGCAACCCGGGCGTCGACCCTAAAACCGTGATCGACGTATGGCAGCGCTACACGAGCGGCAAAGCTGCGCTCGAGCGTGTCGACTTCGCCGACCTGCTTCAAATCGCGGCGGACGTGCTCGAAGACGACCCTCGAGCCGCACAAACGGTGAGGGTCCGCTGGTCGCATGTGACCGTCGACGAATACCAAGACACCGACCCGGCGCAGCAGCGGCTGCTCGAAGCGATTGTCGGTGACAACGAGGACCTTTGTGTCGTCGGCGATCCGCGCCAGGCGATCTACTCCTGGAAAGGGGCGGACCCGGGCTACCTGACGAATTTCTCCAGACGCTACCCGTCGGCGAGGGTGGTCCTCCTCGACCGGAACTACCGCAGCAGCTCCCAGATCCTAAAGTGGGCGAACCGAGCGGCTGCCGACGAGACGACCAAGCCGCTGGCTGCCAGCCGACCGGCGGGGCCGCCGCCGAAACTGCATCGTTTGGACACCGAGTCGGCAGAGGTGTCTTGGGTAGCCGGCGCAATCCGCCGTGCGCTGGCGGCGGGAACCAAACCGGCTCAGGTCGCCATGCTCTACAGGTACAACTCGGCCCAGGCGCGCTTCGAGGCCGCGCTGACACGCGCCGGCATCGCCAGCAGGATGGCCGAGGACGTCACTTTCTTCGAGCGAGAGGAGATCCGCGCGGTGCTCGTAGGTTTCGGTCGCCTGGCACGAGCCGAGCCGGACCGCGACGGGAAGAACCTGCTCTCGTCGGTCCTCTCTGACGCAGGCTTCGATCCGGACGCGCCGCCCGACGGCATCGGCGCGGCCCGCTCGCGCTGGGAATCCCTCCAGGCCCTCACAGAGTTGGTCGAAGGATTGCCTGCCGGCGGCGTCGGGTCACGCGGTGCGCTCTCGATCCTCGATGAGATCAACGGGCTTGCGAGGCGTAACGTCGATTTGGGCACCGACGGTGTGACACTCGCGACGCTGCACAGATTCAAGGGTTTGGAGTGGGAGATAGTGTTCGTCGTCGGCATGTCCGACGGTTGTGTCCCTTCGAGCTTTGCCACGACGCCAGGGCAGCTCGCCGAGGAGGAGCGGCTTTTGCATGTCGGCATCACCAGGGCGCGCAACGAGCTGCATCTGACCTGGCCTGCTCTTAACGCCAGAGGTTGGGATAACCGGCCGAGCCGCTACCTCGACCAGGTGTGTGGCGCCTCCGCCTCGCCGTCCTCTTTCCCGTCAGGGACGCCGTCACGCAAGCCCTCCAAGCAGACGCGGACTGGCAGCGACCCGCCGGGCGTTCCCGGCCATCGCGTGTCTGCGCGTGTTGCTTCACCAGCAATCAACTCGTGCGCCCATTGCGCCGATCCGCTCAAAGGTATGGCGTCGCGCAGGCTTGGTGTCTGCGGGCACCGAGGTCGGCCGCCTTGGCGAACCCCGTCTGCAGAGCCGTGAGCAGCGCCATGCCCTTGGCGTTCTCGGAGATGGACACGGCCAGGTCTCGGAAGCCGTTCAGCTCGTCGATCTCATGAGTGATCGCCTCGCGCTGGCCGCCCGAGAGACGCTCGGTTACCGCAGCGCCGTCGTCGTCGGCATCCCACTCCTCTGACTCTTCCCGCAGTGCCTCGTAGTCCTCAGCCAACTCCTCTTCGAGCTTGGTTGTCGCTTGCGCGTGAGCGCGGTCGTCGTCCTTGAGAACTGTGCCAAGCTTGCGGGCCAGAGATTCCAGCGCGCCGGCGATCGCGAAGGTGGACGACGCAAGCAGCTTGCGCATAACCAGGATCATGAGGGTGCGCTGAGCCCGAGGGAGGGCGTTCAGCTCGGGACGCCGCAGGTAGTCCGACACCTGGTCGTAGAGCTGCTGCTCCTCCGGCGAAGGGGTGAACTCCTGGGTGATCGGGACGCGGTTGGTGTAGCTCACGTACTCGACTACTTGCCGACGCAAACGTCCGGTGGCAAACCGGATCGAGGCGTGCCTTCAGGTCATCGAAGCGGCCTCCCTCGGCGAGATGCGAATACTGGGCACGAAAGCTCTTCGCATCGCCGAAGTGATGCTCGTCGATGATGCTCACCAGTCCGTACAGCTCCATGAGCGAGTTCTGGAGGGGGGTAGCGGTCAGGAGAAGCTTGGGCGTGTTGGACAACGCCCCGCGGATCGCCCCGGCGATCTTGGCGCCAGGCTTGAAGACATTGCGCAGACGGTGGGCTTCGTCGAGGATCGCCAGATCCCACGGCACGACACTCAGTTCCGCCGACTTGCGAGCGGCGAACTGGTACGAACACGCAACCACCGCCGGATGGGCCGATGGAAGATCGAAGGGGTTTCGCGTTCCTGCCTTGACCGCTCCATTGAACGACTTGGTTTCCAGGATGACCGCCTTGAGGAAGAACTTCTCGGCAAGCTCCTGGACCCACTGCTTGCGCAGGCTCGCCGGTGCAACGACGAGGACGCGTCGGCGTCCCTCTGCCCATCGCTGGGTCAGGACGAGACCGGCTTCGATGGTCTTGCCCAGCCCGACCTCGTCGGCGAGGATGACGCCTTTGGAGAACGGAGAGCAAAAGGCGAAGAGAGCTGCGTCAACCTGATGCGGGTTGAGGTCGACCTGCGCGTCCATGAGGGCGCTGCCGATTCGGGCGGCCTCACCGACGGGATGGCGACGAAGCAGCTCCAGCGCAAAGAGCTTGGCCTGATGGTCTGTGAGTGCGGTCACGACGCGTGCTCCCAATTAGCGCCGGGAGACCATACCGTGATCGAAGGAAGTCCCCCAGCCTCCGATTGGAGCCAGTCACGGATGGCCAGCGTCGCCTCGACGTCGCCACGGTTGTACGTCAGAAGCCATTCGCGGGCAGCACGGCGATCGGCAGTGTCGTTGCTCCCAGCGGCGATGTCGTACCGCACCATCGAGATCCCCCCACCAGGGTCGTCAACGCCCCACGCAAACCCTGCCAGAGGAGCGATGGCCTTGAGACCACTTCCCGTCCCCGTCACCAGTTGATCGTCGATGAAGCGCAGGAGGTCAACCCACTCGTCGGACTGAACGAACGCATTCACCTCGTCCAGGATGCCCAGGCCAATGCCCAGCTTCTTGAGGTATGTGTTCTCCGCGGAAGCGTTGTAGCAGTACGCCCGGAACGTCTTGCCGTGTCGGTGGGCCTCTGAACTGACGCCCACCAACCACGCCCAGAACTCGCTGAAGTTCCCCCGTTCGACGCCAGGGGTGAGCCGGTCCCACGTCACGAAGGCGTGGTACACCGACGTCGTGACTCCGTCAGCACGAACTGAATGGAGCGCCCCCCAGAGGTAGACCCCTTCCTCGATGTTCTCCATGTCCACATCGATCTCGACATCACCGCGTGGAACTGTGATCTCCTCAACTCCGCGACGCCGATACACCGGGCTCGGTCCGAGAGCAGCTCGTGCAAGGTCGATCTGCTCAGGCAACCACGACATTCCAGACCCGGCGTAGGACGCCGTCACGGCGTCGAGCGCCATCAAGTCTCCGAACGTCGTCACGCCCTCTGACTCCAGGCGGGCGAGTTGCGTCTTCGCTCGGACCACGGCGCCGAGATCCCGGATAGGCGTGTCGTCCGGCAGGCCCTCGACGAGACGCCGAAATTCAGGAATGTCGATCCCTGCTGACACCAGTCGTGCCGTCGTCGGATCCAATGCCGCCAGCGCTGCGCGGTCGGTGACGCCACGGTCGTGGTGGAACATCCACTCGCGCCAGCCGACCCGAGGGATCAGCGAGACGTCGCCAGATCCTTCCCTCAGGCGTCCTTTGCAGTAGTCCCACCATGGGCACTCATCGCACTCCCCGATGCGCACCGGGACCATAAGCAGCTCGACTGAGGGGTCTTCCTTGTGGGCCAGTGCCGTCGCAATCACTGCCAGGCGCAACGCCAGCCGCCTCGGCGCCTTCCCGGCGACGTCGGCGATCACCGAACCGGGTGTGGTGGCGAGGTCGACATTGAAGCGGTGGATCCCCCAAAATCTGCTCCCACGCCCGCCGTCGCTGGCGTCGCAACCAGGTGACCCCTCGCCATGCCACCAGCAGCGGAACGACGATCAAGAAGGCTGTCACAGCTCGACTCCGATCTCTCTGCCTGCGTCAGCGGCGCCTGCCGCGACAGGATCGACAGGAGCCGTCGCCGCCTCACCGGCGAGTTGTAGCGCCCGCTCGACGGCTGCTTCTGCCCGGCCGCGGTGCCCGAGCGCCTCGATGGTCCTGGCGGCGCTGTCGGGTCCAAGGGGAAGGTGGTCGTTGCCGATCCCCCAGCGATCCCGGTAGGCGGCGACGGTCGAGATCGCCTGCATCCACGCCTCCCGGGTGCCCGGGTCTGCCGGCGGGAACCCGAGACGGCGTACCCATACGTGATTGTGTTCGACGGCCTGTGCGGCGAGTTCGGTCGCGCGGCGCTGCATCGCCTCGTCTCGCTCATGCAGCGCTCGTGTCATGTCGGGATCGGTGACGCCGACCGCGCGGGGGATGAGCCCGGCGATCAGGTTCCCGACCGGCTGGCGTCTGCTGGCCGCTGCGGTCACCCACCGTTCGACCCGGCCGTGGAGGACGGCTGCGGGGTCGCCGACGTCGATGAGCGGCCGGGCCGCGACGAGCCTCGGGAACGCTACCTCGATGTCGAGGCCGCGGGCTTCGGCGTCTCGAAGGGCGGCGAGGAGAGGCCCGTAGCAGTCGGTGGCCCGGACCTGTTCCAGCTGGTCGGTGTCGAGGCCGGAACGTTCGAGGAGCGCGTCCCAACGCTCAGCCTGAGCGGCCCTGGCGAAGGTCTGGTACTCGCCGGCAAGGACGGTGAAGTCCTCCGCCCGGTGCTGCGCCCGGCGCAGGGTCTCGTGCGCGGAGAGGTCCGCTCCCTCGTTGGCGAGGACCGCTGCGAGCACCTCCCCGGTGGTCTGGGGTGCGATCATCCCGTCGTGGGCGGTTTGCGGGTCGGCCTCGTAGATAGTGTCCACGTACAGCCGGTTGGATTCGCGGCCTCGGGTGGCGGCGACGTAAAGGACCTCCCTGGTGGTCGTCGGGGCGACCATCGCATGCGCGGTGTCGACGGTGCGACCCTGCGCCCGATGGGCAGTGGTGGCATAGGCGAGCTCGACGTGGGCGGCGGCGTAGTCAGCCGGGAGCACCACCTCCCCGCTCCCACCCGCACGCCGTAGAGCCATGCTCCCATCCTGATGGGTGGCTGTGACGGTCCAGCGGTCCCCGTTCTTCACCCACCTGTTCCCGGTGACCAGCAGCCGGTTGTTGGCCCTGGTGATGACCTCGTCTCCCACCCCGACACGCTGCCCGTCAGCGATCGCCAACCCGGCGTCGGCGACGGTTCCGGCGGCGACCCGGTCTGCCCTGGCGCGACGGTTCAGGTCGGCCACGGTCACGGTGTCCGCAGCGATCATCAGACTGGAGCGCCCGGCGTCGACGTCGGCCTTCCACGCCTGGTAGAGACATTCGAGCATGTCGGTGCGCTCTCCTCCGGCCACCCGACCATGGTCCGCGTACCCGTCGATGGCGGCCTGATGGCCGAGGCGCAGCTCGACGCTCGCCGCCTTCTCCCAGTTGTTGCGGAACCGGCGGACGTCGACCAGCTCGGGCGCCAGGTCACCCCGCTCCGCGACGAGCAGACCGAACGCCCCGCCAGCCTCGACCGAGGACAGCTGCGCCCAGTCACCGACCAACAGCACCTTTGCCCCGGCGTCGCCAGCTGCACCGACCAGTTCGTCGAGGGCGAACGTGCCTGCCAAGCTGGCCTCGTCGACGATGACCAGCTGACCGGGACGCAACCGCCGCTCGTTGACCGCCCGATCGAGTTGCTGCACCTGGTCGGCCAGCTTGCGGGCTCCAGCAGAAGAGAGGTCGCTGCGGCGTGCGAGTTGCCCAGCGAGGTTGTCGCGCCGCGCGGCCAGGTCGGGGATGCGCCGCCATTCGGTGAGCCACTTGGCGGTGTTCTCGGTGTCGATCCCGAGTTCGTCGCCGAGCACCTCCGCTGCCGCGGCGGAGGGGGCGAGGCCGATCACCGAGCCGGGTCCGTGCTCGGTCTCCCATACGGTTCGCAGGCCGGACATGGTGGTGGTCTTGCCGGTCCCGGCCGGCCCGACCAGCACGTCGAGGGCCCGGCCGGAGGTGGCGATCTTCCCGACCGCCAAAGCCTGGTCGACCGACAGCCCATGGTCCTGGCCCGGCAAGCAGGCGTCAGCGACCGTGACGACGGTTGCCACCGTCACCGTCGGAGCGTGCACGGTTCTTCCGGCGGCGAGCAGCCGCGCCTCGGCGTCGATCATCGCTTGGGTGGTGTACGCGATCCGGCTCTCAGGGTGCAGCCGGGACGACCCATCGGCCCGTATGTAGCGGGCCGGGGTGTGATGTATCGCCGGCTGGCTGAGCGCCAAGGACCGGCCGACGGCCAGGTCGGTGACCCGCTCCGCGACAGCGAGCCGATCGTCGGGGCTGGCGAAGCGGACCCCGTGAAGCGTGCGGTGGGCTTCGGCTAGGAGGTTCTGGCGGCCGTAGGTGGCGTGCCGCTCGGCGACGCTTGAGAGCACGGCTTCGGCGGCGTCGGTGAGGATCGGATCGCCCAGGTCGTCAGCTCGGAGCAGCGGCAGGTCGTTGCGGTCTTTCAGGCTCGCAACCCACGCCACCTGCCCGGCTCCGACATGCCAGGCTGCCCTTGTACGCCACCCGTCGGTCAGCTCGGCGAGGCTGGCATGGGTCTTTTTAGGTCGTGTGGCGAGGGTCGCCTGCTGGGCTAGGCGCATCTGTTCTACCGGGTTCGGCTGGCGGCCGTGCGCGGCGAAGAACGCAGCATTCAGGTCATCGCGGTAGGCGGCGATCTGGGCGGCGCGCTGGGAGAACTCGGCCATCAGGACCTCGGGTACACCGGTGATCTCGTAGCGGGGGCGGCTCGAGTGACGCCGGCCGCGGGCCTCCCAGCCGACGCCCAGCGCCCCGGTCAACAGGTCCGACAGGACCCCGTGGTGCAGTTCGGAGAGGGTGGTGGTCGCCTTGAACAAGCCCCTGCTGTCGAGGGTCCGCCACCGGCCATCGCTGGTCGACCTGGCACGGTTCCAGACGATTACATGGTCGTGCAGTTGGGGGTCGTCCGCCCTGGACGTCCAGTGGGTGAACGCGGCGGCGACCACCCCGGAGATGTCCTCCTCGACGATGCCGTTGGTGCCCGAACGGGACCGGAACACGTGTCCTTCGGCGTAGCCGATCACGAAAGCGACGGCACGGCGGTGGCACTCGTAGACAACCGCCTTGGTGCCCTCATCGGCGAGCGCCCACGCCACCGACACCGACTTCGACGGGGAGAACGTCAGATCGAAACCGGCCACCGGCAGGCCGCCACGAGGAGCCTTCGGCTTGCCGCCGACCGCCTCGCCGCTGACCGGATCAGCGCAGCCAGCCAGCATCGCCTCCAAGTGCTTCTCGGCCACCTCTGAGCCGGCCTCGACGCCATTGCCGCCGTCCAGGTCGACCAGCCCCGCGCCGAGGAACGTCCCCGGCGGGGTACCCGAGGTGGCGTAGTAGCGGGCGAGACCGTTGGACCGCTCAGTCGCCCCGTCACCGGCGGCGACGGACTCCATCAGGTAGCGGTAGCCGCCGCCCAGGCTGATACGCCGTATCGAAATCACCACCGGCTCCTGTCTCGGAGCGGGCGGCCGCCACGCTCCTACCGGAGCCGTCGGGCGGTCCACGCTATTGCTGGTTCGGGCACTGCTGAGCGGCAGACGAGTCCGGCTGCGCCTTGCTCCTGCCGTGGAGAACGGGTTCGTGTCACCTCTGGGCTGACACGCTGACGGGACCGCCCGTCCTCGAATGCCGACTGTGTAAGGCCGGGATTTTGATTTGGAGGGTGACGGGCAGGTAGGGGTCTGAGGGCGCGAGTGGCGGGTGTGGTCGGTTCTCGGTGACGGCCGCTGGGTGTCGCTGGCAGGTGGTAGGACTGCGGGGTTGTGATTCGGGCTGAGCTGTCGTCGGTGATTGAGCGGCTGGTCGACGGGGCTGCTCGCTGGCAGGACGCCTACCGGTACTGGGAGGATGCTGTCGTGGTCCGAGACAGGTTGGCGGCACGATTGGAGCGCGAGCTGCTGGCGGCAACCGGTGGGCTGAGCGCTCCCCGTTTCGAGGCTGTCTGGCGGCGCCGGTCGGTGCGCTCTGTCGCCGAGGCGCAACAGAAGGCGTCCGCTATCCGGGCGAGGGCGGCGGTTCAGGTGGCATTAGCCGAGCGGGACCTTGCCGTGGCGGCGGCTGACGGTACCGTCTTGGGTGCTCGGATCGTCCTGGCCGAAGCGAGCAAGGTCATTCTTGGCTACGGGACGGCTGGCCCCAGTCTGGTGGGCCGAAGCCGGGCGGATCTTCGCCGCCTCGCCAGGTTTCCTGCCCGGACCGTGATCAACTGATCCTGCGGCACAGGCTCCCACGGGTAGGGAGGTGCCGAGCTATGGACATAGGTTGGACCCCCCGGCGGTGAACGTGTGGGGGCCGCACGTCGTGGCCCCCGAGAGGAGGTCACCGTGCCCGTCCGAGACGAAGTCCGCCGCACTCAGCAAACCCTGGCGTCTCTCGACACCGCTCACATGCGCGCCGCAGCCCGGCTGGATCAGGCGAGAGCCCGGCGAGCCGAGGTGCTGGCCGAGGCCGACCTGGCGGTCACCGCCGCGCAGGAAGGAGTCGGTGCCGCTGTTGCCGACATGGCTACCGGTATCGGCGTCGAGCTGACCGCCCAAGTTCTTGGTGTCGAGGTCGCAGAGGTACGCCGTATTGCAAAAGTCGCCCAAGCGTCTCAGGTTGGCCGCGGCCGCAGGCGTCCGTAGGCGAGGCCGGAAGCGAGTGTCATTAACGCCAAGACATTCCGTCGGGTTGGCAATAGTCGCTGAGCAAAGTGATCACCGCAATACTTCCGCTTGGCGGCTGCGAGCCGACTGAGCAAATCGCAGCTGTTGACTGGAGTGATTTGGCTGTGCTGATTACACCCTTCGGAAACAAGACATGGCGTTCGGCACTAGTCGATTGATCGTTGAAACAGCCGAAGCGCCCGCTACTGGAGGTACCGCAAGGAAGGAGCACCCCGCCATGAGACGGATGCCCATGTTGTCAACTAGTCACGCCCGACCTCCAACGCCTTGTCGCACCTGCTCCGAGTGCCGAGTGGATGCGTTGTTTACGCGGCGACCAGACTGTGCGACACAAGCTGCGCCGAGGTCTCGGTCACCTCGCTGGCAGCGGGGGTCGCTAATGGTCGCCCGGCTCGCGCGAGTAACCAAACGACCGTGACGGTTGTCCCTAGACCTGGACCTAGCCCTAGCCCTTGCCCAACGATCTTCACCCATTCCCTAGTCCACTTCCCACGAATAGACCCAGTCGGCATCTGGTGACCTTCAGCACATCGAGGTACTTCCCGCAATGAACGAGTCATACTTTTACATCGACGACGGCGTCCCACTCGAAAACGAATGGGTGGAGGACGAGCCGGTAGCCGACCCGGCTGAGCAGCTGTCCCCACCGCTTCACCTTGTCGGCCCTGATCATCCCGTGGTAGCCGAGCCGGCCGGCTACGACCCGGAGATGGAGATGCGCCGGGCGTGGCGTGTCCTTCAGCGGACGGGACGCGATGGCGCCGTGCCCGGTCATGTCACCCACCGCCTCGCAGCGATGCTCTCCGCGTGGTGGTGGCCGCTACGCAACGGCGACGACGTGTGGGCCATGCCGCGCCGCAGCCACGACCCTCCCCCCGGCGGCATCCTCCGCCCATTGGAAACCCCGGAGCTGCGCCAGCGTGCAACAGCCCGCTTCGCCGAGCGATGCCCCGACGAACCCATCCCGTCAGCAACCACCCTCACCACAGCCCTCACCCGTTTCGCCGGCGCTGCAAACCCACTCAATGTGCCCCCGCAACTGAGATGGGGTCGCGGCACCGACGGCGCCCTGTGGTGGGACCCGGGCCGCACCGATGGGGCATGCGTCCGGATCGACCAGGACGGATGGAGCATCGAGACCCACCCGGGATGCTGGTTTCGTCGCAGCGACCTGATCCGACAGCTGCCCCTACCCGAGGCCGGCGGTGACCTCGACGACCTGTGGGAATACGTGCGCGTCGCGCCTGCCGACCGGCCTCTCGTGGTCGCCTGGATGCTCGCCCAGACACAACCCGAAACCGAGCGCGCTGCCGGGCTGCTCTACATCACCGGACCCGCTGGAGGCGGCAAGACCACCGCCGCCCGATGCCTCACCCGAGCCTGCGGGGACATGCCCGAACCCCG
>DAHYHI010000097.1:0-7150 GCA_027391075.1 Acidimicrobiaceae bacterium | reverse complement strand
AACGACGCCGGAAGCGTTGACCGGCAGCTGGACGTGTCCTCGACCTAGGCCACGGCTGGAGCGCACCCGTGGCAAGGCTGGCCGCTGCCGGATCAGCCGGGAGCGTCATGCTCCAAACGGCGCCGGCGCCGGCGCCGGCGTCGAGGGGCCCTGGACCCATTGTCATTGTTCACGGTTCAATGCACGGCTGCGGCATCCGCCCTTGCCGGTATCGCCGACAGATGACCTCGCCAGCCGGCTCATGCTGACGGCGCCAGTGCAGCTGCTGCACACCTCAAGCACCCGACCGAGGTCCACTGGCCCCCCTTCGGCTGCGACAGCCGGGCTGCCGCCCCGGGGCCGTCAGCTCCAGTCCCACCAGTCGTCCGCCGGGGCGTCCACAGGACCCTCTTCCCAACACTTTCCCAACAGCTCCTGCCGATCGCCGTTTTCCATAGGCGTGTGCATAACGCATTGACCTGCGGGTATGTACTTTGACGGGCCCCCCTGGACCCCCCTCAAGGGATTTCCCAAGCTGAGAACGCGGGTTCGATTCCCGTCGCTCGCTCTCGAAAAGTGCTGGTCAAGGCCTATATCGTGATCGCTACCCCCGGTGGGTATTGGTCGGCGTGCCACAAGCGTGCCACAGGTCCAGGCCATTCGCCGTGGCCCGAGCGTCCGGGACGGGACCCCGGCGGCCCGATCCTGTGGCTACCTCCCGCCGGCGGCGGTCTCGTCGGTGTGGCGACGGCGGCTCGTCCGACCGTCGCCAAGCGGCCAGATCGCCGGTTCCGCGCGGCTCCTTGAGCCGCAGCGGGAGCCCTTACCCCGTGATTCTGCGCCGCAGCGTCCGGTCGAGGGGAGGCGCCCCCGTGAGGACACTGGTTCGACAGTCAGCGATACACATTAGGCTGTCGAACGTGTGTTCGCAGCCGTCACGCCAGCGCCCTGATCGACAAGGATGGTGAGGATGACTGACAAGGTGACTGTTCTAGACCGGCGCCTCTACACGTATGCCGAGATTGATACGGTCGCCGGTCTGAACAGCGGCACCGTGAGGCGGTGGCTCGAGGGCTACACCCGTCGTGGTGTCTACTTTCCGCCATTGTTGCGGTCGGAGCCGACTGGCGACGAGTTGGCCACTTGGGGAGAGTTCGTGGAAGTCGACCTAGTGGCCAGGTATCGCCGGAGGGGTATCTCGGTCATTCACCTTCGCCCGATGGTTGAACGCCTGAGAGAGGAAGTTGGCGGGCGCTACCCCCTAGCCCAAGCCAGGCCCCTCATCTATGGCCGTGAGTTGATCTGGCGTATCCAAGGCGAGGAGCAGATTCCAAAGGCTCTGCGGATCGTCATGCAGCTCGGAAACGGGCAGCTTGTACTCGCACCATTAGCGGAGCAGTTCTTCGAGAGCGTGGAATGGGAGGGAAGTATCGCCCGACGGATCATGCCTGACGGCCCAGAATCCCCGGTCCGTATTGACCCGGGCTTCGCCTTCGGTCGCCCGACCATTCGCGGCATTCGGACAGACCGACTTGCCGAGGCGTTTCGGGCTGGGGACTCGATCGAGCTACTGGCTCGAGGCTATGAGATAGAGGAGGCGGACGTCGAGGCTGCAATACGGTATGAAGCCAACAGGGCTGCGGTGAAGGCGGCATAAGACTGTCACCGGATGCGGCAGGGGGTCATCCGAGATTCTTCATTGATGAGACCGATTACCTAGTCGCGACGATCCTCGTCGCGGCCCAGGCCCCCGTCGTCCATCCCGGTCATCCTGATCTCCCGGGCGTGCCTCGTCAGACCGAGGACCTTGATTGGATGCCCATCGTTGCGCAACGAGGACTGGTCGTTCTAACTCGGGACCGCTTCGCGATCAAGGCCGAGTGGGAGGCCTTCCAGGCGCACGGCATCCGTGCCTTTCGTGTTTCAGCCAAGGGCGAGCAATCGATCTGGCGCACCGTACAGCTCCTCGCTGGATCCTGGGAGCGGATGGAGCGTTTCGTGCGAGAGGCCGGCCCAGGACCATGGTTGGCGGTCCTCGACAGTGCCGGGGCCCTTACGCGAAAATTCTAAGCAGCGGGTGTCCGACACAATCCGGTCACCGACGTACGCTTGAGTTGCGCCAGAGCAAACGCACAGAATCTCGCTGGCTGGTGCCCATCACAGGGGCGCCGAAACGGCACCTCCCGCCGCCGCCTCAATGCTGCTAGTCGAGCGCGTGGATCTGGTTTGCTGTCACTGCGCACAGCCGCATTTTAGCATCGGCCTACGAAAGGTGTTCCCCACGAGCGGCAGCGTGGCGACGACCTTCGTGGACATCTCTGAACCTGCTGAACGCCTGGCGTCCGGGCACTGCCGCTCCTGACCGGCAGCACTGGCCGCGGCCCGCAGGGACCCCATCAGGCACGGGCATAGTGAACGATCCGTAATCCGAACGCACTCGCCCAGAGGGGAGCGCGTAACGGCACATATGGGGCGAGCGGAGTGGGGACACGCTCAAGAATGGTGTGGCGGTCGTCGGCGCCGTCGGGCCCGATTGGCAGTAGTGCCATGGCTCGCCCGACCGACCGACACCGCGTGTCCTGCCGACCTGCGTGTCCTGCCGACCTCCCGGTCCGATGCCCGGTCCCAGGGCGGCATGTGGTCGAGCACATAGAGGTGGTAGGGTTGGGTCGTGGAGGCCGTACACCACCCGTACTTCCTTGAGTGGCCGAGGAGTTGATCGACGTGGACATCGAGGTCGCTGGTGAGATCCAGGGTCTCATCCGATGCCCTCGCTGCGCACGGCCGTGAGCTTGGTGACCCGGAGTCGCATCCGGTCGTCACGTCATGCTTGGGATTGCGAGCGCTTCGCCGGACACCGCCTACAGGTGTGACGCCCTACGCCGAGAGGCCTCCGGTGATCAGGGTCCTCTACGGGTTCGTCGCTTCGGTCCAAAGGGAGGTGCGAGCGGTCCTGCTCCTCGGAGGCGACAAGACGGACCTCGGGAACCGTTGGTACCCGACCAACCTCGCCGAAGCTGAGCGGCGACTCACGGTCTTCGCCGCACAGCAGGGCTGGAGGATCGTGAGATGACCGAACCAAAACCCATGGATACAGGAGGAGGAGATAGGAAGATGACCGATTCTCACCGGCGCCTACCGGTCGATGATCGCCAGACCGATGCCCAGGCCGGCGAGGAAGGAGACTACGAGGAGACCACCGCATCCGCAGGTCCGCTGCGGGAGCGGATCCTCGCCGACCCGGCGGGCAGGGTCGCCTACGAACGTGCCAGCGAGGAGATCGAGCACCACCAGGCGAGCCTGGCGAAGGTCCGAAAGCTGCGGGATCTCGCTCAGGCGACGGTCGCCGAGGCGATGGGCATGGACCAAAGCGAAATCTCCCGCCTCGAGCGGCGCACCGATCTGTTGCTCTCCACGCTGCGCCGCTTCGTGAACGCCACCGGAGGGGAACTTCACCTGGTGGCCAGCTACCCCGATGGCGACGTCGAGCTCTTAGTGGGCTCGTGGATGACCGAGGACAAGGGCGCTCAGCCCTTGCTCGACGCCTGAGCCGTGCCACATTCGTGCCACAACGACTGGTCAAAGTCGGTCGCAGCCGGGCGCGGCTGGTCAAGCTCAAATGGCCGCTGACCTGCTCGAACGCGCGAAACACCTGGTGGGCGGAGGGTGCGACAGCCCCTTCCCAAGCTGAGAACGCGGGTTCGATTCCCGTCGCTCGCTCTCGAAAGCGCAGGGGACTTGCGGCGTGCCCGTGAAGACATCTGGAGCCGAGGCGCCGGCATGGTGTCGCTCATCTGCCACGCACGCGGACTGCCAGATCTGCTCTCCTGCTGGCGCTTGATGGAACGAGGGGGCCGTTCGGGGCCAACAGACGGCTGGACCACCCGCTCCCCCTGTTCCAGAAGGCGCGCCCGCTCGGAAACTCAGTCCCGCCCCGAACGCAGGGTAGGTGGGACACGCCCGAGGTGCCGATCTGCGCTTGTGTCCGACGGGCTGGGGCCGTCGTTCTGGCGCGACTTTCTGCGTCAGCTCACGTGAGAGCGTTTCGATTGTCAGGACTCTCCTGCAAGTCTACGTTCGGTCTACACTGGAGGGATGGGTGCTGAAGAGACCACCACCGTGCGGGTCCGCCGGCCTGACTCCGAACGACTGCAGTCGTTGGCGAAATCCCGGCAGACCACGGTCGTGGAGGTCGTCCACTCGGCTATCGAGGCCCTCGAACGCCAGGAGTTCCTTCGAGACCTGGGCGACGACTACCGCCGACTCCGCGAGGATCCCCAGCGGTGGGAGGCGTACCAAGCCGAGCGCAAGGAGTGGGACCCCCTCGGGTGATCTGGCGGGGTGAGATCTACCAGGTAGACCTCGGTCGTCCCGTCGGCCACGAGCCGGCCTTCCTCCGCCCGGCGATCGTGGTCTCGAGCGACATTGTCAACAACGGACCTGGCGATCTCGTCGTGGTCGTGCCCGTCACCTCCACCGACTACGGGTTGCGCAGCCATGTCGAGATCGCGGCAGGCGTAAGCGGCCTGGAGCACCTCTCGTATGCGAGATGCGACCACATCAGGGTCGTCTCCACCGAGCGCATCCACCGCAGGCGCGGCAGCGTCGGTCCCGACGAGTTGCGCACCATCGAGCGGGCGCTGCGCTTCATCCTCGATCTTTAAGCGCACCAGCCTCGAGCCAGACCGCCCCCCGCCTCGCAAGCCGCAAGCCAACGCTCCCGACGTGCCATGACGCATAAGCGTCCTTCGAAGAACGTAGGAGAAAGAGTCCTCCCCCACATCTTGGTCATCCGAGCCAAAGAGCTGTTGGTCGCCATTCCGCATAATTGTGGATTTATCTGGCACTGCAGTCTGTCGGATGCTCGCCCGCGCGTAGTCGGGTCAAGCTCAGACGAGGTCTCGGCCGGGTTGTGCCCGACGCGGGACCCGCCGACTGGGTGCTGCCGTCACCGTGTTACCGGTCGGGCTCGCAAGGGCTCGCTCCAGGCCGGTGGACAGATCTACGACGTCCGCTGCTTCGAAGATGCGGTAGCGGTGTCTGCCGACGTTTCGCTGGCGCAGCACTCCTCCGGCTTCGAGCCGATTGATGGCTTCGCCAGTTCGCATGTCCGACCGGCCGATCAGTCGCGCAGCACTATCGATGGTGATGACGGGAAGACCGGGCAAGAGCTCGAGAAGGAGCTCGACTGCGGAGTTGGCGCGGACGCGGCCGAGCTGCTCACGCCACTGTGCACCGAGAGCGTCGATCCTGCCTGCGAACGCCTCGGCATCGCTGCATGAACGGTGGGCGGCGGTGGCGAAGGTGCGCAGCCAGACCTCTGCGCTCCTGGAACGGTCGGGATCGTCGGGCGTGCCGACGTGTCGGTACGCGGTGAGACCTGCGATGTAGTCGTTCGCCCAGCTGGCGAGCACGAGGCTGATCGGTGGGACGAAGCGAGGAGCGACGCCGCGTCGGCGGAGGACGACATGGATGAGCGCCCGGCCGGTTCGGCCGTTGCCATCGGCGAAGGGGTGGATGGTCTCGAACTGCGCGTGAGCGATCGCCGCTTGGACGAGGGCAGGATGGTCGTCGCCGTTGACGTAGGCGAGCAGATCATGGAGCAACGCGTCGAGGGTCTCTGGTGGGGGCGGGACGAACGCTGCGGAGCAGGGGTTGTAGCTGCTGCGGCCTACCCAGTTCTGCGCGGTGCGGACGACACCTCCGATTTCAGGTGTGTCGGACTGTTCCATCAAGATCCGATGAACCTTGAGGAGGTCGTCGAGGGTGATGGTGTCGGTCGATGAGCCCAAGTCGACAGCGGCCTGCATCGCAGCGACGTTGGCGAGCACCTCGACTGCGATCCTGTCGGCAGCGTTGCCTCCTTGGGCGATCACGACCTCGGCGTCGAGCAACCGGCGAGGTCCTGCGTCCAGTCCCTCGATCTTCGAGGAGGCGACCGATTCGGCGCGTAGCAAGAACCGCGCTAGGCCTTCGAGGCTGGCGTGCGACGTTCCGGTTGCGTTCAGCCGGCGAATCGCTGATTCAGCGTCGCTGAGGTCGGCGGCAAGGGCGGCGGGGAGGGCAAGGTCCCATCCGTTGAGCGGGTCGGGGAGGTAGGTG
This sequence comes from Acidimicrobiaceae bacterium, assembly GCA_027391075.1. GTDB lineage: Bacteria > Actinomycetota > Acidimicrobiia > Acidimicrobiales > Palsa-688 > JAJZAM01. The sequence goes on along the minus strand of DAHYHI010000097.1, from coordinate 1,069 downwards.
TCGTAGTCGCAGCCTTGGCGATTACGGCGGCTCATCCCTTCGAACGAGGCAGACCAGCGACGCCGCGCCAGTTGTCCCACGACCGTGGCCTCCCCTTTGATCTAAGTAACGCTTGTATCTTAACCGTTATCTAGGTAGGGGCGTAGGCATCGCTTCCTTCCCGCCCGGGGGACCGGAGTCCGGCTCGGTGAGTGTTCGGACCCACGGGTCGAGTCCTCTCGTGAAGCGGTCCAGGCGGTGCCTGTTAGCGAAGGCTCCGACCCGAAAGCTAGTCGCCGTTTGCTTTCCAGTCGGCAGGCCACTGGCAAGGACGCTTTCGCGACGCACTCCCTCCCGAGCCGGTCAAAACGAGCCGGGATCCTGCCGAGCTGGCAACAGCTAGCAGAAAGTGCAGGCCGACCTCCGCCGACTGTCGGCCAGGGGCTACGCGGCCGACTCCTGGCCTCCAGCGCGCGTCCGAAGGGTCTTGATGTCGCTGCGACGGAACTCGAATAGGTCCGCTGACCCTTCTCACAGAAGGCAACGAACTGGCGCAGATCGAGGGCGTAGGCGTCGCGGGTCAGACCCCGGTCGCCGCCGAGGAACCCGGCCAGCGCGACGTGTTCAGCGTCGACCAGGCCAGGGTCATAGACGGCGGTCCCGGGGGTTTGGCACGCCGAGCTCCGAGTAGGTGCGCTGCGCCGCTTGGCGGCAGGCGCTCGTGAAGGGCTCTTCTGGCGCGTGACGGGTGCCATCAGGCCGGCAGCAGACCCACGATGGCGTCGAAGACAAAGGTCGGATCCAGAGTCAGCCGCGGTCCAGGATTCGTGCCAACAGGGTTCGTAGTTGCTCGCCCTCTTGGCGGTTGAGCGGGGCGAGCAGATCGGCCTCGGCGAGGTCGCTCGCGGCTGTCGCCTGACGGAGAAGGGTTTGGCCGGCCTGCGTCAGCTCGACAACGTTCCGACGTCTGTCTTCGCGGTCAGGGCGACGGACGATGATGCCTTTGGCCTCGAGCGTGTCGATGATGGCGACCATCGTCGTGCGATCGACGCCCAGGCTTTCGGCCACCCGCTGCTGAGAGGCCGACTCG
>DAHYHI010000081.1:0-5868 GCA_027391075.1 Acidimicrobiaceae bacterium | reverse complement strand
TGCTGCCCTGCGGTCGACCTCGGTTCCGTTGATACTGAGGGCGACCTCGTCGGCGTTCGCATAGACGGTTACGCGGATGGGGGCTCCTTCGTAACCGGTCCAGTCCCATGACGACACGCCCTCCGTTGACCATGGACTGATTACTGCGGGCTGCTTCCCGTAGTGCTCGGGCGACTTCACTGCGATGTACGGGTCCTGACGTAGTCCGAAGACGATTTCCCGGAGGTACGAAACGGGCCGTCTGAATCCGGTGATGTCTATATCGCCACAGCCTGCGGTGAGGTAAGGATATGGCCCCCAGAGGCTAAATCCGTCAGCATCCGACCGCTCGTATTCGACGCGACCTAATCCTGACTCGCCGAGGTATTCCCACCCGGTCCACGTGAAGTCACCGATGACGTGGTCCATCGACCTGACCAGGCGCCACAGGGCGTCGATCTTGGAGGGATTTGTCTCCGAGCCGACTATTACCCGGTTGGGATGCAACTGGTGGTCCATCTCGTAGCGAGAGTCGGTGTAGTTGTATCCGACTACGTCCAGAGCGGCACAGGATTCCGCTAGCTTCTCGTCTACAACCTCGTGTTGCAGCAGCACCGGCAGGTGCTCTTGGAAGAGCGTCATCATGGCATTGATATCCATGTCTCCGCTGACCGGCTCAAGCGTCGTTGCTCCCGCACTTTGAACCAAGGGGCCGGTCAGAGCGGCCAAGCCGACGGCGAGCAGGGGATTGACGCCGTTGGTTACCGGTCGGCTCGTGTCGATCGAACGGATCAGTTCCGCCATAGCTCTACTCTGAGCCGCGCCGCCTGCGTCGCCGAGGTCAGGGATCTCGTTGCCGATCGAGTACAGGATCACGGACGGGTGGTTGACATCCTTGATGACCATGGAGGTCAGGTCGCGGTCCCACCACTCGGGGAACCAACGGGCGTAGTCGTCCTCGACCTTACTGGAGGTCCATGAATCGAACGCCTCGTCCATGACAAGCATCCCGAGCCGGTCGCAGGCATCTAGCATCGGCTTGCTCATCGGATTGTGGGCGCTCCGTAGGGCATTGAACCCGGCTGCCTTTAGGATCTCCACCCGCCGCTCGTCAGCCCGATCGATGGTGGCTGCGCCGATGACACCGTTATCGTGGTGTACACAGGCGCCTCGGAGTTTGACCGACTCGCCGTTTATCCGCAAACCTCGTCTGGAATCGACTTCGACGGTACGGACTCCGAAGGTCGTGACTTCCGTGTCGAGTACCTTCTCATCGGTGAGCAACCGGCTCTCGCAGGTGTATAGGTTTGGATCATCTGCGCTCCACAAGGCAGGCGCGGGAAGAACAATCCGCTGATGCACGGTCATCGATCCTCCCGGAGGCGCGGTCAGCGGCGAGGCGTCATGAGCGGCCACAGTCCCTTGCCGGTCCACGACCTCGGTCAACAGTCGGGAGCGGACTGGAAACCCTGTGTCGTTTTCCACTACCGTGTCGACTAGGACCATCGTTGCGTCTCGGTCGACGACCGGCGTAGCAAGCGTCACACCATCCACTGCGATATGCAACGGTTCCCCAGTGATCAACCAGGTGGGACGATAGATACCCGCACCGGAGTACCAGCGGGCATCATCCCGGGCCGTTGCCTCGACTCGGATCAAGTTCGTAGCACCGTACCGGAGTTGCGGATCCAGGCGGACGTAAAAGTTGGAGTATCCGTAAGGCCGGCTGGCCGCCAGAACTCCGTTTATGTAAACGCGGGCGCCGCGGTAGACACCCTCGAACTCGACCATGATGCGGCGTCCGCGGTCGGCGAGATCCACCTCGAAGTCCTTCTCGTATTGCCATACACCCCCGGCGAAGTATCCCGTCCCCGGCGAGCAACCCGGTCCGCGAGGCTGGGTGATCATGGCATCGTGAGGAAGCCTCACCGCAGCCCACGGCCCACCGCCGCCCGTCAGCTCGTCGACCATTTCCGGCTTCGGCCGGACCCGCCAGCCGTCGTTGAACGAGCTTCGTCGCAAGGATCTCTCCTATCGTTTGTCTCATCGACACCTGCCACGCGTTCTTGATATCGCTAACATATCGCTTGGATTATCATAGCGAGAGGCTTCAGTGAGGGTTCGCTCTCGACGGCCGACTTGGCCCTCGTATCTGCCACAACCGCATCTCCGTGCTGAACGAGTGCCACGCGCGCAGCGGAGTAGGTACAAATCGAGTCGAGGGCGTCGTTGAGTCTCTCGGTGTGGTGCCGCGAGTCCCGGACATCCTCGATGCATTATGCGGATCGAGGCATGCGAGTGTGATGAGCGCTGGCGGGGCACTCCCCACCGGTCCCCGAACGGGCCTTAGCGAGAAAAGCCGCTGGAACGTTCTGGAGCAGATTAAAATGACCGGGATCGCCTGCGATTGGCATTACCAGAAGGGGACATTGTTGATACGGCGGCGATCGTCCTTACCTAGTGGGAGCGCTGCAGTCGATGAGTCGACTGACGCCTGTCATGGCCGATGTGGCCCGCCTGGCCGGGGTTTCCACGATGACCCTTTCGCGGGTGCTGAACGGCTTCCCCGGGGTGCGGCAAGAGACTCGGGCGCGAGTCGAGGAAGCTATCGAGGCTCTCGGCTATCGGGTACACGTGGCGGCCCGCACCCTGGCCGGGGGGAGCTCGGGGGTCATCGGTGTCGTGTCGATGGGTGCCTCACATTACGGCCCGTCCAGTATCGTGTTCGCCATCGCCTCGGCGGCCCGGGAGGTCGGACTGGCCACGAACGTGGCCATCCTCCCCGACGTCAGTGAGTCGTCTCTCCGCCGGGCGGTCGACCATCTGAAGGACGTTCACGTCGACGGGATCATCGTCAATGCGTTCGTACAGGCGACCCTCGATGCGTTGGGGCAGGTGGTGCCGGATGTGCCGCTGGTCGTCTTGTGCGGGGACCAGGCACCGGGCTGGCCGTCGGTGGCGGTCGACCAGCGGGCGGGGGCCCGTATGGCTACCCGGCACCTGCTGGATCTGGGCCACGCTACGGTGCACCATGTGCGCGGTCCGTCCGGGTGGATCGACGCCGACGGACGGGCCGCCGGTTGGCGAGAGGAGCTCCAGAGCTGCGGTCGCAAGGTGCCCCGCCCGACGGTCGGGGACTGGAGTTCGCGCAGCGGATATGTGGCCGGGCGGCGGCTGGCGGCTGACCCTTCTGTCACTGCGGTGTTCGTAGCCAATGACCACATGGCCATGGGCGTGCTGTTGGCTCTGGACGAGGCCGGACGGCGGGTGGGGAGCGATGTGAGTGTGGTGGGCTTTGACGACACGGCGGAGTCCGCCTTTACCATCCCACCGCTGACGACGATCCGCCAGGATTTCGAAGTGGTTGGTCGGGAAGGACTCACTTTGCTGTTGCGGGCCCTCGACGCGAAGAGTGTGGAGGAGCACGTCACGGTGGAGCCGATCATGGTGGGTCGGGCCAGCACTGGGCCTATCGGATGAGGCCGGCGACGTCGTCGAGGGTCCCCCGGCGACACAGTGCGACCACGGTCCCGCCGCTCCCCCCGCCGCTCGATCTGGCTCCGTAGACATCTGGTCGGCTCAAAGCGTCGGCTACGACCTGGTCGGCGGTGGGATGGCCCAGTCCGATGGATTCGTAGCCGGCGTGGCTGGCTGCGAACAACCTTCTGGTCCGGTCCTGGTCGGCGGCCCGCACCGCCAGGAGCAACTCCTCGCTGCGGTGATGCTCGGCGTGGCCGAAGGCGGTTGCGGCCCGTATCGGGTAGTCGGTGTGCGGGTCGACGGTGATCCCTTGGTCGTCGGTCCCGTCGTACTGGTCGAGAAAGGATCCGCCGGTGAGCGATTCGGGTAGGGCTGAGACTCGGTCGGCGGGCAACTGGCTGATCCAGTCCCACGATCGGCCGGCGGCCCGCTCGACCATGCGCTTGCCCATGAAGGCCGCAGTGCGGGCCTGTCGGTAGGGCCGGCCGGTGATGTCGTGTGCGGAGCCGGTGGGCCAGCCGACGACCTCGAGCTGTTCCGGGAGCTTCTCGAGAGGACCGGGTTGCCCGGGGCGACAGGAGATCGGGAGTACGTACCCCGACCGGCCGACTGCGGCCATGATCTGATCCATGACCCCGCAGGGCGCGCCGACCACTGAGTTCTCGGCTTCCTGGCAGAGAAACCCCAGTCGCACGCCGTCGATCAGGTCACCGATCAGGGCCCGGGCGGTGGCGACTTCCAGCGCCGCGCTGGATGACACCCCGATCGATTGGGGCACTTCAGATGTGATTCGGAGCTCGACCATGGGCGGTTCGATGATGTCGTGGCGCACCAGGACCAGGACCACGCCGAGGGGGTAGAGAGACCATTTCGGCAGATCGGAGAGCTCAGCTCTCAGCTTCGGGTAGTCCATGCGGGCCAGGTGATCCAGGTCGTCAGCGGCCAGCTTGATGGGTCCGACGACCAGTGCGTCGGCCGGTTCGGCAACGACAGTGGTTACCAGGCGGGTGGCCATCTCCAGCACCAGGGCGCCGGCGTAGTCGGCTACTCCGCCCATGACGTCGAGGCGCCCCGGTGCGCTACCGGTCGAGGTAGGCATCGAGGACGTCGGCCAGCACCGGGCCGATGATTGCGGCCAGGGCGGGGTTGGCGTAGCCCACCCAGGCGACCGGCGTGGTCGTGTCGAGCGGCGTGTCGAGCGGTCCGCCCAACGGGTCGGTGACTACGCCGCCGGACCGCTCAAGCAGCATGACGGTGCACAAGTCGTAGGGGTGGCACGCCAGCTCGCCGGGGGAGACGAGCGGACGGAGGTCGGCGACGAATCGGTCGTGGCCGCACATGAGCTCGTAGAGCTGACCGCCCGAGGACAGGTACTGGTCGTCGAACACTTGCTGACAGCCGAGACGGTTGAACAGGTCGCTCTCGAGGGCGGCCAGCTCTGATTTGCCAGGCGGGAAGAATTTGGCGAAGCCGGCAAAGCCGTGCTCCAGATCAGTTACCGAAGAAGGCCGGGCCACGAAAGGCCGGACGACGTCGCGGTACAGGTCCATCCGCGTCGCCGTCACCCGATGGGCGTCCCGAGTAGCGCTCAGCTGGTCGACGGCCCCCTGCTTGGGGACCGGCAATTCGGTCATGGCCGCCGCGATCACGTCGGCCAGGCGACCGTCGATCGGAGCGGCTGCGGCCAGCGACCAAGCGGAACGCTTTGCGTACATGAGGCCCCGGGTGCCGTCGACGGTGTCGACTATCACTGTCCACGAGGGCGAGCGGCCGACCTCCACCGGCTGGTCGAACCCTTCGGACACGATCCGGACGTCCGGCCAGTTCTGCTCGAGCCAGGCGACCACACCGTCATCGGTGATCTTGTCGATGGCGTAGATCGTGTCGGCCACCGTGACCCCGGCGACCTCCGCCATGTCGATTCCCTGGGCTCCCAGCACCAGGTCCCTGATGTGATCGCCGAGGCGGCACAGCAGGTGCCGGGCTTGGTCAGGGGTGGGCATCCTGCAGTTCCTTGGCCTTGTCGTCGGGATCGGACTCGTTGGTCATCGACCCGCCACCGATTTCGGGGCCGGCCAGATACTTGAGTAGCCCCGGCGCCCGCAGCGGAGGGTGTAGCTCCAGGTGGAACGGGTAGTGCGGGTGACAGCCGACCGGCGCTTGATGTACGGCCAGCACGTAGGGCATGCGGATCCCCCAAAGAGCGTCGTAGCGACGGACCACATCCCTCAGCACCAGGCCGAGTGACCGGCAGGCCCGGTCATCCATCTCGGTCAGCGAGGCGACCGGCACCCTCGGGAGGATGGCGACCTCATAGGCGTACCGGGCGAACCACGGGACGCAGGCAAAGAACTCGTCGCCGGCGGCGACAACCCTCGGCCCGTCGACCTCGCGCGCCGTCACATCGGC
>DAHYHI010000068.1:0-3324 GCA_027391075.1 Acidimicrobiaceae bacterium | reverse complement strand
GCGCACGCACTCTCAACGCCCGTGGAGAGTTCAGCGACCACAGACTCGATCGCGGCGAGGCTGAGGTCGACGCCGCGTAGCAGTGCCAGCTCTTCGCCGGGAGTCGCGGCTCACGATTCCGCGCCCAGAGGGACTTCAACTAGTCGACACCAGCGTGGTCACTGTCGCCGGGCGTCTTCGGATCGCTACGATCGCTGCCGTGGGGCGCGATTTACCAGCGGCTTGTAGCCGCGACCCGGAGCCGTTCGAGCCGTTCGCGTGACGGGATCAAAGCGTTTTGGTCTCACCCGATAACTTTGCGCACAGCATTCGCCCGTGAGCTGGGAAAGTCCTGGTAGGCACAGTGTTCACGTCTCGATATTTTGCAAGCAGGGGGTCGTGGGTTCGAGTCCCATCGTCTCCACCGCCAAAAATCCTGGTAGAGGGCTTGCCTCTGGTCCGAGCGGCCTCAGGTTGGGCTTGCTGTAGCCACAGCCACGACGCTGTAGCCGCCGCCGGCGGGCGTGGACGGTGGGGGCGCCCCTGGACGGCAGCGTCGCCTGGTGGAGGGCTGAAGTGGCCCACGAAGTTCCGATTCGGGCTAGAGGACGTGGAAGGCGATCCCGTCGGCTGCTGCTGCGGCCTGGAGGTTTGGTCCGACGTCGTGGCGGGAGACGGCGATCGCCGCCTTCAGGTGGTGAGCGGCGGCGAGGGCCTCGACCATCGCCGCTGACAGGTTGCGGCGCGCGGCGTGGTGACGGGCTTGCAGCTGGGCCATCGGCCAGGCGAGGTCCCGCATGGGGAGTACCGAGATCACGTCTGGAAGGGCCATCAGCTGCGACCGGAAGTCTGCTTGAAGCTCGGCCGGTAGGGCGGCGACCGGGGCCGACAGTTTGCCCGTCACGGAGGGATTGGCGAACGACGACGATAGGCGGAACAGCCACAGGCCGGTGGTGGCGATGCCGTGCTGTGCGATCCCGCCGAGGTCGGGTGGTCGTGCGGCGACGAGGACGTCTCGCAGGAGATGGTCGTCGACGACAACCGGGGCCATTACGTGGTGGCTAGGTCGGGATCGTCGAGCTCGGTGACGAAGCGGCGGTGGTCTTCTGCGGACAGGGCGTCGGCGAGGAGCTTCTGGCGCGAGCCGGGGGGGAGGAGGACCACGGCGTCGCCCAAGTCGATGACGGTGATTCTGCCGCCTCGATCGAGTCCCCAGCGGTGGCGGACCGCCGCCGGCACGGACATTTGTCCGCTGCTGGAGACCAGGAAGTCAGTGGCAACCGTCATGAGGCTTGCATCCCATCACTTGGTGTGGCCCCATCCTACCAAGTGCTACGCCGCACTGGCGTCGTTGTTGTTGGCAGCGACAGACGAAGTAGTCGCCTCGCGCAGTAGCCACCGGGCAGTATGGACGCGTGCGCGAGCGTCGCAATCCCCTCGTCAGAACAGTGCTGGACGCTCCTGGACGATCCACCCCGTTGTTTGCAAGCAGGCGGTCGTGGGTTCGAGTCCCATCGTCTCACTTTTCCCAGCAGCCACAACGGTTTTTGGCCTTGTGAAGGCGCCTCGGAAGGTCGCACAACGTTGACACTGTAGATAACGCTCTGACGAGCGACCGGGTGAATTGGTGTCGACGTCGACTCGATGACCGAGCAGGTCTTCAATCTTTCGAGCGAACGCGAACCACCCAGCTCTCCAACTCCCCTTCCTTTCTCGCTACGCCTCCACCTCGCGGGTCTTGTTGGCCGGTTGCAAGGTTCATTGGATTGGCGGGCTGGTTCTTCTCGGTTCTGGCGGCTAGCGACTCAGCCCAGGGCCGAGATCGTCGCCGCGGCTGTTGTATTTGCCCCTGATCAGTTCGAGCCGCTCGATCTCACCTGCCTTTCCAAGAGCGAGGGCAGATGAGTACGATCCTTTTCGCGCCCCAGTAGCTCTTTGGATCGAATTAGATCGGACAGGCTGCCGACTAGAACGGTGCCCCCGCCGACGGGGACTGTAACGGCGGATACGATCAGGTCGTTGTATCCCCGCTCGTATCCCCTCGGCTCGAGGACGATGTCGATGAGGCCGGCTTCGGTCACGACACCCAACGCGACGGACGAGCCGAGGATGTGCCGTGCTTCGAGACGTCCGCCGTCGATCCGAACACCAGGACCTGAGTCTTCGACGCGCCATCGCGGCCTGAGGGAGTTGAGGGCGTCGCAAAGCTTGCCCAAGTTTCCCTCTGACCTTCCGGCACTAGATCTACGTCTACCGTTTCGAGGTCAGCGCCTTGCAGCCGACCGGCGAAGCTGCCGAACACCAGGTACTCGACCCCATGCTCGTCCAACGCCTGGCAGAGCTTCACCAGATTTTGGTAGTCGCTGGCGGTCATTCTCCCCGGGCCCGACGGTTTGCGTCTCGGACCCGGTCGATCCGTGCCCAGTAGTCTGGGTGACGCTCCCGGCCGCGCACAGCGCTCGGTGGTAGGTGGAGGTCGTGCTCGTGTCCGCCATCCCACCATTCGGGACGTTCGGGTTGGGTCGCCCGCACCAAAGCCAAAAGCTGATCATAGTTAATGCCTTCGACGATGAAGCCTGCCTCGAATTGCTCTAGCCACTGGGCGGTGACACCGGCTCGGCGGGCGACCTCTCCGACACGAAGGCCAGACCGAACGCGGAGCAAGTGAATGTATTCGAAGGTGGTCAGCTCGTCGTCAGTCCAAGAGTTCTGGGGCCCGGCTTTATTGCGGACGTTTTCGGCGATCACACCTAAATTGTAGGCTCCTACGCAGGGGTTCGATGGGTCGCACACGGCTACAGCCGACTCCCATAGGTGCGCATTCGCCACCGTGGCCCGCTCGGGTCTATGCTCATGGTGGCGAGGTAAACGGGCGCTTCGAAAATTAGCGGAGGTAAACGCACTTGACGGCTGCGTTGCTGTTGGGGAAATGGCCTCTCGCCTTGACCGCCTTTCGGATCCAGGAGTTGACGCTCTCGATTGTTATCTTGAGTTGCGGCGGAGGTCTCTGGAGGGTGCTGGGGGGCTAGATGTTCTTTGTGGCTGGAGAGGATTTCTTTTCGTTCAGCACGGCAGGGGTGGTTCGTGCCAGGTTTCGCCGGTGGTCGTGGAGTGGCGGAGCCACCGGTAGCGCCTTGGGCGCCTTGGGCGCTCACGCCGAGTGCGGCGCCGATCTCAGCCCATGTCGCTCCGGTCCCGGCTCGCGATGAGCCAATCTAGTTCTAGATGGCGGGACGCTCGCTCATTGCGATCTCTCCGGTGGAGTCGCGATCTGACCCGCCAGGGTTACGACCGCCACTCTCAACGGGGCCAGCTCTTCGTGGACCACGTAGCTGACCACGGCGT
>DAHYHI010000031.1:0-1568 GCA_027391075.1 Acidimicrobiaceae bacterium | reverse complement strand
ACTCCCCGCTGACCAGACGCGTCAGATCGCGTCGACGAGCCGCAAGGGCCGCCACCTCCACGAGCGCTCGGTTGACCGTCTCCACCTTCGTTGTCGTTCCCAACGCGGCGCGAGCCTCACTCAGAGAATCCTCATCGATGTCCACGACCGTTCGCACTGTGGCCCTCCTATTGATATCAATGTGAGTAGATAGATGATATCACGGTCGTTCACGACGGGCTACTCACCAGAGGTGCGTGCCGCCGGGGTCCGACGGCTTCTCACGAACCACGGCATGAACCCCGAGGTTGTGGCGTCTGAGGTCCCATACCGTACCTAACAAGCCGGGGTCCGACCGCGGACGAGCGCGACGGCGTGCATGCCTTCCTGTGGTTCAGAATCGTAGGAGATGACGCGCCAGATCGTCCTGGTCCCGGCCTTGTCGCCTACTCGCTCTTCGATCTCCTCGACCGCACCCTCCCGCCACCTACCCTCATACTGCGCCGTGAAATCCGACTTGGGCATCGCCGGAATGTGCCGTTGAGAGACGCCGGCGGGCGCCGTCCCGGAGGCTGCGAGGCCGCCACGACAGCGTCCGATCAACGGAGGTAGGTGTGCCACCCTACGGAGGCCGACTTCGCTTGGATAGAAATTCCGCGGCAGCGCTCGTAGCAGTCCGGGGCCAGTAGTTCTTCGACCGCCTCACTGGTCTCTATACGTGTGTCCGACGGACGCCGGCGAGCCGGAGCCGTGATAGCAGTTTTGGTAGCGCTTCTTCCCGGTCCGCTGGTGTCTGGTCGACAGCGAAAGCCCTGGTCACCTCGTTCGAGATGACATCGATAGATTCGTGCGGACGGGGTGCTGGGAACTTGTAAGCGTCAGGTCATCGGTTCGAATCCGATCTCGGGCTCCTGTCGCTTCGCTTCGCTTTCTGCCAGGATGGGCGCATTGTCGAGCTACGTGCTGAAACGGTGACTGCGTGCGCAGCCGTCGGGGCGGCCCTCGAGCTGGCGCAGGCAGGCACCGGTGCCGTGCATGCAAAGGTGGCCCGAGACATCGTTGCCGACACGGACATGGCCATCGAGGACGCCATCCGGCTTTCGCTCGGGACCGCTTTCGACTGGCCGGTGATCGGGGAGGAGAGAGGCGATGAGATCCCCGGCGACGGTGCCTACTGGCTGGTCGATCCCGTCTGCGGTACCCGCAACTTCGCATCGGAGATCCCGCTGTTATCCGTGAACTTGGCACTCGTGGAGGCTGGCGAGCCAACTGTCGCGGTAGTCGGTGACGGGGTCGAGCCGGGACATCCTGGTCGACGAGGTAGGCAAGGGTGCTTGGAGCACGGCGGCCGGGCATCTGGCTCAGGTATCGACGTCGCCGGCGAGTTCGGTCGTCGATTTCGAAGCGTGGCCGAAGGCAGGAGCGGAGCGGAATCGTGCGGTAGCGACTCTGGCATCGGTCGTAGCGGCGGACCGATGGGACATTCGTTGCCCGAGTACGACGCTTGCCTTGGCCTACGTTGCCCGCCGACGGCTGGCCGGATACGTGATGTTGACACTCCAGGTCTGGGGCACACGACGGCGGGCGTC
>DAHYHI010000135.1:0-129583 GCA_027391075.1 Acidimicrobiaceae bacterium | reverse complement strand
ATCCGAGCCGGACAGGTCCATCATCTGCACCTCGCGGCGTAGGTCGGCTAGTTGGCGGGCCGACTCGGCCAGCAGAGGAACCGGCATCCCAACCAACCGCACGGTCCGCCCGCCCCGGGTTACAGCGTCAACTTCGACAGGTCCCGCTCCCGCCGCTACGGGCTGACCGAACACAGCCGGTAAGGGCCGGGCCGGCGCTAAAGGCTGGACGCCCACCTGGGTTGGAACGCCGGAGAAGCCGTCCGCCACGGCATCGCCCGAAGCCGGAGCCGAGCCCGCTGTCGGAGCCGGAGCCGGAGCCGGAGCCGGAGCCACGATTCGCCGGTCAGTTCCCAGCTCCGCCCAGATTACCTTTCCAGCTCCTGCCGGATCTGCTCCCCACCGGTCCGAGATGGTCGCTATAAGAGCAAGACCGCGACCGGTCATGGAACGGTTGGCCAGGAGACTCTCCGGGTTCGCAGAAGACACGACGGGCAGTCGACGGTCGCCGTCGAACACTTCAACTTTAACCCCGCCGCCAAGTCTGCTTAGACGGAGTCGAATAGGCGTGCCGGCGTGCAAAAGGGCGTTCGTCACCAGCTCGGATACCGCCAGGTCCGCTGGGGCGCGGGTCGACTCTTCGAGCTTCCACTCGTCGGCCACGCGAGCCAGCACATTGCGGGCACCGTGGACGCTCTCCAAGACAGCAGGGAACTCCGCAGAGTACGTGACTGCTGAGACGGAAGGGCTTGGTGGCTCCATCGACCGGCGCACCTGATCTAGTTCTTGAAGGGCAATTACTTCTGGCTGTTTCGGTTCCTCTTCAGCTTAACCTGAGCTAAGAACCCGCCGTCGATCACTATATGACCAGCGCCGCGGTTACGCCCGAATCCGTCAGCCGGGGACCCGCCTCCACACCGCTCTCGGCAGATGTCGCATCACGGCCATGACGGCCCGGAGCGGCCTCGGCACCCAGACGACCGCGCTGCGGTCCCTCAGCGCCCGAACGGTCGCCTCAGCGACAGCCTCAGGAGTTGTCGACAGAGGTGCCGGTTTCATGCCTCTCGTCATACGCCCCCGGACAAACCCAGGCCTTACGATGAGCACCGACGCTCCACTGTCAGCCAGAGAGTCAGACAGCCCCTGGAAGAAGCCGTCCATTCCCGCCTTGGATGAGCCGTAGATGAAGTTGGCTCGCCGAACCCTTTCACCGGCGACCGACGAGAGCGCCACGAGACAGCCGTGTCCCTGCCGGCGCAGCTGCCTCGCTGCTGCAAGACCAGCCGACACCGCCCCTACGTAGTTGACCGTCGCCACCCGAACCGCGCCGTCGCCTCCGGCTTCGTCGACCTGCTGATCCCCGAGAATCCCGAATGCTAGGACTATCACGTCCAAGTCACCACCAGCGGCGCGTGCCGAGCTTTCGATCACCTCGTCGTGGCTGGCAGCATCCGTCGCGTCGAAGTGGACCGTCTCGACGCGACCCGCGCCGGCACTCTGCAAAGCCGACGCAGCCTCCGCAAGGCTGTCACCGTGCCGGCCGGCGAGGACCACGGTTGCGCTCCTCGGCGCCGCCAGCAACGAGGCTATCGCGACCCCTATCTCCGAAGCACCCCCCAGCACGAGCACAGACCCGACCGAACCTAACGCGTCTCTCACAACCCCTCCTACTGTAGCGGGAACCCCGTAGCAAGCGCCGGCGGGTGCGTGCTTGGGCGCTCGGCTAAGGCCGGAAGGCGACGCATCAGGTCTGACCTCATCAGACCTTGAGGGTCGAGGCGCTCGCGAACCTTTCGCCATTCGCCAAGGCGGGGATACATCGTCTCTAGAAGGTCGGGGCGCAGGCGGGAGTCCTTCGCAAGATACACCCGTCCGCCAGCACTTGCGATCATCTCGTCGAGTTCGTCGAGTTCTCCGTCCAGGCCAGCGAAGCTCACCGGAAGGTCCAATGCTAACGTCCAGCCTTCGCGTGGGAATGACAGCGGAGCCGGGTTGGAAGGACCGAAGCGCTTGAGCACCGCAAGGAACGACGCAGCCCTCGCATCGACGAGCCTTTCGATTACCGCCCGAAGTACGTCGCCTTGTGCGTAGGGAAGAACGAACTGGTATTGAAGAAAACCACGCTTTCCGTAGATGCGGTTCCACCCGTCGACAGCGTCAAGGGGATGGAAAAAGCTTGACGCGTCCACAACGTGACCACTCGAGCACTGCGGTGCTTTGCGGTACCACAACTCGTTGAAGGCAGCTACGCTCCAGCGGTTCAGGAGGCCTGAGGGGACCCACGGCGGGGCGGCAACTTGCCGAGACGGCCCGAACCGCAACGCCCTGTGGGGAGATCGGTCCCGAGCGGGAAGGTCGTCAAGGGTAGCGTGCTCGCCGAACTCGACGATCGAGCGCCCGAGCGAAGCGCCCCGAGCGAGACAGTCGATCCACGCTACGGAATAGCGGTAGTGATTGTCACGTTCCGACATGACTGCCATCGTCGAGTCCAGATCAGCTGTTCGCTGCGAGTCCACCCGCACCGAGGAAGTCTCGATCCGGAGCAACTCCAGCGTGGCTCGCTCCACGATACCGGTCAGCCCCATTCCACCTGTCGTCGCCCAGAACTCCTCTGGGGTCCCGTCCGGCGTGAGACTGAGGCGACCGAACCCGGGGGTGTAGAGGTCCATCGACAGGACGTGAGAGCCGAACGTTCCGTCGCGATGGTGACCCTTGCCGTGGACATCGGCTCCGATAGCGCCACCGACGGTAACCTGGCGCGTGCCCGGGGAGACCGCAGGCCACAAGCCCAAAGGCGCGAGAGTGCGCATAAGCCGATCGAGGCTGATCCCCGACTCGACGGTGACCGTCCCTGCCACGAGGTCTATGTCTTCGATACGGTCGCAGCTTGTCATGTCGATGACGTCGCCGCCGCCGTTCTGTGCAGCGTCACCGTAGCTTCGCCCGAGTCCCCTCGCTATCAGCCCGCGTCCTCCAGCCTCTCTCACGAGCTGTTCCACCTCCGCCGACCTCGACGGAATGTGGAGACGAGCGACGCTCGGCGACGTGCGACCCCATCCGCTCAACACCTTCGTCGCAGGACTCGAACACGGCCCGTCCGCCGAGGGCCGCGGGTCGTTGACTGGCGACTTAGAGGTAGACACCGAGGCCAAATAGAACCGCCCAGACCGCTCCGAGGAGTTGGAGCTGACGGTCGTGGAGGACCAGGTCCTCGGGACGGGCTCCCTTACCGCTATCTATGAGGAACGTGAAGTGCAAGAGGCCTAGGAGGATGGGGACGATCGACAGTTGAAAGAAGATCTCGCGGTGGTGATGCACCTGCGCCGCTTGCAGGGAGAACGCCCAGAGGCTGTAGCCGACCACCGCCCCAGTTGCGGCGAGTGCCACGACGATACGAAGAAAAGTCGTGGTGTAAGCATCCAGCGTCACCCGATGGCCGCCGCGGCCTTCACCCAACTCGGCGTGCTCGGCAAGACGCTTTCCCGTGACCATTAGCAGGCTGCCGAACGTCGTGACGATCAAGAACCACTCCGACACGGCCACCGGAACGGCGACGGCGCCGGCGATGCTTCGCAACAGGAAGCCGGCGGCCACCGACGTGAGATCGTAGACCGGCAAGTGCTTGAGGTAGCTGCTGTAGGCGATCTGGACGGCCACGTAGATGCCTAAGACGAGACCCAACTGGAGTCGCAGCAGGGCGCCCAAGGCTACTGAACCGGCCATCAACAGCACCGCAAGAGCAAGAGCGAGGCGGACGCTGACGATTCCGGCGGCAACAGGACGGTTCCGTTTCGTCGGGTGAAGACGATCGGCGTCGGCGTCCATGCCGTCGTTGAGAAGGTAGGTGCCGCCGGCGACGGCGCAGAACAGAGCAAAGGCTCCGAGCGAACGTTCGAGTGCGACCTTGTGAGTCAATACGCCGGCCGCTCCGGGAGCCGCGAACACGAGCACGTTCTTGGTCCACTGCTTCACCCTCAGGGTGCGCAACACGCCGACAGCTACCAGCCCTGCGGACCGCCTCGGCTGGGCGCCCGGTCCAGTCGACCCGGGACCGGCCTCAGCCGTCACGGAGCGAACAGAAGGTAAAGCCCGGGATCCGTCTAGCTCCACTTGTAGCGCCGCGACCGGAGAGATTGCAGACCGACGGCTCCGCCGTAGCCGAGGACGGTTATCGCGCCACCAGCTGCGACGTCTGTGAAAAGATGGTTTGCGGTGACAATCACGCATACCACGGTGACAGCCGGATAGCAGTAGGCAAGGAAGCGAGCCCACCGCTTCTTGAGCATCGCCGCCAGCGCCAGACCGCACCAAAGAGCCCACGCGAAATGCAGGCTAGGCATAGCCGCGTACTGGTTGGAAACGTCGTTCATCGGGCCGCTGTTGAAGTTCCACAGGCCACCGACGACACGGAGGGTATCCACGAACCCGTAGCTCGGCGGAAGCAGCCTGGGGGGCATCATCGGAAAAACCGCGAATCCGATCAGAGCGAGAGCGGTGAGGATGGCCAAAGTGTCACGCCATATCCTGTAGCGGTCTGGAAACTTGTAGAACAGAACCAGCAGAAGGGCTCCCGTGACGAGGAAGTGGGTGGTGCCATACCATACGTCGAGAACTTCCACAGCGAAGTGGCTCTGCAAGAAGAAATGCTGGATGTGCTGTTCGACGAAGACGTCCAGGTGACGCTCGAAGCTGATGATGATCTTCGCATTGGCGAGGGCGGTAGTCGCCGACACCGGCTTTGTGCCGTTGATGTCTCGTATGGCGCTGTAAACGAAGTAGAAGGCGGCGACTATCGCAACCTCGTGCCACCAGACGAGCTTCATCTCGCTCCTCTGCGCAGCAGTCGTACGAACCCGCCCAGGCCTCCGGGCCTCTACCAGCAGATCGTCGGACGCCGTCGACGGCGTGCCGTCAGTATCGACGCCCCCGGAGGTGTCAGCGGGGCGAATCACTCTCTCAGCCTATCCTTAGAAGAGGCCGCGACTGCAAGCAGCCCTTCCCGCCGCCGTCAAAGCCGGATGGCCGGCGGGGCCGGCGGGGCCGCAGTGTCATCGCTGGCCTCACAAACCCAAGGCCGCCGAGCACGCCGGCCACGCTCCCCACCCGGCTTCGGCCTGGAGTTGGGCAGCCGCTTGGTCTTGCATTGCGGGAGGCTCCTGGTCGGGCCGACCCGGGTAGCCGAGACCCGTCCAGGTGGCTTGGCTGAACTGGTAGGCGCCGAAATAGCCGTTTCCGGTGTTCTCCGTGTAGGTGTCGCCGCTCTCACAGGTCCTTAGAGCAAGCCAGTCGGCTGGCGTTGGCGCTCCCGGCGAAGCTGCGGTCGTCGGCGGGGCAGAGGTCGCCGGGGGGGCAGAGGTCGCCGGGGGGCTAGTCGCAGGCGGCGCCGTTGTAGAAGGCGCCACACTGGCAGGCGGCACACTGGCAGGCGGCAAAGATGGCGTCGCGGGGACGACCACCGGCGGGGAAGGCACTGAGCTCCGAGGCGTCGAAGCGCTTGCCCCACCAACAACTCCGTCGGTCGCGGTAGGCGCACCTTGTGAGATCGGGCCCGAGGAGGTCACTGTCGCCGGAGATGCCCCAATTTGGGCTTTGACGGCGGCGACGAGCCCTCCTGCGACCGGCCCTCCCTGCAGGGCGGTTACCTGCTGCGCCCCCGCCTGGGCTTCCAAGCTCGACAGCTGGCTCTGAAGACCTACGATCTGCTGGCTTACCGAGCTCGCCTCGGCCAGCGCTGCTACCCGAGCTGTCGACGCTGCGGACAACGCCTCTTGGGACTGCTTCTCGCTAGCGGAAACCGTTGCGACAGAATCCACCCACGCGCTATGGGCCGTCTGATAGCGGTCTATCACCCCCCGGACCGTGTCTGTGGCAACTGATATGTAGCCTTCGCTGACGGCGGGGTCGGCAACTCCTACACCATTCAGCGAGACGGGAGCAGCGGGCGTGACGAAGTAGCCGCCGACGTAAGCACCGACGAGCTCGTTGCGCAGGGCAGCCTCACTCGCCGCCAGCGACGCCGCCGCCTGAGCGGCCCGACCACGGTCAGCGCTTAGCTCGCCGGCTAGGGCTTGCTCAGTCGCCAAGGCCTCCTGGTAGGCAACTGTCGCCCGGTGGACTGCGGTCCCGGCGGCGGCGAACTGCGCTTGCAACGAAGATATCTGCGCTTTCACCGACGCGGTGGTGACGGCGAACGCCGGCCGGGGTCCAAGTCCCCAGGTTGCCCAGCCGGGGAGACTTGAAGCCCCCGGGGACAGCGCCAAAGCAAAGGCGGAAAAAGCCAGGATCAAGGTTAGTCCCGGAGCTGCGATTGCCACCCGACCGAGCTGCCCGAAACGCCCGAAACGTGAGCTGCGAGCGTCGCTGGCGGCCCTCGGAGACTCGCAGGTCCTCGCCACAGTAAGTTGAAACTAGCAGGATCGGGCTCTCCTGCCAAGGTCGGGGCGCACCCCTACGCCAGCGGTAACGGCTTCCCCGATGCCTCTAGGCGTCAGCCATCTTGGCACGGATCCGCTCGATCCGCTGGTCAAGGTCGTCGAGGAAGGACTCCAGGGCCAGGCGTTTAGCCTCCACGGTCCGGCGCATCTGGCTTGCCAGTTCCAGGGACTCTTCGAGCAGTTGGCGCCGACGGGAGTCAGGAGTCTCCTCGTCTAGGTAGGCCTCTTTGATCTCGGCTGTGCGATCTTCGTTGGCCAGGACCACTGCGATCTCGTCCAGGTTGAAGCCGAGCAGGGCCTGCAACTCCCGGATTCGCGCTACACGCTCAAGGTCGCGGCGAGAGTACCGCCTCGATCCGCCTGCGGTGACTCCTGGTTTGATCAACCCCAGTTCCTGGTAGTACCGCAGAGCCCTCTCGGTTACACCTGCGCTCTGCGCAGCGGCGCCGATCGACATAAGGCTCTCGTGTTCTATGACTCCGCCGGTAGTGGTCAACTGGCAGCCTGCGTAGCTTTTACCGGGCCGGCCTGCTCGACGTCGCTGGCTAGGGCAGAGGGTTGGGATGGCACTGCCGTCGACGCTTCGGCGCTCATGGAGTGAACATAGCGTTTACCTCTCATCAGGGACACGACCATGGCCACGACGGAGGCGCCAGCAGCAAAGTCGAAAGCCAGATGAAGGCCCGTAGCGAAGGGCGCTTCAATGAGCGACGGGAAGAAGGAACGTCCAGTGACATAGGCCACCTGGGTGGCACTCAGATGGGCGAGACCGGCTGGTCCCAACAGTTGCTGTACGGGGTTGAAGCCGAGGAATGCCGAGAACAGGCTCCCTATCGGCGGCTCGGAAGCCACCCGGTGTGCTGCTGCGGGGGCAACCCCGGCGGCCGTGAGCCCTGCGTAGAGATGCGAGGGGAGCGTCGCCGCCAGGCCCAGGGTGACGATAGTGAAGAAAAGTCCCATAGACAGCACCTGAGCGGAGTTCTGGAACGTGTTGAGCATTCCAGCTCCCGCGCCGCGCTGGTTGGGGGGAAGACTGTTCATGACAGAGGCCTGGTTCGGGGTAAAGAACAGTCCCATACCGAGGGCGAACAGGAGAACCAGTCCGGCGAACGGGAGGTATGAGAAGTTCATCGGCAAGGTGTTGAGCAACAAGAACGCGGCCGCCGACATGGCCAGACCGGCGCTCGACAGCCAGCGGGCGCCGTAGCGGTCTGACAGAATTCCTGCCACCGGTCCGACCGCCAGGAAGCCAAGCGTCAGCGGGATCAAATAGATCCCCGCCCACAGGGGGGTCTGGCTGAAGCTGTAGCCGTGCTGAGGAAGCCAGATGCCCTGCAACCAGATGATCAGCATGAACTGCAGGCCACCACGCCCGAGGGCTCCTAGCAGCCCGGACACCGCCCCTGCGGTGAAAGGTCTGATGGAGAACAACTCGAGTCGGAACATTGGGTTGGCAACCCTCTTCTCGACCCACACGAACGCTAGGAGGACTGCAATGCCTCCGAATATCGCCACTAGAACCCAGGGGTTGGTCCAGCCGGTGCTGTGGCCCCCGTAGGGCAGCAGGGAGTACACAATCCCGGTCAGAACCGATATCAGGCCGACAGCGAAGGTAACGTTTCCGACCCAGTCGATCTTGGACGGCACTCGAACCCCATTGTCACGCAGCTTGTGATACGCCCATACCGTTCCGAAGATTCCGAACGGCACCGAAACCAAGAACACCAGACGCCACTGGACAGGACCGAGAAGGCCGCCAAGGATAAGCCCGAGGAACGAGCCGCTCACAGCTGCCACACCGTTGATTCCCATCGCCTTGCCTCGTTCGTTCTCAGGGAAAGCGTCGGTGAGGATAGCGCTCGAGTTCGCGAACAGGAACGAACCGCCGACGCCCTGGAAGACGCGCATGACGATGATCCAAATAGCCCCAGCCGATCCTGACAGCCAGGTAACCGACAGAAGAATCGAAAAGACAGTAAAGACCGCGAAGCCGAGGTTGTACATCTTGACCCGCCCGTACATGTCGCCCACTCGGCCAAGACTGACGACTAAAACGCTGGTAACCAGCATGAACCCCATGAGCGTCCAGAGGAAGTAGGAGGTGTTGGACGGTGTCAGCGGATTGAGCTTGATCCCTCGGAATATGTCGGGAAGGGAAATCAGCAGTATCGACTGGTTGATAGTGACCATCAAGATGCCTAGGGTCGTGTTGGAAAGGGCGATCCACTTGTACCTGTCGGGGTGCGCCCCATGATCTTTTCGACCTGCTCGTTCGTCTCTGCCTGTCCGCTCGTCCGGCACGACTGATCCTGTCTGGCTCAACTTCGCCCTCCTTGGGTACGACCAGATCAGGATAACGCGACTCTCACGTCAACGGTAGATTTTCCTCTTGACCTTGGTCACACGGCGGCGGTCAACCGGCATCGACTGTGAGGACTTTTCATGTGTTTTCGTTGACGAATCGCTTACCCCGAGACCATGAGGCGGCTGCTGCCACCACGCAGGCGATGATCGCGAACAGGAAAGCCTCGTGCAGCCCACTCGAGAACGGCTTGGATATCAGGTGAGAGAAGAACGAACGACCTGTCAGGGTCGCGTAGTTAGCTTTGGATACAGCCGCCAGCGCCTTTTGCGGCACGAGGGTCTGCACAGGGTTGTATCCGAGGAAGGCTGCGAAGAGGACCGACACCGGTGGAAGGTGCGCGACCTGGGAGGCGGTAGCAGCGTTGACGCCGTGAGAGACCAGCCCGTTGGTCAGGCTTGCCGTCAACGAGCTTGACAGGCCGATGATCATCAAGGTGAAGAAAATTCCTATCGACAGCACCTGAGCGGAGTTCTGGAACGTGGAGTTCATGCCGCCGCCCGCCCCACGGTCAGCCGGTGGGAGGCTGTTCATCACCCCTGCGCGGTTCGGAGCTGCGAACGCTCCCATTCCCAGTCCGTTCAAGAACAGCAGCGCACCGAAAACCGGGTAGGAGAAGTCGATAGGCAATTGCTCTAAAGCGAAGAAGCTCACTGCCGCAGCGATCATCCCGCCGGTGGCGAAGGGACGGGCCCCGTAACGATCCGACAGGTACCCTGACAGCGGTCCAGCCAGCAAAAATCCTACTGTCAGCGGCAGCATGTAGATCCCGGCCCAAAGAGGCGTCCGGGTGAAGCTATATCCATGTTCCGGCAGCCAGATTCCCTGCAACCAGATGATCAGCATGAACATCAATCCACCCCGGCCAACTGCAGAAAGGAAAGTGGACAGAGTCCCGAACGTGAACGCCTTGATCTTAAACAGCGGGAGCCTGAACATAGGGTTCTCGACTCGCCGCTCGACCAGCGCGAAGGCCACGAGGATCGCCACACCGAGACCCAACTCGAGGTCTACCCTGGGACTGGTCCACCCCATAGTCTCACGCCCGTATGGCTCGATTCCATAGGTGATACCTATCATTATGAGGATAAGGCCGACAGCGAAGGTGGCGTTGCCCCACCAGTCGATCGATGAAGGCCGGCGAATGCCGGTGTCACGGAGCTTCTTGTACGCCCACACGGTTCCAAGGGCGCCGATAGGTACCGAGATCAAAAAGACGAGGCGCCACTCGATTGGGCCGAGAAGGCCTCCCAGGATCAGGCCTATGAACGACCCACTGATCCCGGCTATGTTGTTGATGCCAAGCGCTAGACCGCGCTGGTTGGACGGGAACGCGTCGGTGAGGATCGCCGCAGAGTTGGCGATCACGAAGGCGGCCCCCACACCTTGGGCTATGCGACCCACTATCAGCCAGATTGCCCCGGACGGTCCGGTCATCCAATCGACGGTCAAAACCAACGACGACAGGGTGTAAACCAGAAAACCAAGGTTGTACATCTTGACCCGCCCGAACATGTCACCCAGTCGGCCAAGGCTTACGACCAGCACGCTGCTGACGACGAGGAAGCCGAGGATCATCCAAAGCAGGTAGAAACTGTTCCCCGGCACGAGAGGGTTCAGCTTGATACCCCTAAAGATGTCGGGCATAGCTATGAGCATGATCGACGAGTCGATGGTCGCCATGAGGACCCCTAACGTCACGTTGAACAACGCAACCCACTTGTAACGATCCTCGGCTGTACTGTCCCCCGCTCCCCCGCCGGCCCCCACCTCCCCGCTGCCGCCCCGCTTTGCCCTCCGGTGTGTTGTGGAATCTGTACCTTGCATTGGACACCTCGCTTCCGTCGTCCTCGGCTTGTCCGGCCGAGTCGGCGGCGACTTGTGGCTGCACCGTTCGACAGCACATTCAGTTTGCTTGGCTAACTATCTTACCGCCCAGGCTCACAGTTGCGCCGCCCCGTGCAACCACGATGCGCTCCGCTGCGCCGCCCGCTCAGCCCCTGCCCGGCTACCTAGACAGGAGAGACGTCGCTGCCGCCGGGCTCAGCGACTCGCCCGGTGCGAAAGGGTGGTTTGTTGCGCAACGGATTATTTGTTCGGGGTCTGCGGCGCTGACCGGTGAGTCCGACCCCGCCCGCAGGTCCACCCCCGCGTCGACCAGCGAACGCATCCGGATGAGCCACCCTCGCTCGATCTCGGATAGCTCGCGTAGGTACTTAACTTTCCGGGTCGCCAGGAACCCCGGGTTGACAACGACACGGGCGCCGCTGTCCGCGATCGCCCGAACCTGCTCGGGCAGACTTAGCGCGTTGTGCTCCAAGCGGTCAGTCAGCCCAGAGGGCGGCGGGGATTTGGCGAAAGCCTCCAGGGTCACCTGCAGGGTCTCGACGTCTACGACGTGGACGGCCACGGGGAATCCCTCCCCGTGGGCCTCTGCGACCGCTGTTTCCAGCCCCCCGAGCCGGCCGGGCAGCGGCATCAATTTGACCGGGCCAACCGATAGCCGCCCTGACCCCGCGGCGGAGAGGCCGGCGACAACCGTCCCGTAGGGGGGGACCTGGTGGATGTGATCGAGGCCGACCATCATCTCTACGTCCTGGGCGACGACCTCTTCAACGCACCACCTCGCCATCAAGTCGAGCTCGCCCGGGCCGTTCGTGTGCGTAGCGTCCACGAATGCCCCGATTCCTGCGGCCGCCCACTTTCTGCTCAGAGACATCGCCGCCGAAGTCAGCGCTGCGATGTCCAACTTCGGTGTCCCGGCAAGTACGTCGTGCCCGTCGAACATGACACCGTCGTGATGGTCCTCCGAGTCGAGTTGGCGAAGCGCCGCCGAGTTCAGTACCGCGACGTGGCCGCTTCGATGGTGCAGGACTAAAGGAACGTCTTCGCCATCTTTCGATCGGCAGACTCGGTCGAGGTCCCAGCGCGTCGGGTGGGTTCCTTCTTGCATTAGCGCCTCGTCGTAACCCCAAGCGCGGATCCAGCCCCCCGAAAGGTTCCCCGCGCCTTGGTCGATACCGTCCCCCAGCCGGCCGAGGAGGTCACGCAGCGAGGTCGAAGCCGACACGTCGATAGAGAGACCCGCTGCGACTGACGCCATGAAGTGCACGTGGTGATCGACGTAGCCCCCCTGGGCTCCGGTCCCCGGGAAGCCTGTGACAGGGCCAGACGACCTAGTTCTCACCGCCCGGAAAGGATAACACCCGAACACAAGCCGCTAGCCAGCCCAGCCCAGCCCGCAGTCGCCGTCCCGGCAGCGGCGTCGCGGCCGGTATGGTGAAGGTAGAGAAGTGATAGAAGACTGCTGTGGGCAGGCTCCCCAGCGCCACGCTGGACTATGACGATAACCAGCACGGTCCGAGTGACCGGCTAGACAGCCAAAAATGGATGCGGACAAAAAGCATAGAGACGCCAAGAAGATGAAGTTGGGTAGCCGGAAATGCTGAGCGGAGCGAGGTTCGCCGCTGTAGCGCTGGCCCTCGGGGCTGCGGCCTCTTTCGCTGTCTCGAACGTTACGCAGATGTCGGCGATAGCCCGCCAGCCCTACCCGGCCGGCAGCGATCCCAACGCGGATACCCCAACTTCTGACAAGCAAGGCGACGACGCAGCGGAACGGGGAACCGACACTTCGGAGTCCGACCGTCCGCCACGCACGTCCAAGACAATCGATGGGG
The DNA here is from genome assembly GCA_027391075.1 of Acidimicrobiaceae bacterium. GTDB lineage: Bacteria > Actinomycetota > Acidimicrobiia > Acidimicrobiales > Palsa-688 > JAJZAM01. The sequence continues at coordinate 117,131 of DAHYHI010000135.1, read as the reverse complement.
GCCTGCTCGTCCGTGTCGGGCGGGACCCCATCTGGCTGGTCGGTCTGGTCGCTTCGATAGCCGGGTTCGCCATGGAGGCTACTGCCCTGTCGATAGCTCCCGTCGTGTTAGTGCAGCCCCTGATCGTGGCGGAGCTCGCTTTCGCTATCCCTCTGGCCGCGTTCATAGCCAAGCACCCTCTCGGCAAGGCGGAATGGACCGGGATCGCCCTGGTAAGCAGCGGTCTACTGGCGCTGCTGATTGTGGTTCACCCTTCGAACACGCCGATCTCCGCTCCCCCAGAGCGCTGGCTGGTGCTGTTCGGTTCGGTGGCAGCCGTGGTATTGGGGCTCTTGGCAGTGTCGAGACGGACAGGTGCCATCGCCCGGACCAGCCTCCTCGCGGGCGCCGCCGGAGTCACTTTCGGTCTTCTGTCGATTATCACCAAGGCGACGACCCACCAACTGGCCGTTCACGGGATTGGGTTCCTCGGCACCTGGCAGCCATGGGTGCTCGCCGCCCTCGGGATTGCGGGCATGACCTTGACCGTCAACACCTACCAGTCGGGCCCTCTCGCTGTCTCGCTTCCGCTGCTCGACGTCGGCGAACCGATAGCAGCCTCGCTGATAGCTACTGTGGTCTTCGGGGAGAGCCTCGGCCAGATCGGGGTAACCGGCGATGCTGTCTTGGCGGCTGGTATAGCTGCGATAGTCGGCGGCGTCGCCTCACTGGACCACTCTCCACTGGTTCGTAACCACGTCGAGGCCTCCGCCGCCCCGGATCGTAGCGCGGGGCGACCGGCAGACCGCCAGTCGATCCAGTGCGCCCGGCGCACACCCCCCGGCTGAGCGTTAATCGGCTGAGGATGAGGACCCGACCAACGGCACGACGTCCGCTCAGGCAGTTTCCGCTACGAAGTCGATGAGGGATTCCACCGCGCCGACGAGGGCCGGTTCCAAGTCTGCGTAGGTTCGCACCTGGGAAAGCAGGCGACGCCACAGACTGCCGGGGTCCGACTCGCCCATCGCGTCGCAGATACCTTCCTTCCAGGATCGCCCGCGGGGTATTACAGGCCAGCTCTCCAGCCCGACGACATGGGGTCGGATGGCCTGCCAGACGTCCACATAGGGAGTCCCTCGTATAAGAACGTGAGGACCCTGCAGGCGCTGGGCGATCCTAGACTCTTTGCTCGCGTCCACCAGGTGATCCACGAGAACGCCGAGGCGGGCGTCGCCAGCCGGTTCGAAAGCTCCGATGAACTCCTCCAGATGGTCGATGCCGTCCAAGCGTTCGACGACGATCCCCTCGACCCTAAGGTCGTCTCCCCAGACTTTCTCCACTAGCTGCGCGTCGTGGATTCCTTCGACGAGAACCCGGCTCTGCCTGGCAACACGGGCTCGCCGGGGACCTGCGTCGATCGACCCGGACGCCGTCCGGCGCAGCGCCGTTCCTCCCGAAGCACCACCACGGGCAGGAGCGGGGGGCATTACCAGCGTGACCGTCTCGTCGCCCAGGCGGAACGCCGCCCGGTGCATACCAAAGAGTCTCTCAAGGCCGGTGTTGAGGGAGCGCAGCACGACGGCCCCCTGGTCGAAGCCCACAACCGCGCCAGTGAAGCGCGACCCAAGGTGGGTGACAGTAAGACCCGTCGAGGCAACTATCTCCCGGTACTCGCGGCCTCGGCGCCACTCGCCGTCTACGGGACCCGAGAGGATCCCTCTTCCCAGCTTTCTTTCCGCCACAGCCTCCTAAGCTACCGCTGCCCGGCCCGAAGGTTGTGGCTACTCCCCTGGGTCCTCTGGGTCGAGCGGGCCGTGCTATCCGACTGGATCGCGGGGGAGTCCAAGAACTAGCTCGGCAACGATGTTGCGCTGCACCGCCCAGGTTCCCCCCCCGATGGTGAGCGCCGGAGAGAAAGTCCACCCGTAGTGCCACACGGGGTCGACGCCGTCGAGGCGCCCGACGCTCGACTTGATCTCCGTAGGGCCGGCGCGCCGGCGTTGCGCCAACGAACCCGAAGGCCCGGACCCTTGGAGCATCCCTGAAGCTCCGGCGAAAGCTTTAGCTAAGGCCATGACCCGCGCTCCATGCTCGTCAGCTAGAAGCTTCTGCACTGAAGCTTCCGGGCCGGGAGTCGCCCCTGAGAGCCGAGCCGAAAGGGTCCGGTATCGCATGAGGGTGAGAACCCGGCCTTCGGCCCAGACCCGCGCGGCCTGCTGGCGCAACAAGGGGTCTGCTATCCCGCCGGCGCCGCGGACCAGGTCCATCAGATCCTCGACGGTCGGCCCGCTGCCCCAAAGCACACCTCCGCTGGAAAGCGACACCCTCTCGTTGGCAAGGGTCGCCTTCGCCAGACGCCAGCCTTCTCCTACCTCGCCTACCAGGCAGTCCGCAGGGAGCCGCGCATCGGAGAAGAAGACCTGGTTGAAAGAATGTGCCCCCGTCATGTCCACTATCGGCGACATGGTGATCCCCGGCGTGTCCATCGGGCAGATGAAGTACGAGATGCCTCTGCGCTTCGGGGCGTCCGGATCCGTCCGGGCCAGGAGGATGCCGAACGCGGAGCGATGCGCGCCGCTGGTCCAGATCTTCGAACCGTTGATAACCCACTCGTCCCCGTCGCGTTGCGCGGTGGTGCGCAGCGACGCCAGGTCAGAGCCGGCGTCGGGTTCGCTGAAGAGTTGGCACCAGGTCTCCTCTCCCGACAGCGCAGGCCACAGGTAGCGCTGCTTTTGGGCTGTCGTGCCTGCGAGAAGGATCGTCGGCGCCGCCCAGCCGATCCCGATCGGGTTGGATGGACGCGAAACCCCTGCCCGTTCGAGCTCTTCGTCGACTATCAGCTGGTAGATGGGATCCGCGTCGTGCCCGTAGGGGGCAGGCCAGTGCGGAACGACCCAGCCACCTTCGGCCAGGTCCCTTCCTGTCGGGTGCGGGTGCTCGCTCAGCCAGGTGCGGATCACCGCCCTTCGCGGGTCATCCTCCCGGGCCAGGTCGAAGTCCATTACGTGTCGCCTCCAAGCCGCTCTGTGTCAACCGGGGCTGCGTTTGCGCCGGGCGGTTCGCGTAGTTATGTTGCAGGACGAGCCACGTCAAGTCAAGTTCGTAACGCTGGCCGCTCAGCCGGCAGAGCCCGAAACCCTGGGGGTCGTCGAAAAAAATGGGGGATGATCGCATGCACTCGCCGTCGAGGTCGCCAAGCGAACTTGTTGCGGACCTGGAAGGCGAGCAGGCCAGTCTAGACACCCTGCTGTCAGCGATAAAGCCCCAGGACTGGTCCCGGCCGACCCCGGCGGTTGGCTGGGACGTGCGCGACAGCCTGAGCCACCTGTGCTTCTTCGAAGAGGCGGCAGTGACGTCGCTTCTCGAACCCGAACGCTTTGTGGCCCAGCGCGACGAGCTTTACGCCAGCATGGCGTCGTCGCTTCAGTCAGGTTCGGCCACCCCCGACCTCGCCCTCGGCCGCCAGATCGGGGACCCGGTGGCCCTGCTCGAACGTTGGAGGACGGCCAGGGCCTCCTACGCCACCGCCGCTGCAAGCGCGGATCCCAAGGTGCGCGTCGAATGGTACGGGCCGTCGATGAGCCTCGCGAGCTTCACCACCGCAAGGTTGATGGAGGCGTGGGCTCACGGGGTCGACATGAAGGACGCTGTCGGAGTCGCCTTGGTAGCCAGCCGGCGACTTCGTCATATCTGCCATATCGGCTTCTCAGCCCGGGCTTACAGTTTCGCCTCCCACGGCGTCGACGACCCGGGGGACCCCGTCCGTCTGGTGGTGGATTCCCCAGACGGGGATGTGTGGACCTGGGGACCCAGCGACGCCACGGACGTGATCAGCGGGCCCGCGCTAGACGTGGCCCTCGTGTTCACCCAGCGACGCCATCGAAGCCGCACGCTCGTAAGGACGCAAGGGCCGACAGCGGAGCTTTGGCTTTCGATCGCCCAGGCTTTCGCTGGGCCCGGCACAGTCACCGACCCGCAACGCTAGGAAGAGACCGCCACAAGATGCCAGGGTTACCACTCCAAAGCAGCGTGGACACACTAGGCGAGGACTTCGCCGGCCGGAGGGACGCCATGCTCGAAAAGCTCTTCGAGCTCGGACGCCTCGCAGAGTCCGCTGCTGCAGGCGGCGGGGCTAAGGCCACCGAGCGGCTGCGTTCCCGGGGGAAGATGCCTATACGGGAACGGATCTCCTATCTGATCGACAGGGACTCCCCCTTCTTGGAGATCAGTCCGCTGGCCGGTTACATGACCGACTACGCCGTTGGTGGCGGGATGGTCCTTGGGATCGGGGTCGTCGAGGGAACCGAGTGCGTGATAATCGGCAACGACCCGACTGACCTGGGCGGTGCCATGACGGCCGTGTCGATCAGGAAGCTGATGAGAGCGCTTGAGATAGCACGGCTGAACCGGTTGCCTTACATCCAGCTCGTGGAGTCCGCTGGGGGTGACCTTCGTGGACTCTCCGACGGCGACGACCCCGAGGCGGTGATGCGCCGCAACCTCACCCATTTCGCGGAGAGCGGGCGCATGTTCCACGACATAACCGAGCTTTCCGCTCTCGGAGTCCCGACTGTGTCGATCGTGTTCGGCAGCTCGACCGCCGGCGGCGCCTACCAGCCCGGACTGTCCGACTACAACATTTTCGTTGAGGGCCACGCCAAGGTGTTCCTGGGGGGACCTCCGCTCGTGAGGATGGCCACCGGTGAGATCTCCGCCGACGAGGAGCTCGGCGGCGCCGCGATGCACGCGTCGCTTAGCGGTCTCGCCGACTACCTGGCGGTCGACGAGATGGACGCCATCCGCGCCGCTCGCGCGGTCATCAGCCACCTCCATTGGCGCAAAGCCGGGCCCGGACCGCTGATAGACGACCCGGACCCGCCTCTGTTCGACCCCGACGAGCTGCTCGGCCTGATGCCGGCGGATCTCCGCCAGCCAGTCGAGGTGCGAGACGTCATCGCACGCGTCGTCGACGGCAGCCGCTTCGAGGAGTTCAAAGCCTCCTACGGTTCTACTCTCGTCACCGGCTGGGCTGAGATCGGCGGGTTCGCCGTGGGGATACTGGCGAACAACGGCGTGCTGTTCTCCGAGTCAGCCCAAAAGGCAGCGCAGTTCATACAACTCGCCAACCAGTGCTCCACCCCTCTGGTCTTCTTACAGCACATCACCGGCTACATGGTCGGCAGGGACTACGAGCGTGGAGGCATAGTCAAGCACGGAAGCCAGATGATCAACGCGCTGTCCAACTCGACCGTACCGCACATCACTGTCATTCTCGGAGCGAGCTACGGGGCTGGTAACTACGGGATGGGGGGCAGAGCATTCGACACCAGGTTCGTATTTCTCTGGCCGACCGCCAAGATAGCGATCATGGGACCAAAGCAGATGGCAGGTGTCATGTCTATAGTGAGACGTGAGCAGGCCGCCCGGCGCAACTTCGAACTGGACGAGGACTCCGAACGAGCGCGCTCTGAGGCCGTCGAGGCTTTCGCCGAGGCACAGTCGCTTGGTCTTTACGCTACCGGCCGGGTAGCCGACGACGGGATCATCGACCCGCGCGACACCAGAACAGTGCTCACGATCGCCTTGTCAGCGTGCCACAGCGCCGAGGTCAAAGGTGCTCCAGGATACGGGGTGTTCCGGCTGTGATCACAAGACTCGCGATCGCCAACCGGGGGGAGATAGCCCGCCGGATCATCAGGACGGCAACGTCGATGGGTATCGAGACCGTCGCAATGTACTCGGACACCGACGCGGGCTCCCCCCACGTTCGCGACTCGGACCTGGCAGTCCGACTGACCGGCCGGGGCGCATCCGAGACGTACTTGAACGTCGACGCGGTAGTGGACGCGGCTCTGCGGAGCCAAGCGGACGCTCTACATCCCGGCTACGGATTCCTCTCCGAGAACGCGGAACTAGCCCGGGCCGCTATCGCCGCCGGTCTCACCTGGGTAGGACCGACCCCCAAGGTGATAGCCGCCATGGGCGACAAGCTCGCTGCCAAGTCGGCCATGGCGGCCGCAGGAGTTCCGACTCTTCCCACTTGGACGGCGGACGACCCGGCGGTGGAATTTCCCGTGCTGGTCAAGGCGGCGGCGGGAGGTGGCGGTAAGGGCATGCGTGTTGTCAAGACCCGATCCGAGCTTCCCGGGGCTCTAGAGGCAGCCGCCAGGGAGGCTGTCTCTGCTTTCGGGGACCCGACGGTCTTCCTGGAGCGCCTGGTTACGCGAGCCCGTCACGTCGAAGTGCAGGTCCTCGCCGACTCGCACGGCAACTTCGTACATCTCTTCGAGCGCGAGTGCTCGCTGCAGCGGCGCCATCAGAAGATCGTCGAGGAGTGCCCTTCGAGCGCGCTTGACGACGAGTTGCGCCGAACGATGGGGGACGCAGCCCTTCGCGGCGCCCGCGCCGTCGGCTACCTGGGAGCGGGCACGGTGGAGTTCGTCCTAGAAGACGATGGCCGCTTTTGGTTTTTGGAAGTGAACACCCGCATCCAGGTCGAGCATCCTGTCACCGAGGCTGTCACAGGCGTGGACCTCGTTCGCGAGCAACTCCTCGTGGCAGCAGGCGAGCCTCTGTCCATCCGCCAGGAGGACCTGTCGATCCGCGGGCACGCCATAGAAGCGAGGTTGTACGCCGAGGACCCCGCCAACGACTTCCTGCCCTGCACGGGCGCTCTCGCCGAGTTCAGCGTGCCAGCCCGGCCGGCGTTGCGCTGGGAGTCGGGAGTCGAGCAAGGCTCGACAGTTGGGATCGACTTCGACCCGATGCTCGCCAAGGTGATCTCCCACGCGCCAACTCGCACGGAAGCAGCAAGGAGCCTGGCGCTCGGCCTGGCGCGGGCCAGGCTGCGCGGCGTGGCCACCAACCGCGACTTCCTGGTGGCAGCGCTCAGGTCGACGGCCTTTCTGCGAGGCGACACGACCACCGATTTCGTCGACACCGCAGGAGTACCGAGACTACGCGACGCTACCGAGGAGGAAGTGGCTGTCGCAGCCGCGGCTGCCGCTCTCGCCGCCCGCCACGCTCGCCGCTCGACAGCCGGGGTACTTCGCAATGTTCCCGGCGGTTGGCGTAACTCTGTGATGCCGCCCGAGCGGGCGTCGTATCGCTATCGGGGAACGGACCTAGAGGTCTACTACAACTTTGGGCGCGACGGATCCGCCACGTTCGTCGTCGACGATTTGACTCTGGCGCTCTCCGACATCGATGTGAGCACCTCCAGCCCCGGGTTGGAGGTGCGGGTGTCGGTGGGGAGAACAGGCGAACGACGCCTGCATGTGCTCGAAGCGGCCACCAAGGTGTGGGTGCAAGGTGCCGAAGGCGACGTCGAGCTTGACGTCGTGGAGCGTTTTGCCGTGGCTGGGTCACAGAACCCCGATGGTGCTTTGGCGTCGCCGATGCCTGGCAGGGTGGTGCGAGTGTCGGTAGCAGCGGGTGACGTGGTGGACACAGGAACCGAATTGGTGGTGATAGAGGCGATGAAGATGGAGCACAAGCTCACCGCAGCGACGCCGGGCCGAGTGGGGGAAGTGCTGGTCAGCGCCGGGGATCAGGTTGCGGCCGGCCAGCTCCTAGTCGTCGTAGAAGACGCTCACCGGGCCGACCCCGCCGAGTCGGAGGGGGGACGGTGACGGAGCGCACAGAAACCGGCTTTCAACCGCGCAGGGCCGTTAGGATAGCGAACTGCAGCGGGTTCTACGGGGATCGGCTCTCCGCTGCACGTGAGATGGTCGACGGTGGTCCGATCGACTTCCTAACCGGAGACTGGCTGGCCGAGCTCACGATGCTGATCCTCGCCAAGAACCTCCTGCGCGATCCGCAGGCCGGCTACGCAAGGACTTTCGTGACGCAGATGGAACAGGTAATGGGTGATTGCCTTGAGCGTGGGATCAAAGTCGTTTCCAACGCCGGGGGTCTCTCCCCGCGCGGCTGCGCCGAGGCTGTAGCCAGCGTCGCCGAGCGTCTCGGGCTGTCGCCATCGATTGCCTACGTAGAAGGAGACGACCTGCTCGGGCGCCTAGCGGACCTGGGTGACGCCGGGATAGACCTCCGCCACATGGAAACCGGGGAGCCGTTGGGCAACCGTCAAGTGATGACCGCCAACGCCTACCTGGGCGGCTGGGGGATCGTGGAGGCGCTCGAGCGCGGAGCGGACATTGTCGTGACGGGCCGGGTAACTGACGCTGCCTTGGTGGTCGGGCCTGCGGCCTGGTGGCACGGGTGGGCTAGGGACGACTTCGACCGGCTCGCCGGGTCGCTCGTCGCGGGCCATGTGATCGAGTGCGGAGCGCAGGCCACGGGGGGTAACTACGCCTTCTTCTCCGAGATCCCAGGCCTTGAGCACCCCGGTTTTCCGATAGCGGAAGTGTCGGCGGATGGCTCGTCGGTGATCACCAAGCACCCCGGCCATGGGGGCGCGGTGACCGTCGGCACCGTCACCGCGCAGTTGCTATATGAGATAGCAGGCCCCGCGTACATTAACCCTGACGTCACGGCGCGCTTCGACACGATAAGACTCCAAAGCGACGGGCCGGACAGGGTACGAATTTCCGGTGTAGCAGGCGAACCCCCACCTGATACGACGAAGGTGTCTGTGAACTTCGCCGGGGGGTGGAGGTCCACCACCAGCCTGTACCTGACAGGTCTGGACATCGAAGCGAAAGCAGCTGTGGTGGAAAAGGCCCTGTGGTCGTCTTTCCCAGGTGGCCGGGACTTCTTCGACAGGACCGACGTGACCCTAGCCCGGACCGACAAAGTGGACCCTGAGACCAACGAGGAGGCGTCGGCCCTTCTACGCATCACCGTCAAGGACGCCGACGAACGCAAGGTAGGCCGGGCGTTCTCCGCCAAGGTGACCGAACTAGCCCTCGCCTCGTACCCTGGCCTCTACGGGGGCGGTCTGACGTCCGGCGCTACCGCCTTCGGCGTGTTCTGGCCTGCGTTGGTGCCGTCCTCGCTCGTACATCAAGAGGTGGTCGTAAGAGGCGAAAGGACCGTGGTGGAGCCGACGCTTGTGGACCCTTCCAGCGCCCGCCCGACCGTCCTCGCCGCCGGGCCCGAAGCCGCCGGGCCCCCCGTGCAAGCAGACGCCAGCCGCGCGCCGACGAGACGTGTGCCTCTGGGGGTCGCGTTCGGGGCCCGCTCTGGCGACAAGGCCGGGAACGCTAACCTCGGAGTCTGGGCTCGCAGCGACCTCGCCTACCAGTGGCTCGCCGGCTACCTGAGCGTAGATCGCCTCAAAGTCCTCCTGTCCGAGACGGCTGACTTGGAAGTGCGACGCTACGAGCTCGCCAACCTGAGGGCGATCAACTTCGTTATCGTCGGCCTTCTAGGCGACGGGGTCGCTGCGAGCACCCGCCAGGACGGCCAAGCCAAGAGCCTCGGAGAATGGCTGAGAGCCCGATACGCGGACATCCCAGTATCGGTCCTCGAATCGTCGGGTAGCGCCAGCTAAGCCAGAGGCCGGCTGAACCGCCAACAGCCGCTCAGGGCGCTACGAGGACCGGTTCGTCATCCGCGTCGGATGCACCCGGCCGCTCGACTCCCTCCACGTTGAGGTGGGGGATCAGCCTGTCCAACCATCCGGGGAGCCACCAGTTCGCGTCGCCAAGCAAGTGCATGGTCGCAGGGACGAGCACCGTGCGGATAATGAAAGCGTCGACAAGGATCGCTCCTGCGAGCCCGATGCCGAACTGTTTGATCACCACGTTGTTACCTAGGGCGAATGAGGCGAAGACCAAGATCATGATCGTCGCAGCAGCCGTTATCACCCGCCCGGTTGCGGACTGGCCGACCGTCACTGCTCTTGAGGCGTCACGGTGAGCCACCCACTCCTCGCGCATCCGGCTCACCAGGAACACCTCGTAGTCCATTGAGAGCCCGAAGAGGATCGACAGCAAGATCACGGGAAGGAACACTTCGACCGGCACCTTCGACGATATGCGGAAAAGGGAGTGACCCCATCCCCACTCGAAGACGGCGTTCAGAATTCCCAAGGACGCGCCCACGGAGAGAATGTTCATCACCGACGCCACGAGCGGGACGACCAGGCTGCGGAAGACAGCCATCAGCAAGATGAATCCGAGCACCACGACCGCCAACACGAAGTAGATCAGTTTGGACGCCAAGACGTGCGCGAAGTCTGTCTGGATCGCCGTCTGGCCTCCTACTAGCACGTCTAGGCCGCTGCCTGCTTCCGCTTTTGGTATCACGTCCGAGCGTAGGTGGTTTACCAGCACGGTCGTCTTTGCTGCCTGAGGACTGGTCGAGGGGTACACGGTGGCTATGGCGACCGTGCCAGCCGGGTTGGTGACGGCCGGAGCGACCGAGACGACACCCGGGACACCCGCAACGTCGCGGGTTACCGCCGCGAACGCCGCCTTGTCGGCAGGGCTTGGGAGCTGGGCGACCAGCAATAGAGGACCGTTGAAACCGGGTCCGAAACCTTGCGCTAGGAGATGGTAAGCGGCGAGTGTGGTCGAGCCGGGCGGGTCGCTGCTCGCGTCGTCAAGCCCAAGGCGCAAAGTGAAGATCGGTAGCCCTATAGCCACGACCGCTAGCAGCGCTATAACCGCCGGTAGAGTCGGGCGGCGTTCTATGAAAGTCGACCAGCGGTTCCAAAACCCCGACACGTGATCCACTTCGGGACCCTGCGCCAAGAGACGGCGACGCTCACGCCTGCTAAGAACTTTCGGCCCGAAGAACCCGAGCAGCGCCGGCAGAAGCGTGATCGACGCGAACATAGTGAGAAGCACCGTCACCGACGCCGAGATAGCCAAACCGTAGAGGAAGGAAAGTCCGAGCACGAACTGACCCATCAAGGCGATACAGACCGTGAGACCAGCGAAGAACACCGCCCTTCCAGAGGTGTTGATCGCCTCGACAGCCGCCGCTTCTATACCCTTGCCCGCTTTGAGGGCGCTGCGGTGCCGCGTGAGAATGAAAAGCGAGTAGTCGACCCCGACCCCAAGTCCGATGAGCACCCCGAGCAGGGTTGCGAAGTCCGCTATCGACAGCACGTGACTAAGAAGAGTCGTGATGCTCGTGCCAATGCCTATGGCTATCAGAGCGGTAATGATCGGCAGCAGGGCGGAGAATAAAGCTCCGAAGGCCAGACCCAGAACTATCAGCGCGAAGATTACGCCTGCGATCGTGCTCGATGACCCTGCCTGGCTGTTTAGTTGCTCTATGTCCTGGCCACCGAGCGCCACCTGGAGGTTCGACCCCCGTGCCGCCTCAGCCGTCGACACTACCCTCGCGACGTCGGCTTTCGGGTTGGATCCGACCTGGCCGTCGAAGACGACGGTGGCAAACGCGACCTTCGCGTCCTTGCTGACTTGCTGTCGCCCCGACGGGGCGTAAGGGCTGTTGACAGCCCTTACATCGGGCAGGGAGGCCACTTGCGAGAGCATCTTCGACACGACCGCCTTGACGGCCGGGTCGGTGACCGTCCCCGACTGTGTGGCCACGACTATCTGATCGGAGCTACCCGACGCGGCGGGGAAATCCTTTTGAAGCAGGTTGAGAGCCTGCGCGGACTGGGTGCTCGGCAGCTGGAACTTGGTTGCGAAACTGGACCCCGCGGAGCGACTAGCGGCCGCTGTAACGACGAGCGCGAGGATCCACGCCAGCAGGACTATCCGGCGGTGCCTGAAGCACCACCGCGCAAGATCGGACACTTCTGTGCTCTACCTCCGAGGTCGCGCGGTGCCAGTCGGCACACGCCTTTTCGACCTCTACGATACAGCCGCTCGGGAACTTACTGGTACCAGGAGCGAAAGGCCGCCGCCCGCTACGTGACCGCTGCTGTCGCCGCTCCCCTCGCGAAAAGCTGGGCCTGAGGGAAGATAAAGCCCGCCTGGGGCGTTCGTCTCAGGACATGGCAGAGTCCGAGCAAGTCGCGCCCTCGAACACCTCGGCACGCCGGTCACATGACGGGATGGTGTTGGCCATCGCCTGCTTAGCGCAGTTCATGGTGGTCCTCGACGTGTCGATAGTCAATGTCGCGCTGCCCTCCATCGGACGCGACCTGCACTACAGTGCCTCTGGCTTGCAGTGGGTGGTGAACGCTTACGTGCTCACCTTCGCCGGCTTCCTCCTGCTGGGAGGCAGAGCTGCCGACATCTTTGGACGGCGGCGCGTGTACATGGCCGGCTTGTGGCTCTTCAGCGCGGCGAGCCTCGCCGGTGGCCTGGCGCAAGACTCGACCTGGTTGACGATCGCCCGGGCCGCGCAAGGCGTCGGAGGCGCGATCCTCTCCCCGGCGACTCTCACCATCCTCGTGACCACCTTCTCCGGAAAACACCTACCCCGGGCTCTTGGGATATGGAGTGCCGTTGCCGGCGCCGGCGGGGCGGCAGGCTCGATACTCGGCGGCGTCCTCACAGCTGAACTGTCGTGGCGTTGGGTCCTGTTCGTGAACATCCCGGTGGGCGTCGTCGCTACCGTCGCTGCGTTGGGATACCTAACCGAGGCTAAAGGCCACAACGCCGACGGTACCAGGCCGAAACTCGACGTCGTAGGGGCGATAGCCGTTACTGGTGGCCTGAGCGCTTTGGTCTACGCCATAGTCGGGACATCCACGCACGCATGGGGGTCAGCGCAGACCCTCGCTTTTCTGGGGGTGGCCGCACTCGCGCTCGTCGGTTTCGTCGTCTACGAAGCCCGCTTCCCATCCAACCCGCTGGTCCCGCTCGGGCTGTTCCGCTCCCGTTCGGTGTGGGGGGCGAACCTGGTCATGTTCTTAGTCGGTGCCGCCTTCTTCGCAATGTGGTACTTCTTGTCTTTGTACCTCCAAGACGTCCTCGGCTATGGAGCCCTTCGGGCCGGCATGGCTTTCCTGCCAATGGCGGTGACCATCATTATCGGTGCGCAGACGAGCTCGCGCCTGCTGCCCCGCATAGGTGCTCGCCCTTTGCTGCTAGCGGGAACCGTCGCTGCCACCGCCGGGTTCTTATGGCTGTCGGAGATCAGCGTGCACGGCCAGTACTGGGCTCACGTGTTCGGGCCCGGCTGTATCATCTCGCTCGCCCTCGGGCTGCTGTTCACACCCCTGGCTTCGGCTGCGACCGCCGGGGTGCCACGCCACGAAGCCGGCCTAGCCTCCGGCGTGCTCAACACGTCCCGCCAGGTCGGTGGGTCTCTCGGACTGGCAGTACTGGCCACAATCGCGACCGACCGGACCAACTCACTGCTGCACTCCAACAGAGCTGCTGAGGCAGGGTTGAGTCGAACGGTTCTGGCTGCAACCGATTCGGGGTTCGTAAGGGCCTTCGAGGTCGCCGCCTTCGTGTGCGCGGCCGGGTTCGTAGCGGCGTTCGTAGTGCCTAAGCTCCGCTCGCCGGCGCCAGCCGCCGAGCGGCCGCCCGGAGATCTCAGGAGCTTCTCAACGTCGTCCTAAGCAACCCACAGCCTCGAAGCGCATCCTGGTTGATGTAGAGATCGACAAGTGAGCTTCTAGCAGAACAGGACGGCGACATGAGTTACACCCCAGGACAGCCATACGACTCGCAGTTTCCTTCCCAAGGACCGTCCACCTCTTCGCAACACCGGCGGCGCACCCGACCGGCCGTGGCAGTCGCAGCCGTGATCGCCACGGTCGGCGCCGGAACGGTGGCAGGTCACATACTGTGGCCGTCGTCTGCTACACGCTCAGCTGCGGCGCCACTGTCCAACAGTTCCGGCTCGTCGGGGTCCAGTACTTCTCCGTCAAGTTCGAGCGGTGTCAGCGGATCGGGAACGTCTTCTGTCGCAGGCCAGGGCAGTCCGACCGACGTGTCGGCCATCGCGTCGAAAGTGGACCCGGGCCTGGTCGACGTGAACTCGACTTTCACTTACCAGCAAGCGTCGGGAGCAGGGACGGGAATAGTCCTGTCTTCGAACGGGATTGTGCTCACCAATAACCACGTGATCAACGGTGCTACTTCTATTACCGTCACGGATCTCGGCAACGGGCGGACCTACCCCGCGACCGTGATCGGCTACGACGCTGCCAAGGACGTTGCGGTCCTTCAACTCCAAGGTGCTTCGGGACTTCAGACGGCGTCCATAGGGAACTCGTCGTCGGCGCGAGTCGGGCTCCCTGTCGTCGCAATAGGCAACGCCGGCGGTGTTGGCGGCACTCCGAGCACTGCGGGAGGTTCTGTCACCGCCCTGGATCAGTCGATCACAGCCTCCGACTCCCTTGATGGTGTGGCAGAGCATCTGACCGGGATGATCGAGACCAACGCTGCTATCGAGCCAGGCGACTCCGGCGGTCCGCTTGTGGACGCTTCGGGACACGTGATCGGGTTGGACACCGCTGCAGCAGCAGGAAACCAACTTCAAGCATCTGTGAGCCAAGGTTACGCCATCCCTATAAACGACGCTATGTCAATAGCCCGCTCCATCCTCGCCGGCGACTCGACGGCGTCGATACACGTCGGACCGACCGCCTTCCTCGGCGTCCTAATCGGATCCTCCAGCGAGTCCGCTAATCCCGGTGCGTTCGTATTCGGCAACTCACCGCTTTCGCAGACCCCCCAGGTTGCCAGCGGAGCGACGGTAGCCGGGGTAATACCCGGCTACGCCGCAGCCAACGCCGGCTTGGGCACCGGCGACGTGATCACCGCCCTCAACGGCCAAGCTGTCAGTTCACCGAGCGTGTTGAGCACCGATATCGCATCCGAGAAGCCCGGCCAGTCCGTGAGCCTTACCTGGACCACGCCTGCTGGCCAGACCGAGACAGCAACCGTCACTCTGACGGCGGGTCCTCCGGCGTAAACGGCCAGACGCGGATCTTCCCCAGGGCGATACGCACTTCGCATCGTCCGCCGTCGACCATTCGATACGGCGACTCGAAGGAAATAGTGCGATCGGGGTCTCCTCTGGTGGAGGCGGGGGAGACCCGCGAGAGGATCTCGACGCCACCTTCCAAGCGGATCAGCACCTGCCGGTTCACCGCGAAGTCGGTGACATCCACGATCACCCCGGTTTGAGTCCTCCCGGAGGCGGGCGATGCGGAAACCGTCCCGACCGGGTAGACCTCGACGTCTTCTGGGCGCACCGCCCACGACACCCTGTCCCCCGGCGCGAACCCGCTCACGTCGGCCGGGAAGGCTGCGTTGCCGGCGACCAGAGTCCCCGGAGGCGAGGCGACGCCTTCGAGGACGTTCTCGACTCCGACGAGCCTCGCCACCTCAGCCGACGCCGGGTAACGGAACACCTCCCCCACCGCCCCGGCTTGTAGGACCCGACCCGCTTCGAGCACGATCACCTCGTCGGCCAGGATCGCCGCCTCCGCGGGGTCGTGCGTGACCAGCACAGTCGACAGGTCGTTCTCCCGCTGAAGCTTGCGCAGCTCGCGGCGAAGTTGGTTCCTCACGGGCGTGTCGAGAGCCGAGAAAGGCTCGTCGAGAAGCACGACCCGCGGGCCCGACGACAGGGCCGCAGCGAAACTCACCCTCTGCCTCTGGCCGCCCGACAGTTGGTGAGGGTAGCGGTCCTCGAGGCCGGCCAACCCCAGACGCTGCACCCACCAAGCAGCAACTTCGGCCCGCGCGGCGACACCGAAGCGCGCCTGATCCCGCACTGTCAACGTGGGGACGAGACCGTGACCCTGGGGTACGTAGCCGACACCCCGTCTCTCCGCCGGCTGGTCGGTCACGTCAAGACCCGAGAAGCGCACCCTGGCAGAGCCAGCACCGAGAAGGCCCGCGATCGACTTGAGGGTCAACGACTTGCCCGACCCCGACGGCCCAAGGATGGCGAGGCGGTGGCTTGCCGACTTGTAAGCGACACGAAGAGCGAAAGAGCCCACCTCGACGTCGAGATCCAAGTCCACGGCCGCCGGAGTGGACCTCCCCGGCGCGACCGGCTCGGGGTCTTCGACCCTGCGACGCAGAAACGCCGGCCTTCGCGCTGAGAAAAGCGCCGTGGCGACACCAGCAGCGACGAGCACGAGCACGGTCGGGGCTTGCGTGTCTGGTATTCCGGCCCCGGAGAACTGGACGTAGGTGTAGACGGGGATGGTGAAGGGATGGTAGGCGACTACCACGTTCGCCCCGTACTCGCCGATGGCTCGCAGCCAAGCCAGGAGCAGGCCCGCTCGGATCGCCGGCCCGGCTACTGGCAGGCTCACCTTCCAAAAACGTGCGATTGGCCCGTGCCCCAGCGTCGCCGCAAGGTCTTCGACCGAAGTGTCAGCCGCGGCGAAAGCCGAACGGGCCGCTACCACGAGGAAAGGCGCGGACACGAACACCTGCGCTGCGATGATGCCCGCGAGTGAGCTCACGAGACGCCCGTCGAAGAGCCGGCCTATCGTCGTGTAGGGTCCGAAGAGGTACACGAGGAGTATTCCCGCCATGACCGGCGGAAGGGCGAGGGGTAAAACCACGGCCGCGCCGACGACGCGCGCCAGGCGACCGCGGCTGCGTGCCAGGACGAAAGCGAGGGGGATTCCGGCGACGGCGATGATGGCTGTCGCTACCGTCGCCGCCTCCACGGACGTGCGCAGCGCCGGCCAGAGGCTGGGGCTGGTGAACCCGCGCTGGTTGGAGGTGACGAGCCGCCAGGCGAATGCCGCCATCGGGACTACCAGGTAGACGGCGAGCAGACCACCCAGCCATGACAGCGCTCCTGACGGCCTCGGCGATTTCAAGACCTGGAGAGTACCCCGGACAGGCCAGCGGGTACAGTCCCCGACACCGGGACGGGGTGGGACACGACCAGACCGTACTTGGCGAGGTCCGCCGAGCCGGTCGGCCCGAGCAGGAACTTCACGAACGCTTCCGCGCCCCCAAGGTGCGGGGCTCCGGCCAGGACGGTGATCGTGTACTTGGCTTCGAGCGGGGCAGGCTCGCCGGTTAGGGGCACGGTCGGGAAGTTACCCGCTTTGGCCTCCACTGAGTAGAAGAAGCCGGCGTCGAGCTGGCCGGCTTGGAGACGCCCTACGAGGGTGTTCTCCGGGTACACGTCGGCGCTGTCGGTGGCTAGCTTGTCGAGCGCGGGTTCGCCTTGGGCGCTGGCTGCATCTTGGAGGGCCGTGACGGTCAGCGCCCCTTTCGGATCGGTGGCAGGGTCGGTGCGCCCGACGAGGATCCCCGGTTGGGTCACGACCTTGTACCAGGGCATCGTCTTGAAGTCCGCTGCGAAACGGCTGTTTGGGTTGTAGCCGACGACCAGCGGCGAGTCGGCGAACGTCGCGTACCACGAAACCCAGTTGCCGTTCGGCGTTCCTTCGAGAGCGACGTCGTTGGAGGGAGCCGCACCGATGAAGACGTCCCCGACGACCGTCTTGGCTTTTATCTCGTTTGCGAGGGCTCCGGCGTTACCCGAACGACCCTGGAAGTCGAACCCGGTGGCGTGGTCGAAGTCCGGGCCGAGGCCTTTCTCCATTAGGTCCACCAGCGAACCGGCGTAGAGTACGTCTACTGGCCCGCTGCCCCGCCCGGTCGGGGCCGTGGAGCTTGCCGGCGCCGCGTTGGACGTGGGCGCTGGGGCGGATGTAGGCGCGGACGAGGACGTCGTAGACGTCGAGCAGGAGGCCAGCAGCGCGGCGCCGGCGGCTAGGGCGGCGACCCCTCGGACCCTCGGACGGGAAGAACATTTGGGTGTGATCATGGGCAGAGCATAGCCCACCAATAGTCAACTTCTGACTATTGGTGCGGGCCTCCTAACTCCCCGCCCTACTTTGCAAGTCCGGCCAACCTTTCACAGCTTTTAGGAATTCCAGGGTGGCCTTGGAGCTTGACAGGCGCCACTGTGCGACTACCCGCTCGAATCCAGTGGCGCCGTCTCGAACCCTCGATAGCGACGCGACCTGTCGGACCAGCTTGGCCTGCTGGGATTCGAGGAGAGGGGCGGGATCGGATCTTGCACGGGAAAGCAGCGCCAGCTTTAGAAGCAGAAGCGACCGCACGTCGCGCACGTGGTCCACGGGGCGGCCGAGCCAGTCGTCGAGGGCCAGCCTGCCCGCGTCGGTGAGCGAGATCACCGTGCGGGTCGGACCTCGCGTTCCCGGCTCGGCCGCCACCGGCTGCACCAACCTGAGGGCCTCCAGCTTGTTGACGGCGTTGTAGACCGCCGGTCTGGCCATGCTCCAGACCGTCCCGAGCTCACCGCCTGGCGCCAGGATCTGCGCTAGGGCGAAGCCGTGCGTCGGGCCCTCGCCTACCAAACCGAGGACAGCCCACTCCCCCGGTGACAGTTCCGGACTCTTCGCCACGCCCGAGGCTACATCCAAGCCGTAGCATGATCGCGGTGACCAACCCCACGTCCGCTGTCGACGTCTTCTTCTCCGGCCGGGACTCCAACCGCCTAGCCGCCAGCTCGGCCGGGACGACCGGCGGACCCCCGGTCGTGCTGCTGCACGGTGGTGGCCAGACGCGCCACTCGTGGCGTACGACGCTCGGCTGTCTCGGAGAGCAGGGTTGGAGCGCTTTCAGCGTGGACCTGCGCGGCCACGGGGACAGTGATTGGGCGCAAGACGGGGACTACTCTCTTGAGGCGTTCGCCGGCGACGTGACCGCCATAGCGTCCAGTTTCGACGAGCCTCCCGCCCTTGTAGGAGCCTCGCTAGGAGGACTCTCAGCACTTCTCGCTGCGGGCTCGTACCGTCACGGAAGTCTCGCCTCCGCCTTGGTCTTAGTCGACGTCGCTCCCCGGATAGAAGAGCAGGGACGCCAGCGGGTCGGCCGTTTCATGCTTGAGCACGTCTCGGACGGCTTCGCCAGCCTTGAGGATGTAGCCGACGCGGTCGCCGCGTACAACCCTCACCGCCCCCGGCCCGCCGACCTGTCCGGGTTGGAGAAGAATCTCCGCTACCGGGACGGCCGTTGGTACTGGCATTGGGATCCCCGCTTCATGACCGGCTTGCGGGGCGGGCCAGACGAGACCCGAGCCTCGCTCGCCGCCCCCGGGGTGCTCGAACAGGCGGCGAGATCGGTCGAATGCCCGGTGCTGGTAGTTCGCGGCCGCCAAAGCGACCTTCTCAGCGAAGAGGGAGCCCGGGAGCTGCTCGGCATGGTTAAGCAGGGGGAGATGGTCGACGTCGCTGGCGCCGGGCACATGGTCGCCGGGGATCGCAACGACGCGTTCAACGACGCCGTCGTCGACTTCCTCGCGAGAGTCCGCGCGTAGCGGCCTACTCGCTGGTCGGCCCGTCGAAGCTCGGTGTCCGCTTCTCGGCGTGACTGGCGAGGCCCTCGGCCGCGTCGGGACCGCCGAAGCCGTACATCTCGTAGGCGAGGCTGGCGTCGAGGATCGCCGACTGGGACCGATACCAGTGGTTGAGGGTGTGCTTGGTCCACCGGATTGCCGACTGCGCCCCCCCGGCCAGTCCTACAGCGACTTCGAGAGCCTTGTCGTGCACGTCGGCGTCGTCTACGCACAGTGACACCAGGCCTATCCGTTCGGCCTCCTCCCCGCTGAGAGTTTCGCATGTGAGCAGGTAGTACTTGGCTTTCGCCATGCCGCACAAAAGCGGCCATGCCAAAGCGGCGTGGTCGCCTGCGGCCACCCCTAGTCGGGTGTGGCCGTCGATGATCTTGGCGCTGCGCCCGACGACGGACACGTCCGCTAGCAGGCCGGCACAGAGGCCGGCGCCCACGGCCGGTCCGTGGATCGCCGAGACGATCGGCTTGGAACAGTTGATGACGTTGAAAACCAGGTCGCGGGCTTCGCGCATGATCCTGGTCCGAGTCGCGTAGTCGGAGACCATCTCGCCTAGCAGTTCGAATGAGCCGCCGGCGGAGAAAGCCCGGCCGGCTCCGCGTAGCAGCGCCACACGGACCGACGGGTCACGGTCGACGCTGAGCCACACGTCAGCCAGCTCCCGGTGCACCGCCGGGCTTACGGCGTTCAAGCCGGGGGCGTCCATGGTTATGCGCAGCACGCCGTCGGCGGGACGGTCGAAGACCAGCCCGGGGAAAGCTCGGTAGGGGTCTGCCATGGTCCGCGAGCCTAAGCCACCGCAGGGCCGGTGTTCACCCCGCGCGCGGCGACGAGGCAGGCTAGCTTTGGCTCATGTCGATTGCGATCTCCGACGACCACCGGGCCCTCGCCGGCACCGTCAGCGAGTTCCTCGCCCGCCACGCTGCGCGCACCGCGAACCGGGCGCTCCTTGAAGCTCCCGCCGAGGAGCTTCCGGGTTTCTGGGGGGAAATGGCCGGCCTGGGCTGGATGGGACTTCACGTTCCCGAGGAGTTGGGGGGATCAGGTTTCGGCCTCGAAGAGCTCGTCGTGGTCGTGGAGGAGATGGGCCGGGCGATCTGCCCCGGTCCTTTCGTCCCGACTGTCATAGCAAGCGCAGCCCTATGCGCCTGCGGGAGCGCCGAAACACTCCGGCGTCTCCTCCCGGGCCTAGCCGGCGGGACCAAGGTCGCAGGGCTCGCGTTGGAGTCGGACCTGACGGTCCGGGAAGGGAACGCGTCGGGGTCCGCGGCCGCCGTGCTGTCGGCCGACCTCGCCGATGTGATCGTCGTCGCCAGCGGTGCGGACCTGGTGGTCTTCGACGCCGGATCCCCGGGTGTGGCAGTCCATCCCCGAGCGAACCTCGACCCGTCGAGGCGGGCGTCGAGGGTCACGTTCTCCGAAGCCCCTTGCGAGGTCGTCGACGGAGGAGCCCGCGCTCTGATCGACGCCGCAAGAGTGCTCCTCGCGGCGGAAGCGACCGGCGTCGCACGCCAGTGCACCGACGATGCGGCGGAGTACGCGAAGGTTCGTGTCCAATTCGGCAGGCCTATCGGCACCTACCAGGCGGTCAAGCATCACTGCGCGAACATGGCGGTCGCTACCGAGTTGGCGACCAGCGCCGTGTGGGATGCGGCACGCGCCGCAGGGGCGGACAGCGCCCAGCTGCGGTTTTCGGCTGCTGTCGCTGCGTGCCTGGCCTGCGAGGCCGCAGAGCTCGCCTCGAACCTGAACATTCAGGTCCACGGCGGTATCGGCTTCACCTGGGAGCACGACGCCCACCTGTATCTGCGTAGAGCTGCCGCCATATCAGCTCTTGTCGGAGAGGAGTCCGCAGCGGGCGATGTCGTCGACCTAGCCGAATCAGGCATCCGCCGTAGCAGGGCACTGGAGCTGCCGGCCGAGGCTGACGAGCTGCGCGCCGAGGTGCGGGCGTTCGCCGAGTCGATCAAGGATAAAGACGCCGCTTCGCGCCTGGAAGCGCTGATCGACTCCGGCTACGCGATGCCGCACTGGCCCAAACCGTGGGGTCGCGCCGCCGGCGCCGTCGAACAGCTCGTGATAGAGCAAGAGTTCGCCTCCGCAGGTGTCCGCCGGCCCATGTACGGGATCACGGGCTGGGTGATATTGACTCTCACCCAGTTCGCCACCGAGGACCAGATAACCCGCTGGGTACGACCCGCACTGTCCCAGCAGGTGATCTGGTGCCAGCTTTTCAGCGAGCCGGACGCCGGCTCGGACGCCGCAGGGATCAAGACCCGGGCGCGGCGGGTCGAGGGCGGATGGGTGATCAACGGGCAGAAAGTCTGGACGAGCGGGGCCCAGTACGCTTCGTACGGGCTCGCGACGGTGAGGACGAATCCGGACGCCCCGAAGCACAAGGGCGTGACGATGATGGTCATCGACATGCACGCCGAGGGAGTGACAGTGCGGCCGTTGCGGCAGGCTACGGGGCACTCCGAGTTCAACGAGGTTTTCTTCAACGACGTGTTCGTACCCGACGACGACGTGGTGGGACCGGTGGACGGAGGGTGGACCGTCGCCCGGGCCACCCTAGGCAACGAGAGTGTGAGCATCGGCGGGGGAGCCGGCGGGATGACAACCTCCTACGAGATGTTCTTCGCCCCTCTTCGGGCTCATGCAACGCGTCTGGCCGGCGGTCGGGCACGGGTCGGCCGCTATATCTCACGCTCCGAGGCTACTGAGCTGCTGAACCTGCGAAGCGCCCACAGGGCGATATCGGGCAGCTCACCGGGCCCGGAGGGTAACATCACCAAGCTCGTGCTGTCCGAACTGCGCCAAGAGGCGGCGGCTGTCCTGGGTGCGCTCGCCGGGCCCGAGGCCGTCTACGCCGACGCCGCCAGCGAAGAGGTTGCGCTGGCGATCCTGTCCGCTCGGGCGCTTTCGATCGCCGGGGGAACTTCGGAGATCAAGCGCAATCAGATCGGCGAGAGGATCCTCGGCCTGCCCCGCGACCCGCTGGTCGGCTGAGCGGGAGGCTGAACTTGGCAGGCTGGAGACGGCCTCAGCTGCTGACGACGGTCACCAAGTCGCCGATCGCCAGGTCGTTGAACGCGACCTGGGCAGTCGCCTTGGGCAACTCAACGCAGCCGAGGCTTTGCGGTGACCCGTAGGAGGCGCGGGGGAAAGCGTGCACTGCGTCGCCGCCGTAGAAGTAGTTGATCCAGTAGACCAAGTCGTGGTACTTGGACCCGTCGGGGTTGGTACCGTTCATCCAGTTCTGCGTGAAGCGAAGGTAGATCGGGTAGGTGCCGAGCTGGGTCGCGTACCCGGGCATTCCCGTGTTCGCGGCGGCTGTGAGAACCACTGAACCGTTCTCCCAAAGGGTGAGGGTTTCGGGGAGCGTCTCGGTCACGTACACGTAGGAGTACGGGCTCGGGTCCGTCTGGTTGGACAGGTCGGCCTGAAGTAGAGCCTGCCAAAGTGACGGCGTCGCAAGCTGCGCCACGGAGGCGAACTCCTCGCTGTAGCCGTCGTAGGCGTTCCGAGTTGCGTTGAAGTTCATCAGGGCGCCTTTGAGGATCTCGTTGGCCGCTCCGAGAGTCCACTGCGACTGCAGCGAAGCCGGGGTGCTCGCCCACGTCCAGGAGAACGTCCCCTGGAGCGGCTGGGACATCGACGTCACTTCCTCGGCCATGGTCGTCGGCTGCGAAACTCCCGTCGCCGGGGTGAACGTCAGGGGTATGTAGTGCAGCCGGGCGAGGATCTGCTCCATCCGCAGGATCGAAGCTGGTGCCGTCTGGAACTTATAGGTGTCGGTCGTCACGGTGGAAGTCGTCGAGACTCCCGAGGCCGGGGCACTCGCCCCGGAGGCTCCTACCGCTGACACCGGCTTGGCGAAAGTGACCGTCTCGGTGGCTCCCGGCCCGTATCCGATGCCGCTCGGTGTGAACACGAGTTGATCGGGGTTGGGCTCGCTCCACGCTCCGGGCACTGCCGGGCTCAGTGTGGGCCGGGAGGACCCGAGGACCGCCGACACTGGCTTGTCGAAGCTGAGCGTTATCGGCTGGTTAGAAGCAGCCGTGGAACTGCCCGGCGCCGGCTCGGCTATCGCTACGGGTGGACCGGTCGGGCTCTGGACGAACCATGTGAGCGTGGACGCTTGGGCGGCGGGCTGTTCCCACGGCCGGGGGCTGGCGTTCACCGTCACCTTCCCCGCGAGCACGCTCGCCGGAGCCGGAAGGTCCGCCTGTGTGGACGCCGCCGGAAGGTTCAACTTTTGCATCGGAGCGGAACCAAAGCTGTACTCGACGACACTGACCGGGTTCGTGAAGTCGACTTGTAGGTGACCGGGCTGCGAGGCAAGCGCCACCGAACTCGCGGGTTTGGCAACGGGCGTCTGCAAGGTGAGGGTGCGCGTCACCGACGAACCGACCAGCCAGCTGAGCCACGAAGGCGACGACACCGTCGCCGTTACCACCACCGTCGCCCCCTGGGGAACGGTGCCCGCCGGCAGGTAGCCACCCGCAGATCGCACTAAGGGGACCTGGTGGCCGGCCACGGTGGCCGTCACGCTGTCGACACGAGCTCCGAGACCACCAGATTTCAAGTTGACCAGGTGCGCTGAACCCGCGTTGAGCGTGACCTTGGGCTGACCTACAGACAGAGCTACCGCCACCGCGGCCCCTCCCACCACCACCAGACCGCCCGCGGAGATCAGAAGAGACTTGAGGACCTTGGACATGCCACCACCCTTAGCGGAATGGCTTGGAGAGTGCTTGGATGTCATGGTCGATGTTCCTGACTTCGTCCTCTTGGGGTAAACTATTAGGTTGCCTAACTGAGACCAGCTTTACGCTTGCGCCCTAGGCGTTATCCTACCCCGTTCATCCCGATTCCAACACGCGGAAGGTTGGAAAGTCGGGACGCCCGCTAAGACTCACGACGAGGCATTGAGGAGCTTTTCGAAACCCCCGGAGCTTCGCCCACCTTCGTAGGTGCGGGGTCCGCTACCACTACGAGGCGAAGAGCCAACGTCGGGCAGGCCGCCACAGCACGGCGGGCATGGCCCCTAGCCTGCGGCGGTACGGCGCCGGGTGCCACGATCGGATATCCCCAGTCGTCTAGGGAGATCATCTCGGGTAGGAGCTCAGCGCAAAGCCCATGCGCTTCGCAGGCAATGGGATCCACGACCAACCTTTGCTGCTTTCTCAATGCCATCTGCGGTTCATCCCCCTAGCGGTGTAGTCGGCGTAGACGTCGACGAGCTCGAACCACCGAGGAGGTTCGTCGGGGTCCCGGCACGCTTCGCCCACCCTGGGCTCAGGGGGCCTTGCAGGGCCCACGCTGTCAATCCTACGGTGACCAAGGCCGCGCCGAGGGCGGCGAGGGTCCGTTGCGCGACGTCAGATGCACTCCACCTGGTGGTCAGCCTCCATCCCAGAGACACGAGAACTGCTCCCGTGCACAGCACGTAGATGACCTGCACCCACCCGACTCGGCTGTCGCTGCCAGTGCCCAGGCCGTGCCAGAGGGCTATCGGCCAGCAGGCGTAAGCGGCCCAGTGCACTGCCCGCCAGGTTCGATACCCGATCCAGTATCGCAACAGGCTCGTCAGCACCAACGCTAGGAGGAGGTCGGTTGCGAGCGCACCCAACCCCAGCCACACAGGCCTGTATGAGCCTACGAACGGCACGACGGAATCCACCGCGGCGATGGGAGCGAAAGGGTCCGCTACAGCGGTCGCTATGTGGACCCCAAGGAAGACCACCGCCAGAAGAGACACGTTGCGGTGCAGACCGGCGACTACGAACCTGGGCATCGACGGCCCCGAAAGTCGGCCTATCTGGCTTATTCCGAGCACTACCGACGCGGTGAGCAACACCAAGGCCATCAGGCCGGACCCTCGGGTCAGGTACCACAGTTCCTTCGAGTTGACAGCGGCAAGGATCATCGGGAGCTCTCGTCCTCGTCGACCGGCCATCCCGCTACTACCGACACCGCACCGTCGAAGCCGACCAGGCGGGACGGCAGGAGGCGCTGCTCGAGCCAGGGAACCGCCCGAGCACCCATCACGATGGCGGCTGTCGAAGCGGTGTTTGCGCCTACGCACGACGCTGCCGCCACGCTCACGGTGCGCCAATAGTCGGCCACGGGCAGGGAGGTCCCGGGGTCGATCAGGTGGTGCATCGTAGTCTGACCTCTCCGCCAACGCCTGACCGTAGTGGACGACGTGGCGAGCCCGCCGCCGGCTATGGCCACGACAGGTCCGGCGCCGTCAAGAGGCTCCGAGTGGTCATCCGCGATGCGGACCGACCAGCCGCCTCGGGGGGCTGGTCCCGCCACCGCTATGTCTCCGCCGAGGCTCACCAAGACCCCGGTCGCTAGCTTGACAGCGATTTCAGACGCTGCCCGGTCGGCGCAGAAGGCTTTTGCGGTGGCTCCAAGATCAATGACAACACCCGGCGGAATCTGCACCGTCCGGCTGGAGCGATCCAGTTTCACAGCCTTCCAGCCCGGTACCGGTCGCGCTCGGAAGGTGACCGGGGAGTCGCTAGCGCCTATTAGAGGGAAATCCCTGTCATACCCGATTACTTCCATAGCCTCGCCAACCGTCGGGTCTACCAAGCCTCCTGTGAGATCCGCCGCCCTGAGAGCCACCGCGAGAGCTTCGAAGAGCACTTCGCTGACTTTGCGAGGACGCCGGTCACGGCTGTCTCGCAGTGTCATGATCTCGCTGTCGGGCCGGAAGCGGCTACACGTCACGTCGATGTCCGCAATCCACTTCTCCAACAACTCGAGCGCTTGTCGACCTACCGCTGCCTCCGTTACGAACAGGACCGCCGTCGTGCCAAGCGCATGAAAGGTGGCGACGTGGTGGATGCCGGTTGCAAGCGGAATGCCCGATCGTTTCGGGTCCCCGCCTAGCGCTGGCTCCGCGAGGTCGTTCATGATCCCCCGGACGACACTATCGGCGGGCTCACCGCTGGCTGTGGTGCCGCCACCTGTGGGCTTGGAGACTGTGACGCAGAAGGCTGTGACGTTTGGGCCCCCTGGCCCGACACGCATGCGGAGAGCACGTCGTTGCTCCCGCCGGCCCGCGTCGCCCCTGACCCGGTCGCCCCTGACCCGGTCGGCGCAACACCCCTCACAAAAGCCGAGTCGAACCCTTGACCCTCCCCACCCGCGAAGTCATCGTGGCGGGCACCAGACTCCCCGTCGTCGCGCCTGTGGCCCCCGAAGAAAGAGGACGAGCCATCCGACACTGACCCTGGGATCAGACCTGCCGGCAAAGACGAAGACCCGGAAGACGCCATGGGAGGACACGTTGCGCTACCCGTCGCAGAGGCGCCGGAAGAAGACACACCCGAAGTCGGCGAAAGCACCGAACCGCTGGCCGTTGCGGATGCAGAGGCGGAGGTGGACCTGCCCGGTAGCGACACCGCCACACCGACCGACAGTAGCCCGGTTCCAGCTACTGCGCCGGCTGTCAACCAACTGGTGCCAGACCGAAGGAGCCGGACTGCTCGGTCTCTCTGCGAGGTCGGGTTCACGGCACCCAATTCTCGACGAGCATCCTGATCATCGGATAAGACACACCTTAAATTCGCCTCACTGTTGCCCTGCCGGCCTCACCGGCATTGTCGGGACATGTCGAAGCAGCCACGAACACCGAGAATGGAAGGTCAATGGTGAACCTTTAAGCTGGAGTTACCGTAGAAGTTGGTCAAGAAATGCGACGCCGGGCCGATCATCGCAACGCCGAGAAGTAGCCCGACGGCCAGGGAGGCCACCAGAGCCCACTGCCTCGCCGACGCGTGGGCCACCTGAGAGCGAGTCCGGTAGACCCAGTCGAGGGGCGCTAATCGGGCCGTCTCGGCGAGATGCCCTAGGACGTGAACTGCCATCGCTATGAACCACAGCACAAAGCTCGCTTTGTGAATGAAAAGCATCTGTCCACCGAAGGTCTTCGGCGACAACACCAGCACCACACCCGAGCCGAGCATGATCAAAGTGAGAATGACGATAAAAGGTCCAAGGAGGCGCAGCAGCGGAGGAGGCGGACCCTTGCGCACGTAGGCGGCGGACCCCGAGTAGTAGCGGGCGAAGCGCCACGACGTCGACCCGATCTTGAGAACTACCGGGGGTATCAGGAGCATCCCGACGAACACGTGGATGCTCACGTGTGAGCTGATCTGCAGGATCGTCGCTCCCTCGACCGCCAGGAGGATCAGCAGCGCAAGGGCGGTAGACCCAGTGAGGCGCGAGTTGGACTCGACCCCGGCGTCGGCCTTGGATCGGGGATGGGCGAGATAGCGTCGCCGTCCGGACGGCAACCCGTAGCGTTGGGCGTCTCTGGAAACCACGCTGCAAGGGTACGCTTAAGAGTGGTCGAAACAAGTTCAGGGAAGTACTTTTTTCGCTGTTCAGCGGGGGCCTAGCCCATCGCGGAGGAGCTTTCCGGCGAAAGCGTCCGCGCCGAGCACCGAGAGTGAGCAGAATGGCTGTCAGACGAACCCTTCCGGTTCGAAGACATTCACTGATGAGACCTCCCTTCGACCGCGGCCCGAGACCTGGATTCTCGCGCCCTGACCCTTCGTGCTCCGACTCGCGGTCCGCTTCCGACCCCCCGAGGCGGCTTAAAAGCCGGTTCGACTCGATTCGGTCCACTGGAGGGTCCGCCCTCGGAGCCACCCGGCGACGCCTGGAGACCACCCTTGGAGGGTCGGACCGGACCTTCGTCATAGTCACATTGGCTGCGGTACTGGCCCTGAGCAGCGCTGACACCTCGACCGTCGGCGCCGCGGCGAGCGAACTGCGTCAAGGCCTCCACATAGACAACACCGATATCGGTCTTTTGGTGTCGGTGTCCGCCGCAATAGGCGCGGTAGCTAGCGTTCCGTTCGGGATTCTCGTGGACCGGGTGAGGCGGACGACTCTCCTTTCGGTGACGATCGCCACATGGGGGGTTGCCATGATCGCCAGCGCAGCTGTTAGCTCGTTCGGAGATCTGCTCCTGGTCCGGATTTTCCTCGGCTTCGTGACCGCTGTCGCCGGGCCGGCGGTCGCTTCGCTCGTCGGCGACTACTTCCCCGGACAGGAGCGGGGAACGATCTACGGCTACATCCTCACCGGCGAACTCGTCGGCGGCGGCGTGGGCTTCTTCATAACCGGCGACGTGGCGGCCATCTCCTGGCGTGCCGCTTTTCTGCTTCTGGCGGTGCCGGCCTTCGTCATCTCTTGGCAGCTGCGCAAGCTGACCGAGCCTCCGAGAGCTGCGCGAAGCGCCGAGCCAAATGCTGCCTCCGCCGGAAGCGGGCCGCGCAACGGCGACTCCCCTTATGGCGATCCGCTCACCGACAGGTCCGACTCGCCGGCAGGGGACCTGCCGTCACGACCCACCCACAGTGGGGCCATTAGCGACGTGCAGCAGTTGGCACGCGACGCCGGCGTCATGCCCGACACTGAATTGATCCTGCGCATAGACCCACGACGGATGGGAATATTCAGCGCGGCGCGCTATGTCCTAAAGGTGAGGACGAACGTGGTTCTCATCGTTTCGAGCGCCTGCGCCTACTTCTTCCTTACGGGGGTGCAGACCTTCGGCTTGGAGTTCGTCGGTCAGCAGTACGGGGTGGGCACCTTCGTAGCAACTTTGATGATGCTCGCAATTGGCGCCGGGGCCGTCCTGGGAGTTCTCGCCGGGGGTCGGGCCGGGGACGCTATGGTCAAACGCGGCCGGATCGACGGTCGGATGCTCGTAGCAGGCGTCGCAGCCATCGCCACCGTCCTGCTGTTCATACCCCCTCTGCTGACAACGAGCGCCGTAACGGCACTTCCTTATATCGCTGCAGCCGCGTTCTTCCTAACCGCCCAGAACCCGACTCTGGACGCCGCCCGCCTCGACATCATGCCCCCGCTTTTGTGGGGTCGGGCCGAGGGTATACGTACGTTGCTCCGCTCCGCTGCGCAAGCTATCGCCCCACTGGTCTTCGGCGGCCTGGCCGACCTGCTCGCGAGCACCCACCACGGGTTCCGTTACACCTTCCTAGTGATGCTCCTCCCCCTCGGAGCCAGCGGCGTGATCCTCCTGCGGGGGTTGCGCTTCTACCCCGCCGACGTCGCTACCGCGGCCGCATCCGCCTCCCACGAGCGAAGCGAAGGCGACGCTAGCCAAGGACCGCGCTAGAAAGGTCGCCGTGACACGACCAGAGGTTCTGTGGGTTCCCTCGCACGAGCGCCGAGAGCGTTCTGCCATTCGAGCCTTCGTCGAGTCCGCCGGCTTTTCCAGCTACGACGACACGTGGACTTGGTCGGTCGATCCGCCCGGCACCGCCAGCTTCTGGGACGCAGTCGCGAACCAGCTCGGCGTCGCCTGGCACAGCCCACCGTCTTCGGCGATCGCCGACGACGGCACGCTGGCGAGCGGCGTCCGATGGTTTCCGGACGCCACCCTCAACTACGCCGAGCTGTGCCTGTCGAGACCCGCCCACGAACCCCTACCCAAGGGGTCTCCCAGCGAGCCGTTGGCAGTGATCGGCCTGTCTCAGACCCGCGGACCTTCCCACCTGTCGCGCAGTGACCTGCGGTCGATGGTCACCCAGGCGCGCAGCGGCCTTATATCCGCAGGGGTCGGCCGAGGCGACCGCGTCGGCGCCTACCTTCCTAATGTACCCGAGACGTTGGCCTTGATGCTCGCAACCGCCAGTCTCGGTGCCACATGGGCGTGCTGCGCCCCCGAAATGGGAGTAGACGGTTGCGTGGAGCGCCTCGCTCAGTTCGCACCGAAGGTCCTCGTAGCAGTCGACGGCTACCGATACGCCGCCAAGACGGTAGACCGGCGCGCAGAGGCTACGACTATCGCTGGAATGCTCGAGTCGGTCACGAAGCAGGTCTGGTTTCCCTACCTGCACCCTTCGACCGAAATGCCAGCAAGCTGGACTGCCTGGGACGTCTTCACCGGAGAGGATGGAGACCTCGACTTCGAAGCGGTCCCCTTCGATCATCCCCTTTACGTGCTGTTCTCCTCAGGCACAACCGGCAAGCCGAAAGGAATTGTGCACGGCCACGGCGGTATCGCCGTCGAGCACACCAAAGCTCTGCGACTCCATTTCGACCTCGCAGCCTCCGACCGCTTTTTCTGGTACACGACCACGGGCTGGATGATGTGGAACTTCCTCGTCTCGGGTCTGCTGGCCGGCTCGACGGTAGTGCTCTACGACGGCGACCCAGCGGGCCCGCAAGGCGACTACCTCTGGCAGATCGTCGCCGAGGAAGAGGTCACCTGCGCCGGCGTCGGCTCCGGCTACCTGGCCGCAGGAGCGAAAGCGGGCCTGCGACCGGCGCGCCAGTGGGATCTGTCGCGTATGGTCACCTTGGGAGCTACCGGCTCACCGCTAGCGGCTGACGCCGCCCGCTGGGTGTACCGTGACGTACAACCTGACGTCATGTTGGGGTCTTTCAGTGGAGGGACAGACGTGTGCACAGGTTTCGTCGGGCCCAGCCCGCTGCATCCTGTGCTGGCGGGTGAGATCTCATGTCGCTGCCTCGGGGCGAAAGTGGAAGTCTTCGACGAGACAGGACACGCCCTTGTCGGAGAGGAAGGGGAGCTCGTGCTCAGCGCTCCCCTGCCGTCGATGCCCGTAGGACTCCTAGGCGACGAGGACGGCTCAAGGCTTCGCTCGACGTACTTCGAACGCTACCCGGGGGTCTGGCACCACGGCGACCGGGCAGTCCTGTCCGACCGGGGAACCGTGATCATAACGGGACGCTCCGACGGAACTCTCAACCGGGGTGGCGTCCGGATGGGGACCGCAGAGTTGTACTTCGTAGTCGAGTCGCTACCGGAGGTGACAGACAGCCTCGCCGTTCATCTTGAGGACCCCGACGGTGGACCGGGACAGCTTCTTCTGCTGGTCGCGAGCAAACCGTTGAGCGACCGTTCCGAGCTGGACAAGCGCATCAGGGACGAACTGCGG
Organism: Acidimicrobiaceae bacterium; assembly: GCA_027391075.1. Classification (GTDB taxonomy): domain Bacteria; phylum Actinomycetota; class Acidimicrobiia; order Acidimicrobiales; family Palsa-688; genus JAJZAM01. The sequence goes on along the minus strand of DAHYHI010000135.1, from coordinate 86,046 downwards.
AGCCGCCTCTCGCCACGCCACGTGCCCGACCGGGTGGAGTTCGTACCTTCGATACCTAGGACCCTTTCAGGCAAGAAACTAGAAGTGCCGGTAAAGCGAATACTCCTCGGAGCCGACCCTGACCTGGCGCTTTCCACGTCTACACTTGCAGACCCGGCAAGTATCAACGCCGTAGTCGAGATCGCTCGACGCGGCTAGGCCTTGCTACAAGCGGCGCAACGACCCGGAATGGCGAAATGAGTCGCGTCGACCCGGAAGCCTTGGGTGCGCAGCGCTGTGTCGGACAGTTCCTGGAAGATCTCACGCGGCAGGTGGAACGTCGACCCACAAGACTCGCAGTACAGGTGCGGATGGGCTGCCGATGCGAGCCGGTAGGTCGCAGGTCCGTGCCCAAGGTGGGTGTGCACCACGACACCCAACTGCTGGAGCTCTTCGAGGTTTCGGTATACCGTCGACATGTTCACCGCAGGCTCCACACGGGCAACCTCGGCCCCGATCTCTTCGGCGTTCATGTGCGCGGCCGCGCTGAACAGCACCTCCAACAGGACTCGCCTCGAACGGGTTACGCGACCACCGTGGCTTCTCAGTAAGCGGAGTACGTCGGCAACAGACGTGGGCCCCGTCGGACCTCTGTCGGTCATTGCCGGCAAGCTAGCACCGCGTCTCAGATCTCGACATCACGGTGCTTCGCATACCTAATCCTGGCATGATCAATGCGTGCCATCCAAAAAGGAGAAGAAGCGCCAGCATCAGTTGCGTGCCGCCGACAAGAGGCGAAGAGAGCAAGACGAAAGGCTGAGAGCCGTCGTAGACGAGGTCGTGGTCGCCGTCAAAGCGCTTCACTCTTCTGCCGAGGACGCTTCTGTCGAACCCGAACACTTCGTAGCCGCCCTCGAAAAGTACTTACGGGCCGGTGTCAAGTTCTCAGGCCTAGCGGACCCTGCAGTAGCCGCGAGGGGATTCGACATCACCGACGAGGCGGGGAAAAGAGCCTCGGAGATAGCCGACGCTTTGCGGCGCCGGGCCGCCACCACCGACTTGGCGCAGCCAGATAGCGTCCCGCCCCTAAAAGCGACGCTGCTGTGGTGGGCGTCGTCGTTCTACGGCCGGGCGCTCAAGCCCCTAGAGGCAGACCGGGCGGCCTCAGAGGCGTTTGAACTGTTGTCATCAGACGGCTCGGAGCGACCAGGAACGGGGGGTGGCAGGCTCCGGTCCGCTCGCATGGCGCTGGCATCTTTGAGACTGAGGGCCGGAAGGTCACTGCACGGAGCGGAACTGGCCTTGGAGCTCTGCGAGGAAGATCCCACCGACACTGAGTCCATGGCCCTCCTCGCCCAAGCGGCGGGTGATATCGCCGGCCGTATCTGCCCGGACTCGGCCACCCTCGTAGAACGAGACGGCGTCTGCGGATGCGGAAGCGGGATCGCCTGGGCCCAATGCTGCAAGGAGGGCGAAATAGCCTTCTACGAGCGTTTGGTCGGCCGGTCGTCCATCCGACGCCTCCACGCCAGGTTCGCGGAGTGGGCGGCAGAAGACTCCACCGTCGCCGAATGGCTGGCGGAGGCTGTCTCGGGTTGGTCCAAGCTGCCCGTCTTCGAGCCCGGAGGGAAGCCCGGAGAGCTTGAGGCATCCGGAGCCCTCGAACTTCGCGCCGACCCGGGCACCGTCCTCACCGACCCCTTGAACCCTGGGGCGACCTCCCCGACGATCATGGACCTGCCTCTTCCTGTCGGTTTGATGGCAGTCGAAACCGTCTGGCTGAGAGGCCCGGACCTCCCCGACACGGCGCCGTCTCTGTCGGAGCGGATCGCCCAAGAGGCCGAGGACCTCAACCGCGGTTCGCTCATCCGCCGCTTCGCCGACGACAACACCGACGACGCGGACCTTTCGAGACTGGCCGTTACCTGGTCCCGGCTGGCCGAGACAGGTCTGTGGCAAGTAAACGACACTGCTGACACGCCGGGCATCTGGCTGACGGACATCGCCAGCCGTGCGAAGCGATGGGTGATGCTCGAAGCGTCCCAACGTGAGAACCTTGCCCGCTGGACGGTGCTGGCCGGAAATCTTGTCGCCGACAGGGGGGTTTGGCGTTCGGGGGCGGCGATGGTGGTTCTGCACCCGCGTGAGGCCGACGTGGCAGCAGAGATGGTACGGGCCGCCACGGAAACCGTCGCCCACCACATCGCCGTAGAGCTGCACCTTCGAGGCGCCTCCGCGGAGTCGCCTCGCGAGGCTAACCTCGCCGACCCTCCCGCATACGGGATCCTCGCGACGGTGGGTAAACCCGAAGAGCCCGAGTCGGCGTCGATGTATCACACGGTCACGGGGCTCCTCATGCCTGAACTTCTGTCCAACATCGCAGCCCAACGCGGCAGCGGAGCGAAGCTGACCAACTCTGACGGCGAGCCGATGCAGCTCGTCCAGGCGGTTGCTGCGTTGGACGACCCGGAGTCGGTCTTAGAAGCTCTGCGCCGCCGTCCCGACTTCGACGTGGCTCCAAGCGACGACGCCGGCACCCAGCTGGTATGGCACGGTCGGGAGCTGACCGCCGAGGAGAGGGACTCGACGCTGGCGGCTGCGCGCGAGTCGATGCAACGCCAAGGGATCGACCCTTCGACTATTCAGAGCGGTCAGGCCGCCCGCCGGTGGGTGCGCGCCAGCGTCAGTATCACCGACGGCCGCCTGACGGCTGAGGTCAACTCGTTCGCCCGCCTCGGCGCTCTGCGACGCATCCTCACCCGCATCGGAGTTGACAGTTTCGCTGTAACGAGGCACCTCGACCCAAAGCTCGGCTGGTCCAACGCTTCGACCCCCGAGGAAAGACGCTTACACGCTCCGGGGTCGCCTGAGACGGAACGGTTGTGGGCCCGGCTGTGGATTGACGAGAACCTCCCTGAGCTCGGAGGGGCAACCCCGCGCCAGTCAGTCGGCAACCACCGTGGTGCGGTGCTCGTGGAGCGACTTCTAAGAGACCTTGAGCACGACTCCGACGAGGCCACGTCGCGTGGCGAACAGGCCACCGACACGGGCGCTCTTCGAAGGAGCCTCCACGCTGTCGACCCCGGGTCCCCTTGGGCCGAGACTTTCAGCAGTCAGACCCCGCTAGCGTCGGGTTAGAACTTCACAAACCAAGACAGCTCAAGTCGAGCTCAGTTCCAGCAATACTGGTCCTTACAGTTACAAGACGCATTTACATCAGACAAGGAGTCCACAGCATGGCCGACATCAACGACTGGAACGCCCAGATCATCGCAGAGTTCAGAGCGAACCAGGGTAAGGTGGGTGGTCAGTTCGAGGGCGCACCGATGCTCTTGCTCCACACGACGGGCGCCAAGACCGGCCAGGAGAGGATCAACCCGATGATGTACCTGGAGCTCGACGGGCGTCGCTTCGTGTTCGCGTCGAAAGCCGGCGCTGACAGCCACCCGGACTGGTACCGCAATCTCGTGGCCAACCCTAAGGTGACCGTCGAAGTCGGCCCGGACGTCTACGAGGCGACGGCGTCTTCGCTCCCCGAGGACGAGCGGTCGCGGGTGTACGCCGAGCAGGCTCGCCGCTACGAGGGTTTCGCAGAGTACGCAGCGAAGACCACCCGTGTGATCCCCGTCGTCGAGTTGACCCCGGCGAGTTGATCCGGTGAGCATCGACCCCCAGGTCATCGCCGACCCGTCTTTCTGGCATCAGCCTCTAGCGCAGCGCATGGCACAGTTCGCCGAGATCAGGGAGCTGGGCTCTCTGCCGGTGGTGCACGTCGACGACCCTTTCACGGGCGAGGCGGTCACATTCCGGGCCCTCACCCGGTACTCGGACGTGATCGACGTGAGCAAGCGACCCGGCGACTTCTGCTCAGGCAAGGGGTCCACGTCGATAGTCGACCTGCAGACCGACGCTATGGAGTTTTTCGGGTCGTTCATCGTGATGGACGACCCCCGCCACGCACGCCAGCGCAACATCGTCGCAAGGTCTTTCACCCCCCGCGCCCTTCAGGGGGTTCTCGACTCGGTGGAGAAGATCTGCTCGGAGGTGATAGACGGCTTCTGCGAGCACGGCGAGGTTGACCTGGTGGAAGTTCTCTCCCAGCCGTTCCCGTTGCTGGTCATTTGCGACATGATGGGAATCCCGAGAAGCGAGTTCCCGACGGTGCTGAAAGACACGAACATTATCCTCGGAGCCGGAGACCCCGACATGCTCGGCGGCCGGGAGGACGTCATGGGTGCGCTGCTCGAAGCCGGCCTGGAGCTCGCCGGTCTCATGAACGAGCTCGCGGAGGACCGCAGGAAGAACCCCACCGACGATCTCACCAGCGCCCTGGTCCACAACGACCTCGGCGAGGACATGCTCGCCCCTTCAGAGCTGGCACCGTTCTTCATTCTGCTGGCGGTAGCCGGGAACGACACCACCCGGACCGCCATCAGCCACGGCATGACCCTCCTGGCAGACAACCCAGCCGAGCGTGCCGCCTGGCAGAATGATCTGGCGGGTCTGACGCCCAAAGCCGTCGAGGAGATAGTCCGGATGGCTTCCCCGGTCGTGTTCATGCGAAGGACCACCACCCGACCGTTGGTGCTCGCCGGCGAGCACCTCGACGAAGGGGAACGCCTGGTCATGTTCTACGGGGCGGCGAACCGGGATCCGCGCGTGTTCCCCGACCCTGAGCGCTTCGACATCGGACGAGACCCGAACAACCACGTGGGTTTCGGCGGCCCGGGACCGCACTTCTGCCTCGGCGCTCACTTGGCCCGCCGTGAGGTTTCGGTGGCTTTCCGCCAGCTTCTCTCACGCCTCCCCGACATCGAGGTTACGGGCCCGCCTGTGCCCTTGCAGTCCCTGGGCATACCCCTCGTCGGGGGTATCAAGCACCTTCCGGCGCGTTTCACCCCGACCAAGGCCGGTTCGTCTACCTAGACCCGCCACGGAGGGACGCCCGAAGGTACCCGACGGGAGTTTCCCGCAGGCACCCCTTGGGTGAGTCGCCGATCCGACGCCGTTGTCGTAAAGTCAACTCACCCATCGGGTGTCGTGCCTGATACTGATCCTTCGGATAAGGCTGAGGCCGCCTGTAAAACCCGGAGCGAAGGCCATACTGGGACGGGTGGATACGGCCCGGAACACGAATACCCCGAAAGCGCCGAGGTCTGGCTCTCACTCAAAGGTCGAAGACCGCGGAATCCCGAAACGACTCGTCTTCATCCTCGCCGTGTGCACGGGCATGTCCGCCGCCAGCTTGTACTACTCTCAGCCGCTCCTGCATTCGATCAAGGTTTCGTTGCACCTCGGGACCGCCACGGCCGGGTTGATCGTGACGATCACCCAGGTCGGCTACATAGCGGGTCTCGTACTTGTAGTGCCCTTGGGGGATATGTTCGCCCGGCGGCGGCTTCTCCCGTTGATGGTCGCCGGTATCGCCCTGGCGCTTATTGGGGTGTCCTTCTCACCCGACGGAGCACTGCTCCTCCTGTCGTCGCTGGTCGTGGGTGCTCTCTCGGTAGCTGCGCAGATCACTGTCGCATTCGCGGCAACCCTGGCCCCTGACGTTTCGCGGGGCCGCGTGGTCGGGACCGTGATGAGCGGGCTGCTCCTCGGTATTCTGCTGGCTCGGACCGTCGCCGGCTATCTGGCCGACCTGGGCAGCTGGAGGACCCCGTTCCAGGTCGCCGCAGCGGTCATGGTCCTCATGGCCTTCGTCCTCAGCCGTGTCCTACCGGACGAGGGGCGCCGGCCGCCGATCAACTACCTCAAAGCGCTCACGTCGGTCCCCACCCTGCTGGTCGAGGAGCCTCTGATCAGACGTCGAGCGATCTACGGGGCCGCCAGCTTCGGGGCCTTCAACGCTCTGTGGACGCCTCTCGCTTTTCTGCTATCCGGCTCCCCCTACCACTACGCTACGTCGACGATCGGCCTGTTCGGCCTGTTCGGCGTGGTCGGCGCCGTTACAGCTTCGTTCGCCGGGCGTTTCGCTGACAGGGGCGGCGCTGGGACCATGACCGCCATCACCTCGGCTCTCCTCGCCGCCAGCTGGATCTCGATAGGCTTCGCCCGAAGCTCGCTCGCTGCTCTGATCGTCGGCGTGATCGTCGTCGACTTCGCCTCGCAAGGCTTGCATATCACCAACCAGAGCCAGATCTACCGGCTGAGGCCGGAAGCCCGAAGCCGGATAACCGCCACCTACATGTCCGTCTACTTCGTCGGCGGGGTGCTCGGATCTTTCGGCGCTTCCACCGCCTACGCGGATGGAGGCTGGGTCGCCTCGTCGATCGTAGGGGGAGCCTTCGGCGTGCTCGCCGTGGCCTTGTGGGTTTACGGGGCGCTGAGCGGCGGGGAGGAACGCCTCGTCTCCCCGCGATCCGGGAGGGTGCCCGCTGGGAGGGAGTTACAGTTGGAGGGATGATCCCCCCGGACCGCTTCGGCGTGCTCCCCAACCACTACCTGATGCGGGCGATCGAAGACGGTGTCATCGACGTAGGACCGGCGGGGCTCGTCGCCAGGCACGTGCAGCCGGCCAGCCTCGACCTGAGGCTCGGCGACGTCGCGTACAGGATGCGCTGCAGTTTCCTGCCCGGTAGCGCTGACGTGGAGTCGCGTATCCGTGAGCTCGCGATCGACAGGTTGGACTTGGACGGCGACGGCGCCGTGCTCGAAACGAACCGTCCTTACCTGATCCCGCTTCAAGAACGCCTGCGGCTCCCCGAGGGGATCCGGGGCAAGGCGAACCCGAAGAGCTCCACCGGCCGTGTAGACGTGTTCACCAGGGTGATCACCGACGGCAGCTACCGTTTCGACGAGATCGCCGCCGGATACGCAGGCGGGTTGTACCTGGAGGTCGTTCCCCTTTCCTTCGCTGTCCGTCTCCGCAAAGGCCTGACCCTCAACCAGCTTCGCTTGGTGGCGGGCAGGAGGGAGCTGAGCGAGCTCACCGACGACCAGGTGGCGGACCTTCACCGTCGCGAACCCCTTCTCTACGTCACCGGCAAGGCCGTGCCCGAAGGCAGTCTAAAGCTGTCCGGCGGGCTGTTTCTCAGCCTCGACCTGCGCGGTGACGAACAGGGCTGCGTCGGCTACCGCGCGCGCGAGAGCGCCCCCCTGCTCGACCTGACACTGCCCGAACCAGTCGATCCCGCCCCTTTCTGGGAGACCGTTGCACGGGAGAAGGACCTTCCAAGCCAGCGCTCCGAGGACCCCGCCGGCCAGAGCGGCCCTGCGGCTGCGCCCACCGGAGCACCGTCGTGCCCTCCAGGGCGCGTCGTGCTGACCGAGAAGAAGTTCTACCTGCTCATGTCAGAGGAAGCGGTGGTCATCCCCCCCGGGCTTGCCTCGGAGATGACAGCCTACGACCCAACCAGCGGCGAGTTGCGAACCCATTACGCCGGATTCTTCGACCCTGGTTTCGGCTACGACCCGACCCGGGAGTTCCTTGGGGCTAAGGCCGCCTTAGAGGTTCGAGCCCACGACGTGCCGTTCATGATCGAGCACGGACAGCAGGTTTGCAAACTGACCTTCGAGAGGATGCTCGAAGAGCCGACCATCCTTTACGGGCGTGAACCGGGGTCGAACTACCAACGCCAGACCGACGCTCTCGGCAAGTACTTCGAACGGAGAACCCCCAAGCCGCCAAGCTAACGGGCATACGACAGCCTCGGAATACAGATCGGCAACGGGTATGGCGGAAGGCCCGGAAGGTGACGGTTCTACGGCTTAACCGACAGAGCCCACGCCCGCTCGCCATCCGCGATGCCGAGCGGGCGAGGGCCCGGAGGTATCGGACCTAAAGCAGGCTGTAGGCGGCTTTCGCGAAGTCGATGGCGAAGGACGAAACTCCGGCGGCGATAGTGAAGAGCACCGAGACGCCGATGACGAGTGTGGTTGCGCCCGGAACGCGGATCCGCCCGCTCGGAGGTGCTTGGAGCACCGCCGTGGCAACGTTGCCGTCCAGCGACGGAACAGGTTCGAGGCCGGCGAGGAAGACACCGTCACCCGCCGGCGAAGCTGCCGCTTCGGTTTCGTTGGGAGCCTGGTACATCAACAGGCCCACGCGAAGGTAGAAGAAGGCGGCTACCGCAGCTGCCAGCATGGCTATGACCGCCAGGTAGTACTGACCTTGGTCAACTGACGCCTGGATCACGTAGAACTTCGCCAGGAACCCGCTCGTGAACGGCACCCCAGCCTGGGCTAGCAGCAGCACCAGCATGGCGGCGCCGAGAAGAGGGTTTCGCCGGGCGAGCCCTCTAATAGCGCCCAGGTCGGTGCGGGCTTCTCCCTTGCCTTGGACGACATCGACCACCGCAAACGTGCCGATCACGATGAACGTGTAGGTGAAAAGGTAGAACAGCGCCGCCGACGACCCCTGCACTGTGGCAGCCTGAACGCCTAGAAGGACGTAACCGGCCTGGCTGATCGACGAGTAGGCGAGCATCCTCTTCAGGTCTCTCTGGGCGACGGCCATGACCGCCCCCACACCGAGGGTGAGCACAGCGAGGAGCCACACTATCGGCTTCCAGTCGGCCTGCTGCGTTCCCAGCGCCTGGGTGAGCACCCGGAGCAGGCCTGCGAACCCGGCGGCCTTGGCGACAGCCGCCATGAAACCGGTGAAAGGCGTCGGGGACCCTTGGTACACGTCGGGGGTCCAGAAGTGGAATGGCACGGCGGCAACTTTGAAGCCGAGGCCTACTATCAAAAGGGCCATCCCCGCCAGCAGAACGCCGGTGTTCGCGGGCACGTTACCGGCCAGGTAGGCGGCGATCTGGGTGAACTGCGTCGACCCGGTAGCCCCGTAGACCAGCGCGACCCCGTACAGGAACAGTGCCGAGGAGAACGAACCCAAGATGAAGTACTTGAGCCCCGCCTCGCCCGACTGGGTGCGCCGGCGGTGGAAGGCGGCCATCACATAAAGAGATATAGACATTATCTCCAAGCCGAGGAAGAGCATTATGAGCCCGCCGGCCTCGGCCATCAGCATCGCTCCTGTCGCTGACATAAGCATCAGCACGTAGGCTTCGACGCCGTCTAGGCCTTCGCGGCGCAGGTAGCCGTCGGATGCGAAAGAGCTGAGGATCACCGCGATGGAGATCAGTATCAAAAGCAGCACCGAGAAGCGGTCGTAGAAGATCTGCCCGCCGATCTCCACGGTCCCGGCCTTGGCCGCGCCGTCGAACCATTGCAGCACCGCCGCTAGCAGGCCGAGGCCGCCAATGGCGCTGGTCAACGCCGGGTATAGGCCGACCCTCGGGCGTTTGGGCAGGACTGCCGAAACCGCTAGCAGGACCAGAGCCCCGATCGCCAAAATGAGCATCGGGGCGATGCTCCTGTAGGCGACTGAGATGTGCAATGAGTTAGCCGCCGTGCACAGCCCACCGACTTTCGTGCCGCCCGGAGCAACGGTGCAGTTCTGGGCTACCGTCGTGGTAGTCGATGCGGGCGTTCCCGCCGCTAGAAGGTTGGAAGCGAGCAGCGCTCTGCTCATCCGACGCCTCCTTTCGCTGCGCTGCCAGCAGGCGAGGCATTCCCCCGCAGGGCACTGGCAGTCTTCGCCGGGCTTACCAGGACGTTCTGGTCGGCTGGGACGTTGAAAGTTACATGTTGTGTCGTCGCCGGCGGCACGTGGGCGTTCGGCGCCTCCTGCTCCACGTGGGCCAGCAGGTAGTTGACAGATGGGGTGACCCGGTCGAGGAAGAGCCGCGGGTACACGCCGAGGAAGACGATCCCAGCGAGGAGCGGAGCGACCGCTGCGATCTGACCCCATGACATGTCGGTCACCTTGGTCGCTGCTTTCGTCCTGGTCGCTACGGCGACCCCGCCACCTCCGGACAGTTCAGATTCGATCTCATCGCCGGACGGTTCGGGCGCGACCATCGGACCGTGGAACACCCGTTGATATGCCCACAGCATGTAGATCGCGCCGGTGACGACTGCGGACGTGGCCACGACCGCCCACCAGCGGTGAGTGACGAACGTCCCGACGAGCACTAGGAACTCGCCGACGAAGCCGTTGAGGCCGGGCAGTCCGACGGCGGCGAGCACGACCACCAGGAAGATCGACGCGAGGATCGGCGTCGCCTTCTGCAAACCTCCCAACTCGCTGAAACGCAGCGTGCCTTTCTTCTCCCAGACGATCCCGACCAAGAAGAACATCGCCCCTGTGGTCAGGCCGTGGTTGACCATCTCCAACACCCCACCGGTAACACCTTGAGAGGAGAAAGCGAAGAACCCGAGCACTATGAAAGCGACGTCGACGATCGACGCGTACGCGACGAGACGCTTCAGGTCCTTTTGCATGACCGTCACCACGGACCCGTAGACGATACCCACGGCGGCGAGGGTGAGAAGCAGCGGGCCCATGTCGGCGGCGCCGCGCGGCACCAGGTACAGGCCGAGGCGCAGCAGGCCGTACGCACCGAGCTTGAAGAGGATCCCGGCGAGGATCATCGACCCTGACGTCGGGGCCTCGGTGTAGGTGTCGGGCAGCCATGTGTGGAAAGGGACAAGAGGGATCTTCACCGCGAACGCTACGGCGAAACCGCAGAAGATAAGGACCTGGTCGGCGTGCGGCAGGCTCGATGAGATCTTCGCCAGGGTTATGAGACTGAACGTCTCGTGCCCACCGTTGTGAGGGGTGTCGAGGACGACGAGGGCGATTATCGCGACGAACAGAAACGCGGAACCGGCGAAGGTGTATATGAAGAATTTCATCGCAGCGTAGTTCCGCCGGGCGCCGCCCCATCCGGCGACGATGAAGTAGCCGGGTACGAGGGTTATCTCGAACATGATGAAGAACACGAACAGGTCGAGGGAAAGGAACGTACCCATGCACGCCGCTTCGAGGAGGAACATCCACCCGAGGAAGGAACGGGCGTTGCCTTTCCACGCAGGCCCGAACATCGCCACGGGGAACAGCAGGGACGTCATCGCTACGAGGAACAGGGAGATGCCGTCGACGCCGAGCGCCCAGGAGATGCCGAACTGGCCTATCCAGGAGTGGCTGCTGACGAACTCGAAGCCGGCTTTGCCCCCGGGGAAGTCAGCCACCAGGTAGGCGACGAAGCCGAGCTCGGCCAGCGCGAACGCCAAGCCCACCGGACGCGACCAGACTTTGGAGGCCGAAGCAGGGATCAGCATCGACACGATCGCCCCGGCCAGCGGGAGGAACACGATAATGTTGAGGAGGGGTATGCCAGTAGTGGTCATTTCTGTTCCTCAGCTCCCCGCCCGCACGGACACGTAGAACAGCACGATGACCGTGCCGATCCCTATCGCCAGGGCGTAGTTGCGGACGTAACCGGTCTGGACCCGTCGAAGCTGGCGGCCGGCGCCGGCGGCCGAGCGGGCGACGCCGTTGACCAGACCGTCCACCCACGTTGCGTCGACTACGAAGCTGAAACGTGTCGCCATACGGGCCAGCGGCCCTGACACCGTCGCCGCTATCCCCTCGTCTATGTACCAGGCGTGAGCGAGGAAGGCCGGTTCGAGAGCCGGGCGGCTGACCACCTTACGCCACAGGCCCATGCCTAGGGCCAGTCCGGTGAGGGAGAACGCCGTGGCGACAATGCCTAGAACCCATTTCGTGTCGGTCGACACGGTGAACGGTGTGGCTACCGTCGAAGGGAAGATCGGCGCCAGCCACTTGTTGATGAAGTCGAGCCCGCCGAAGTCTGCGTTGAGGAGCCAGCCGACCGTCGACGCGACGGCGAGGATGACCAGCGGTACGGTCATCGTCCAAGGAGCCTCGTGCGGCGCTCCCGAGCCGTGACCCGATTCACCAACGCCGCCATGCCCGGTGTCGCCGGCCGCGCCGTGGTCGGCCGCCGCGGTCTCCCAGCGGGACTTACCCCAGAACACGAGGCGAACCTGGCGGCTCATGTAATAGGCGGTGAGACCGGCCGCTGCAACTCCGAAAGCCCAGAGGGCCGGGCTTTTGTGCCAGGCGGCGTCCAGCACCTCGTCTTTGGACCAGAAACCGTCGAAAGGTGGTATCGCCGCAAGGGCCAAGAAGCCGGCCATGAAAGCGGGGAACGTGATCGGCAGGTACTTTCGGAGGTTGCCCATTCGCTTCATGTTCTGCTCGTCGTGGAGGGCGTGGATGATCGCCCCCGCTGCGAGGAACAGAAGCGCCTTGAAGAAGGCGTGCATGACGGTGTGGTAGATGCCCGCCTGGTAGTCGCCGGACCCCTCCGCGAGGAACATATAGCCGATCTGGGAGATAGTCGAGTAGGCGAGCACACGCTTGATGTCGTCTTGGACGCACGCGATCGTGGCAGCAAGAAAACAGGTGCCGGCTCCTATCGACGCGATGATCCACTGGGCGTCGGGGCTGAAATGGATTATCGGCGCCGTTCGTGCGATCAGGTAGACACCCGCGGTGACCATAGTGGCTGCGTGGATCAGCGCGGAGACTGGGGTCGGGCCTTCCATGGCGTCGGGGAGCCACATGTAAAGGGGTATCTGCGCCGACTTGGCTACCGCCCCAAGGACGAGCATCACCGCTATGAAAGTCGCCGTAGACGTGGCGATCGTGGCGTGGCCGGCGGCGAGCGGAGCGAGGACCACCGAATAGTTGAACGAGCCGAAGTGAGCGAACATCAGGTACAAGGCGACCATGAAGCCGAAGTCGCCGATCCGGTTCGTAACGAAGGCCTTCTTGGCCGCAACGGCTGCGCTGTCACGTTCGAACCAGAAGCCGACCAGACCGTATGAGCAGAACCCGACGCCTTCCCATCCGAGGAAGCTGAACAGGTAGTTGTCCGCCAGCACCAAGATGACCATCGAGAAGATGAACGCGTTCAGGTAGAAGAAGAAGCGGCTGAAGCTCGGGTCCCCTCGCATGTAGCCGATCGAGTACAGGGTGATCAGGGTTCCGACGCCCGTGACGAAGAGGCTCCACAGGATCGACAGTGGGTCGAGGGTGAGTCCGAAGCTGACGTGCAGCGTCCCTACGGGCATCCATGTGAAGATGGTCTTGTCCACTGAGCGCGACGAGCTCGGCCGGCCGAGCAGGGTCGCCCACACCACCACGGTCGCTATGAACGAGCCGGCGGCCATCGCCGTTGCCAACCAGCCCGAGACGGGGTCAGTGATCTTGCGGCCCCCGAAGAGGAGTATCAGGGCGCCGGTGAGAGGAAGCGCGACAATCAGGTAAGCGGCGTTCAACGGATACGTCAGCCCTTCAGTATGTGGATGTCGTCAGCGGTTGCTGCTGCCCTGCGGCGGAACAGTGCGACGATGATCGCTAGTCCCACGACAACTTCCGCTGCCGCAACCACGAGCACGAACAGGACGTCGACCTGACCGCCGATGTCGTTCAGCAGCCGGGCGAAAGTGACAAAGGTGAGGTTCACCGCGTTCAGCATCAGCTCGATGCACATGAACATGATCAGGACGTTACGGCGGATCAGAAGTCCTGTTGCGCCCATGCCGAACAAGACGGCGGCGAGCACCAAATACCAGGCGCTGGGAACGCTCACAACGCAACCTCGGAGTCCTCTGGGTCCCCAGCCCGCCCCTCCCGCTCTGGATCGTCCGGGGAGGACGCCTCAGCGGAACCTGCGGAACGCTTGGAGAGCACGACGGTAGCGACGACGGCGATGACGAGCAGAGCAGCGGTCATCTCGAACGGCAACAGGTATCCGGTGTAGACAGCCTGCCCTAGTTTCTGCACGTTGTCTCCTGCCCCGTTGAGCGTTCCCGACTGAGCGGGGGCACCCGATGCCCAATGGTCGACGCGTGACAAGGCGAGGATCTCTACCAAGACCACCAAGCCCATCAGAGCGGCCAGGGGTTTCTGCAGCTTGGTGGGTTCTGCGGCGATCGCCTCCTTGCGGTCCACGCCGAGGAACATGATGACGAAGAGGAACAAGATGACGACGGCGCCCGCGTATACGATTATCTGCACAGCCGCTAGGAAGTCGGCGGACTCGTCGATGAACTCCAAGGCCACCCCGAAAAGCGTGACGACGAGCATCAGAGCCGAGTGGACCGGGTTGCGTAGAAGGATCACGCCAGCCGCACCTGTGAGGATCATAGCGGCGCCTACGGCGAACACGGCCCACGCCGAGGCGTGGGCCAGAGCCTGGCCTGAAGTGTCCGCCAGCACAGCGGCACTCAGCGTAGCGAGCATCAGTCCTCACCCCGATCCGGTCTTTTGTCGTCGACTCCGATACCGCGCAGAGCCCCTGAAAGGGTCTCACGTAGGGAGATGTCCGTGTCGGCCGGGTAATCGGCGCCGGAGGGATCGCTCTGGCCTCTCTGGGGGTGCCTGACCCCGTAGCCGAGCTCTGCCGACCACATCGCCCTACCTTCGCTCGACGCGTCCCCGGCGGGGGAGGTAGCCCTCACCCATCCGGAGGTGTTGCGATCGTCACCGGGCTTCCAGTCCTCCCACGGCAACTGCTGTGGGAGGCCGTCGTCGTCGACTAGAAGCTCCGCTTTGGTGTAGATGGCGTCCGATCGGCTCGCGAAGGAGAACTCGAAGAGCTTGGACTCGGTGATCGCCTCGGTAGGGCACGCTTCGACGCACATGTCACAGTGAATGCAACGCAAGAAGTTGATCTCGTACACGAAACCGTATCTCTCACCCGGCGACACGGGAGTGTCAGGCGGGTTGTCGGCTCCGCGAACGTAGATGCACTTGGCTGGACAGACTCCTGCGCACAGTTCGCAGCCGATGCACTTCTCCATTCCGTCCTCGTAGCGGTTGAGGACGTGACGGCCGTGGAAACGTTCCGGCTTCGGGCGCTTCTCCTCGGGATACTGGACTGTCACCTTAGGTTTGAACGGCAACTTGCCGGTGACCACGAAACCCCGCAGTTGGCGGGGTACCAGGTTGGAGAGTCCGCTCATATCTGTCCGCCTACCTTTTGGTGCGCGTCGGTCGGATCGTCCAAGGTGGTCGCCTGCTTGCCTACTTCGATCGCACGAGTGAGAAGCGCGTACAGAAGCACGCTTGCGACGATCGCAAGGAAACCCCATTTCCGCTCCGCGAGGTAGTGGCCTATGCCCGATCCCGAGGTATTTGTCGTCGCTTGGAAGCCGGCGATGATCATCAGCATCGCTAGGGCCGCAGGGATCATCCGCTTCCAGCCGAGGTCCATCAACTGGTCGTAGCGCAAGCGGGGAAGGGTCGCCCTGATCCACACAAAGATGTACAACACGACGAGCATCTTGATGATGAACCACACCGGACCGATCGAATGTCCGGCGATGCGCGGGCCATCCGGCCCGCCGAGCCATAGCGTGATGATGATCGCCGAGTTGGTTATCAGCGCCGCGTATTCAGCCAGGTAGAACCAGGCGAAGTCGACCGACGAGTACTCGAGGTTGTAGCCACCGGAGATCTCCTCCTCGGCTTCTACCAAGTCGAACGGAGCGCGAGTCATCTCAGCGGTGATCGCTACCGAAAAGAGGATGAAGGGGATGACTGCTGTGTGGATGATGTTCCAGTGGTAGAGAAACCCGCCGTGCTGAGCTGAGACAATTGCGCTTGTGTGGAGAGACCCGGTTACCAGAACAGCGGTGGCTGTGGTCAGACCGAGTACGGCTTCGTAGGAGACCATCTGGGCACTGGCGCGGACCGAACCGAGGAGCGGGTATTTAGAACCCGAGGACCACCCCGCCATCATCACCCCGTAGACCGCCACTCCCGACGTCATTAGAAGGAACAGGATTCCCCACTGCGGATCGGCTAGCTGAAGCTCGGTCGTGTGATGGGCGATGGTTATGTGCCCGCCGATCGGCACAATAGCGAAAGCGATCAGCGCCGGTAGGAGCATCAGGTACGGGGCGATCTTGTAGACCACCTTGTCGGCGCCTTTGGGAGTGAACGCCTCTTTGAAGAGAAGCTTCGTTCCGTCGGCCAGCGACTGCAGCCAGCCGTTCGGCCCGGCCCGGTTGGGACCGTAGCGAACTCCGAGACGGGCGATCACTTTGCGCTCGTACATGATCATGAACAGAACCGACAACAGCACAACTGCGAAGACGGCTACGACCTTGACGACGAGTATCACCCACACCGCCAGGTTGAGGCCGTGCACGAAAAGCGGGTCGCCGCTCATTTGTCACCTCCTGGCGCTACACGGACGAAGTTGAGCCTCTCGCCGGCGTCTATGAGCTCCCCGACGCGGCCCCCGGGGAGGTTCCATGCCAGCACCGCGATTCCGCTCGCGACCCCGGCGTCCGCCGATGCCGGCACGGTGAGCGAGCCTTTCGCCGAGCTAACCGTCACTTTTTCGCCTTCGGCTACGCCGAGGGCTGCCAGCTCGGCCGGGTTGGCGACCAATGCCGGCAACTCCGCCAGACCGCTAAGGTACGCCGAGGACTGCGCCGCCGTACCGCCGTCCCACATCTTGCGGCGAGTGACGAGCGTCAAGGCTCCGTCCCCAGCGGCTCCGGCTGGCTTCGACGGGGAGGGCACCGGAACGGGCGGGAGCCCTACGAACGGCGGCATCGCCGGCTCGACCTGTGCGTCTGCGCCGTCCCCCAAGGCGTAGGCCTCCGCTGTCTGTGGCTGTGCCACGTCCACAGGGGAGCCTGAGCGTGCCTCATCGTTCGCCAGGGAGCTAGCAGCGACCTTGTGGCGCTCAGCGGAGGAGATGCCCGGGTCGGCCATCGGGTCTAGGGGTCTCGCCGCTGCGGTGCTATGACCGGACGACCCGACGGGGACGACGACGCCGTCACCGCCGTAGGGGCCGCTGAGCACCTCACGGGTGACGCCCCGGTGCAGTGGCGACACTTTTTCGATCTCAGCCCAGATTCCCTCGGGGCTTTCGTAGCCCAGGTCTACTCCCAGCCGTGCGGCTAGCTCGACGGCGATCATCCACTCCGGCCAGGCGGACCCCGGTGAGGTGACCTGACCGAGCCACGAGACGCGGCCCTCAAGGTTGGTGAAAGTTCCCCGCCTCTGGCTCCACGGTGCCGCCGGGAGTACCACGTCCGCTCTGCGAACCGATTCGTTTAGGTGCGTGTCGACCGCCACGACGAACCGGGCTCCCACAAGACCGCGAAGTGCCATGTCGGCGTCGGGAAAGTCGACGAGTGGGTCCGAGCCGAGGAGCACCAAAGCCCCGATGCGACCGCGGGCTGCGTCGGCGAGCATCCCCGAGGTGTCCAGGCCAGCCTCGGCCGGGAGCTCTGCCGCCCAGTGGTGCTCGTAGTAGGAGCGGGCCGCGTCCAAGGCGACACGCCCGGGCAAGATCCCCGGCGCCATGCCCATGTCGAGAGCGCCGTGGATGTTGCCCCGCCGCAGGCCGGACAGGAAAGCGACGCCCGGGATGTCGGCGAGGATCCTCGCCGCGGTCGCTACCTGCTCGTCGTTCTCGGCCAGGGACGGCCTGGCGATCAGCACCACCACGGATGGCCCCGAAGGTCCAGCTTCGCGGCCAGCCCGGGAGATGTGACCGCGGATGGACGCGATAGTCGAAGGGTCCACCCCGCCGACGGGGCCTGTCGGCTCGCTCTTGGAGGTGATCGCTACCGCCAGCGCTGCCAGCTCACCCGGGTTGTACCTGGCGGTGTCGGCCGCGTACGGGCTGAGCCCTGTAGGCGTCGTGTTCAGCTCGACGAGTTGCGTTGCGCCTTCAAGCACGGCGTGGCGGAGCCGGATGTAGAGCACAGGAAGCTCGTCTTTTACGTCCGACCCGACGGTTATGACCAGCGGGGCCGCGGCGGCCTGGTCGATAGTGGCGCGTGGAAGACCGAGGACTGTCTGAGCGGGCAGGCCGTCACCGAGTTGCGCGTCTATGTTGTCGGTGCCGAGCACGACCCGGGCGAGCTTGGACCACACGTAGGCGTCCTCGTTGGCGAGGCGTGCACCCCCGATAACACCCACCGACGATCCGCCCCCGAACCGCAAAGCGGCGCTGATGCCCGCTGCCGCCTTGGTGATGGCCTTGGCCCACGTGGATTCCACGAGTTCGTCGCCTTCACGGATCATCGGCACGCTGATACGACCGGCATCGGAGGCGTCGGGGTAGCTGAACCGGCCTTTGTCGCACAACCAGCCCCAGTTGACCGGGTCGGAGTCTACTCCTATGAGTCGCGTGACCTGGCCTTGGGTCGCCTGCACCACGGTTCGGCAACCAACCGAGCAGGTGGTGCAGGTCGTCTCTACCTGTTCTAGGTCCCACGGCCGTGCTTTGAACCGGTATGGCTTGGAGGTCAGCGCCCCGACAGGGCAGATCTGCACTACGTTCCCGCTGAAATACGACGAGTAGGGCGAGTCGGGAAACACCGCCACCTCGGTGCGGTCGCCTCTCTCGGCGAAGTCGATCAAGGCGTCCCCGGCGACCTCGTCGGCGAAACGGACGCATCGACCGCACTGGATGCAGCGCTCTCGGTCCAAGTAGACGAGCTTGGATATGGCAATCGGCTTGTCCCAGTGGCGCTTCTCCTCGACGAAACGCGTCTCGCCTGGGCCGTAGGTGAGCGTCTGGTCTTGTAGGGGGCACTCGCCGCCTTTGTCACAGACCGGGCAGTCCAGCGGGTGATTGACGAGGAGGAATTCGAGCACACCTTCCTGGGCCTTTAGGGCTTTTGGGCTGCGGGTGTGGACCGTCATCCCGTCGCTCACCGGGTTGAAGCAGGCCGGCATTAGAGTCGAACCTCGCGGTCCTTCCACTTCGACTAGGCACATCCGGCACATGCCGACCGGCTTCATCCTCGGGTGATAGCAGAAGCGGGGAATGTACACGCCGGCCTCGTCGGCGGCGTCGATGATCCACTCGCCGGCCCGGGCTTGCACTTGACGGCCGTCGATGGTGACCGTCACGGTGCCGGAAACAGAAGACTGTCTGGGCGGAGCCGTCCCAACGGCGCTGGCCGTCACTAGGGGCGGCTTGCGGAGGTGCACGACTACGCCGTGGGCTGCGCCGGCTGCCTGTGGCATAGCGGAGTTCGTCTCAGACACGGGCGAGCCTCCGGGGTAGACGGTCGGGAGGGAACGGGCAGCGGCCTTCGCGGATGTGCGCAAGGTACTCGTCGCGAAACCTTGACAGACCGGACGCGATGGACGGGGGCATCGACGGTCCAAGCACGCAGATCGTCGTCTGCGCGGGAGGCCAGGAAACCCCGGGGGAGATGTTGTCGCAGACGTCCATCAGAAGGTCCAAGTCGGACTCGCGACCCTGGCCCATCTCGATACGTTCGAGGATCTTCTCGAGCCATCCCCCTCCCTCGCGACACGGCGTGCACTGTCCGCAGGACTCTCGATGGAAGAACCTGACGATGCGCCACGCTGCGCGCACCATGCAGGTGGTGTGGTCCATCGGGATGACAGAACCGGAACCGGCCATGCTGCCGATGCCAGCGATCGCCTCGTTGGACAGCGAAACGTCGAGATGCTCGGGTCCGATCCAAGGTGACGACACTCCGCCGGGGATGATCGCCTTGAGCTCGTTGTCGTCCCTGATCCCACCGCCGAGCGCCGGGTCGAAAATCAGGTCCCTGAAGGTGACCTTCGCCCACTCCAGTTCGTAGTTGCCGGGTTGTTTGACGTGACCGGCCAGGGCGAGGAGCTTCGTTCCCTTGGAACGCCCTTCCCCGAGAGCCGCGAAGTTATCACCACCGTTTAGGACTACCCAGGGAAGGTTGGAGACGGTCTCGACGTTGTTGACGATCGTCGGTGCACCGTAAAGTCCCATAACCGCCGGGAAGAAGGGGGGTTTAATCCTCGGGTAGCCTCTTTTGCCTTCGAGGCTTTCGAGCAGGGCGGTCTCCTCCCCACATATGTAGGCGCCCGCACCAGGGTGCACGACGACGTCTACCGAGAAGCTACTGGCGAAGATGTTCGCCCCGACGGCGCCGTAGTCGTAAGCCTCGTTCAGCGCCGCCTGCAGCCGCTCGATCGCCAAGGGGAACTCGCCGCGCACGAAGATGAACACCTGGGCGGCACCTATAACATAGGCGGCGATGACAGCCCCCTCGATCAGCTGGTGGGGGTCTCCTTCGATGAGAGCGTGATCCTTGAAAGTCGCCGGCTCGCTCTCGTCGCCGTTTATGGTCAGATACACCGGCTGAGCCTGGCGCAGCATGCCCCACTTGCGGCCGGCCTCGAAGCCCGCCCCTCCCCGACCGAGAATGTTCGCAGTGTTGACCTGGTCGTGAATTTCCTTGGGGGTCATGGTCAACGCCCGGCGTAGACCCTGGTAGCCGCCCGCTGCCAGGTACGAGGAGATCGTCCAAGAACGTTCGTTGTGCAACCTCGCGGTTACGATGCGGGTCGATTCGGCAAATGTCACTTAGGGTTCTCCAGGTGTTTTGCGTCGACGACGGCCGTGGCGGTGGTGCTTCGACGGGTTGACAGGTCCAGGTGCGTCCCGGGGGCAGGCAGGTCGGGAGCTGGCCCTTCCGACGCGTCGGATCCCGGCTGGCTCTCATTGGGAAGTGCCGCCTGGTCGCTGGCTGAGCCGGTAGAGCCAGCAGCCTTCAAGGAGTGGCGTCGGCGCACCCTGCTGAGAGTTCCATGCGCGGGGACCTCGCCGTCCAAGCGACCGGAGCGCAGGTCCTCGACGAGTCTGTCGAAGTCTTGCGGATCAAGATCGCCGAAGAAGCGCCAGTTGACAGTGACGCAAGGGGCGTTGCCGCAAAGGGCCAGGCATTCGGCGTCTTCCAAAGTGAACATCCCGTCGGCCGTGGTACCCCCAGGCGCCACACCTAGGGTCTCCTCGGCGTGTTCCAGCAGCCGGTAGGCACCTTGGAGCATGCAGGCGATGTTCGTGCACACCGCCACCAGGTAACGGCCGACCGGTTCGAAGTGGAACATGTCGTAGAACGAAGCCGTACCGCGAACCTCGACCGGTTTTATACCGACGAGCTCAGCGACGTGAGCCATGCCGTCCTCGCTCAGGTAACCATCCTGTTCCTGAAGCACGTGCAGGATCGGGATGAGGGCCGACCTCCGCTCGGGGTACAGGGCGATCAGCTCCTCAGCGTGAGCGAGATTGTCGGGGTTCAGGCGCGCCACGCTCTAACCTCCTGTATTCGGCGTGCCTGGCCTTGTCTTACCTGCGTTGTGGAGGTCATCGGTCCACGTCCCCGAGGACTGGGTCGATAGTGGAGACGATCGCTATGGCGTCGGCTATCAGGGATCCGCGTGTCATAGGCGCCATGGCCTGCAGGTTGGAGAAGCTGGCGGAGCGCATGTGCATCCGGTACGGCCTGGAAGACCCGTCGGAGACTATGTAGCAGCCACTTTCACCTCTAGGGCTTTCGACGGGAACGTAAGCCTCGCCGGGAGGAACCCTGAAACCATCCGTATACAGCTTGAAGTGGTGTATCAGGGCTTCCATCGACTCGTCGATACGGCCACGCGGCGGGGGTGTGACCTTCTTGTCCTGGGTGCGGAAATCACCGGATGGCATCTTCTCCGCTATCTGGCTGACGATGTGTATCGACTCCCGTATCTCGTTGAACCGGATTGCGTAGCGGTCCCAGCAGTCGCCGTTGGTTCCTACGATCACGTCGAAGTCGACCTCGTCGTAGGCCAGGTAGGGGTTGTCCCTCCTCAAGTCCCAGGCAACTCCTGTGGACCGAAGCAACGGCCCGGTGATCCCAAGGCTTATGGCAGTATCCGCGTCGAGCGGGCCGACACCCACGAGGCGCTTTTGCAGGATCGGCTGTCCGGTAAGCAGCTCGTCGTACTCGTCCATCCTGAGCGGTATCGCCTCGCACAGCGCCGCGACGTCATCGCGCCAGCCGTCGGGAAGGTCCGCTGCGACACCGCCGGGGCGGAAGTAGTTGTGGTTCATCCGCAGGCCGGTCACCTTCTCGAAGAAGGCTAGGACCATCTCCCGCTCCCGCCACCCGTACACAAGCATGTTGAGTGCCCCGATGTCAGCCCCGTTGGTGGCGAGCCACAGAAGGTGCGAGCTGACCCGGTTGAGCTCGCACATGAGCATCCTGATCCAAACGGCGCGCGGTGGTATCTCAATATCGAGGAGCTTCTCCACGCTCAGGCAGAACCCAAGCTCGTTGAAGAACGGGGACAGATAGTCCATCCGGGTCACGTTCGTGCAGCCTTGGTGGAACATCAGCTCTTCGGCTGTTTTCTCCATCCCGGTGTGCAAATATCCAATCACCGGCTTGGTACGCAGCACGGTCTCGCCGTCTATCTCGACCATCACCCTGAGCACTCCGTGGGTGGAAGGGTGCGACGGTCCGAGGTTCAAGATCATGCTCTCGTCTTCGGGGACCTCCACGTCAAGGTCTCCTCGGTCAAGACTGACCCCTTCGGCTAGCGCTAGGCGCGAACCGGTCTCGATCTCGTACTGGGTCGGGCTGCTCGCGTGGCGTGGCTCTAGCTCCTGGCTCCCCTCGCCTGTCTTAGCTTGGAGCATCACGTCCATGGCCGTGGTCGAAGCTGGCACACGGCCAAGTAGCCTGTCGAGCAGGCTCGGCTTGGCGGCCTCAGGGGCGCTCGTCGTGTCGTCAGCGGCAGCCTCTGCGCTGGGCGGCGGGTCAGCCACAATCCCCGGTTCGGTCATCTCCGTGCCTCTTTGAACTGGACCGGAATCTCACCGGTCTCGTAATCCTTTCGCAGCGGGTGGCCTTCCCAGTCCTCGGGCATCAAGATACGGGACATGTCGGGGTGACCCTGAAAGACCACTCCGAACATGTCGTAGGTTTCCCGTTCGTGCGCCTCGGTCCCCGGCCACAGCTCGAAAAGGCTCGGGAGAGTAGGATCGGCTTCGGGCACTTGACAACGCACCCGGATCCGCTTGTGAGCTGCCAAGGACAGAAGCTCTACGACCACCTCGAAGCGCTCAGCCCCGATGCCGGCAGGCAGGTCCCTGCCTGGGTGGGTCAGGTAGTCGACACCTGCCACGCCCACGGGCATCATGTAACCGTCGTCGCGAAGGTGCGAGCAAAGCTCGTAGTACGAGTCCCGATTGCAGTGCACGACGTAAGACCCGGCCGACTCCACAAGTGGGCACCCGTGCAGCAGGCGAGGCTCGGCGCTTATCAACTCCTCGGCCATCAAACCTTGACCCGAAGGGCACGGCGGCTGTCAGGTTCGCCCAGGTGAACGCCAGCGCCAGGCTCGGCGGAGGAGCGTCGGGTGATCTCGCCGGTTCTGATCTTTTGGTGCAATGTGAGGATCGAGTGTATGAGAGTCTCCGGTCCGGGAGGACAGCCCGGGGCGTAGACGTCCACCGGTACGATCTGGTCGACGCCTTGGACGATCGCGTAGTTGTTGAACATCCCGCCGGTGCTGGCGCAGACGCCCATCGAGATGACCCACTTGGGTTCGACCATCTGGTCGTAGACCTGTCGTAGCACCGGTGCCATCTTCTGGCTGACTCGACCGGCCACGATCATGACGTCAGCCTGGCGCGGGGAGGCACGAAAGACTTCCATGCCGAAGCGGGCAAGGTCGAAGTTGGCCGCGCCGCTGGCCATCATTTCGATGGCGCAGCAGGCCAAGCCGAAGTTCGCACCCCACGAGCTCGAAGCCCGAGCCCACTTGACCATGCCCTCAAGTGTCCCGGTGAGGAAGTTGTGTTGAAGGTTCTCCAGTCCCATAACTTGTCTAGCTTCTCCTCAGGCGGTTCTTGCAGGCTCGGACAGGCGGACCCCGGGACGCTCGGCTGTACCCGCAGTCGAATCCACAGGGCGCGGCTGTGCGCCCTGTGCGAGCTCGGCGGGGCGTGGGACCCTTCGTACAGTCGACGTGGTGCTGCGCGACAACGAGAGGGGGGCGCGTCCTCCGCGCTTGGCTCCCGGACCCCAGTCGAGAGCTCCGTGAGAGACCAAGTATGCGAAGGCTACGAAGACGACCGCCGCGAAAGTACCCATCTCCGCCAACCCGAAAGTCGACAG
This sequence comes from Acidimicrobiaceae bacterium, assembly GCA_027391075.1. Classification (GTDB taxonomy): domain Bacteria; phylum Actinomycetota; class Acidimicrobiia; order Acidimicrobiales; family Palsa-688; genus JAJZAM01. The sequence continues at coordinate 62,250 of DAHYHI010000135.1, read as the reverse complement.
TTGGTGGTACATAACCGCCCACGGGTACAAGAAGATCACTTCTATGTCGAAGATGATGAAGATCATCGCCACCATGTAGAAACGGACCGAGAAGCGCGAAGCCGCCTTGTAGCGAGGCGCGATGCCGGACTCATAGGCGCCGGCTTTAGCCGCAGTAGGCCGCCTCTTCGGACCGAGAACCCGGGAAGCCGCTGCCGACCCGATAGAGAAAAGGGCCACCAAGACGAGCAACAACAAGATGGGAAGGTACTGCTCCACTCCTTCGATGCTAGTGCCTCCGGGTACTAAGCCCGCCAATCCGGCCTGCAGGTGGCATATCTCGGACGGTCCGGTAGCGTGTCGGGGGTGAGCGAAGCTGGCGAAGTGTCCTCGCGTTGCTGCGACGTCTTGGTGGTAGGGGGCGGACCGTCAGGCGCCGCGTGCGCGTACTGGCTGGCAAGTGCGGGCCACGACGTGGTCCTCGTCGAACGTAAGACGTACCCTCGCGAGAAGACCTGCGGTGACGGCTTGACGCCCCGCTCAGTCCGCCAGTTAGAAGACATGGGACTGCGAGACGAACTTGCCGCTGCGGGTCACCGCTACAGCGGTCTTCGTTCGCACGGTTTCGGTCACACCTTGGAGTTGTCGTGGCCCTCCCACCCCGAGCTTCCCGGTTACGGATACGTGATCACCCGCAAAGACCTGGACGCTCTCGTCGCTTCGAGAGCAGCTAAGGCGGGCGCAGTGATCTGGGACGGCACCGAGGCGGTCGAGCCGATCTTGGAGCGGGGCATCCTCCGGGGGGCGCGCGTGCGCTCCAAGGCGAGCGGCCCAGGGGCGGACTTGGTGGCTATCCGATCCCGCTACACGGTGGTAGCCGACGGGGCGAACTCTCGTTTTGGGCGCAGCCTAGGGACTTCACGCAACCGCTCCTACCCTCTCGGCATGGCCATCCGCGGGTACTGGTACTCGCCCCGCCACGACGAGCCGTGGATCGATAGCTGGCTGGACATCAGGGACAAAGCAGGGAACGTGCTGCCTGGTTACGGCTGGATCTTCCCCGTCGGCGACGGACGAATCAACGTCGGTGTCGGTCTGCTCTCGACTTTCAACCAGTGGAAGGCGGTCAACACGTCGCACCTGCTGGCAAGCTTCGCCGAGTACGCTCCGCCGTCGTGGGATATCCGCCCTGAGACGGCCTGCGGCCCAGCCACGGGGGGCAGGCTGCCGATGGGCCTGTCGGTCGGGCCCCGCAGCGGCCCGACCTGGCTGGTCACAGGAGATGCCGGAGGGACCATCAACCCTTTCAATGGCGAGGGCATTGCGTACGCCTACGAGTCCGGCCGCTACGCTGCGGATGCCGTAGCTTGCGCGTTGGAGTCCGGGGACGGGATGGCACTGCGCGGCTACGAGCAGCGGCTTCACGACGAGTTCGACCTCTACTACAGAGTGGCGCGTGCGTTCGTGCACGTCATCGGCCACCCTGAGATCATGAAAGTCCTCGTAGGCACCGGCATGCACAGCCGCAGCTTGATGGAATGGGTCCTCAGGATAATGGCCAACATTCTGCGCCCTGACGAGCTCGGACCGGCCGAGGCGGCCTACAAGGCCCTTGTGGGACTCGCCCGCCTCGTGCCCGCCGCCTGAAGTCGACCCACGCTCCGGTCGAATCGGCCGGAGACTCGAAGCGGCGCGCGATGACGAAGTTAGCGGCTCTAGGAGGTGACAGCAGCGAACGCCTCTGCTGCGCGCTCGTAATCGTCGTCGCTGTGGGCCAGGCTGGGAAACATCACCTCGTACGCCCCGGGGGCTATGGCGACACCTCGGTCGAGCAGGCCGTGCATCAAGGCCGGGTAGCGGCCGGTCGACGCTGAGGCCGTCGCCCCGGTGAAGTCGACCACGGGAGTATCCCCAAAAAAGACTCCTACCAGGCTTCGATACGCCGGAACCTGCACGCCCGGTCCGGCTGCGTCCGCGACCATCCGAGCGAAACGACCTACCCGCCGGGCGAGCTCCTCGTAGGCGTCACGGTCGAGCGCTGCGAGCACCGCGAGGCCGGCTGCGGTGGCGAGAGGGTTACCTGACAGAGTGCCAGCCTGGTAAACCGGTCCGACCGGTGCCAAGTACTCCATCAGCTTACGGCGGCCGGCGAAAGCTGCTAGCGGTAAACCGCCCCCGATCACCTTGCCGAAGCACCACAGGTCGGGGGCTACCCCGGTGAGCTCGGCTGCTCCGCCGTATGAAAGCCGGAAACCCGTGATCACCTCGTCGAAGATGAGCAAGGCGCCGACTCGGTCGCACTCGGATCGCAACCCCTCCAGGAAACCCGGGGCTGGAGCGACCAGCCCCATGTTCGCTGCAACCGGTTCGACGATCACCGCTGCGACCAGTTCGTCTAGGACTGGTACGACGTTGTAGGGGGCGACAAGCGTGTCAGATACAGCTGCTTTGGTTACGCCGGCCGACGACGCGAGCCCCAGCGTTGCCACGCCGGAACCTCCGCTTGCTAGGAGGCCGTCGCTGTGGCCGTGGTAGCACCCGGCGAAGGTGACGACGCGATCGCGTGCTGTCGCAGCGCGAGCGACGCGCAGAGCGGACATCGTAGCTTCGGTACCGCTATTAACCAGGCGCACCATCTCGGCTCCGGGGACGCGAGACGAGATCTCCTCCGCCAAGAGCACCTCGCCCCGAGTGGGAGCGCCGTAGCTGGTGCCGTGACCGGCCGCACGGCTGACGGCTTCGACGACAGCCGGATGGGCGTGGCCGAGGATAGAAGCTCCGTAGGACTGCACGAAGTCGATGTAGCGGTTGCCGTCGACGTCCCAGACGTATGCGCCCTCGGCCCGCTCGACGAAGTAGGGGGTTCCCCCGACGGACTTGAACGCTCTCACCGGCGAGTTGACGCCTCCGGGTATCACTCCTACCGCCCGGGAGAACAGCTCGTCCGAGCCAAGTGTCCCATGTGCCGGGACAGCGGGGTCAGGCACCGAGGGCCTCCGCCAGTTCGGCTGCGAAGTAGGTGAGGATCATGTCAGCTCCCGCCCGCTTTATGGCGAGCGTCTGCTCCAAGGCGACCGCCTCTCCGTCGATCCAGCCCCTCTCGGCGGCGGCTTTCACCATCGCGTACTCGCCGCTCACATGGTACGCGGCGACGGGCACGTCGAAACGGCGCCTGACCTCGGATATGACATCGAGGTATGACAAGGCCGGCTTCACCATCACAATGTCAGCTCCCTCGTCGATGTCGAGCTGAACCTCTCGGAGAGCTTCGCGCTTGTTCGCAGGGTTCTGCTGGTAACCCCGGCGATCCCCTCCCCCTGCTATCTCCACGTCGACTGCGTCCCGGAACGGACCGTAGAGGGCCGAGGCGTATTTCGCGGCGTAGGCGAGCACACCGACGCCGGTGTGACCGTCGTCGTCGAGAGCCTTCCTGATCGCCCCTACTTGGCCGTCCATCATCCCAGACGGGGCGACGAGATGGGCTCCTGCTCTCGCCTGGACCTGAGCGGTCGTGCAGTAACGCTCCAAAGTGGCGTCGTTGTCGACCCCCCCCTGGCTGTCGAGCAAACCGCAGTGGCCGTGGTCGGTGTACTCGTCCAAGCACAGGTCTGCGATCCTAAGCAAGCGGTCGCCGAGATCCTCGGCGAGGCTTTCGAGCGCCACCTGCACTATGCCGGCCGGGTCGGAGGCGGCGAGCCCCTCGGGATCCTTGGCGGCGGGAACACCGAAGAGGACTACTGCTGGCACGCCAAGCGATACGAGGCGTTTGGCCTCCGAGCGAAGGCTGGCAAGGCTGTGCTGGACGACGCCGGGCAGGGAAGGGATCTCCTGAGGCTCTTCTATCCCTTCCCTGACGAATAGGGGCGCGATCAGATCCCTTGGGCTGAGCGAGGTCTCGGCGACCATGTCACGTATAAGCCGGTTCGAGCGCAAACGGCGCATCCGGACGGCAGGGTAGGGCACCCCCCAAGGCTATCCGCCAGAACCTATAAAAATTCTTGCAGGTTTTACTGTTAAGACGATACAATAATGCTTGGCAGTACGTTAAAGGTTACTTTGTCAGAGGAAGGAGATAAATTCCATGCTGATGAGGACAGATCCGTTCCGTGAGCTCGACAGGCTTGCATCACAGGCGTTCGGGACACCGGCCCGGCCGGCGCCGATGCCCATCGACGCGTACCGCACAGGCGACCATTTCGTGGTCGAGTTCGACCTGCCGGGGGTGTCGACGGACTCGATCGACTTGACCGTGGAGCGCAACGTGCTAACCGTTCACGCTTCGCGGACGCGCCGTGACAATGACGGGAACGGGCACGAGATGGTCGTGTCCGAAAGGCCGTTCGGGACTTTCTCCAGGCAGTTGTTCCTGGGCGAGACTCTAGACACCGACTCCATCAAGGCCACATATGACGATGGGGTTCTGCGCTTGGAGATTCCAGTCGCAGAGCAAGCCAAGCCCCGCAAGGTCGAGGTGAAGGCGGGAGCTAGCAAGCACGTAATTGCAGCCTGAGAGTCCATACCTTCCCATCGACGACACCTACGCCCCGATCTACACGGTAGGGCAGGTGTCGTCGATGCTCGGTGTCCAACCGGCGTTCCTGAGACGCCTCGACGTGGAATGCCTGGTTTCACCGTGCCGTTCCGAGGGAGGCCAGCGCCGCTACAGCCGGGCCGAGATAGGTCTGGTGCGGCGCGTCTCCGAGCTCGCCGGGGAAGGCATGACGCTAGCGGGAATCAAGCGCATACTCCTCTTGGAGGAGGAGCTGCGCACGACACGGGCTGAACTCGAACGCCTCCGAGCTCAGGTGGAGCCTTGAACGTGTCTTCTCAGAGCTGACAGGTCAGGAGAGCGGTCCGCTTGAGGCCCGGCTAGAGCAGCGACGACAGCGTCGAGCATCGAAGCCACCGACGCGGAGCGCGAGACCACCGTCACGTCGATCCCGGCGGCTCTCGCGCTCTGGGCGGTGACCGGCCCGATGCAGACCACGACTTTCGGCAGAACCGACAAACCGAAAGTCTCGACAAAGCCGCTGACGGTCGACGAGGAGCTAAAGCAGACTGCGTCGGCGTTGGCCACTAGGTGAGCTTCGCTCGCCTTTGGCTCCGGGTGGTACGTCAAGTAGGCGTCGACGACGTCGACGGTCCAGCCGCTCGCCCGCAGCCCTTCGGCTAGTACATCCCGTCCCGCCTGCGAACGCGGGAACAGCACACGGCCCGTACCCCCAGGCCACGCTTCGAGCAACGCCTCGGCGTCATGGCGGGCCGGGACGAGGTCGGCGGCTATGCCCCACGAACGCAGCGTCGCGGCGGTCGCCTGTCCTACAGCCGCCACTCGGACGCCGGCCAACGCCCTGGCGTCCCTCAGACGTGTCATCGTCGCATCGACGGCGTTAGCAGAGGTGAAAGCGACCCAGTGGTACCCCCCTATTCCGACCACAGCCGCGTCTAGGGCTGCCCCGCCGTCGCCGGGAGGCCCGAAGGCTATCGTCGGCACCTCGACGACGATAGCTCCGAGGCTCTCAAGCCCTCTCGTCAGGTCCGACGCCTGCGTCCTCGCCCTCGTCACGACGACACGTCGGCCGAACAGTGGTCGGTTCTCGTACCAGGAGAAGTCCAACCCGGCCACCGCCCCGACGACGATGGTCGCCGGCGGCTCAACCGGCGCAGTCCCCAACTCGTCGAGACGCACCCTCACAGTCGACTGCTGCGGCCTGGTCCCCCACGTGACTGCAGCGACGGGGGTGGAAGGGTCGAGTCCGCCGGCAACAAGCCTGCGGGCTATTTCCTCTCGGTGAGCGACGCCCATCAACACCACGATCGTGCCGCCGGCTTGGGCGAGCGCCTCCCAGTTAGTTTCGCTGTCGACGGCGTGACGGCTGTGGCCGGTCACGACCGTGAACGACGTGGCCCGCCCTCGATGTGTCACTGGCACTCCTGCGTACGCCGGGACTGCGATAGCCGAGCTGATCCCCGGGACCACCTCGAAGGGCACTCCAGCGCTCCTCAGGGCTTCGGCTTCCTCCCCTCCCCGACCGAACACGAACGGATCACCGCCTTTGAGACGGATCACGACAGCCCCGGTAGATCCCTCTTTGACCAGCAGGGAGTTGATTTCCTCTTGGCGGACCGGTCCGCCAGGTGTCTTACCTACGTCTATCAGCCGGGCGGACTTCGCCGCCCCGGCGAGGATCCTCGGATCGGCGAGCCGGTCGTGCACCACTACTTCGCCCGCTCGGAGAAGCTCCGCTGCACGAACCGTCAAAAGGCCCGGGTCTCCCGGTCCCGCACCAACCAGGTACACGGTCACGTCGGCCTCCCTGCGCCGCCGGGGTCACCGTCGAGCAGCTCGGCGCCACCCGCGCGCAGGAGGACCAAGGCGGCCTCCACGCCGAGCCGGGCCGAGTCGTTGCGCGGACCGCTGCGGCGTTCTCGCAGGATCACCTTGCCGTCGGCGGAGCCGACCAAGCCTTCGATCGTCATCGTCGCACCGTCGAGCCATGCGTGAGCCCCCACCGGCAAGTCGCATCCACCTCCGATCGAAGACAAGAAGGCCCTTTCCGCCTGGACGCAGACGAAGGCGTCCTCCTCGTTGACGCTCTCTAAGAGGTGCGCTCTGGCAAGGTCGTCCTTACGGCACTCCAGCGCTATGGCACCCTGACCCACCTGGGGGACCATCTGCGCCACCTCGAGGGTCTGGGACACCACAGGCACGAGCCGAAGCCTCTCAAGTGCCGCAGCAGCCATGACGATAGCCCCACCAGGGGGAATCTTCTGCAGTCGACTGGCGATGTTGCCTCGCAGACCCATGAAGGTTAGATCCGAGCGTAACCACGCCAGCTGCGCCATCCGGCGGCGTGATCCGGTGGCGATCAGCGCTCCCGGTGCTAGCCCGTCGAGTGTCGATCCGACCAGCACATCCCGGGGATCCGCCCGAGATGGGACCGCTGCTAGAAGCAGCCCGTCGGGGGTGGCAGAAGGAAGGTCCTTGGCGGAGTGGACGGCGATGTCCGCTCGGCCGTCGAGAACCGCCGCCTGCACCTCCTTCACGAAGACTCCCTGCCCGCCGATCTCTCCGATAGAACGGTCGACGCGTCGGTCGCCCGCGGTGTCGACAGTGACGACAGTTACTTCGATGCCCGGTTGGGATCGGCCTAGCTGTTCTGCGACGCTGTGAGCCTGCCATAGGGCCAGAGGGCTGGCGCGAGTAGCCAGCCGTGCCCGGGTCGCAGGCAACTAGAGCCCGAACAGCGTGCGGATCGACTCGGCGAGCTGCTCGCCCATGGGCGTTCCCACACCGGCTTTGAGAGCAACTGTCGGCTCGTGGAGGATCTTCGCGACGATTCCTTTTGTCAAAGCCTCCACGGACCGCCGCTGATCGTCATCCAGGGTGGCCAACTTCGCCGACAGGCGCTCCCACTCGCTTGAGCGCAGCTCCTCAGCCCGCTCGAAGAGGGAGGCTATGACCGGGGCGACTCGGCGTTGCGCTAGCCGGTCGCTGTAGCGCCCCACTTCAGCGTCTACTATCAACTCTGCTGCTGGCACTTCGCGCATTCGGCTGTCGATGCCTCTTTGGGCGAACTCCGCCAAGTCGTCCATGTCGAAAAGCGTCACGCCGGCCACGTCAGCCACGTCCCCGTCGACGTCGCGGGGCACTGCTATATCCACGAGAAGCATCGGCCGGCCAGGCCTCTTCGCCATCGCCCCGGCGACGATTTGAGCGTCGAGGACCGTGGTAGGTGCTCCGGTCGAGGCCAGCACGACGTCCGCCTGCGCTAGCGCGTCGGACAGGTCCTGCCAGTCCATGGCCTCTCCCCCGAAACGAGATGCGAGCTCGTCGGCTCTCCTGCGAGTCCGGTTGGCCACCAGGACCCGAGCGGACTTCGATGACCCGGCAAGCGCTTGGGCCATGGCCTCGCCCATCTCCCCGGCCCCAAGGACCAGGGTCGTCCGGCCTTCGAGGGAGCCGAGCTCGTTGCGCGCTAGCGCTACAGCCGCCTGGGAAAGCGACGTCGTCCCGCGGGCGATTGCCGTCTCGGTACGAACCCGCTTGCCTACTTCGATTGCGTGCCGGAAAAGCGTCGCCATCACCGGCCCTGACGTCCCTTCGCGACGAGCCGACTCCCAGGAGTCCGCCAGCTGACCCAAAATCTCGCCTTCCCCCAGGACCGCCGAGTCAAGCCCGGCTGCCACCTTGAAGAGATGTCGGGCAGCCGCCTCGTCGTGATATTCGTAGAGGTGAGATGTAAGGGTTTCTGGCGAGGCGCCGCCCCACTCAGCCAAGAAGCTTCGGACTTGGCCAACGCCAGGATGGTAGCGCCTGGCCACCGAGTACACCTCGGTCCGCTGGCAGGTGGACACGAGGACGACCTCGCTCAGCTGATCGAACCCGGACAACTCGAACAACGCTTTCGCTAGGTCCGCTTCGGGTACGGCGACCGTTTCGAGCACCTCGACGGGTGCTGTCTTGTGGTTAAGGCCGACTACTAGTACAGACACGCCTCGAGGCGCTCCCTTGCCTGGGCCGTCTGGCCCTCTCGTATCAGTTCGAGCATGCCCGAATCCAGCACCTTCCGCCAGTCGAGACCTTCGGTGGAACGACCGGACTGCTGTATTTGCTCTCGCGCAGCGGAGAGCATCTCTGCCAGAACCCCGATCTCAGGACCTAGGCAGCCGGCCACCTGGTCCCGGATCCAGCCTGCCAGTGCAGGGCTATGACCCCCGGTCGAAACCGCTACCGTGACCGGCCCCTGCCGGGCTACAGCCGGAAGTGTGAAGGCGCACGCCTCGGGGTCGTCGGCCGAGTTGACCCAAACGCCGACGGCGCCACCGTCGGCGTAGACTTTGCGGTTCACGGTCGGATCGTCGGTTGCAGCTATCACGAGCCACGCAGAGGAGATGTCGGAAGCTTCGTATCGTCTCCCGACGACCTCCACTCCCATAGCCATGATCTCCTCGCAGATCTCGGGGGCTACGACGACGACCGATGCGCCGGCTTCGACGAGAGCCGAAACCTTACGCAGGGCTACCTGGCCTCCGCCGACAACTACACAACGACGTCCAGCGACCACCAGGCTGACCGGGTAGAGGCGCTGACCTACAGGCATGACTACTCGCCGACGGCCACTGGAGATACATCTCCCTGGCGGTAGAAGCTGAGGATCTGCAACTCGACGCCGAGATCAACCTGGCGTAGCGCAACGTGCTCGGGTACTGCCACCGTCGTGGGAGCGAAGTTCAAGACGCAGCTGACCCCGCCGGACACGAGCAAGTCTACGGTCGACTGCGCGGCGGACGCCGGGGTGGTAACCACACCGATGTCAACTCGAAGTTCCCGAAGCGTATCGGGCATCGACGCCACCGGCTGGACCTTGGTGACACCCACTCGGGTTCCCACCTTGTCAGGATCCGAGTCGAAAGTCGCAACAACCTGGAAGCCTCTAGATGCGAAACCCCCGTAGGTTGCTAGAGCCTGACCGAGGTTTCCTGCGCCGACTATGACCACCTTTAGTTCGGTGTCGACACCAAGGCGCCTGCTTATCTGGTGCATCAGGTAACCGACCTCGTAACCAACCCCGCGTGTTCCGTAGGAACCCAGATGCGAGAGGTCCTTACGCACCTGAGCGGCGTTGACACCGGCCTTCTCCGCCAGCAGCTCAGAAGAGATCGTCGGGCTCGAACCGGACGCCTCGGCCAGGACCCGCAGGTAGACGGGGAGGCGGTTGACTGTCGCCTCAGGGATGCGGTGTCCGTTCACTCCCGAAATGCTACCGGGATAAGTCCCTCTGCGGGCATAGCCTGCGCAGAACCTCAGACGGGCCTGAAATCCGCCCGTCGCCGGCGGATTTTCAGCTCTGCTTGCCCAACTCTGCGGCTCTCTCGGCTGACGCCACGACCGCGTCGAGGACCGCGGCGCGCACGGCAGCTCGCTCCAGCTGGCGGAGCCCGGCAGCGGTAGTGCCGCCCGGCGATGTGACGTTGGCTCGAAGGACCGACGCTTCCTCTCCAGTCACTTCGAGCAGTTTCGCAGAGCCAACCAAGGTTGCCACGGCCAGGGTCTTAGCTATGTCTCTCGGCAGACCAACGTGAACGCCTGCGTCGATGAGCGCTTCGACGACGAGGAAGACGTAGGCGGGTCCGGAGCCTGACAGGCCTGTCACGGCGTCCAGGGACTTCTCGGGTACTTCGATCACGGTTCCCACAGCTCCAAGCAGACCCGCCGCCCATGTCACGTCGTCGGGAGCGGCGCTACGTCCTCTGCAAAGGGCGCTGGCGGCGGCGCCGACTGTCGCAGCCGTGTTGGGCATTGACCTGATCACCGCCACCGAGTCGAGCCAGCCTTCCAGGGTTCCAAGCGTCACGCCCGCTGCGATGGAAAGGACTCTTCGGACCCCCGCCTTCTTTAGCTCAGCGCACACCAAGCCGACGTCGTGGGGCTTGACCGCCAAGACCGCCCCCAGGGGGCCTGCGTCAGACCCCGAGATGACGGTGTCGACCGCTTCAGCGACGCTAGACACTACGAGCACCCCTTTTGCGGGGTAACCGGCTTGTTCGAGCTCCCAGCGGCGCTGCTCCGATACCTCGACCACGGCGATCCGCCCTGGCTTCCACCCACCGGCCAGCAGTCCCTTCACAAGGGCTTCACCCATGCGACCGCCGCCGGCGACGATCAATGGATCGGACCATCCCGGACCGGGAATAGAAGCGACGCTGGGTCCGGTAGCGACATCGTCAGGGGCACCTGCCATACATAGACCCTATACGTGCACAGGGCACGAACCGCTGCCCGAGCCAGCCCAGCGGTTCGCACTTCCCCGAGCGACCCGCCCGGCCGACTTTGCGGGCTAGCGGCTCACCCGAGGGTACCGGGATCCGCGACTCCCGGCAAGGCCCAACCAGACGTTCGGGAAGTCCTAGCCATTCAGCCGCAGGCGACCAGCTCCGCTCCGGTCAGGGTCTCCACTTTTTCCCACAGCTGGCTCGCTGCACGCCGCCAAGTGTAAGCCTTCGCCCTCGAGCTTGCCCGCCGACCTATCCGGGCTGCGTACTCGGAATCGCCGAGGAGGCGGGCCACAGGTTCAGCGAAGTCCTCCGGCGAGCGCCTACCGACGAGAAAGCCGGTTTCACCATCGACGACGATCGTCGTCAGACCGCCGACCGCCGCAGCCACCACCGGAGTTGCGCACGCAGCTGCCTCGAGCGCGACCATCCCGAACGACTCGGAGCGGCTGGTCACGAGGCAGACATCTGCGGCTCGGTAGAACGTCGACAACCTCTCGTGTGGCTGCGGTTCCACTATCCGCACGGAGTCGCCCAAGCCGTGGACGGCAACCGCCCGGCGGACCCGATCTAGTTCCGCCTCGCCTTGGGGCCCGCTCGGCCCTCCGATGACCACCAGCATCGGCTTCTTCGAACTTTTCGACATCTCCGGCCTCAAACAGCCAAGCCCGCGGTGCAGCTCAGCTAGCGCCTCCACAGCCAGGGAAGGTCCTTTGAGCGGCTGGATCCTCCCCACGAAGAGGATCACCGGGTCGTCGGGGTCCAACCCCACGGCCTTGCGGGCCTGACGGCGATCCCCCGGCGCGAAGAAAGCGTGCTGGACTCCTGGAGCCACTCGAACGATCCGGGAACGCTCAGCGCCGTAGAGACCCACGAGCTGGTCCTCCTCCACCCGGCACGAGGCCAGGAGAGCGTCAGCGCAGCCTATGATCTCGGCTTCGGCTGCGCTGCGCCGAGCAGGCTCTCCGAACATGGAACCGCCTGACCCTGCGTCGGCTTTAACCCGGTCCAAAGTGTGGAAGGTGACTAGGAGCGGCAACTCCAGTTCGTGCTTTAGGGTGTGTCCGGCCACTCCCGAAAGCCAGTAGTTGGCGTGCAAAGCCGAGAAGGGCTCGCCGCTATGCTCCAGCTGCGAGATACGCCGGGCAACCTGCTCGGTCCACTCGCCTACCAGGTCGACCAGCGACTCTTTCGCTACCGGCTCAGACGGACCGGCGACGACGTTGTGAACCGTGAACCCAGGTTCCACGGTCACTGTCGCCGGCTGATGGGGACTCTCAGCCCGGGTGAACACGTCGCACACCACGCCGGAGCGCGCCAAGGACGTAGCGAGCTCCCGGACGTATACGTTCATGCCGCCACCGTCACCGGTACCTGCCTGTGCGAGAGGGGACGTGTGCATCGAAAGGATCGCCAGCCTTCCGGACATCCCTCCCCCGCCGGTTGACCCCGGCAGCGACCCGGCCGGGTAGGCTCTCACGGCTCGCCTCGGGGGTCGCTGCGGACGTTCTCGCGAAGGAAGGAGGTGTACACCCGCAGGAGGGTCTGCTTCTGCTCCTCTGTCAGCCCGGGCTCGGCGAGTATTGCCTTTCCGAGCCCGCCGGTTGCGTCGGGAGGGTCGAGGATTCCGGCTCTCACGTAGAGCGTCTCGGCCGATATCCGAAGCGCCTTGGCGATTTGCTGGAGTATCTCCGCCGATGGACGCCTGAGGCCTCTCTCGATCTGGCTCAGATAAGGGTTGGAGACGCCTGCGAGGTCGGAAAGTCTTCGGATCGAAAGCCGGGCACCAGCGCGTTGCTCACGGATGAACTCTCCAAGCTCCGCCCAAGGGTCCGGGGCTTCCTTCAACTACCTTTCCCCCGGGAATCCGATCGCTCGCAGCCACAAGAACCGGTGGCGCCTTGCCGGCCCACGCAGGAGCACGTCACGCGAGGAGTGAGTCGACCGTGGCCTCACCCGTCTTGTACCGGCGGACGACCTCGTCTTGGAGTCGGTCTATCACCTCGAAGACACTCCGTCTCTCAGCCGAGACGAGCCGCTCCAAGTCGGTTAAAGACTCCTGCGCCTGGGTCAGGTCACCGTCTGATAGGTCCGAAACCGAGGAGACACGCGATGCCGGAAGTATCGCCTCAAGCTGGCGGTCGAGATCCTCAGGAACCCGGGTGGGAACGAAACTGGTGTTGAGACGACCGGTGCCCGAGCTTCTCAGCTTCGACCCGAGGATCTCCGGGAGTCTCTCCACGATTCCGGTCGCTCCGGCGGGCTCGCCCATCTCACGGCGACGGTGCTCGGCCAAGGCGATGTCGAGGCGGGATTGGACGACACGGCGAAGGTACGACAGGCCGGTCTCGATCGCTGTCAGGTCGTCGCGGGTCGCTCGGACCTCCTCCAACGTCCACGTCTCGAGTCCATCCAAGAAGCCGGGGTCGGTGACTTGCGGTAGCTCAACCATCTCGGATGTAAAGGCTACCCGACGACGTTACCTTTACCGTCAGCGAAAGAGAAGAGATGGCGGCCTTCGTTGACGCCACACAGCGGCTTGTCAGCCTCCCGAGACGGGCGGCAGCACCGCCACCTCGTCCCCCGTGACTAGTGAGGTGCCCGGGGCCGCCGGCTCTCCGTTCACCCAGACCCGCGAACGGTCCAGCACGGCGACGAAATCCGGTCCGAACATTCCCCCCGCTAGGTCGAGGGCCTCGGCGACTGTGCCCGCTCGCAACTCCACCCGGGACACTCCCGCAGCTTGACGAGCGGAAGCGAACAGCACGAGGCTGACAGCGACGGCCTCGCCCCCGGCGCGCGGATCCCCAGAAGCATCGCTAGCGGAGTGCATTTTCACCAACTTAGCCATCCGACGCTTGGGCCGGGGAGTACCCGACGGTGCGTTACGGCTGACGGGTGGGCCGGGTGCAGGTAGCCTTGGCGGGTGGCACGCTCCCTGCTCCTACGCCATGCTCAGACCGCCTGGAACGCCGAGGGACGTTGGCAAGGCCACGCCGACCCCCCTCTGTCCGACTTGGGAGTATCGCAATGCGCCTGGGCGGCTGAGGCGCTACGCGAGGAGAACTTCGACCTGATCGTCACGTCGGATCTTGTGCGTGCACGCCGAAGCGGCGAGCTTCTCGCCGATGCCTGGGACTGGCCAGTGGAGTTCGCCGTCGACTCGCTGTTACGGGAACGGGACATCGGCGAGTGGAGTGCCCTGACTACCTCCGAGATAAAGACCAGATGGCCGGAGGAGTTCGCCGCCTTCACCTCCGACGAGGGGGCGACGTCACCAGGAGGTGAGTCTTTGGATGACTTTGACACTAGAACTCTGAAGGCTCTAAGCCGGGTAGGCGAGATAGTCGCACAGGCCGGGCGCAGGCGGGCGCTGGTAGTGACCCACGGAGGGGTGCTCCGATCGCTGCGGCGCAGGTCCGGCATGGCACACCTGCCCGTAGGACACCTCTCAGGCGGATGGGTCGACTTGGACGGCCAGTTCCTCCTCTCGGACTGGGTCGAGCTGTGCGACGGAACCGAGGGCGAACCGGGCCGCCTCTTCGACGGCGGGCAGGCTCAACCCAAGCCGGTAACAGGAGGCGCCTCCCAGGAGTCTCACTGCGCGTGCCTTTAGACGCTTCGATCCAGGCCACCCAGCTGTCCCTGCGGGCCGGAGTCCCGGGCGGCACCCGTGCTGGCCTCGTCGCCTTGGAACCGTCCGGCCGCAGGGTAGTCTCCGTCTCCCTCGACGCCGAGGTCCGCCGCGGGGCTCTGTCGAACTCGGACAGCGAGACCATCGCAGCGGCCGCTGCGATGGCACTCCAGCAGCGCCTTCCGCTTGTGGTCGTGCTGGCTTCCTCCGGGGCGGACGTCTTCGAGGGTGTTGCTTCGCTAGACGGGTGGGGGAAGGCGGCCAAGGCAATGGCGTTGTGCTCAGGGATCGTTCCTGTAATCGTCGTCTCCTACGGTCTTGCGCTGTCAGGGCCAGCCTTGCTCCTCGGTCTCGCCGACGCCGTGGTCATGACCACCGAGGCGGTCGCCTATGTATCGGGCCCTGCTGCAGTAGCGCAACTAACCGGCCAGCACGTGACGTCTACACAGCTGGGAGGTCAAGGTGTTCACGCGCGCCAGTCGGGCGTGGCTGCGCTCGTCGCCGACGACGTCGAGGGCGCCTTGGACGCAACCGACTGCCTCCTCGCCTACCTACCGGACCACGTGGACGAGATGCCGCCACGCCGGGCAACCCAGGATCCCTCGTGGCGTAAGACACCACAGCTGCGCGACCTGCTGCCGGCAAGCCCCACCGGATCCTATGACGTGAGGAGGGTCGTGGAAGCCTTGGCCGACGACGGGGAGCTCCTTGAGTTGCGCTCCGGCTGGGCCCCCCAGCTGGTAACGGCCCTGTGTCACGTAGACGGGAGGCCGGTGGGGGTAGTGGCGAACCAGCCGCAGTCGATGGCCGGGACTCTCGACATCGCAGCCTCACAAAAAGGGGCTCGCTTCGTTGCGTTCTGCGACGCTTTCAACTTGCCTCTGCTCACGCTGGTGGACACGCCAGGTTTCATGCCCGGGAAGGATCTTGAGTGGCGGGGGATGATCCGCCACGGCGCCCAATTGGTGTTCTCCTACGCGCAAGCGACAGTGCCCAGGGTGTGTCTCATCCTGCGCAAGGCTTTCGGCGGGGCTTACATCGTCATGGACTCCAAAGGCATGGGCAACGACGTCTGCCTGGCGTGGCCGTCCGCTCAGGTTGCGGTCATGGGAGCAGCGGGGGCGGTGCAGATCCTGCACCGCCGGGAGGATCCCGAGACTCAGGCGCGCCTAGCGGTGGACTACGAAGAGACCTACCTCAATCCTTACGTAGCCGCCGAACGGGGGTTCGTCGATTCGGTGATCGACCCTGCAGATACCCGGGTGGCCGTCGCCCGAGCGTTGGATCTGCTCGCCACGAAGCGGGAGCGTCTGGCGGCCCGAAAGCACGGCAACGGGCCCTTATAGCAACGGGCCCTTGTAGGGCGGCCCCTCGTAGGGCCGAGGTTCGCGCAAGTGGCCGGGGACGGCCCGGCCCAGTCAGATCTCAGATCAGGCCGACGTCTCGGAGTGCCTCCTCGGCGCTGGCGACTACCCCTGCGTAGAAGGGACCGAACTCGCCGTAGAGAGCTGAGGCCTCGTCGAAGCGCATAGCGTAGACGGTCTCTTTGAGGTCGTCTGGGTGAACCCCGAAGAGGGTCACTCCCCACTCGAAGTCATCGAGGCCGGCCGAGCCGGTGACAAGCTGGATAACTCGGCCAGCGAAACGCCGCCCTGAAGTGCCGTGCTCGATCATCAGCCGCTTGCGCTCGTCGAAGTCGAGGCGGTACCAGTTGTCACCCTCCCCGCGCCGCTTGGACATCGGGTAGAAGCAAATCGCTCGCTTGCCGTCGGGTGGCAGCTTGGGCTCAAGCCGTGCCCGCACATGCTCCTCCGGCATGCCCTTCGCGTACTCCGACACCTCGGTCAGCGAAACGTACGAGTCGGCTACGACCAGACCGGCCCGCTGCAGCGCCGTCTGGAAACGCCTGAGCGTCACGAGGTCGGGGCCGATAGCCAAGAACCCCAGGTCCGCTTTGTGGCCCAGGACCGAGAAGCACACCACCTGGTGGTCGCCGCCTGCTTCCGGCCCACCCGACCCTGCCCCGTCGGTCTGCTTGACCGCTGCTATCACTGCCTGAGCGTCGGTTTCGGGGCCCACCTTGCAGAACAGGTGCAGGACACCCCAGCCGACCGACGGTTTCAGCGTTTCGCTCATTGCACCAATCTAGGGAAAGCTTCCCTACTATCCTCCGCGCTCACGACAAACCGCTCACGACAAACGTCCACGACGAGATCACCGGGGGAATTACTGCATCACCTGGTGGACGGCAAGGGCCGGACCTGTCCCGCCCAGCCTGACGTACAACTGAAGCTCGGATCTAAGCGGAGCTCGCTGTAAGACAGGTCGGGATCGGAACGCAGTCCGGCCCTTTTGGAAAGCACTTGCGCGGAGCCTGAAAGGCCCCCGCATCGACGGAAGATCTAGAAGTCGTCCATTCCGCCGCCCGGCATTGCGGGAGCTTCCTTCTCCGGCTTGTCGACTATGACAGCCTCGGTGGTCAGGAACAGCGCCGCTATCGAGGCAGCGTTCTGCAGCGCGGAGCGGGTCACCTTCGCTGCGTCGATCACACCGGCAGCGAAGAGGTCCTCGTACTCGCCTGTAGCGGCGTTGAGGCCGTCAGCGGGGTTGGTTAGAGCCTTGACCTTCTCGACGACGACGCCGCCTTCGAGACCTGCGTTGATGGCGATCTGCTTCAGCGGCTCTTCCACGGCACGGGCCACGATACGAGCGCCGGTCGCCTCATCGCCTTCGAGCTTCTGAGCCCGGTCTAGGATCGCAGCCTGCGAACGCAGCAAGGCAACGCCACCGCCGGGCACGACGCCCTCCTCGACGGCTGCCTTCGTGGTCGAAACGGCGTCCTCGATGCGGTGCTTCTTCTCCTTGAGCTCCACCTCGGTGGCAGCCCCAACCTTGATGACTGCGACGCCGCCGGACAGTTTCGCAAGACGCTCCTGGAGCTTCTCGCGATCGTAGTCAGAGTCGGTGTTGTCGATCTCGGTCTTGATCTGGCTGATACGGCCCTTGATGTCGGCCTCGTCGCCGGCACCTTCGACGATGGTGGTCTCATCCTTGGTTACGACCACCTTACGGGCACGACCGAGCAGGTCGAGGGTGGTGTTCTCAAGCTTGAGCCCGACCTCTTCGGTGACTACCTGGCCACCGGTCAGGATCGCTATGTCCTGCAACATCGCCTTGCGGCGCTCGCCAAAGCCGGGGGCCTTGATAGCAACGCTCTTGAAGGTTCCGCGGATCTTATTGACGACCAGGGTCGCCAGGGCCTCGCCTTCGACATCCTCGGCGATGATGACCAGGGGACGGGCCGACTGCATGACTTTCTCCAACAGTGGGAGCAGGTCGCGCACAGCGGATATCTTCGAGCCTACGAGCAGGATGTAGGCGTCTTCGAGGACCGCCTCCATGCGCTCCGTGTCAGTTGCGAAGTATGGGGCGATGTAGCCCTTGTCGAAGCGCATGCCCTCTACGAGCTCGAGGTCCATTCCGAAGGTCTGGGACTCTTCTACGGTGATGACCCCGTCCTTGCCGACCTTGCTGATCGCCTCCGAGATGAGGTCACCGATCTCTGTGTCGGCCGCCGAGATGGAGGCCACCTGGGAGATCTGCTCGCGGGTTTCCGTCTCGCGCGAGATGGCCTTCAGGGAAGAAGTGGCGGCCTCGACGGCAGCCTCGATGCCCTTCTTGAGTGACATCGGGTTGGCACCGGCGGCAACGTTTCGTAGGCCTTCGCGCACGAGCGCCCAGGCGAGAACGGTTGCGGTCGTCGTGCCGTCACCAGCGACGTCGTCGGTCTTCTTGGCGACCTCTTTGACCAGATCTGCCCCTATCTTCTCGTAGGGGTCCTCGAGCTCGATCTCCTTGGCGATCGAGACGCCGTCGTTGGTGATAGTGGGAGCACCCCACTTCTTCTCCAACACGACGTTACGTCCCTTAGGTCCTAGGGTAACCCGCACCGCGTCGGCGAGCTGGTTCATCCCACTCTCTAGTGCACGTCGTGCGTTTTCGTCAAAAGCAATCAGTTTGGGCATCGGTGTCTTGATCCCTCCGTTGGGTCAACCTGGTCTAGTACTTGTTAGCACTCTCATGTGTCGAGTGCTAACAGTTAACCGCCTCTGGCGGGCTAATGCAACACAGGACGCCAATCTTGGGGAAAAAATCCGCCTCGGCCTATCCGCCGGCCACCGCAGGAATGATCGAAAGGGTCGATTTGTCCGCAACGGGTGTGTCTAGGCCCTCGAGGAAACGGATGTCCTCGTCAGCCACGAACACGTTCACGAAACGGCGCAACTCCCCGTTGTCGTCGAAGATCCGTTCGGAGAATCCGGGGTGGGCGGCTTCGAGCCCGGCGAGAGCCGAGCCGACGGTGCCAGCCTCGACCTGAACCGTTGCGTTGCCACCGGCTAAGGGACGAAGTTGGGTTGGGATGCGAATGGTCACAGCCATGTTCAGGCCTCCGTGGGTATGTCTACGGCCGCAGCGAATGCGTCCAGTGTCGGTGCGATAGTGGCGGTCGGCCCGCAATACGGGGCGACGGCATCGATGGTCTTCAGCCCGTTACCCGTGACGAGCGCCACCACCCGCTCGCCGGAGCCGACCACGCCGGTGTTGGCGAGCTGGATCAAAGACGCTATCGTCACTCCCCCAGCGGTCTCGGCGAAGATGCCCTCTGTACGGGCGAGGAGACGGATAGCGTCGACGATCTCCTCGTCGCTGACCGATCCGAAGCCGCCTCCAGAGCTCCGCACTGCGTCGATTGCATAAGAGCCGTCCGCCGGGTTGCCGATGGCAAGCGACTTCGCAATAGTGTCCGGCTTAACGGGCTTCACGACGTTTCTCCCTGCAGCGAAGGCTGACGCCACAGGGGAGCATCCGCTCGCTTGGGCGCCCGACACCTTGACGTGAGGCTCCTCGTCGAGGAGGCCGACCTGCCAGAGCTCCTTGAAGCCTTTCGCCACCTTGGTGAGCTGGCTGCCCGAGGCGACGGGGACAACCACGTGGTCGGGTGCCTGCCAGCCGAGCTGTTCTGCGATCTCGAACGCGAGGGTTTTAGAGCCCTCTGCGTAGTAGGTGCGAACATTGACGTTCACAAAAGCCCAAGATGGGTGCTCGCCCGCCAGCTCGGCGCAGAGCCTGTTGACGTCGTCGTAGTTACCGTCGACTGCTATGAGCCGGCCTCCGAAGACCGCCGTCGTTACAACTTTCCCGGCTTCGAGATTCGAGGGTATGAAAACGACCGACTCCATCCCTGCGTGGGCGGCGTGAGCAGCCACCGAGTTGGCAAGGTTGCCCGTCGACGCGCACGCCGCCACTTTGAAGCCGAGCTCCTGGGCTTTGGTTAGGGCCACCGAGACGACCCTGTCCTTGAACGATCCCGTTGGGTTGAGCGTGTCGTTCTTTATCCACAGCTCCCCCAAGCCGAGCTCTGCCCCGAGACGGTCCGCCCGGACGAGTGGGGTGAAACCCGCTCCCAAACTGACCGCCCCCTCGGCGGACGCCGGCAGCAGGTCGGCGTAACGCCAGATAGAAAGGGGTCCGGCGGCTATCTTCTCCCGGCTGATAGAGGCGGCTACCGCCTCGTAGTCGTACACGACTTCGAGCGGGCCGAAGCACCACTCGCAAACGTGCAAGGCTGCGGCCGGGTACTCGCGATGGCATTCCCGGCATCGCAGACCGTTTACATAAGGCACTTGTTCTTCCTCCTGGTGCGGCGTCATCGAACCGGGCATTGGCACCTAGCCCCCACGAAGAAGAGCTGGTTGCCGCGGCTTCACAGGGCCCGTCCCTCTGCCGCTCTGGATGATGTTGGATCAAAGTATAGCTCACCCGGACCGCCTTCTACCACCCTGTCGTGGCAGCCGGCGGTTCGTGGAGCGACCCGGAGGATGGCAGGATGTTCGAGGTGCGCCGCAGCTACACATCGTCGGACTTTCCCGTTGAACGGGTCCGCCGCGCGAAGCGTGGACGGACGGTGTCGGTGTGCCTACCTGCCCACAACGAGGCTGACAGCGTCGCCGCCATAGTCACTGTGATAGTCGAGGACCTCATGGAAACTGCGGGTATCGTCGACGAGCTTTTAGTCTTGGACGACTGTTCGACCGACGACACGGCGGCGGTCGCCGCCGCCGCCGGAGCCACGGTGATGCGATCGTCAGAACTGCTCCCCGACGTCGAAGGTCCCGGCAAAGGCCAAGCCATGTGGAAGGCTTTGCAGGCAACCAGTGGCGACCTGGTCGTCTACTGCGACGCCGACGTAGTCAACTTCGACGCCGGATTCGTCCTCGGGCTGGTGGGGCCTCTTTTAGAGCGCGACGACGTGGCTTTCGCAAAAGGTTTCTACGACAGGCCCCTGGAGGGGGCCTCGACTGGAGGCGGGAGGGTTACCGAGCTGATGGCTCGCCCGCTCATCACGGTCCTCTACCCGCATCTAAGCGACCTCGCCCAGCCTCTCTCCGGCGAGTGTGCTGCAAGGCGCGACGTCT
Source organism: Acidimicrobiaceae bacterium (assembly GCA_027391075.1). Lineage (GTDB taxonomy): Bacteria > Actinomycetota > Acidimicrobiia > Acidimicrobiales > Palsa-688 > JAJZAM01. The sequence goes on along the minus strand of DAHYHI010000135.1, from coordinate 41,385 downwards.
TGGAGGCGATCCCGTTCGCCGGGGGTTACGCAGTCGACCTGGGACTTCTTATCGACGTAACGACCCGCTTCGGCAACACGAGCCTCGTGCAGTGCGACCTCGGCGCTCGCGTGCACCGCAACCGTCCCCTGTCCCAGTTAGGCCCGCAAGCCCTGGCGATACTGCAACTGGCCCTGGCCCGCTGCGAGTCCACCAGCGACCCCGATATCGAGCGGGGCTACGCGCACGTGCTCAACATGCCCGGAGCCGAACCGGCACTCGTGGAGCTATTGGAGCTCCCGGCGGTGTCGGAACTGCCGGCGACACGCCTGACGGCGTGAGACAGAACGCTTCTGGGTCCGGGCTGCGATGAGCGGGTTGGCGGTCGCTATGGACCTGACACCACTGCTCAGCTTCCGCACGGGAATAGGCCTTTCCGTGGCGGGAATGTGGGAGGGCCTGCAAGCCGTGACGGACGGACCGCGGATGAGCGGATACGCCCTCGGGCTTCGCAACGGCTCGACCTCCGAGGGTCTGCCTGCCGCCCTCCGGCGCGTCAGGATGCCCGCCAGGGTGGCCGTGGAAGCTTGGAGCCGCTTCGAGTACCCGCGGATCGACCGTTGGCTGGGTGACGTAGCCGTGGTGCACACCACGAACTATGTGACACCGCCGAGCCGGCACCCTACCGTCGTCACTGTCAACGACCTTAGCTTCGTGTACGACCCCCCCGGCGACCCGGTGGTCGCTACGTTCCACTCGATGCTGCGTCGCGCTGTAGACCGGGGCGCTCACATTCACGTCACGACCCGGCAGGTGGCCGCAGAGGTGGAGGACGTTCTCGGACCAGGCTTGGCCGACTCCGGGCGAATCAGCATCGTGGCTTTCGGCATACCGCCCGCCGCCGCCACACAGGCCGCTGCGTCCGCTCAGGCCCTCGGCCTCGCTCAGGCCCCCGGCCGGCGCTTAGACGACTTGGTCGGCGGGAGGCCGTACGTGCTGTTCATCGGCACCGACGAGCCTCGTAAGAACATTCCGGCGCTCGTGGAAGCCTTCGGGGAGGTCTCACGCGAAGTACCCGACCTCCTTCTCGTCATCGCCGGCCGCCAGACCGGCCACACCGAGCGCTCAGAAGCTGCGATCAGCGCTCTGGCACCCGAGGTCGCCTCGAAGGTTGTGAGGCTCGGTCCTGTCGACGACGCAACCCGCTCCCGGCTCCTGGCGGGCGCCTGGGTCATGGCCTACCCGTCGCGCTACGAAGGGTTCGGCTTCCCGGTCCTAGAGGCGATGCGCGCTGGTGTGCCGGTCGTCGCAGCCGACGTGGCGGTGTTACGGGAGGTGGCCGGCGAAGCCGCCTTGTTCGCCGATCCCGGCGACGTTTCTTCCCTGGCGGCGGCGCTGCGCTCGGCAGCGACGGACGGCCACCGGCGCGAGGAGCTGATCTCGTCGGGCAAGGCTAGGGCGGCCTGCTTCACGTGGCAGGCTACAGCCAGGGGGCTCGCTTCGCTCTACGAAGGGGCAGCCGGGTCGGCCGGGTCGGCCGGTCCCCGACACGGCGGGAAGCGGCCTTGAAAGTCGACGTCGTCCATTTCGCTAGGCGTCCTCAGACCGGCCAGCACAGCATCGAGAAAGTCTTCGAGCTGATCCGCAAGGAGCTGCCGGAACGCTTCAGGGTGGTGACCGTCACGTCGGGCTATTACAGCAAAGGGATACGCCAGCGGGCCGCGACGGTACTTGAGGCCCGCCGGATCGCCACGCCGTTGGTCCACATCTTAGGTGACGTCACCTACGCTGCCTTGGCAAGGCCCTCCGAGTCGACCGTCGTCACCATCCACGACGCGGAGTTCCTGCGGCGCGGGTCGCCAGCGAAGAACTTCGTCTATTCGTGGCTGTGGCTGCGCCTTCCTGCGCGACACGCCGCCGTGGTGACTGTGCCCAGCGCTGCGACCCTGCGAGAACTGGAGGCGCTCGGCGCCAGCGAGGCGTCAAGCTTGCGGCTGATCCCTCACCCGGTGAGCGACGCCTTCTTCGCTTCGCAGCAGCAGCCGAGGCGCTCCGACGCCGCAGCACCCCCGAGGGTGCTGGTAGTGGGGACCGCTCCCAACAAGAACCTACCGGCTATAGCGAAGGCTCTCGAAGGTAGCGGAGCCGAGGTGGTCGTCGCCGGCCGGCTGGACTCCGCGCAGCGAGGTGCGTTCGCCAAGGCCAGGGTTGCAGTGATCGAGAGAGGAACGCTCCCCGACGAGGCTATGCCCGCGCTTTACAAGGACGCCGACGTGCTCGCTTTCGTGTCGACCACGGAAGGTTTCGGAGTTCCCATTCTCGAAGCGCAGGCGTCAGGACTGGCGGTGGTCACCTCGGACCTCGAACCGCACCGGGACGTCGCTGGGGGGGCGGCACAGCTCGTCGACCCGCGCGACCCGGCTTCTATAAGGGCAGGCCTCGACATCGTCTTCGCCGACGACAGCCACCGGAGGAACCTCGTGGAGGCCGGCCTTCGCAATGCGAGAGGGTTTTCTGCAGCCCGGATAGCCTCAATGTACGCGGACGTCTACGACGAAGTGGCTGAGCTAAGACCGCCCCACGCGAGCCACCGGTAGCGAGCGGCGCGTAGCACCCCGCTACGACATAGTCTGTTGCCATAAGTCGACATAGAGAAACAAGGGAGGGCGTTGCAATGCCGAGCGGTTCAATCCTGGGTAACCGTGTGGTCCGTCTAGAGGACCCCACGTTGCTCACCGGTGCAGGCAAGTACGTGGACGACCTCGTCGCCAGCGGAACCAGCCACATCGCTTTCGTTCGTTCGTCGGTCGCGCACGGGACGATCCGCTCGGTGGACGTGGAGGAAGCCAGTTCGATGCCCGGCGTCGTCGCCGTCTACCACGCCGGTGGTGACGACCTGGGCCTCGCACCTTTCCAGGGTTTCCCGATGCTCCCCGACACCTTCAACCGTCCGGTCTTCGCGCGGGACACGGTTCGCTTCGTCGGGGACGTAATAGCGGCGGTGGTCGCCGAGAGCGCAGCCCAAGCTGAGGACGCAGCGGCCGCTGTTATCGTGGACATCGACACTCTGCCGGCGATCGTAAAAGCCTCCGACGGCCTCGCCCCGGACTCCCCCCAGCTTTTCCCCGACGCTGGCAGCAACGTATGCTTCGTGACGAGTCAAGGCACCGACGAGGACCCGCTGGCAGACGCCGACGTGGTAGCCGAGGTGCAGATGGTCAGCCAGCGCCTCGCCGGCGTGCCTATGGAACCGAACGGCTGCCTGGCAATCCCCGGAGAGCCTGACGGAGGCATCACCTGCTGGATCTCACACCAAGCCCCGCATTCTGTCCACCCTGCGGTAGCCGCAGCGGTCGGCCTGGACCCTGCCTTGGTCCGCGTGGTGTGCCCATGGGTGGGGGGAGGCTTCGGACCTAAAGCGGCTATGTACGTCGAGTACCTGGTGACAGCGGCCGCGGCCATGCGCCTCGGCCACCCTGTCAAGTGGGTGGAGACCCGCTCGGAGGACATGATCACCCTCGTGCACGGCCGTGACTACGAGATGAACGCGAAGCTCGGCCTCACCTCAGACGGGCGGATCGTCGGCCTCGACGCGAGCGTCGTCGCCAACGCCGGCGCCTACCCTGCGATCGGCGCGGTCCTGCCGATGCTCACCCAGATGATGATCGTCGGCGTCTACGACATACCCAAGGTTCGCTTCCAGGGCACGACGGTGGTTACCAACACGACCCCGGTAGGCGCCTACCGGGGGGCCGGCCGGCCCGAGGCGACCCAGCTCATCGAACGTGTAATGGACGTCGCGGCTGACCGGCTCGGCATCGACCCAGCGGAGTTGCGACGCCGGAACTTCCTGGACCCCGCCGCTTTCCCGCTGACCACCACCAGCGGCGGAGCTTACGACTCGGGCGAGTACGCCAAAGCTCTCGACGCCGCCCTTCAGGCGTCCGGTTACAGCGAGCTGCGCGAGGAGCAGGCCCGCAGGCGCAAATCAGCTGACCGGGTTCAGCTCGGGATCGGAGTCTCGGCCTACGTCGAGGTCACCGCCCCCCTCGGTCTTCACGTCGAGTACGGAGCGGTGGAAGTCCACGAGGACGGTTCAGCGTCGATGGCTGTCGGCACGAGCGTGCACGGACAGGGCCATCACACCGCGTTCGCGATGGTCGCCAGCGACGTGCTCGGGATTCCCATGGAACGCATCCGGCTGGTCAACTCCGACACGGCTGCCGTGCCCCGCGGTTCCGGCACGATGGGATCCAGGTCCCTGCAGACCGCCGGTAACGCGGTCCGGGCAGCCTCGATCGAGGTGCTCGGACGTGCCCGCCAGATAGCGGCGCATCTGTTGGAAGCCAGCCCTGACGATATCGTCGTCGGGGTCGAAGGCCTTCACGTCGCCGGCGTACCGAACACCGCCGTCGGCTGGTCGGATCTAGCTGCGGCTTCCAAGGACGCTTCGAGACTTCCCGAAGGCCTAGAAGCAGGCCCGCTGCGCCACGAGGGGGACTTCGACGGGGGGAACTCCACCTTCCCCTTTGGAGCGCACGTGTCGGTCGTCGAGGTTGACACCGAGACGGGCGGGGTCCGGATCCGCCGCCACATCGCCGTGGACGACTGCGGGAGGATCCTCAACCCGCTTCTGGTGAACGGTCAGCAGCACGGCGGCATAGCCCAAGGTGCCGCTCAGGCACTGTTCGAATGGTTCCAGTACGACGGAGACGGGAACCCGCTGACGGCGACACTGATGGACTATCTAGTCCCAGCCGCCACCGAGCTTCCGAGCTTCGAGGTGTCCAACACCGAGACGGACAGTCCCCGCAACCCCCTGGGAGCCAAAGGCATCGGCGAGTCCGGCACGATCGGGTCGACCCCCGCTATCCACAACGCAGTCGTCGACGCTGTCTCCCACCTCGGGATCGACCATCTCGACATGCCGTGCACCCCCGAGAGGGTGTGGCGGGCCATTCAGGATTCCACCGGCGCCGCTTCTTGACCCCGGGATCCGCTGCTCTCCTCAGCCGGCCTTGCCGGCCGAGGAGAGCAGCATGTGGGCAACCTCTCTCAATGCCCCCAGCGTGTCGTTGAAAGCTCGTTCCTCCCCCACAGCGTCGACAAGCGAGTAGGAGTCGCTGTCGAAGCCGGCGTCTCGTGGGCTCGCCCCGACGTCCCCGGCGATCACGGCGCAACGCACGCCGAGCTCCTTCGCCAGCCCCAGCACTCCCCCGACGGTCTTGCCGTCGAAGGACGCTTCGTCGACGAAACCCTCCCCGGTTATCACCAAGTCAGCGCCGTCCACCCGGCAGGCCAAGTCCACTCGTTCTGCAACGAGCTCGAAGCCACTGATAAGGGTCGCTCCGATAGCTGCCAGGCCTCCCGCCAAACCTCCCGCCGCTCCGGCGCCTTGGAGACCTGACACGTCGACGCCGTAACGCTCCGCGTAGATCTGCACCAGTCTTTCCAACCTGCGAGTCAGAAGGCGAACCTGCGCAGGGCTCGCCCCCTTTTGAGGGGCGAAAACGCTGGCGGCGTCGACGAAACGGGTACGGACGTCGCAGGCGACTTCGATACTTATCCCGGAGAGCCTTCCGAGGGGTTCGAGGGCCTCTATAGCCCCCAGGCCACCGTCGGTGGAAGCCGAACCGCCCATCCCCACCAGCACGCGGCGAACCCCAGCCCCGACAGCTGCAGCGATCACCTCCCCCACGCCGACGGTGGAAGCACTCACCGGATCGTTGTGGTCGGGTCCGCCAACCAGGGACAAGCCTGCCACCATGGCCATCTCGACCGCCGCCGTCGCCCCTTGGTCGAGCTCATACCATGCAGCGCCGACGGTCGCCCCGAGCGGCCCGTGAGCCGATACCTGCCGAGGGCGACCTCCCAGCACCGAGCAGAACCCTTCCCCCCCGTCGGACAAGGGGGCCAGGTCGGCCTGCCATCCCAGATCCAAAGCCGCCGAAGCTATAGCCTCGGCGGCCTCAGCGGCCGTGGCGCTACCCCTGAACTTGTCGGGGGCTATCACGACTCGGGGCATCCCCCATGGTGCCCTATTCTCGCCGCTCGCGCCGGACGGTACCGGCGGCTCGGGTAGGGTCGAAGCGATGGATGAAGGCGCCGACGCGCTCCTCGTGGTCTCTAATCGTGGACCCGTGCACTTCGAGTGGGACGCTGCCTCCGGCGCTCTGCAAGCCAAGAGGGCAGCCGGTGGGCTGGTCAACACGCTCGGCCCTGGCGCACACCGCCACGAAGCGCGCTGGTTGGCGGCTTCGACCAGCGAGGACGACATGCGCCCCGAAGCCGCCCGCCTGCTCGCGAACGACAGGATCGGATTCTGGCCTGTCAGCGTCAACCCCGAACTGTACAGGGCGTACTACGACATAGTCTCCAATCAGACGTTGTGGTTCTGCCTGCACGGTCTTTGGGATTCACCGCGCCGTCCCCGCTTCGACCGCCACTGGTGGCAGGCGTGGGATACCTACAAGCAGGTCAACGAGCTCTTCGCCGCTGAAGTGGACAGGGCAGCTCCGCCCGCAGCGACCGTTTTGGTACAGGACTACCAGCTCGCTTTGACACCGGCCCTTGTCGCCAGGCGGCGCCCTGACCTTAGGATCTGCAGCTTTGTCCACACGCCGTGGTGCTCTCCCGACGAGCTGTCGGCCCTTCCCGACGAGGTGGCGGCGACGGTCCTGGACGGGCTTGTGGGCGGCGGCCCGGTAGGGTTCCACTCCCAGAGGTGGGCAGATGCGTTCCGGGCCTGCGTCGAAGCTGTGCTGGCACGCCCGGCGGACACGTTCGTAGCGACCGCCGCCGTGGACAGCGAAGACCTGGCGGCTGTCGCTGCTTCGGACGCTTGCGAATCGGAGCACCGCAAGCTCCGCGCGGCCGTCGGGGACCGCCGGCTGATCGTCAGGGTCGACCGGCTGGAGCTTTCCAAGAACGTCCTGCGAGGTTTCTGGGCCTACGAGGAGCTACTTGAGGCGAGACCCGACCTTAGAGGACGGGTGGTGTTCGCTGCCCTCGTGTACCCCTCGCGGGTCGGTCTCGCCGAGTACCAGGCGTACGGCCAGGAGGTCCTCTCCCTCGCGTCGCGCATCAACGACCGCTGGGGTACCCCTGATTGGACCCCGATCCTCGTGCACCCGGAGGACAACTATCCCCGCTCAGTCGCTGCGCTCCGCAGCTACGACGTGCTGCTGGTGAACCCTCTGCGGGACGGCCTGAACCTCGTCGCCAAGGAAGGACCGTCGGTCAACGAGCGGGACGGGGTGCTGGTCCTGAGCACGCAGGCCGGCGCTTCGGTGGAGCTCGGCGACTCGGCGATCGGCGTTAACCCTTTCGACGTCTCGGCCACAGCGAAAGCGTTGGCGGAGGCGCTGGACATGCCCGCCGACCAGCGCCGCCTGACCGCCGAGCGTCTGCGCAAGGCGGCGTCCAGGCGCACCCCGCAAGACTGGTTCGACGACCTGGTGGACGCGGCTCGAAGCCGGGGCGGTCCCTACGCTCTGTGAGGCCTCGCGACTTCAGCGGAGGGAGTAAGCCAGCCGCCTGAGCATCCCCACCACTTCGCCGGGGTCGTCGAGGACCACGTCGGCACTTCTAAGCAGTTCGGCAGGAGCCTCTTCGCTTGTCACCGCCACTTTGAGTGTCGCCACTCCGATGCCTCGGAGACGTTCCATCTCCGCGAAGGCGGGCAGGTCGCCGGTGTCGTCCCCCGCGAAGAGCACGGCGCCGAGCCCCTCGGACAGCTCCGCCACTACGGTCCCCTTGTCGACAACGACGGGCGGGGTTAGCTCTACCGACATCTTGCCTGCGTGGACGGCCAGGCCTGCTTCCTCTGCGAGACTCCGGGCCATTGAGCTGACCTTCTCTTCTTCGCAGGGTGCAGCTCGATAGTGCAAGGTGACGGTGAGGCCTTTGCGTTCGACCAGCACGCCGGGGACACCTTCCGCCTCGGCCCTGCGCGCGGCGTTCTCGACCACGCCGCGCCAGTCGCGACCTCCGAGCAGGTCCTGGCCGCCAGCTTCCCCAGCACCCCGGGGAAGGCAGGTTTCAGCCCGGTTGTTCGCTCGGTCCCATCTTTCGAGCCCGTAGAGGCCAACGAGCTCGGTGGCACCGGAGTCCCCGAGCTGGCTTGCAAGGTAGGAAGCCGGCCGCCCGGAGATCACTGCGACCCGACCGAGCCGCTGCGCCAGCGCCGCTAAGACTTCGCCCGTGCCGGCAACCGGCTTGGCGTCGCTCGGATCGTCGACGATTCGAGCGAGGGTGCCGTCGAAGTCGGCGAAGATCCCCGACGCTCCGGGATTTTCTGCAGCGCCGCACAGCCACGAAGCGAGAAGCGGGTCGACGTCGTCTGCTGCCCAACTCGAGCTGGCCGGCCCCTCGGAGGTGCCATTTCCTTCGGACCTGGCCGGTCCATCATGCCTGCGAGACCCCGAGGACGAGAGCAGTGCGAGCCCTCAGGCCCCGGCGACCAGGTTCGGGCCTATGACCAAGACGAGGTTCGCAGTGGAGCGTTCGGTTGCGGGGATAGGAGCACTGGCCGGGGGAGGAACGGTCGTGTCGACCGCTGCCGAGGTCAGGCCGATCTCCTGGGCGAGCACGTCCGCTTCAGGTGTGTACCCCGGGGTGAGAACGTAGATGACCGACGTGGCGACCTTGGAAGTGGCATTGTCCGGCGGCTCGGTGAGGTACCCGTAGCCAGCTTTCAACTTCGCTGACCACTGGGTCGCGAGCTCGCCTACTAGCACACCGTTTAGAACTTGGACTTTGACCTGACTCGGCGGGACCGTCGTCGTCGTAGTGGTCGGGGCGGGAACGGTCGTCGTTGTCGCGGCCTTCTTGGGTTTGGTTACGGCGGTAGCGGTCGCGTGTGTCGTGCCGCCTGACTTGCTCAGGACCAGGATGCCGACTACGAGAAGCACCGCTACCAGGACCAGGCCTGCTGCGGAACTCGCACCTGCTTCGGGTTGGTTGCGACCGGCGCCCATTCGCCTGCTCACTAATATTTCCTCCCTAGGTCGCTTCGACACTCGGCTCTGACTCCACGGCGGTCGCCCCATTCCCGGCGGCGCTTGCCGGCCAGCGGGAAGTCCTGTCAGGGCTTGCTCCGAGTGTATTCGACAGGACGAACGGCGCGTAGCCACCGTGGGGCTACTCGGGGAATCTGACGGTGCGACAATGGGCAGGTGGCCGGCGCTCCTGTTCACACGACGTCCATAGACATCAACGCTGACCTCGGGGAGGGCTGCCCCTACGACGAGGAGATCCTCGGGGTCGTGTCGAGCGCTTCGGTAGCGTGCGGTTTCCACGCCGGGGACCCGCTCACGATGGTCGCCACGACCGCCGCGGCCGCTAGGCGGGCGGTCGTCGTCGGCGCCCACCCCTCCTACCTCGACCGCGAGGGTTTTGGCCGCACGGCGCGCTCGGCCACGGCGCCCGGCGAGATCTCGGCCGTCGTCGCCTACCAGATCGGGGCCATGTCAGCGGCTTGCGGGTTGGTCGGAACGAGCGTGTCCTACGTGAAGCTACACGGGGCCCTGTACAACCAGGCCGCATCGCAGGCCTCCGTAGCAGACGAGGTCCTCCGCGCTGTCGCTTCGTGGGTTCCTCCCGCCGACACCCCATTGGCCGCCGTGTCGCCCCTCCCCGTGCTGTGCCCTCCGGGATCGCAGATCGCCTTGAGCGCGGCCTCGTTCGGCGTGACGGCGTTCTCGGAGTTCTTCGCCGACCGGGCCTACAACTCTGACGGGACCCTCGCGGATCGACGTGTCGCCGGGGCGCTCGTACACGACGCGACGGTGGTGGCGGAGCGTGTCAGGAGGCTGCTCGTCGACGGCATCGTCGAGACGCTGCAGGGCACGAACCTTCCCCTAAGAGCGGATTCGATCTGCGTGCACGGCGACACGCCAGGCGCGCTGGAGCTCGCCCGGTGCGTGAGACGCGCCGTCGAAGAGACGGGCACGGAGGTGGCCCCGTTCGCGAGCCGGGGACGCCAGGGCGTCTCCCCCAGGCGACTCCCTGCGTGACCCGGGTCCGGGTGCTGCCCGCGGGCAGGAACGCCGTCATCGTGGAAGGCACGGACAACGAGACACTCAACCGGCTGTGGCGGCTCCTGCGCTACGGGGCGTACTCCGGGGTCGAGGAAGTGATCGTCGGGGCGCGTACGGTCGGCGTGATCGTGAGCCCGGGTACCGACCCTCACGCCGTCCTCCAAGCCGCCTTAGGCCGTATGCGCCTCGGAGAGAGCGACTCGCACAACCCTGACGGATCGCAGTCCGAGTCAGCGGCCCCACGAACGCTGACCATACCGGTCGACTACGACGGCCTCGACCTCGACCTCACCGCCGCCGAGCTGGGAATGCCACCGGCGGAGATCGCCCGCCGACATTCAGCTTCGACGTGGACCGTCGACTTCCTTGGCTTCTCCCCTGGATTCGCGTACCTGTCCGGCGGCGACCCCGCCTTGTGGGTGCCACGCCTGAGCTCCCCGAGGCTGTCGGTCCCCGCCGGGTCGGTGGCTATCGCCGCCGGGATGACCGCCGTGTACCCTCAGCCCACTCCCGGCGGATGGCGCATCATAGGATCCACCCAACTCTCGCTCTTCGACGCCCGCGAAGAGAACCCGTCGCTGCTCCTACCTGGCGACCGGGTACTCTTCCGGGCTTCCGCCCTTAGGGGCGGCACCGGATCGACCCTACGGAGGACCCCTTCGTCTACGCCGCATGCCTCCGGACGACCGGAAATGGGGGTGTCCTCGCCTGCAACCGGCGATGCACGTGCGGCCAGCCCCAGTACTTTGGCGTCCGGCTACTTGAAAGTGCTCGACTCGGGGATTGGATCCACCGTCCAAGATTGCGGGAGGCGCGGCTACGGGCACCTGGGAGTTCCCAGGGCCGGCGCAGCCGACGCAGCCTCCGCCGCCCGGGCTAACGCTCTCGTCGGGAACCCTGCGGCGAGCGCTCTCATCGAGAGTCTCGTCGGCCCGGCGGCGCCTGGTCTCGTTCTACGACTCGGAGCTCCCCGGACCGTCGCAGTGTGCGGCGCCCGGGCCGAGGTGACCGTCGACGGGATCCCCGCCCGCCAGGACGTTCCCCTACACTTGGGCGCCGGCGCGGAGCTACGGCTTGGGCGCGGCCTGTCCGGTCTACGCGTGTACGTGGCCGTGGCGGGTGGCATAGACGTGGAACCTGTCCTTGGCAGCCGGTCGACCGACACCCTGTCCGGCCTCGGCCCTGCCCGGCTCCAGCCGGGAGACGTCCTGCCCCTGGGAGCGCCCGGGAAGTCCACAACGACCGGGCCCGCCTTCGCCACACCCGCTATCCCGACTCCTGCCTTCCCTACAACTGGGGAGGTGATCCGTCTTGGTGTCACCCCAGGACCGCGCTACGACTGGCTTGACCGAAGCGGCCTGGCAACGCTGACCGGGACGCCCTTCGAAGTGTCGAGCGCCGCCGACCGCACCGGCGTCCGTCTCGCCGGCCCGCCGATCACCTTGGCGGGGGAATCTCAGCTGCCTTCGGAGGCTCTCGTCGCCGGAGCGGTCGAGATCGCTGGAGGCGGGTCGGCAATAGTCATGCTCCGCAACCATCCGACTACCGGAGGCTATCCCGTAGTAGCCGTGCTCGACGACCCAGACGTCGACCTGCTCGCACAATGCCCTCCCGGTATCAAAATACGATTCGACTTTCATCGCTGATCACACAGCCTGCATCCCATAACCAGCGCTCGGGCTCAGGCCAAGTAGAGCCAACGAATGCTGAGTCGAGTTCGAGCCTTCTGCACTCGGGAGACAGCTGCACGTCGAGGTTAGCGCGACGCCGCCAGCTGATCAGCTACCGACAGCGCCCGGTCGACGACGCTGAGGCCGAAGCGAAGATCGTCCTCGGCAATCGTCAACGGTGGTAGCAGGTGGAGTCGGTTGAAGTGGCTGAACAGGGACACTCCCTCATCCAGTGCAGCCTTTACTACTGTCGACATCGGCTGAGCATCTGCACCCTTTGCGTTAAACGGCACGAGGGGCTCCCTGGTCGCACGATCGGTAACGAGCTCGATGGCCCAGAAGCAGCCAAGACCACGCACCTCCCCAACGCTCGGATGCCGTTGCGCAATCGCCTGCAGCTCCGGACCGAGAATTTCCTCTCCAAGTCGACGGCTGCGCTCCACCAGTCCCTCGTCTTCGAATAGCCCTATAGATGCAACGGCTGCAGCACAGGCAAGGGGATGACCGGAGTACGTCAAGCCGCCGGGGTAGGACACCTCGGCGAATGTGGAGGCTACCTCCTCCGATAAGATCACACCGCCCAAGGGGACGTAGCCGGAATTGACTCCTTTTGCAAAGGTAATGAGATCAGGGCGCACTCCCCACCTGTCTACCGCAAACCACTCGCCGCAGCGCCCGAACCCGGCCATGACTTCGTCGTCGATCATCAAGATCCCGTAGCGATCACAGATCTCTCTCACACCTTGGAGGTAACCGTCTGGCGGGACGAGAATGCCGTTCGTTCCTACTACCGGCTCAAGGAGCACAGCAGCTACGTATTGAGGTCCCTCAAGAGCAAGGACCTCTTCAAGGTGCGCTAGGCTCCTAACGCACTCCTCCTCTTGTGAACGGGCTCCGAAGGCCGATCTATAGGCGTAAGGACCGAAGAACCTCACGATTCCAGGCATGCCCGGCTCCGATGGCCAACGTCGGGGATCACCGGTCAGCGTGATTGCTCCCCCGGTAGCCCCGTGATAGGAGCGGTAAGCAACGAGGATCTTGTTACGGCCTGTGTGCAGGCGGGCGAGCCTGATAGCGTTCTCGTTAGCTTCGGCTCCGCCGTTTGTAAAGAACACCTGCTTGAGGCCTGTTGGAGCGTGCTTCAATATGAGCCGTGCCGCCTCCCCGCGGCGATCGTTAGCGAAGGAAGGGGCTATCGTGCACAACGTCTTCGCCTGCTCGATGATCGCATTGACCAGACGAGGATGTTGGTGGCCAACGTTGGTGTATACCAACTGAGATGCGAGATCTAGATATCGACGCCCTTCGTAATCCCAGTACCAGGAGCCCTCGGCTCCTGCTACGGCGATCGGCTTGCGGTTCCGCTGCGCAGACCAAGAGTGAAAGACGTACTCCTCGTCATCACGTATAACCTGCGCCGCCTCGTCCGAATACAGCCCGGTGTCCGAACGCAGCCCGGATAGCGATGTGCTCATATCAAACCCCTTAACGAGTCAGTGGGAATCCCAAGTCGACCTGCGACGAGGAAGGTGCGGGCCACCGGCTGGTGACCACTTTCATACGGGTGTAGAAGCGGATCCCGTCAGGACCGTACATGTGGGTGTCACCGAAAAGGGATGCCTTCCAGCCGCCGAAACTATAGCCGGCCACCGGGACCGGGATCGGGACGTTTATCCCCACCATTCCAACTTCACACTCTGACTGGAAGCGACGAGCAGTGCCGCCGTCCCTGGTGAATATAGCAGTCCCATTCCCGTAGGGATTAGAGTTCACTAGCTCAAGGGCTTCCTCATAGGTGTTCACCCTCACGACGCACAGAACGGGCCCGAAGACCTCATCACGATATACGCTCATGTCGGGTTGTACCCTGTCGACAAGGCACGGCCCGAGGAAGAATCCGGCCGAGGGGACTTCATGTGCCCGTCCGTCGTAGACGAGATGGGCACCTTCTCGAACGCTCGCATCCAGGTAGGAAGCAACCTTCTCCCGGTGCTCTGCGCTGATCAGTGGTCCGACTTCGCTTGAGGGCTCTGCACCCGGACCGACCCGAATCCTCGCCAATCGGGACGACACTGCGTCCACGAGGGTATCGCCCACCGCTCCGACGGCTACTACAACAGACACTGCCATGCAGCGTTCGCCCGCCGAGCCGTACGCCGCAGACACGGCCGCGTCAGCGGCAAGGTCGATGTCGGCGTCTGGCAGTACGACCATGTGGTTCTTGGCCCCGCCAAGTGCCTGAACCCGCTTTCCCGCCTGCGTCCCTCGCTCGTAAACGTGCCGAGCGACCGCCGTTGAGCCGACAAATGACACAGCGGATACCTTATTGGAGTCCAGGAGAGCGTCGACGGCTTCCCGGTCTCCGTGGATCACGTTGAACACTCCGTCGGGCAGGCCGGCCCTTTTCAGCAGTTGAGCAATCACGATCGACGCCGATGGATCCTTCTCCGATGGCTTGAGTACGACCGTGTTGCCACATGCGATGGCGTTGCTTAGCATCCATAGGGGAACCATCGCGGGAAAGTTGAACGGGGTGATCCCGGCAACAACTCCGAGTGGCTGGCGGATCGAGTAGACATCCACCCCGGATGACACTTGTTCAGAATACTCGCCTTTTAGAAGATGTGGTATGCCACAAGCGAACTCGACGTTCTCGAGCCCACGAGCTAGCTCGCCGAGGGCATCTGAAGTGGTCTTGCCGTGCTCGGCTGTTATCGCAGCTGCCAGCGACTGCCGCTCCTCGAAAAGGAGTTGGCGGAAACGGAACATGATCTCGCTACGACGCGACAGCGCGTAGCAAGACCAGTCGGCGAAAGCTGAACTGGCAATGTCAACAGCACTGTCCACCTCTGGCGCTGATGCTAAGGCCACCTCTGCTTGCTGCTCCCCAGTCGCGGGGTCCCATACGGCCCCTCTCCGTCCGCCACTTTGACCGGATTCTGATCGGCCGCCGAGCCAATGTTCTATCAGGCGCATTCCCTTCCCTTTCTAAGCCACACGAAGCCACACTATTCGGTGTTGCTATCTGTCACAGGAGAGCTGTTACTGGCGAAAATGTGGCTGTCCGTGACAAACCGGTATACTAGTCGACGTTGGCACGCTGGACGCGGCGTCCATTAGGCCTCCAAATCGAGAATACAGTAAATAGGGGGGTTGCTATCAACATTGGCACCACAAACGCCGTGAGCGTAGACGCAAGGTGGCTCATGGCGTACGCCGCTTCTATCGATGACACCAAGCCTACCCATATAGATACGACCGTTTCAGGTGGAATCGTTGGCCATCCCCTCTTCGTGGTCTGTCTCGAATGGCCCGTCTTGGCCTCGTGCAGACTCGACGATCCGGACGTCCAAGTCACAGGGGCGTCGGCGGTGCTTCACGCTGGCCAAGACACGATCATCCACAGACTGGTAAGGCCCGGAGACTCGCTTGCCACTTCGCTGACGATCGAGGGTATCGAAGCGAAGCGTCCAGGCGTTCTGGTTCGCTACCTGCTCGAAACGGTGGACGCCGAGGGACTGCCCGTAGCTACCACGCGATTCGATGTGCTTGCGCTAGGAGCACACCACGATCTACCCGACTTTGCCCCTACTGGCGACAACCTCCCAGCGTGGGTGCCACCGTCAGAGGCTTCCGGCCTTCACGAGGCGACCTTTCAGGTCGGCGCCGGATCCGCCCACATATATTCGGAGTGCGCCCGGATCTTCAACCCGATACACACCGATAGGGCGGTCGCTCGCGCCGCAGGCATGGACCATCCCATCCTTCACGGGACAGCCACGCTCGCCCGCGCAGTATCCACCATCGTCGACCAAGTGTGGGAAGGTCGCTCCGAGACAGTGACCCGAGTCTCTGGACGGTTCGCATCCCCAGTAACACCGCCGAGCGTGCTGACGGTCCGCTGGAGCACCTGCGACGACGCGGTCGTCACCTTCCAGGTAGTCGCACCGGGAGATAGAGTCGTGGTGGACCAAGGTCTCATCATGAACTCCGATTAGGCGACACGGCGTTATTAGAGCGGCCCGGCCTTTCCGCAGGTCTCTTTTCAAAGGATCGCTACCGGGTAGCCGATTGTGCTACAAGTCATTTTACAGCGCCGGCGTTAAGGCTGCGTATCAACTGCTTGTTGAAGATAATCATGAGTATGAAGACGGGGACAGACGCTATAACCGCTCCCGCCAGGACGACGTCATAGTTTTTGAAAGTGGTGGAATTCAGCGTCTTCAGTCCGATTTGGATGGTGCGGTGAGCTGAACTGTTCGTAGTGAGGATCAGTGGCCAGAGGTACTGGTTCCACGCGGCTAGCGCTGATATGACAAGGTACGACGCCAACTGAGGTCTGACAAGCGGCAAGGCTACCCTCCATAGGAAGCCCATCGAGCTGTCTCCGTCCAGGGTTGCCGCTTCGCGCAGCTCTTTCGATATCCCGCGGAATGCCTGCCGCAGAAGAAATATGCCGAACGCAGACATCATGAACGGAAGTGCCAGAGCGACGATCGAGTTGCTCAAGCCAAGGGAGTCGATGGTCTGCACGTTTACGACGATCGTCACTTCGAAGGGGATCAGCAGTGTCGAAAGGACCAGCGCCCACAAGATCCGCTTCAGAGGGAACTCGTACGCGGCGAAGGCCCAAGCTGCCAGGACGCTAGTAACAGTAGAGCCGACTACAATGAGCAGGGTCTGCTGGATCGAGTTGACAAAGTACTTCCACATGTCTCCCTGGATGAACGCTTTGCTGTAGGCGTCCCATTGCGGGTGAATCGGGAAGAAGACCGGCGGCTGAGCTACGTACTCGCTCTGGGTTAGAAGAGAGCTGACCAGCGTCATATATAAGGGAAACAGGACGATGAGAGCCCCAACCGTCAGAACCGCGTAGCTAAGGTACTTGCGAATGCTCGGTCGCAGACGTGAGCCGTGCGAAGAGTCGGGGGCGCCGTGCGATCGAGCGGTCCGCGACCGCTTGCCTGTATCGGAGGGTTCCGTCACGGAGCGCAAGGTCACGGTAGATACGTCAGTTTCCATAGTGAACCCGCTTCTCGAGGAATCGGAACTGGGCAAATGTGATCAAGGCAGTCAGCACGAACAGGGCTATCGCTGCACATGCCGCAACTCCCTGGTTGGGGGAGACAATTACGTCTTGGTAGATAAGGTACGACAGGGTCTCTGTGTTCGTGTAGGTGGATGCCCCCGGACCGATCAGGAGGTCCATCTGTCCGAATGTGTACAAAGCGCTGATCGTCCCTATCGCGACTACGTAGAAGATCATGGGGCTGAGCAGGGGAACAGTTACACCCCAGAAGCGGCGAACTGGACTCGCCCCGTCAACAAGAGACGCTTCGAGGACCTCTTCAGGCAACGACTGCAGCGCTGCACTGAAGAGAATAAAAGACAAGCCTATGAACTGCCACACGCCGATAACGGCCATGGCTGGAAGAGCATCCGTCGGGCTCTGAAGGATCGGCGGGTTGGGGTTGACGCCTATCGACGGCAGGAGTCCGTTGACCGGGTTGAGGAAGGTCCCAAAGACCAATGCCGCCACAGCCACAGAACTCACTGCTGTCGTGGAGAAGATGACCCGGTAGAAGCCCATCCCCCGGAGCTTCTGGTGAGCTGCAACGGCGAGCACTAGACCCAGGACGACCCCGACAGGAACGACCATCACGGTGTAAAGCGATGTCGAGATGAGTGAATGGATGAACGTGGATGAGGTGATGACCGAAGTGAACTGGCTCAGTCCCGCCCACCGGCTCGGAAGCCCGGGATAGGGGGCCGTGCGGTACAGCGCCAGGTCAAAGTTGCGCAGAAACGGGTAAAGCATGAACACGCCGAAGAGCAGCAACGCCGGCAAGATCAGCGCGTACGCGGATACGGCATCACGGAGCTTTTGGTGCCTCATCAGACCGTCCGGATCCGTTCGTTGGTGGCCGTATCGAACAACAGGGGTAACTGGATCGTAAGGGCGAGCGAGACCCGACCGCCTAGAGTCGGTCGTGGCGCGCCAGCCGGCTGGCGCACGATAGCTTTCGCTCCTCCCGGCAGTTCTACGAGCACTTGGACCTCCGAACCCAAGGCCTCGACTGCCAGGCACGACGCCGGTATGCCGTCGCTGACTAGCGCCAACTGTTCGGCTCGGACGCCGACGGTTAGATCGCAGTCGTGACCGGGTACCTCGACAGAAGGAACGTCCGCGATCGACACGACCCCATCCCGGCGGCACGCCGGGAGGAGATTCATGCCAGGGTTACCTATAAACGATGCGACGAAGGAGTTCACAGGGTCCTCGTAGAGCTCCTCGGGAGCGCCGACCTGCTGCAGGCGCCCGTCGTTGAGGACGGCGATCCGGTGGCCCATGGTCATGGCCTCCACTTGGTCGTGGGTGACGTAGATAGTAGTGGTGCCCAGTTTCCGTTGGAGTTGGACGATCTCGCCTCTCGTCTGTGTTCGTAGAGACGCGTCGAGGTTGGACAGCGGCTCGTCCATCAAGAACACCTTCGGTTTACGGACGATAGCGCGAGCGAGGGCAACCCGCTGGCGTTGGCCACCTGAAAGGTCCCGGGGCTTGCGCTCTAGGTACGGTGTCAACCCGAGAAGATCAGCAACCTCGCACACGAGCGCTTTGTCTTCTTCCCGACTGTTCGACGGGCGGTGTCGCAGTGGGTACCCGATGTTCTTGGCAACTGTCATGTGCGGATAGAGGGCGTAGCTCTGGAATACCATCGCCACGTCCCGCTTCTGGGCTGGGATGTCGTTGACGGGCGTGGCGTCGATCAGGACAGTCCCGCTCGTAGGCGACTCCAAACCTGCAACCGTACGCAGAGCCGTCGTCTTACCACACCCCGAGGGTCCGAGAAGCACCAAGAACTCCCCGTCGCGCACGGAGAGCTCCAAACCGTCGAGCACGACCACGTCGCCGAACTTCTTCGTCACTTCGGCGAACCTGACTTCAGCCACGCACTCCCCCTTCCGTCGCTCTCAGCTATCCCACACTCATCTCAGGGCACGACCCTGAGGTGACGACGCCTGGTCTGTCTAGCGGCGAACTACCTGGTCTGGTGATCCATGGACCAGGTGGAGATGTAGCTGAATTTTCTATCTTCGTGATAGTAGTCGGCCTGTGTTTTCATGGCACCGCCTGATTTGGGTCTCCGTCGCCGCCCGAGTGTTACACAGTGTGGCATGAGGGCCCCGCAGTCAGTTCGCCCCAACCAAGTTGTGTTCATAAGGCCGCCAAGATGTCGCAAGTCGGTCAGGGGCAGCGCCATTTCAGGCTCGTAGATTCGACACGACGATCTAGCAGGGGGACATGTGCATGCCAGGCGAGCGGACAGGGTGGCCATGCGACTAAAAGCAACGCCCACCCATGCTTTTACAGGCAAGAACATTCCATGGCTTTTAGCCAACCAGTCCGAGTTGCGGTCGAGCCACACCTTCCTGAGGTTTGAACCCTTCGGTGGCAACGCTCGGACTTGGACGTACCGTGAGTTCTCCGAGGATGTGGCCCGAGTCGCTGCCGGCATGGCGCAACTCGGCGTTGTAGCAGGAGACCGCGTTGTCATCCACATGGGAAACTGTCCAGAGTTCCTGCTGAGCTGGTTCGCGTGCGCCCACCTCGGGGCGGTCGCAGTGACTACGAACACCCGGTCCACACCGAGCGAGTTGAGCTTCTACCTGCAAGACTCCCAGGCAGTCGCGGCCATCACCCAGCCGGCTCTGCTCCACGGGGTGAGCGAGGCCATTTCACACTTGGAGGCCCCGCTCAGGTTCGTCATCGTGACCGCGACCGACCTCGGGGAACCACCCTCCCATGCCGCTGCTAGCGAGAATCTTCAGTTCGAGGATCTCCGTAGCCATGGGACTGTGGACGCCCACGGATCCGACGCGCTGTCCTACAGTAGCGTGCAGTACACATCCGGGACCACTGCACGCCCCAAGGGAGTCGTCTGGACTCACGCTAACGCGCTGTGGGCTGGGAAGACGGGCTCTACTGTGCTCGGCCTCGGACCAGATGACGTGACACTTGCCTTTCTTCCGCTCTTCCACACTAACGCTCTCAGCTATTCGATGCTCTCCACGTTGTGGTCCGGCGGCACCCTCGTCGTGCAGCCGAGGTTCTCGGCTTCGCGCTATTGGGATGCCGTTGTCCGCAACGGTTGCACTTGGACTTCGTCGATACCTTTCATGCTCTACGCTCTCCTAGACAAGCCGAGACCTGGCCCCCACCGGTTGCGCTTCTGGGGCCTCGGAGCCACCGACGTTCCTCTCATAAGGAGAGAGTTCGATATACGAACCACCGGCTGGTTCGGGATGACAGAGACCGTCACGCTTGTCCTCGCGTCTGACCTGAACTTGCCAAACCACCCGATGGCAATGGGTGCTCCGGTCCCAGGCTACGAAGTCAAGGTAGTCGACGACGACGACGTGCCCGTAGAGTTCGGGCAAAGCGGATGGCTAAAGATACGAGCCGTGCCGGGCGTCTCGCTCTTTGCCGGATATCTGAACAATGTCGAAGCGACAGAAGACGCTTTCGACGCTGAGGGGTGGTTCTCTACGGGGGATCTCGTGACGCCTTTCGACGACGGCGACATCCGCTTCGACGGCCGAGGAAAAGACGTTCTGCGCGTCGGCGCCGAGAACGTTTCGGCACCAGAAGTGGAGCGAGTGATCAACGCGGTTCGTGGGGTCCGCGAGTGCGCGGTGGTCGCCGCTCCCGACAGGATGCTCGACGAGGTTCCCGTGGCCTTCGTGCTGCCAACCGGGAGCTCCGACGGTTTGGCCGAAGCTGTCAACGAAGCATGCCGGAATGCCCTCGCGCCCTTCAAGGTGCCCCGCGAGGTAATACTCGTGGCTGAGCTCCCGCGGGTCACGCTCGGGAAGATCGACAAGAAACTCCTGCGCGCATGGCTGGCCGGGCCGCGCCAGGGTCCACCGCCGAGTAGCGAGCCAAGTAACGATGGGAGAAGCCAATGACCTACCCCGACCCAGATTCTAGCTCCGCCGAGCTATTTGCCCGAGCCCGGAAAGTCATGCCCGGCGGGAACAGCCGTACGGGCGTCTTCCTCAGCCCGTACCCCATTTACGCTGTCCATGGAGAAGGATGCCGGGTCACCGATGCCGACGGTAACGTCCGCATCGACTGCATAAACAACTGGTCGTCGCTGATACACGGCCACGGCAACCCGGCTATCCAGGCTGCCATCTCTGAGCAGTCGCGACATCTGTTGGCTGCTGGGATGCCAACCGAGTTGGAGATAGAACTGGCCGAGCTCCTCTGCGAGCGCCTGCCCGGGGTCGAACAGATCCGCTTCTCGAACTCGGGAACCGAAGGTATGATGATGGCCCTGCGGGCAGCGAGAGCCTTCACAGGACGCGACATGGTCGCCAAGGTCGAAGGCGCGTTCCACGGGAGTGCCGATGCCTTGGAGATCAGTGTCGCCCCGTCTCGCTCCCAGTGGGGGCCGGCTGACGCGCCGGCTTCGGTACCAGCGACTGCTGGCATACCCGTCAAAGTCCAACAGGACACGCTGGTGCTCCCATTCAACAACATCGAGGCGACAGCGCGGCTACTCGAAGAGCATGCGGACAAGCTCGCCGCAGTGGTGATCGACCCCATCATCTCTCGTATCGGCTTCGTAGAGGCGACCGCAGAATACCTGCAAACAGTTCGCGCCCTGACGGAAAAGAAGGGGATCGTGCTCATCTTCGACGAAGTGTTCTCCTTCAGGGTCGGCTACCACGGCGCCCAAGGCCTGACGGGCATCACCCCGGACCTGACAGCACTCGGCAAGATCATCGGGGGCGGCCTACCCGTAGGAGCGACCGGAGGCAAGGCCGAGATCATGGAAGTCTTCGACCAGACGAAGAAGCCACTGCGGGTCGAGCACGGCGGAACGTACAACGCCAATCCCCTTACCATGGCGGCCGGCCTCGCTTGTATGAGGCAGATGACACCAGCCGCCTACGAACGCCTGGACCGCCTCGGCGACCGGATGCGCGACGGGCTACGGCGCTGCCTCAAGGATCATGACCTACCAGGCCAGGTGAAAGGGCGTGGATCGCTCGTCGGGCTGTTGTTCGACGACAAACCGTTCGCCGATTTTCGCACCCTTCCGCTGGGAAAGGACCAGCTGCAAAGAATCCTGGGATTGCACCGGTTCCTGCTGAACCACGGCGTTCAGATCATTCCCTTCGGCTTGATGATCCTCTCGACGGCTATGACCGAGACCGACATCGACGAAGTGTTAGAGCAGGTATCCGCCGGTATGGCCGCTCTGCCTAGCTTCGATCTGTCTCATGCAGGCTGAGGGGACGCCTCCGCCTGGATCGGGATGGACGACCGACCACGCCGACATCCGCATGGACCTCGATCCGACAGCGGTGATCGTGAGGTGCGCCCTCTCGCTGAGCAGACAGACCTCCGGTCACGCAGGCGGAGAGCTCAACCTTGACGGCGAAGACCTGACGCTGCGCGAGGTTTGCGTGGACGGCGAGCGTCTGCCCAGCGGGGACTACAGCGTGAACCCGCACGGCCTCAAGATCGATCTTGGGGGCCGGCGAACAGCAGTAGTGGAAACCACCTCGGTGGTCCTGCCAGGGGACCCTCACAACCTGGGGATCGCCAGAACCCCCGGAACGCTGAGCTCGGTCCTCGAACCTACTGGCCTGCGCCACGTCACTTTTTGCATGGACAACCCGTCGGTGCGCTCCACGTACACCGTCACTTTGGTAGCCGACCCCGCCGAGTATCCCGATACCTTCGCGAACGGACAGCTTGTTTCACAGGCATCGCTGCCGGACGGCCGAGTCTCCCGCACTTTTGACGATCCTATCCCCAAGCCGAGCTACCTGGTATCGGTCCTGGCTGGGAAGTTTGCGACCAAGGCGGTGACCGTCGAGGCGGCCTCCGACAAACTAGTAGAGCTCGCTGTGATAGCTGCTCCGGAAAGCATCGACGGAGCTGGTTTCGCTCTCGAAACGCTGGAGCAGACGATGAAGTTCGATCTGGACATCGGAGGAATCCCCTACGACCTGGACAGGCTGCTAATGGCGGCCGTTGCCCGGCACCCGGAGGCTACCGAGTACCACGGTCTGATGTTCTTCGAGCCGTCCCTTTTGATCCTCGATTCCAAAGGATGGACGGACGACGATGTCGTTCCAATCCTGGCCAACGTGTCCCACGAATACCTACACCACACCCGCGGCAACCGCGTGACTGTTACCTCCTGGGAGCAACTGGCCCTCAAGGAAGGTCTCACGGTGCTAGCGCAAGGCGACTTCCGCGCACACCTCGAAGGCCCAGCCGCGCGCGTCGACGAGGTCGCCTTCTTGCGCCGGGTCCAGTTCCCCGAGGAGGCGGTCCTAGCCGTCCCAGCGGTGCCCTCCAAACTTTCCGACGCTCGCAAGGCCTATAACCGCACCTCTTACCTAAAAGCTGCGGAAGCTTTTCGGATGCTAAGGCGGATCGCTGGAACTGGAGCATGGGGTCAGGCGACGTCGGAATTCTATCGTCGTTTTGACCTGAAAGCAGCCTCCGTGGACGACTTCGTGGACGCGCTTCAGGCGGCCGCCCCGGAGAGATCCCCGGAGATCGCTGGGATATCGAAGTGGTTCAGACTGATCGGCCGGCCGGCCGTAACGATGTCTGTGCAACGCCTCGACGCTGGCATCGAAGTGGCGGCCGAACGCACCGACGAGCTGCTCGAACAAGACCCCGTCCTGATCCCACTTGAGGTGGGGTTCATGAATCCAGACGGCACGCCGTGCGAAGTAGATCTCAACGGGGTCCGCTCCACCAGTCACCACGTGCTTCTCCGCGATCGGTCCGTGGCTCTCGAAGTTGCAACGCGACCCGATGTGATCGTCTCGGCGCTGAGGGACTTCTCCGCCCCAATCGACTTTCACATGGATCACACTCTCGAAGAATTGGGTGTACTTGTCGTCTACGAGACCGATGTCTACGCGCGCTGGTCAGCGGCACACGAGCTGAAGCTGACAGCGGTAGATGCGTTCCGCTCTGGCAATGAATCCCTAGCACGACAGGCCACTGCTGTGCTGGCCGGTGCCCTCGGTGAGATCATTGCGAGAAATGACGACCCGGCTGTCCTAGCGCGCCTTCTGCAGATGCCGTCAGAGGTTGAGTTGGGTGAGCGCAGCGTTACTTTAGACGTTGACGGCATCCACCGGGGTGTAACAGCATTCGCGGCGCTTCTCGGCCAGTCCCTGGGGCCAGTCCTAGCCGCCGTGGTACGAAAAGGGGGAGACGACCCCGCCAGTACCGACGCTCAAGACCGTGCCATCAGAAGTCTCGCCGATTCAGCTACGGCGCTGCTCCTCGCCAGAGGAAGCGTCGACGACTGGGAATTGGCGACCAACGCAGTCGTGAACGCCGACCCCACCCGAGCGCTAAGAGCTCTCGCCCGTGCCCTTGGCAGCGGACACCCTGGATCCGAGGAGCTCATCTCGCTGTCGGAGCGGCGCTGGGATGGCGCCCCACGCTTGCTCGATCGCTGTACCCGCGCCCAGACGGGCGCTGCCAGGCCGGAGACCATCGCCCGGTTGCGCAAACTGCTGTCCCAGCCGCGCTATGACCGTGCGGACCGGACGAGGGTCATGGCCGTGTGGTTTCCGTTCTGCACGGAGAACCGTGTCGCGTTCCACGATATCTCGGGGTCCGGTTACGAGGTCTTCGTAGACGAACTGGAGTTTCTGATCAAGGTTAACCCCGGGCTCGTTCCACGGCTGGTTCCCGACTTCCTCCAAATGCACCGCTTCGACGCGACCCGTCAGAAGATGATGCGGGAGCAGCTAGCACGCGTCCGCTCATTCGACGGCCTAGACGCGTCGGTTGGCCGTATAATCGACCGGCTTCTGGAGTCTCCATGAGACCACGAATCGGTGTCCTCGGCTACGCGCACGAGACCAACGCTCTCGCTGCGCCGATCAGCCTGCAGGACGGAGTCAGGATAGACAGGCAAGCCGGGGGTCTCGGCGCCAACTGGGTGGCGGGCCCCGCTGTGGACGTACTGGCCGAGTCGGGCGCACAGGTGGTCGAGCTTCCCCTGATCGAGCTTCCACCTGGAGGGCCGCTACGGCACCGGGATTTTGTCGCCTACCTCTCCGAGACCGAAGGCGCTCTGCTCGAGGCGGGAACGTTGGATGCTCTCCTCGTGCTCGGCCACGGAGCGGGGTGCACCACGAAGGCCGCTGACGCCGACGGGGTCTACTTGGAGCTGCTCAGACGTACAGTCGGGCCTGAGCCATCGCTAACGACCGTACTGGACTTGCACGCTAACGTCTCCGAGGCCATGGTGAGGTCTGTGGACGCCATCGTCGGCTACCGGACCAATCCTCACGTGGACGTGGCCGAACGGTCACGTGAGGCAGCCGCGCTCGCTTTGCAAACGACGCAGAACGTCGAGCTCGGGCTCGCCTGGTGCTCCCTGCCGCTTCTTCTCTCCCAGCTGGGCCAGCTGACCACCGGAGCCGAACCCCTCGGTAGGGTTATCGACCGGTCGCAGACCTTGGTCAAAGGTCCGGTTCTCAACATCTCGGTCTTCGGGGGATTCTCCCTTGGCGACAGTCCCGACGCCGGGCTGTCAGTCACTGTTACCGCGGCAACCAGCGGCGAAGGAAGCTTCCCCGACTCGGCCTCGGTCGCGACGGAGGTCGCCGACTGGGCCTGGCAGCTGCGCCGAGAATACCGTTCTTCGGCAACACCCTTGTCAGACGCCGTGAAGCGCGCCTGCCACGACAAGGGACCGCTCTTGCTGGCCGACGTAGCCGACAACCCAGGGGGCGGCGCGCCGGGCACTTCCACTGCGCTTCTTGGCGCGCTGCTAGGCGCCGGGGCTAGTGACGTCCAGCTGGCTTTGCAGTGCGATCCCCGGCTCGTGCAGGACGCGTTCGGGTCTGGGCTGGGAGCCAAGATCACCGCCGTGTTCAACCGGGGCTCCACGGATCCTCTGGCAGCGACTCTCGCCGCTCAAGCCACCGTCACCGCCCTACGCGACGGCCTTTACCGGCCGACCACGGGCGTGTACGCCGGCGCAACACTGCGACCCGGGCCCACCTGCACTCTGGACTTGGGGGGTGTGACTGTCGGCGTGTCCAGCCATCCCCTCCAGGTGAGCGACCCAGGTCTTCTCACCCATGTGGGCCTTGACTCCCAAGCCGCTCGCGTCTTGGTGGTGAAGTCACGAGGCCACTTCCGAGCTGGCTTCGCCCACATGTTCGACGAGTCGCAGATAGTCGAGGTTGATGCGCCGGGCCTCGCACCTGTCGATTTGAGCCAGCTGAGCCCGGTGAAGCTGCGTAGGCCCATCTACCCGATCGACGTGGACCTGGCCGACTTGGATCCAGACCTCCTGACACGTTTTGTCCGATCGGCCCGGGGAGGGCGCCGCCACCGATGAGAACAGGCAGAATTCACGTTGTCGCAACAGGTGGGACGATCAGCTCCCACTTCGACGGCACCAAGTGGGCCGAGCTGAGTGGCGGGGACCTAGTCGCTGAACTGGGAGAACTTCGGGTACCGGTTTCGGTGCAAGACGCAGCGACCGGGGACTCCGCCAGCCTTAGACCCCCGAAGATGCTGGAGATAGTCCGGGCCGTCGAGGATGCTCTGGGGGCCGGAGCAGACGGCGTTGTGGTCACCCACGGTACCGACACGATGGAGCAGACCGCTTACCTGGCCGACCTGTTTCTAGGGCCCGATCTGCGGGCACCGGTAGTTTTCACCGGTGCGATGCGCCCGCACTCCGCACAGGACTCGGACGGCAAGGCCAACCTTGCAGCCGCCATCGCACTTGCCGGCGAGCCGGACATCGCACGTCACGGTGTCGTAGCCGTTCTAAACGGGGCGATCCACCGTGCCGCCGAGCTCGCCAAGGTCGACGCCACCCGATTGGACGCCTTCGTGTCGGTCCCGGGGCCCCGCCTCGGTCGCGTCGGCGAACCTGTAGCCGACTTCGGCGAACCGCTAAGGCGCTGTTGGCAGACCCCGACGTGCCTCAAAGGGGGAGTTCGGCTGCTCGCCGCCTATCCGGAACTGGAACCGGAACTTGTCGCACAGTTCGCCGCCAGCTCCAGAGGCCTTGTAATCGAGGTCTTCGGCGCCCTCAACCTTCCCAGCGGACTGTGGGAAGTCGTCCACCGACTAGCCCACGAGGGCCTCCCGGTGGTACTAGCGGGAAGGCCGTACGCCACGGGGTTCAACGACGAAGGACTGGACTTCCTCGGGGTTGTCGGATCTGCGGGGCGTTCTGCCATGAAAGCCCGCCTCGCTCTAATGGCTGCTCTGGGCAGCGCATCGAACCGCCAAGGGCAAATGGCCCTTCTCGAAAGCTACCTGAAAGGAGCAGCTGATTCCTGACCTTGCCACATCACTCGACGAGGTAGCAGCCGCGCAGCTGAGCGACTTGGTGGTCAACACCGTTCTGCGGGTCGAGCTACCCGACGCCGGGATCGCCCACGAAACTGCTGCTGGTGTCGTATCCCGTGAGGACAGCACGCCTGCGGTCATCGGCGACGCATTCCGAATCGCCAGCGTCACCAAGACCTTCACCGCAGCGCTGATGCTGCAGCTTTTCGCTGAGGGCCGCTGCGCCCCCGACGACCCGGCCATCGCTTACTTGGACGGGGAAAGCGCCGCGATCCTGGCCGGCCTGCACCTTTTCGAGGGCACTTCCTACGGGACGTCGATCACCCTGCGCCAGCTTCTCAACCACTCCAGCGGACTTTTCGACTACGCCACATCCTCAGGCTTCACTGACGCATTGATGTCCGATCCTGGTAGACCCTGGCGCCCGCAGGAGCTCCTGCAGGGCGCCCGAAAGTGGGGTTCACCGTACTTCGCTCCCGACGGTGGCTACGGCTACGCGTACAGTGACACGGGTTACGTGCTGCTCGGCTTGGTGATCGAGCAGCTCGACGGACGGGCTCTCCACGACAGCTACAGGTCTCGAATCCTAGATCCCACAGGAATGCACAACACCTATCTCGAAGGCTACGAGAGCCACCGTGGGGCGACACTGCTCCACGCATTCCAGGGTCCTATCGACGTGATGCCCGTCCACGGGTCGGCCGACTGGGCCGGCGGTGGCTTGGTGTCCACTGCGGCGGATCTAGCTCGCTTCGGACGGGCCCTGTTCGAGGGAACCCTAGTCGGCCCTTCGCAGCTCCAAGAAATGCAACACTACGAGTTTCGCACCCTCGACCCTTCGCGCCACAGCCCGGGGTTCGTCGGCTACAGCTTCGGGTTGGAAGCCCGCACATACGGTGGCCGGCTGTTTCGAGGCCATCGCGGCCACTGGGGCGTCATCTTCCACGTGGACCCGCACAGCGGCCTGACAGTCACAGGCACGATTGACCAGGCCGCTGTCCGTCCCGATCAGCTCTTCAGCAGAGCTATCGACGCTGTCGATTCAGCGTTGCTGTCGGCTGCGCCCTCTCTCAGCGCACGGCGAGATCCTCTAGGAGCAGAAAATGCGAACTGACCTGCAGAGCCGGGTCGAACACGGACTGCTTGAGGCAGTTCCACTAGCGGGATGGCCCGACCTTCACCACGAACTGCGGGATCGCATGTCGCGCTACGGGGTGCCCGGCTGCGCGTTGGCGGTGATTGAGGACGGCAGCGTCGTCTGGGCGGCTGGATACGGCACGACAGTCCTTGGGGGCCCACCCGTTACCACCGCCACCCTCTTCCAAGTGGCGTCGATATCCAAAGTCGTCAACGCCCTAGGAGTGCTCAACCTTGCCGAGCATGGACTCATCGATCTCGACGCCGACGTCAACCTTCAACTGAGGAGCTGGCAGCTTCCGCGTGACGACCGTTGGTCGGACGAACCTGTAACACCACGCCGGCTTCTGTCCCACACGGCCGGCACCTCTACGTCCGGCTTCGAAGGCTACCGGCCGGGCTCGGTCATCCCGACGGTCGTTGAGATCCTCGACGGGGCCCCCGTATCGGCAAGCGAGGCTGTCCGGGTCGTGACTCGCCCCGGCGCCGAGTACCACTACTCAGGTGGCGGCACGACGATACTCCAAGTGCTCGTGGAGGACGTGACCGGACTTCCCTACAGCGCGGCCATGAAGGAGCTGGTCCTTGAGCCGCTCGGCATGACCACAAGCCACTTTCAGCATCCAATCGACCGTCAGCGCTATACGAATGCCGCCCACGGCCACATAGACACAGGGGAGGAGTTGCCCGGCGGAGCGAACATACTTCCCACCCTGGCAGCGGGAGGCCTATGGGCTTCCGTCGACGACCTGGTACTTCTCATCAAGGGGATTTTCGCGATGCGGGATGGAACTTCCTCGCCGGCGGTGCTGTCCACGGGCGCGACCGGCGAGATGTTGACGCCCGTCCCCAACAGCCCGCACGGCCTCGGCCCTGAGATACTCGGTATAGGACCCGCACGCCGCTTCCGCCACAACGGGACCAACCGCGGGTTCTGCAGCCAGATCGAAGGACTTCTGAGCAAAGACTCCGGCGTGGTGATAGCGACCAACGGGAATGGTGGCAACACCCTGATCGGCGAGGTGCTGAGGGCGATCGACGAAGTCCACGAGTGGTCTATCTTCGATCGCAAACCGATCGCCGTGCGCGAACTCAACCCGAACCAGCTGGCCCGGCTTGCAGGTCACTACGACGGGCCGTTTTCCATGACCGCCGAGGTTGGCTGGGACGGGCGGCGACTGTTCCGTCCGACAGCCTACGGGAAGGCCTTCTTGATCCCCGTCGGCGAGGACCGCTTCCTCGACAGCGAGACCGGCTCTACAATGCTGGTGGAAGAGCTCGCAGGAGGAACGGTCATCAAGGTACTGGTCGAAGGCAACGAGATTCTTCGCTACACGAAGGCTCTATGACGCACCTAGCCGCGGGACGCTCCGGGGATCCCGAACAAGGTGCGCTCTGCGATCTTGTTGGTTCGGCCGGGCGGGCCGGGGTGTCCATCCGCGCTCTGGTCACTCCGGCTGAGATAGACGAGGTCCGTCATCTGATGGAGGCGATCTGGGGTCCGGCGGTTGTGGTTCCCCGCAACGTTCTTCGGGGGATGGTCCTCGCCGGAGCCCCTTTACTGGTCGCAGAACGGGACGGGCTGGCTGTCGGGTTCGCGTTGGGGTTCCTCGGTTGGGAGGGAGGGATCCACTTCCACTCCCACCAGGTCGGGGTTGTGGAAGCAGCCCGGGGGTCGGGCGTCGGATCGGCGTTGAAGCTCGCCCAGCGGCTCGCCTGTTTGCAACACGGTGTTAGGGAGATGAGATGGACCTTCGATCCGCTTCTTCGACCCAACGCGGCGTTCAACTTGCAGCTGCTGGGAGCCCAGGTACGAGCGTTCCTGCCCGACTGCTACGGGCCGAGGGAGGACAACTTCAACAGCGGAGAACGCACCGACCGGCTCGAAGTGACCTGGGATCTGACGAGGCCGCTGGCGACTCACGACAGTGACGAGGTGACCGGACCTTTCCTGATCGACCCGGAACCTCTCCCCCACCGTTCGCCAAACCTGCCGGCACCCGGCTCGGTCATCCCCATCCCCGAAGACTATGCGCGGCTGCGCAGAGCGGACCGCGGCCTCGCCGACGCGTGGAGGACAGCAGTCGGCTCTGCCCTCGCAGAAGCGGTCGACTCGGGTTTGGCTATCACAGGCTTCTCTTCGGATGGCTACTTGATAGGTGAACAGACCAGATGATGCTTGAACGGGTTGAACTGGTACGTGTCCGCCTGCCGCTCGTCAGGCCGTTCAGGACCTCATTCGGCACTCAGACCGTTAAAGACATCCTCCTCGTTCACGTCGAGACTGACGCAGCCGAAGGATGGGGCGAAGCCGCCGCTCACCCTGAGCCTTACTACAACGAAGAGTTCGTAGACGCGTCGATGTTGGTGATCGAACGCTTCGCCGTTCCGGCACTTCTGTCCGCTCCAGAACTGACCGCAGAGTCGGTTCAGTCGTCGCTGGCGCGGATCAAAGGATACCCGGCCGCAAAAGCTGGCCTGGAGATGGCAATTCTCGACGCTGAGCTCAGCGCTGGTGGCGTAAGCCTGGCCGATTATCTCGGCGGCACCAGGGACAACGTGGACGTCGGCGTGTCAGTGGGGATCACACAATCCGTCGGAGCCCTGGTCGATCTGGTCTCAAGCTACGTGGACGACGGCTACCGCAGGGTAAAGCTGAAGATCGAACCGGGCTTCGATGTAGAGCCGGTAGCTGCTGTACGAGCCGCATTCCCGGACCTGGCACTTCAAGTCGATGCCAACGCGGCCTACACGCTCGACGATCTCGACCATGTCAGCCTGCTCGACGAGTTTGGGCTGCTCATGATCGAGCAGCCCTTCGCCGCCGACGACCTGGGCGGCCATGCTATCCTCACGCGGCGACTTCGCACGCCGATATGCCTTGACGAATCCGTCGTCTCGTTACGTTCCGCTGAACAAGCTCTTGCCGCTCAGGCGTGCACGGTGATGAACTTGAAAGTAGGGAGACTCGGCGGTGTCCTAGCCTGCCGGGCTCTGCACAACCTGTGCGTCGAAAGGGGCGTACCGGTCTGGTGCGGCGGAATGCTCGAGAGTGGCGTCGGACGAGCCGCTAACGTCGCTCTCGCGTCACTTCCGGGCTTCGTATACCCCGCCGACCTTTCGGCCAGCGATCGTTACTTCCACCGCGACCTCACCGAACCGTTCGTGATGACAGGCTCGCAGCTTGCCGTTCCCAGAGGACCAGGCCTCGGAGTTAGCGTAGATCAGAGCGCCTTGGCGGATCTGCGGGCTATTAGGCATGACCTAGAGGTGAACCGGTGACCCGGGGCAAACCCCAAGCGGAACGGGACATGATGGTGGAGCACTTGGAGTCCCTGGTGCGCGCCGAATCGCCCTCGAAGGTACCCGATCTCCTTGAGAGTTGCGCGGACGTCGTCGAGAGCATCGCTTCGTCGCTCGGCCTGCCCCACGCCAGACACCACCTGGGCGACCTCCCGGTATTGCACATTGGTGACCCCAGGGCTCCCGTTCTGCTTCTTGGCCACCTCGACACGGTACACCCGCTGGGGTCGCTTGAGATCAACCCGTGGAGGTTGGACGGGGACCGCCTCTACGGGCCGGGCGCGCTCGACATGAAGGCAGGTCTGGTAATAGGTCTGCACGCGCTGGCCGCCGCCAGCGGGGGTGCATCCTTTCTGATTACCGCCGACGAGGAGGTCGGTTCGACGGTGAGCCGCGACGCTGTCGAGCAGGCGGCTGCCGCCCGGCGGGCGGTGCTGGTGCTGGAACCTTCCGCGGACGGCGACCTCAAGGTCGCCCGCAAGGGCGTCGCCCGCCTTACTGTAAAGCTGACAGGGAGAGCGTCACACGCAGGCCTCGAACCCGGTCGTGGAGCGAACGCTCTGCTGGGAATGGCCCACATAGCCCTGGCCGGCGCTGACCTTACCGACTCGAAAGCCGAAACCACCGTCACACCCACCCTTGCTTCGGCTGGGAGCACCGTGAATACAGTGCCTGATTCAGCGTCGGTGACCTTCGACGTGCGAGCGTGGTCGCCTGGCGAGCTTCGACGAGTTCGCCTGGGGCTTGAGACAGCCAGCACCGCCGTGACTGGAGTGTCTAGCTCTGTCGAACTTGGCTCCCACAGACCGCCTTTCGAGGCTTCAGCGTCGACTGCCCTCGCCGATCGGGCCAGGCTCGTCGCGTTACGGCTCGGACATGGGGAGCTCGCCGGTAGAGCGGTAGGCGGTGGGTCCGACGGCAATTTCACTGCTGCGCTCGGAATCCCCACCCTCGACGGGCTCGGCGGCATAGGAGAGGGCCCCCACACGCCTCACGAGTGGGTGTCGGCGGCCTCCCTGGTAACCCGGGCACAGCTCGTCTCAACCCTTGTCTCCGACGTGGCGTCAGCCCTCAGATAGAGGACTTGTTCAGGTAAGACTCCACCGCGGCGATGGCTCTGTCGACTTCCTGCATGGTGTTGTAATGGGTGAGGCCGAACCTTACGATTCCTCCGCTGCCCTCCAAGCCGAGCCGTTCGATGACGTCGGGTGCGTATACGTGTCCCTCCCACACGTATATGCCCTGCTCGCCCAGGTAGCTGGCAAGGGCAGCGTTGTCGATCCCCGATACGGAGATAGACACGGTCGGCACGCGACGCTCGAAGTCGGACACGTCAGTGATACCGCGGACTTTGACACCTTTTAGCGACTGCAAGCCCTGGATAAGTGCAGCGGTCAGAGGCGTCTCGTACTGGGTCATCGCCGCAAAAGCCGAGTGAAGAGTTCTTGTCCGGGGCCTGAGCGTTCCGTCTGGGTCAGGACTGGGGGTGCCGAAAGTGCCGCCAACCCATTCCAAGTATTCGATCGCCCCTAACGTGCCGGAGATACCTTCAAGGGATTTGACGCCAGTCTCGAACCGGTCCGGCACGTTGCTCGGAGCCACGCGAAGGCGGGGAGGTTGCAACTCTTCGAGAAGCTCTTTACGGCCATATAGGACACCAAGGTGCGGGCCGTAGAACTTGTATGGTGACGCGACAAGCAGGTCGCAGCCGAGGCTGCGCACGTCGATGGGCGCGTGCGGCGCGTACTGCACGGCGTCCACGTAGGTGATAGCTCCGAACGCTGCAGCACGCCGGCATATCTCGCCGGCGTCGGTGATCGTTCCCAGCACATTGCTGGCATAGTTGATCGCTACCAGGGCTGTCGCAGGAGATAGCACCCGGTCAAGCTGCTCTAGGTCGAGCTCATAGGTGGCTGGGTCGAAGTCCACCCTGTGGACTGGCATCCCGCGCTCCTCCGCCATGTGCAACCATGGCGATACGTTCCCGTCGTGCTGCATGCCGGTGATCACCAGCTCGTCGCTAGGCCCGAACCTTCCTGCTAGGGCTCGTGACATACCGAACGTCAGGGACGTCATGTTCGGACCGAAGATGATCTGTCCGGGCGACGCCGCGTTGAAAAGGTCCGCAACTGCTGACCGGGCCTCGTCGATGACCATCGTCGCCTTGGCAGAGGTCGGAAACCTTCCGTTCACGTTTGCGCGGTAGTCAGTCAGAGCCTGCAACATCCGTGAGATCACATGGTCAGGGACTTGGGTTCCAGCCGGCCCGTCAAGGTACACCGGCACGTCTACATGCGCGCGTAGAGCGGGAAACTTCGAGCGGATCGCGTCGACGTCAAACCTCGTGCCATAAGAGCTTGTAGTCACTAGCACCGCCGGTCGAATCCGTAGCTGGCCCGACGAACCTCGAATAGAAGGGTCACGGTCAACTTGAGGAGCCATAGGATGCTATAGCTGCGGTCACCTGCGATGACAGTTGGCTCAGCAACGTCGACGGAACAGCCGTGGGATCAGTGTCAAGCTGTGCAAGCATGTTGGCCACGTCGTTGTCGATTTGCGTTACGGGCCCTTCGAGGGGACCAGCGGTCGCGTTGTTTGCCGGGCCAGCGCTCATTTCGTCCCACGACACCTTGTAAGCCGGGTTCTTAGCCCACAGAGATTGGATGACGGGTTCTTGAGATGCCGATGTACGCATCGGCACGAATCCTGTGCCGGCGTCGAACGTCGCCATTTGGGTTGCACTGACGAGATACTTCAGGAACTCCCACGAGGCCGCAAGTTGCGCCGGGGTGGAGGACTTTGGCAGGTAGAGAGACTGGCCTTCCGACGGCAGTCCCAGGTTAACGCCTCCCACCGATGGGAGGGGGGCAACTTCTATGGTCGCCTTGGGGTAAGACGGGGCAACAGCTTCTACTAATGACAGGGTCCCGCTGGGTGCAAAGGTGAGACCAGACTGACCGTTCCCCACAGCCAGTATGTTGTCGAAGCCCGAAGTCCCCGGACCCGTAGCGGAAAAGCCCTTAGCCGTTCCGTCAGCTACCATCTGATGCACGTCCTGGACATACGCAAGGCTCGCCGCATTGTCCAAGGCGGCGGCTGTCGCCGGCTTGCCAGCGCGCCCGTTTTGGTTGTTGACGTAGTACTGCCCGGCGATACCGTCGAACAGCTGCAGAAGGGCCGGCTGGTTGTAGACAGATATACCATCTGAGTAACCAGCGGCTTTGAACTTGGCTGCGTCGGCGACGACCTGGGCGAAAGTGGTCGGCGGTGCGCTGATTCCGGCTTTTGTCAACGCCTTTTGGTTGTAATACATTATGTAACCTGCTCCGGTGTACGGCATACCCCAAAGAGTTCCGTTCACGCTTTGTTGGAGGATACTCTTGGGTAGGAAGTCCGACGTGGAGTACTTATCCGCGGCTATGCAGCTTGCTACCGGTATGAAAGACTTCGAGTCGACTGCGTCTTGTACGTAATAGTCATCGAAGAACAGGATGTTCGGCTCCGTATGGTTCTGCAGGGAGTTCAGGTAGGGTGTCCACGTTCCGTCAAAGTAGCTTTGCTGGTTCACGTCGGTGACATGCACTTCGCTCTGCGACGAGTTGAACTGCTTGACCAGCTTCAGCATCAGGTATTCTTCACTGGTGGGGTCTGTCGCGCTCCCGTTGGCAGACTCCCAGAACGTGATGTTCACCGGATGCGTAGCGGTGGTCAATGCCGATAGGTTGCACTGGCTCGCACTTGCAGTACCGCTCGACGCGCTGGCGCCTTGCGCCGCCTTCGAAGTGTTGCTTCCGCACGCGGCTACCACCATCGACAGTGCTACGAAAGCTGGTGCCGTCGCAGCGATTCTCTTCTTGACCACTACCGTGAATCCTCTCTCGCTTGTATTACAATTTGGTTAAAATGTCCGTGGCCTCGGGGCCGGGTGGATCGTTTGCACGCCTATTCCTTGTTGGTAGTTGTCCCCCACATCCATAACATGACTTGTAGAGGAGAGGGTAATAGCCACGTTCGTAGATTGCAGCTGCCTAGTTGAGGCTAAAATCGCCCGAAGACTACACACTCTGCTACGTGGCAGCCTCGGGGAGCCTCGTTGAGGCTCCTACACTCAGGAGGTGCCGCCTACAGTCCGTTCTAGCGGAGCCTTCACCTCGCAAGCCTTGGCTCCGCTGGTCCCATTCTTATCAATTCCGTGTCTGTCGCCCGCTTTCGATGCCAGTTGGGAATCCGCCGGGCATATTGTGGACGCCGTCGAGTTGTTAGCCGAGTGGGCGGCTCGGAGATCCATTAGGGGCTTGCAGATAGAGATTATCCGACACCCTGGACGCACCCCGCTACTTCTTTGCGAGATCCCCAGTAGCACTCGACAGGCGAAGGGAACTGTCGTCTTGTACGGGCACTTCGACAAGCAACCACCGCTCGGCGACTGGAGCCCGGGACTCGGACCTTTCCATCCCGTGCTGCAGGGAGACCGCTTGTACGGGAGGGGCTCCGTCGATGACGGATACGCTCTCTTCGCCGCACTCCTGGCCATCGAGGCCGCCGAGAGCTCCGGCAGGGGGCATAGCCGTTGCTTGATATTAATCGAAGGAAGCGAGGAGAGCGCTAGCCCCGATCTAGACTCGTATCTCGAAGCTTTAGCAGGTCGCACCGGCGATGTCGATCTTGTCGTGTGTCTCGACTCCAGCGCTCCGACTTATGACCGGCTGTGGCTGACGCAGTCCTTGCGAGGTAACGTGGTTCTGACGGTCGAAGTTGCCGTCCTGGAGAATGCCGTACACTCGGGTAGTGCGTCAGGGATTGTGCCCTCGTCGTCTCGCGTGATGCGCCAGTTGCTCGACCGGCTTGAGGATTCGACCACTGGCGAGGTGAAGCTGGCTCCCC
The DNA here is from genome assembly GCA_027391075.1 of Acidimicrobiaceae bacterium. GTDB lineage: Bacteria > Actinomycetota > Acidimicrobiia > Acidimicrobiales > Palsa-688 > JAJZAM01. Next base: position 4,996 of record DAHYHI010000135.1, on the reverse strand, counting down.
TGAACGCCTGCCCGCCGGCCGAGCACATAGGCCGGCTAAGCGCACTCGCAAGCGAGCTTGGAGATATCGTGGCGGCCGCACTACCCACGCTGCCCGGTGTGCGCCTGGCAGGCGTCGATGCCAAGGACCGTCTCTTGCGCCAAGCGTGGTCCCCCGCCATGTCGGTGATCGGGGTGGACGGCATCCCTCCTGTGGCTACTGGCGGCAACGTGGTGCACACTTCTACGACGGTCAACTTGTCCATGCGTATCCCACCATCGGTTGACGCCGACAGGGCGGCGGACGCCATCGTCGAGGTCCTGACTGAAGATGCCCCTTCAGGTGCCCGCGTGTCAGTATCTACCCATTCGCCGGCATCCGGCTGGTGTTCGCCGGACCCATCGCCGTGGCTAGTTCGGGGTCTTCGTCAGGCTTCGCTGGCTGGCTTCGGCCACGAACCGGGATGGACCAGCGAAGGTGGCACGATTCCGTTCATGTCCCTCATTGCTCGCCGGTTCCCTGAATCCGAGATCGTAGCTACGGGCGTTCTCGGGCCCGGGTCGAACGCCCACGGGATCGACGAGAGCCTCTACCTTCCGGCAGCCGACGCACTGACCGTTTCCCTCGCCAGCTTGTTGAACGCTCACGCATCTAAAGGGAAAGACGGGGACTAGTTGGGTCGACGCGGATGTCTGGAGTTGCCTCTAGCTGACGCTCCTCGCAATCGAATGACTCGCAGTCCTTGTATTGCGAGCTCTAACCGAAATGCCTGTTCGTGCTCGTCGAGACTTCTCCCGAGCAGCGACTCTATACGGTCTATTCGGTGATATAAAGTCCGTCGTTCTATGTTCAGTTCGCGTGCGACAGCGGATTTGTTCCCTCCGGCACCTAGATAGACCCCAAGCGTCGGTAGTAAGGCCAGAGAACTTTCGGCGTCGTGCTTGAGTAGCGCACCTAGCTCCGATTCGACGAACTGCGCCAGATCTCCGCTTTCCCACAGTTTGAGCAAGAGGTGGTGGACGCCCAGGTTGTAGTAGAGGTGTGCGCCTTCGATTCCGCCTCTTGCACCGTACTCGAAGGCTTCCGTCGCCTGCTCGAAGGCGCGGCGCAGAGACGTCGGCGGGGACACGTCGCTCACTCCTACGAACAGCGACGAGTCGACGAGTGCCGTCGACACGGCGGCGTGCAACCCTGCCGCGAAACGGCCGATCTCGTCAGGTCGACCGTCTCCAGTGGTCAATCCGACGATAGCCATCACCCTCGCGGCTTCTACAGCGTCGACAGACACTAGACCAGCCTTCCTTACCGCCGAGCGAACCGCGCCGAGCAAGTCGTGGGGTGCCAGTTCGTGCGCCGTTGCCCCGCTGTAAGCTTCCGATTGCTGTTCGAGAAACGCCGTGCCTACTACGACCGCGATGAGAGGCAAACCTTCGAGGTCGGCCCCGAGGTTGCGAGCGCGCAACATGACCTCTTGGCGTCCCTGGACTCCACCTTGAAGGATGTCGGATATCAGGGACCGTCTTGCCCGGTCAGCGACGATCACGGGGCTGCGGTCAATCAGGATCGATATGGCGATCGCCGCAGCTGCCCGATCGAGTATCGACGCGTCTACGTCGCTTGACTGCTTGTGAGACTCGATCAGATGGAGTCGCCCTAACTGTTCGTCGCGCAGAGTAACGACGCACCATCTGCACCCCGGGGACGACGTCGTGTGTCCCCACCCCACCCGATCGGGGTCCTCGTGGGCCGATCGGGCGTGGCGAGGCCAAGCCTGGAGTATTTCGTCGACCCTGCCCTCCGGGTCTGCGGCTGCGATCACCTGATGTGCCAGGTCCTCCAAGACGATCGGATTGCTGACCTGCAAGGCCAGCCTACCGAGCAGGTCGCTGACACCTCCCCCGTGCAACAAGAGTTGTGCCATGTCTGTTGTGAGATCGTCTATGCGTGACAGCTGGGTCGAGCGCCTGTCGACAATAGCCGTGTGCACTTGCTCAGTGATCTGCACGAACTGACCTTCTCGTTGTAGGACGATGAGTGGCAGTCCTACCCTGTCTGCCTCCTGGATGCACGCGTAAGGCACCGAACTGAAGGTCCGCCCGAGCTCTATGACCAAGCCTGCAACCCTGGCTGCGGCCAGATCGCGGATTATCCGGCTGAGCATCTGCGTGCCCTGGCCGAAGGGAATCCCCGTGGTAAGTAGAAGCTCGCCTCCTTGAACCAGTCGGTCGATGTAGTCCACTTCGAAGATGTGCACCCACCGTACTGTCCGGTCCAGCTTGCTCGCGCCGGCAACGACCTTGGCTCCAGCCTGGACGAAGACGTTCATCTCCAGGACTTCGGCGAGGCTCATCACGACCGCCTATCTTAGGACTTGAGCGACGAAGACCTTCTGGAGCGACGACGCCGGGTGGCCCGGACGAGTCCGTCCCCCTCTCCGGAGACGGCAACCACCCGGTCATCAAGACGGGTGGAAGTCAGGCTTACGCGACGTCCAGCACAGCTAACGTCGCTCGTGCGGTTTGGTGGAATGCCGAGTCCGTGGTCCAGGGTGGGTACATCTAACGTCATCACTCTTGGCAGTATCGAGACTTGCGACTGTCTAACGCCCACCGCGTTTGTGCAGTGGAGCAGTCAGCAATCACCAACCCGGGTGCAAACTAAAAGGCTGTCGAGGACGGATCCGGTGAGCGTCCCGACTGACCGCACAATGGTTTCGTAGCTCCCGGTGCCGTCGCGGTTGCAGCTGGTCATAAGCGGCAGCCGGTCTACAAAACCTCCACTGCGCAGTGAATGCCAGGATCGGCTGGGAGCTTTGCATCCGTGGTAAGTAACGACGTGGCGGGCAGCATCTCCGTCAGAGCCACGTACGCAGCGTCGTAGGCGGAAAGGTTGTGGTGCAACGCCCACATGCGACCCCGAAGCCAGTCCGCGGGAACCGGGTGAGGCTGAGCCTCCCGAAACCGTCCATGGCCGCGGTCGCCGCTTCGTCGGTCAAGTCCCCTCGAAGGGCTAGGCGACGCAGGACGTTCGTAACTTCGCTGTCGATCAGGTGCGGGACCACCAACTCCTCGCCACCGAGAGTGTCCGGTTCGATACCGCCGGCGAGAACACCGACTAACACACCAGCGTCGACCACCCTCACTCTTTCCGACCCTCTGTAGCGCTGCGAGGATGTTCTCGCGCGCCACCTTCGTGGCGACCCGCGCTCTAGTTTCAGCAATGACCCGGGCGTTGAACTTGGCTACTTCGGCGCGGCGGGCCAGGTGTTCCAGTTCACGAAGCACGTATCAGTTCAACGAGAGCTTCTCGGCGCCGACCGCGTTGACCAAGGCCTCGTGCACATCGTCAGGGACGTCGCGGATTTGGATCACCCTGGACACTTGCTCATCGTACCTACAACTGGGTGCAGATTGCACCTACTCGCTGGTTACCTGCGGACTTGGTCAATTACGTAGGGCGGCCCTGACCTTATTCGCCGACCAGGCAAGATCGATCATCTCCTGGCGCTCAACCTCCCTGTCGACGAAATCCTCGACTGGGACAGGGCCGCTGTGGCGGAACGGGTTTACTCCCGCGGGCAGATTTCCTGATCTCAGCACAACAGGGCGCTACCACGTCGTGCTCCGGATCCGGAGCACGAGCGCTTTGGTACGGACTGCAGCACGACCCGGCTGGGCTGCTCCGCGGCGTGGCACTCTTTGACTTCGAGGCTGAGCATGCCCCGTACGGCGACGAAACGTGGACGCACACGATTCTGCGACTCGACGACGATCCGGTGGTACTGAGCGCGCTGGAGGGGTACGGCATAGAGGTGATCGCCGACCCCGAGCCCGAGGTGATCGCTCTCGACGACTCCAGGCTTCTGTGACTGAGATGTCGACTAGAGCCACGGGACTGTCGACTAGAGCCACGGGACCTCGGGTCGGGTCGCAACTCGGGATAGCTGACACATTGCCCACCTGAAAAGGTTGGCGGCGCAGGATCCATACCGGTCCACTCCAATCTAAGGAGTGCCTACGACCAGGCACCGATCATCCCATCCGGGCCCGAGTCCACCGGCGGTTGTGCTGGGGAGCAGGACCATCCGAGGACGTCGTCGCCTGGGTGCCAGCGAGAGACCCCTTCGCCGATGGCGGTCATGGTGCCGGCAAGGTCGCTTCCTTGTCCGCTGGGGAACGTGGCCGGCAGCCTGTCGTGGAGGGCGCCTGTGCGGATCCTGGCCTCACCGGGGTTGAACCCGGTGGCGCGGATTTGAGCCAAGCGACCGACTTACCCGTCTCGGCGACAATCCGAACCGCCCCCTCCCGGAACTCCTCAGCGTATTTCCGACGAACCCCAGCCATGATCACTCCTTATAGTGCACGCCTCCGCACTTCCAGGGGAATTTCAATGCACTCAATGGCAGCCAACCAGGGCGCCGTGCCCGCTCCCACCGCTAAATCGGCGTTTGTCTTTGCGTCGATCCTGGCCCTTCCGGGTGGCGCTGATTTTCCATTCTGCGACGAGTTGATTGACACTGAGCTGAGCCACGAGGGGTGTGTTGCCGGGATGGCCGCCGAGCCGAGTGAGGATTTTATATCGCTCTACGATTGAGTCGTAGCACGATAGAGTTAGGGTGTGGAGTTGCTGCGACGATTCGGTGCCGGGGGACGCGAGGTGAGCTTGGCCGAGACTCCGGGGCGGATGGCCGTCTTGGCGGGCATGGGTGTGATCCTCGGCGTCGTCGGCGGTGTGGCGGCATTTTTGGTCGTGAAGCTGGTCGGCTTGATCAGCAACTTCGCTCTGCTGCACCGGGCCGGGTGGGGACTGCCGAACCTTGACCACTACCACCCTGGCCCCGTGCTGGTTGTGGTCGCGGCCGGCGGCGGGTTGGCGGTGGTGGCGCTGTCGCTTTGGACGCCGATCATCAAGGGCCACGGCATCCCAGAGACACTCGAGGCGATCGTGGTGCGCGAGAGCCGAATCCGGCCCCGGGTGCTGATCGCCAAGCCGCTGTCGGCCGCCATCGCTATGGGGA
>DAHYHI010000111.1:0-3722 GCA_027391075.1 Acidimicrobiaceae bacterium | reverse complement strand
CTCGTGATTATCCTTCGGCTTGGCCGCCCGGGCCGGGTCGATCAGCACCTGATAGTGCTCGGCCATCTCCGCGTACGCCCGGTTCAACTTCGGATCATATAGGTCCGCCTTGATCACCCCCGTCTTCAGATTGTCGCTGTTATGTGGTGGGGCGGGTTATGTGGCCGTGGCCCTTGAGGGGCGGGGCTTGCACGATGGTGGTGCCGATCCGGGGCACATAACGGCAGTCGAGCGGCAACGTGTTTCCTCCAGTCCATCTTCAGAGGGGAAGTTGTCATGTTGGAGCGCTACTTCGTCAAGCCGTCCACGGTCGATCGGATCCGGGCGTCATGGATCGCCCCGGCCATCGAGGCCTACGTCGGTTGGTTGGCTGAGCACGACTATTCGACTGCGGTTGTTCATGGCCGGGTCCCGATCCTGGTCCGTTTCGGCGATTTCGCCCGAGAGGCCGGCGCGACTGCGATGGCCGACTTGCCGGAACATGTCGAGTCCTTCATCACCCACCGGGTGTCCGAGCGGGCCAGCGTTCGTGCCGACGGCCGGACCGGGCCGAGCCTGGCAAAGGACCTGCGGATCCAGATCGAGGGGATGCTGGCCGTGGTCTTGCCCGGTTTCGAGCGGACAGGTCGGCGACATCACCCGACGCCGTTCAGCGCTGAGGCTCCGGGCTTCTTCGATTATCTGGTGTCCGAGCGCGGACTACGGCCCGCGACCGTCGAGGGATACCGGCACTATCTGGACCGCTTCGAGGCCTACCTCGCTCGTATCGGCGTCGCCTCCTTGGAGGAGCTGTCACCGGCGATCCTGTCCGCCTTCGTCGTCGAGCGCTCAAGCGCCGGCCTGGCCCGCTCCACTGTTCGGGAGGGCGCCGGGATCGTCCGGGTTTTCCTGCGCTACGCCCATCGGGAGAGAGCAATCTCGCGCGACCTGTCCGAGGCGGTCGGCTGGCCCCAGGCGTATCGTCTGGCCAGCCTGCCCCGCTCGATCTGCTGGGAGGACGTGAACAAGGTCCTCGCAGGCGTCGACCGTCGCACCCCGTGCGGTCGGCGGGACTACGCCATATTGCTGCTGCTGGTCGTCTATGGCCTACGTGCCCGGGAGGTGGCCGCGCTGCGCTTGGACGACATCGACTGGAAGAGGGAGCGTCTGGCTGTCCCTGAGCGCAAGGCGGGACACTCCACCGCTTTCCCGCTCACCGCGACAGTGGGCGAGGCACTGCTCGCCTACTTGAAGGACGGCCGGCCCCAAAGTTCTGACCGCCGCATCTTCTTCCGGTCCTGCGCTCCCATCCGGCCGATCGGGATGGCGGCGATCTCGGGACGTGCCCGCCACTACCTGCTCAAAGCAGGTATCGACGTGCCCCGGCCAGGCTCGCACACCCTTCGCCATACGACCGTCCAGCGTCTGGTGGACGCCGATTTCGACTTGAAGACCATCGGGGACTTCATCGGACACCGCTCAGCGGACTCCACGCAGATCTATACCAAGGTCGCCGTCGAGGCCTTGCGCGAGGTCGCACTCGGCGACGGAGAGGAACTGCTGGCATGACCGGGGAGTTGACCCCCGCCGTGGCCGGATACCTGGCCCACAAGCGGGCACTCGGACGCAAGTACAAAAGCGAGGAGGCCAGTCTGCGTCTGCTTCAGGCCTTCGCGGACGAGCACGCCGTCGTATCTCTCGACCAGTTCGACCCGGTGTTGCTGGAAACCTTCTTCGCTTCCCGACCCCGTCCCCGGCCACGCAGTTTCAACAATCTGGTCAGTATCGTCGGCTGCTTTTTGGAGTGGACGGTCACCCAGGAGATGCTGACGGACTCCCCACGGCGAATCGCTCGGAGACGGCAGAGCGCCGCGACTATCCCGTTCATCTTCGATCCGTGCCAGGCCCGGATCCTGCTCGACGCCGCCGTCCGGCTCCCCGACAACTCCCGAGCCCAGGGCCGAGGACCCACCTACCACACCGTGTTCGCCCTCTGCTACGGGTTGGGGCTGCGCGCCGGCGAGGCCTGCGGTTTGCGGGTGGGCGACGTCGATACCCGCCGTCAGCTCCTAGTGGTCCGAGGCGGCAAGTTCGGCAAGACCCGCTTCGTCCCTCACGGCCCCCGCATCGGTGGACTGCTGGCTGCCCAACTGGGCCGGGCCGGCGGATCGGCCGACGACGACCCGCTGTTCCGCTTCGGGCGGACAAACCGATGCCTGCACCCGGGCACGGCCAGCCAGGTCTTCCACCAGCTGATGATCAAACTCGATTTCCCTGTTCCCGACGGTGTCTGCGCTCCGCATCTCCACAGCTTGCGCCACTCGTTCGCGGTGGGCTGCCTGTTGCGCTGGTATCGCCAGGGCGTCGATCCCGGTGAGCGCCTGCTGCGGCTTTCGACCTTCATGGGCCACGTCAGCCCCGCTTCGACCGCCGTGTACCTGACCATCACGCCCACCCTGCTCGAAGAGGCCGGCCGCCGCTTCGAAGCTTACGCCCCCACCAAGGAGGGCTCCGGTGACTGACCGACCACTCCTGGGGATACTCATGCAGTCCTTCTTCGCCGACCATCTGATCACGGCCAAGGGACTGCGGCCCGCCTCGGTGCGCAGCTACCGCGACACCATCCGCCTGTTCTTGGTCTTCGTTGCCCAACAGCGCAAGACCAAGATCACCCGCCTGAGACTGGAGGACCTGAGCTTCGAGCTGGTGCTGGCCTTCCTGCGCTACCTGGAGGAGGAGAGGGGCAACCATGTTCGCACCCGCAACCAGCGCCTTGCCGTCCTGCACACCCTCTTCGACTACATCGCCACCCGGGAACCGGACATGCTGGGCACCTGCCAGCGGGTGGCGGCGATACCCATGAAACGGTCGGCCCCGCCCGAGACGCACTTCCTCGAACGCGACGAGATGGAACTCCTTCTACGGCGCCTCCCCGACAAGGGGCGTCTCGCCCTGCGGGACCGGGCCCTGGTGCTGTTCCTCTACAACACCGGCGCCCGAGCCCAAGAGGTCGCCGATCTGCGGGTCGGCCAGCTTGACCTCGGCCCGCACCCGCTGGCCCGTCTGCACGGCAAAGGAGACAAGTGGCGGACCTGTCCGCTGTGGCGCCAAACAGCCCAAGTCCTAACAGAGCTCGTGGACTCCACCGGCGTGTCGGGACAACCCCAGGCACCGATCTTCGCCGCCAACGGTCGGCCACTCACCCGCTTCGGAATCTACAAAATGGTCCGTCGCCACTGCGCGGACCTCGACGACACCCGCACCGGTCGCACGGTCAGTCCCCACGTCTTCAGGCATACGGCCGCAGTCCACCTCCTTGAATCCGGGGTCGAGGTCAACGTGATACGAGGCTGGCTCGGACATTCTGACCTGACCACCACCAACCGCTACGCCGAGATCAACACCCGGGCCAAGATCGAGGCCCTGCGCCTCACCGAACCTCCGAGTACTTCCCCGGAGTCCCCAAGACGTCCTATCTGGCGAGACGACAAGTCACTGCTCGACTGGCTCGCCTCGCTCTGAGGATTATGTGCCCCGGATCGGCACCACCATCGTGCAAGCCCCGCCCCTCAAGGGCCACGGCCACATAACCCGCCCCACCACATTTATCTCTACCGGCTCTGGAGCCGTCCTTGATGTTGCCGACGAGGAGTTCTGAGTCCGTCGGCGACAGGTTCTCTTGATCGTGTCGTCGTAGTCGTCGGTGTCGCTCAAGTCTGGCCGGGTCCGGGCCGATGATCGAA
>DAHYHI010000049.1:0-74233 GCA_027391075.1 Acidimicrobiaceae bacterium | reverse complement strand
TTAGCAGTGAGTCCGATTCGGCCACTCTCGCACCTCTCCGTGACCTCGAATGCTAGTCGACCGCTCCCTCCGCCGCACGCTAGCCCAACAAGCACTTGTCACCTGATAGACGGCGCCTTCTCCTTAGGTGTCAGCTCGTCGACCAGCAGATTGGAACTCGAGATGCGCCTACCCGCACCTGCGACGACAACGGTGACTAAGAGAGTTCTCGGCCAGCGGCTCCAACACCGTCGCATCGAGGTGCATGAAGTGCTGTCGCGATACGGACTGAGCAACCCGCGTATCTTCGGCAGCGTCGCACGCGGAGAGGAAACCCCTGAAAGCGACGTGGACCTCCTCGTCGACATACCCGAAGGTGTCGGCCTGATGGCTCTCGGCCGCTGCCAAGCCGGGCTGGAAGCGCTACTCGGAGCCCCCGTCGACTTGATCCCCTCAGGAGATCTCAAGGCCAGCGTGGCCGCTGAGGTTCTCGCCGAGGCGCAAGCGCTCTGAGCTGGCCGTCTCCTCGGGGAGAACCCGTGGCCGTCGGCGAAGAAACCCGGATGATTGTTAACGAGAAATCGGCAACACTTGACTGTGATGAGCGCTGCAGACGAAGCCCGCCGCTTAGCCGAGGAGCTACTTTTCCCTGAAGCGAACCTGATAGATGCGGCACCCGTAGTGCCCCGTCGCTATCTCGATGCGATCGCCGAGGCGGGACTGTACAGCCTTCCGGAAGATCGCACTCTGGCAGGTCGCGTCATCGAGTCCTTGGCTGGTGCGAGCTTGGCTACGACATTCGTCTGGATACAGCACCACTCGGCCGTGCGAGCGGTGGCTGCCGCAGGCGGGGAGTTGGCGGACGAGTGGCTTGAAGCTCTGCGCTCAGGGGGGCGGCGTGCCGGGATAGCCTACGCGGCGCTGCGCCGCCCCGGTCCCCCGTCAGCCGTCGCCGAACTGTCAGCGTTCGGCGACGGCTGGCTGCTTAGCGGTTTCGCACCGTGGGTTACAGGATGGGGTCTGGTCGACATCGTGTTGGCCGGTGCCCGGAGTGGCGACGACATGGTCTGGCTTCTTCTCGATGCCGACTGTAGGGTCGGCCAGGAAGCCCAACGGGTTCGCCTCGCCGCGCTGGACGCCTCGGCGACGGTCCGCCTGACCTGGGATCGTCTGGAGGTGCCGTCCGAGCGGGTTGTCGGCGTCGAAGCCTACGAGAACTGGCGGCGGCGGGACCTGGCAGGCATGGCATCGAACGGATACCTGGCGCTTGGCGTCGCGGCCCGATGCGCAACGCTGCTCGGATCACAAACTCTCGACGCTGAGGTCGGTGCGCTCAGGCGCCGCCTGGACCGCTCAGGCCCTTCCGAGCTGGCTTCGGCTCGGGCTGACGCGTCCATCTTGGCCCTTCGGGCTGCAGCAGCGGTCTCCGTCGCTGGCGGGGGGCGATCGGTCGAAGCGGACGCCACCGCTGCCAGGCTGATGCGCGAAGCCACGTTCCTTCTCGTTTTCGGTCAAACATCTGACATTCGAGCTCACCAAACGGCCGAACTCGGACTCTGAGCGAGCGGCGGACGGGTGACGGAACGCCACATCCCGTGGGATCCAGGCCAGTACTTGCGTTACAGGGACGAGCGGCAACGCCCGTTCTGGGAGCTTCTTGCCAGGATCCCCACAGTAGACGTTCGCAACGTGGTCGACCTCGGATGCGGCACGGGGGCTGGCACTGCCGTGCTGGCGCGACGTTGGCTGGGGGCCAAGGTCGTCGGTATCGACCTTTCCGACGAAATGCTCGCCAAGGCGTCCGCAGGCGAGCAGCCTGCTGGCGTACGCAGCGAGGACGTCTCGTCGCACGCCGGTCCTCGAATAGAGGCAAGGCGGGAAGGTTCGGTCAGGTTCGTAAGGGCTGACATAGCCTCGTGGAATCCTGAGCCGTCGAGCCTGGATGTGATCTTTTCCAACGCGGCTCTCCACTGGATACCAGGCCACGCGAGCCGTTTTGGATCCTGGGTGGAAGGGCTAAGGAAGGGCGGGGCCTTGGCCTTCCAGGTTCCAGGCAACTTCGGCGCTCCCAGCCACACGCTGCTCTCCGATATCGCCGCCTCCGAGAAGTGGCGCCACCGCTTCGCCACCAGGGACCCCGCCAACAAGGTTCACCGTCCCTCCGAGTACTACACCCTTCTGGGCCGCGTAGCAGACGACGTCGACATCTGGGAAACCACCTACTACCACCGCCTGACTGGGGATGACCCCGTCTTCGAGTGGGTGAGCGCCACAGCGTTACGACCCTACGTCGAGGCACTCAACCCTGACGAAGCCCTGTCGTTCGCCGAGTCCTACAGGGAATCACTTCGCGTTGCGTATCCACGTGAGGCGTCCGGCGAGACGATTTTCCCGTTCAGACGCATTTTCGCCGTTGCGACTAGAGCACGCTGAGAACCGTCGAGGCCCGCGGGCAGGCTACCGTTTCGGCCGTGACTGATTCACCCAGCGCACGGTTGCTTCTCAGCTGCCCCGACAGGACGGGCCTGGTAGCGAGAGTTGCCGACTTCGTATGGAAGCTCAACGGGAACATCGTCCATGCAGATCAGCACACCGATTCCGAGGCCGGCGTGTTTTTCCAACGTGTGGAGTTCACACTCGATGAAGTCCCCATTGGCCGGCACGAGTTGGCGGACCGTTTCGCCCGGCTGGCAGAAGAGTACTCGATGGAGTGGAAGCTGAGCTTCTCGGACGAACTTCCACAAGTCGCTATATTCGTATCGAAATTCGGACACTGCCTATACGACCTTCTCGCACGGTGGAGTGCAGGCCAGTTACCGTGCGACGTCGTCGCCATAATAAGCAACTGGCCTGATCATGCTGACACGGCGCGGCACTTCGGGGTCCCCTACCACGAGTTTCCCGTTAATCCAGAGACTCGCGCCGAACAGGAGCGGGCGGTGCTCGATATCCTCACGCGCGTTGGCGTCGACCTGGTTGTGCTAGCCCGGTACATGCAGATCCTCGGCGAACCGCTGATCGAGGCCTTCAGGGACAGGATCATCAACATTCATCATTCTTTCCTACCCGCCTTCAAGGGCGGGCACCCGTACGCCCAGGCGCATGTCCGAGGTGTCAAGCTGATAGGAGCTACGGCCCACTACGCCACAGAGGACCTAGACGAAGGACCGATCATCGATCAAGGTGTCACAGCAGTGTCGCATCGCGACTCGGTCAGTGATCTGGTCCTCAAAGGTCGTGACCTAGAGACCGTCGTTCTTGCGCGGGCGGTGCGCGCACACCTCGCCGGACGAGTGCTGGTGTACGGTCACAAGACCGTAGTTTTCGACTGACCCGGGGGCGAGGATGGTTCCAGAGCGCAACAACACAGAAGATGCTAACCAGGGGGAGACCCCGACTCGACCGACAGCATCCGGTCCGCTGAGCGGGGTACGGGTCGTCGACTTCTCCGCCGTCGTATCGGGGCCTCTGGCTGCCATGTGGCTAGCCGAGCAGGGCGCCGACGTCGTCAAAGTCGAGACCATGGCAGGCGACGTAACGCGAGGCTCCAACCTGGCACCAGAGCTCAACGGGATGGCCGGGCTGTTCACCAACTGCAACCGCGGGAAGCGCTCGATTCGTATCGACGTAAACCACCCGGCAGGGCGAGAGGTCCTGTTAGATCTGTGCCGTGGAGCGGACGTGTTCGTGCAGAACTGGCGGCCTGGGGTAGTCGAACGGCTCGGCGTGGATTTCGAAGCAGTGTCCGCAGTAAAACCGAACATCGTATACGTGTCGATCAGCGGTTACGGCCCTGACGGCCCGTACGCCTCCCGTCGAGTTTACGATCCTATAATCCAGGGCCTCACCGGCCACGTGGCAGTCCAGAAGAACCCAGAGATACCGTTCTTGGACCTGGTCAGGACCATCGTGTGCGACAAGGCCACAGCATTGACAGCAGCCGGGTCGGTGTGCGCAGCTCTGTTCGCCCGTGACAGGGGTGCCGGCGGGCAGCACTTGGTGATCCCGATGCTGGACTCGGCCCTCGCCTTCTTCTTCCCTGACGGGTTCCAGTCCAAGGCCCTCTTGGACGACGACGAGGCCGATTCGAGGCCAACGCTTGCCAGGGTCTACAGGCTGAGCGAAACCGCCGACGGTCAGGTCGTCTATTTCACGGCGACCGTCGACGAGCTGCACAGCCTCTTTCGGGCTCTCGGTCACGAAGAGTGGACGACGGACCCTCGCTACTGCGACGCAGCGGGTGTACGCGCCAACAGAGAGGAGATAGGCGCTATGGTCGCCTCTGCGATCGCGTCGTGGCCCACCGCTGACCTAACTGCCCGCCTGGACGCCGAGCAGGTCCCGTTCGGCCCGGTCCTGGACTTGGACCAGGTTCAGGACGACCCGCAGATCCGACACAGTCGGCTCCTGAGAACGCGACACCATCCCGCCATCGGCCGCCTGCTCGAGGCCAAACACCCGGTTCGCTTCTCTTCTACTCCGGTTGGAGTCCCGAGGCTCGCCCCGATGCTCGGAGAGCACGACACTCAGATACTCACAGAGCTCGGCCGTAGCAGCGACGACATAGAAGCGTTGCGCTCAGCTGGGGTGATAGCTTCACCCGCTGAGCGGGCCGCGGACGCCGAAAGGGCGCCGGCAGCTGGGGACGGGCATTGAGCGTACAAAAGGGAGTTTCGCTTCGCCGCAACCGGCGACGCCGACTATGGGGCAAAGATGATGGGGTGCGCAACACGGCTTGGATGTCTCTCTGCGCCGCCGTGGCGACCCTCGCCCTCTCCGGGTGCGGGTCGGTCGCGAAAGCCTCGAATCCTGGGACAGTTTCCTCGCTCCCCCCCCAGACCGCCGGCACCTCAGTCCCCCCGTCAGCTACGACCGTCACTCCCGGTCCGACCTCTTCGGCAGCGGACACGTCGACGACCACTCCTCTACCTCCCGATCCCGCGTCGTCGATCCTCGGGGCCACCACCACCTTGATACGAGATTGGAAGTCGGGGGACCGCTCCAAGGCGGCTACTGTAGCGACTCCCTCCGCTGTGGCCTCCTTGTTCGCGTCGCCTTATTCAGGCCAGACGGTGATCCTCCGAGGCTGCTCGCAGATACCGCCTGTCGTGTGCAGCTACGGCCCCTACGGAGGGTCTTCTTCGAACCTATCCCTCTACCAATTGACCGTGACCTCTGACCCGGGTGGTTGGTACGTCTCCGCCGTGACAGTGGAGAGCCAATGACCCCCTAAGCCAGTGACCGCGCTTCAGGCGCCCGCAGCACAAGCGCACCCGGCTCCGCAACCGCCTGCGGGGCCAGCCTGCGGGGCGGGGGTCGCCTGACCGCCCCGGCCGACAGAAGCGAACACCGACAGGACCCGCCTCGTGTCGGAATGCCCTTGCGGGCAGGTTGCGGGGTCGGACGAGTTGCTCATCGAGCGGCGTATCTCGAAATTGCTCTCGCAGGTACGGCATGCGTACTCATAGACTGGCATTGCTTCCTCCAACGCTCACAGCGGCCTCAAACAAGGTCCAACCCGTGGTGTCGTCAACCGGACTGGGCACCAGGAATCTTATCGGGTGGGTACCCAGGGTAAGACTGTTTGAAAACACCGCTGTGGAGGAGCGCCTCGGCGGTTACCTTGCCCGTCTGGATGTCCGTCAGAGTCGTCTTCGTCCAGTAGGACTCAGTGCGACGGCTCTGGCCGATACCGACGATCTCCCGGCTGAGTTCGTAGGAGCGCCCGACGAACACCGGACCCTCGACGAGGCGCACTTCCAAGTCCAAGAACAGCCCAAGCGAAGGGCGCCGGATAGGCCATCGCGGTCCGACCTTGTTGGACAGGACACTGATCATCTCCATCGGCAGTACCGCTTCCCCCCACGGGGACGCTGTACTGCCCTCACGGGAATACCAGGGGTGCGACTCGGTTATACGCTTGAGCTTCTCGGTGAGGCTGAACGGGTAGCCGTCCCCGTTGGGCGTGTCAAAGTCGACCGACGCGACCTCACCCTGCTCGGTCATTCCGACTTCGAGTTGGTCTACGACGAAGAGCTCCCCGGGATCTCCCAGGATTGAGAGCCTCCGGGTCAGTTCGCTCGGTGCAGCGGCTGAGCCTATCGACGCTGTCCCCTTAAGAACGGAGGTGCCGTCAGGCTTGTGAGCTTCGAGCTTCGCCGACGTTCCCCCTGAGGTGGTCACCGTCGCCTGAACCTCCTCTCCTTCGACGACCATCGTCTGGAAGTGACAGCTGATGCAACCTTGCTCGAACCAGGATCGCCCCCACATCAGATAGCACAGTGGGTCGAACTGGCTGAAATGGGTTGGCGCCTCGATCGGAGCCCCTCTCAAGCCGAGGGAGGCGGCGGTCGACGCGTCGTGGACACTGGAATGCCCGTCGTAGCTTTGCTCTGCGAGCATCTGAGCGGGTCTCCGCCACGGTCCAGTCAGGGTTATCGTCGTGTCGAAACTCACCTTGCGAAGATAACATCCGGGTCGGCCGCGCCGGGTTGTTAACTGGGACCCCGGTATGAGCACCCAGTCGTACACGTCTCGCTTACAGTGACCTTCGTAAGGTGCAGCGGAGGTCTCAGGCGATCGGACAGACGGAACCAGATCCACCGGGCCAGGTTCTCGCTGGTAGGGTTATCCAAGCCGTCGACCTCGTTTAGGTAACGGTGATCCAGGTCGTCTACGAGCGGGGCCACGGCGGCCTTTAGGTCAGCGAAATCTGTCACCCACCCGCTCACCGGGTCTACCGGGCCGCTCACGTAGACTCCAGCCCGGAACGAGTGACCGTGAAGTCGACCACACTTGTGACCTTCCGCCACGTTGGGAAGCCGATGTGCAGCCTCGAAGGTGAACTCCTTGAAGATCTCGACGTCGCTCACACAATTCCCGTCGTCTCGTAGCTCACGGTATACCCAACAGCTTGTGGGTTTGCAAGGATAGTCGCCACTGTGGGTTGCTCAAGCAGTAACGGACCGCCGCAGCGGTGTTGTCGTCACGGTCGGGTCCGTCCATCGGCTGCAAGAGGCGGTGCTCGAAGTCGAGCGACGCCAGCAGGTCCAGGTCGAGGCCCTCCTGGGGGTATACCACTTTGACCTCGTTGCCGGCTCGCACAACCATCTCGGCGCCGGCCTTGGGGCTCACACACACCCAGTCCACACCTGGCGGAACGTGCTTGGTGCCGTTGGTCTCGACTGCGACCTCGAAACCGCTCGCATGCAGGGCTGCCGTCAGGTCCGCGTCCACCTGCAGCAGGGGCTCCCCTCCTGTGCATACAACGTAAGGAATGGCAGCACCCTGCCTGGCGTCCAGGCTCGCCTTGCATGGCCATCGCAAGCGGACGGCCTCTGCGAGAGTGTCGGCGTCGGGGAAGCGACCGCCGCCGGGCCCGTCGACACCCACGAAGTCGGTGTCGCAGAACCGGCACGCTGCGGTGGCGCGCTGCCTCTCCCGTCCGCTCCAAAGGTTGCACCCTGAGAAGCGGCAGAACACGGCCGGCCTGCCAGCTCTCACGCCTTCGCCTTGGAGGGTGTAGAAGATCTCTTTCACCCGGTACATATTGATATTCTTTCCCGAGTCGGCCCGCTGCGGCCGAAAGCAGTGGAGGGCAACGTCTCAGCTCAAAAGGGGGTCCGCAAACCCCGCGTCGGCGAACCCTTTCGCCCTGAGTAGGCAGGCGTCGCAGGCCCGGCAGGGACTTCCCTGCTCACTAGGGTCGTAACACGTGCTCGTAAGGGCGTAGTCGACGCCGAGCTCGACGCCTCTGGTGATGATCTGAGCCTTGTTCATCGACATCAAAGGCGCGCGGATCTTGATACGCGCCTCGCCTTCAGTGCCCAACCTCGTCGCCAGGTTGGCCATCTCCTCGAAAGCCCTGAGGAACTCCGGACGGCAGTCGGGATAACCACTGAAATCCACGGCGTTGATCCCGATGAAAATGTCCGACGCCGGCAGGGTCTCAGCCCAGGCAAGAGCAAAAGAGAGGAACACCGTGTTACGCGCCGGAACGTAAGTTACCGGAATCCCCTCGGCCATGTGATCCAACTCCCGCCCTTTTGGCACGTCGAGGTCGGACGTAAGAGCAGACCCACCGAAGCGGCGAAGGTCGATGCGACTTATAACATGATCGGCTACGCCTGTCGCCCTGGCCACCCTGCGGGCAGCGTCGAGCTCCACCGTGTGGCGCTGGCCGTAGTCGAAGCTGAGCGCATAGCACTCGAACCCGGCCGCTTTGGCTTCGGCTAGCGCAGTGGCTGAGTCGAGGCCGCCGCTTAGAAGGACCACTGCCTTGGTCACCGGCCGGCAATCCTGGCCGCTGTTGCCGTCGAACTCACAGCTGTTGAAACCGGTTTCATGCCCTCGAACCTACCAAGCCGGCCAGTGACCTACGCAGGACGCCGGCCGGTGGCGGTGCCTATGCTCGTCTGTCGTGGCCGAACTTGTAGTAGACGGCAGCGACTTGGTGCTGCACATGCCCTTAACCCAAAAGATCCTCGGCTTCCACGGAGACGTCCGAGTGCCCCTGAGTTCCGTTCGCCGAGCTAAAGCGGTCGACAACCCTTGGATGACCCTGCGCGGTAGGCGGATGGCCGGCACGGTCCTGCGCGGCGTCGCCGCCGTCGGAACCTGGATACACGGGGATCGCCAGTACGACTTCTGCGTGTTGAGGCGGGAGCGGGCCGCCGTGCTCGTCGAAGTCAACGCCGGCCGCTTCTGCCGCTTCCTGGTCGGGGTACCCGACACCACCGACGCCAACCTGGAGGCGGACAGGGTCGCCAGAGCCGCCGGGGTGTCTCCCGGTTGAGCCCGACGGGACCCGCCTCGCAAGTGGCCCCTGTCGCCTACACGCAAGGCTGACTGCCTTCGGACAGAGCCAGGTCAGCTCTGTAGGTCGAGTAGGGCGGCTGCGAGCCATTCCAGTTCCGCCGGCCAGCCGCTGCCGCCGCTCGCCTCTTCCGGAGGCGCGGCGGGGCGGACGACGAACTTGGAGAGCCCCTCGTCGACAAGACGACCTACCAGGTCCCGTAGCGCCGAAACTCCGACCGGGACGGCCTCGTGAGGCCGGTCGTAGCCTGCGCCGTGGGGGGCGTTGCGAGGCTCCGACGGGTGCGGAGCTAACCTCGGCGGCCTGATCCGCTTCGCCCGGTCAAGATCAGCAGCACTTCGAGCGTAAGCGAGAGACAAACCGAAATGCTCGGGGTCTATGGTTCGACCCGACATCTCGGCCTGACGAAGTATCTCACGCCTTATCTCACCGGCGCGCTCGGGTGACACGCGAGCGCCGAGCCAGCCGTCGGCAACCCGGCCGGCTCGGCGTATCGCTCCCGGACCGGAGCCACCCAGCCATACCTCCAGTGGTGCCTGCGTCGGAGTAACAGCCAGCTTCGCTGTCGTCCCGTCCCCAAGGTCGACCTCCTCGCCCGTCCACCAGCAGCGCAACTCGGGGAGCATCTCCTCGATCAGGTCCCCTCGCCGGCGCCCTGAGGTCCCCAACGCCTGGCGTTCCCCCGGCTGATCCAAGCCTGGTACCAGCGTCACCAGAAGCCTACCGCCCGTCAGACGGTCGAGTTGAGCCAAGCGGTGAGCAGTCACAAACCTGGTCGAGCCGAACGGAATCAAGTTGACACCTAGACGCATTCGGGAGCTTCTCGCAGCAGCGAAGGCCACGCCGAGCATCGGGTCCGTAGAAGGGAGCATCGGCACGTCGGAAAGCCAAATCGTGTCGAACCCTTGCTCCTCGGCCTCGGCGACGACGTCGCCTAGGCCGACGGGGTCCGGAGGTCCGCCAGCCACGGACACGGCGAAGCGGACCTTCATCCCCGGCCCGCCTCGGCGGCTTCCCAGCGCTGCATCAACCCGCGTGCTATCACTATCCGCTGGATTTCGTTGGTGCCCTCACCGATCATCATCAACGGAGCATCCCGATAGTAACGCTCGATGGGCAGTTCGCTGGTGTAGCCATAACCTCCGTGGATCCGCATCGCCTCCGTCGCCACCTCGAAAGCCGTCTCCGAAGCGAACAGTTTGGCCATACCTGCCTCCACATCGGCCCGCTCGCCCGCCTCGAAACGCCTTGCTGCGCTTTCGACCAGCAGCCGAGACGCCTCTATCTTGGTGGCCATGTCAGCGATCTTGAACGCTATCGCCTGGTGGCGACCTATCGGTACACCGAATGTGGCACGCTCGTGTGCGTAGCGCATCGCTGCGTCGTAGGCGGCGCGGGCGACGCCAACCGCCCGGGCCGCCACGTTGATCCTTCCGAGCTCCAAACCACCGAGGATATATCGCAGACCTGCGCCGAGGCCCTCCGCCCCTCCAAGCACAGATGACGCCGGGACTCTGTGGCCGGAATAGGTCATCTCGACTGTTTCCAGTCCTTTGTAGCCGAGCTTTGCGATCCGTTTGGACACGGAGATAGAACCGGAGGTAGGTCCGGGCTGCTTCTCGACCACGAAGCAGGTGATCCCTTCGGGAGTTCGCGCCGCCAGAGCTATCACCGAAGCCCGTTCGCCATTAGTGACCCACATTTTCGTTCCGTCGAGGATGTACTCGTCGCCATCGGGGGTGGCACGACAGCGTAAAGCGGACGTGTCAGAGCCGGCGTCGGGCTCCGACAGCGAAAGGGCCCCACGGATGTCCCCGGCCGCCATCAGAGGAAGAAGTCGCTCCCTCATCTCCTGCGAACCGTGACGGGCGATCAGAACAGCGGCGATCGTATGGGTGTTCAGCACCCCGGCTAATGACATCCACCCGTAGGAGAGCTCTTCCATGATTCGGGCGTAGGTAACCGTGTCCAGGCCCAGCCCTCCGTACTCCTCGGGTATCCCGGCACCGAAGAGGCCGAAATAGCGCATCTGGGAAACCCATTCGTCAGGGTAGATATCGGCGTGCTCGAACTTAGCGACATCGGGAATGACTTGCTTGGCCACCCAAGTCCTGACGGTGGCGACGAGCTCATCCGTCACCTGTGCGTCGAGATCCATCAGCGCAGGTCGCGAAGCCCGGCCATTATCTTTGCTGCTGTCCCTCGGCCCGAATCGTAGGGCATATAGAGGCTTATACGGTCGATCACGTCGCCGAAGCGTCCGATCAGGAGAGCCGGTATCTGCTCGGGGTCGCCGCGCACAGCGAAGGCATTTAAGACATCATCGTCGATGAGCCTTCCCATGTCCTCCCAGCGGCCCTGCTTCGAGAGTGCAGTCAGTTCTGGTTGGAGGTCCCCCCAACCGTGGAGGTCGAGCACTGCGCGGTAGGCGGGAGTCGAAGCGTAAAAAGCGATCTGCCTGCGAGTGCCCTGCTCTGCGGCGGTTACCTCCTCCCTGCTTTCGCCGGTGACGACGAACGCTGGGTATGATAGCTGGAAGTCCTCTAACTCCCGGCCACGGGCTCGCAGGACCCCTTCGACGGCTGGCAGCGTGACCTCCCGCAGGTAGCGTTCGGTGGTAAAGCCGTGGACCAAGAGCCCGTCAGCCACCTCGGCCGCTACCTTGGTCATTTCTGTTCCGACCGCAGCGAGGAAGACCTTCGGAGGCCCAAAAGCTGATGGCCCGGGATTGAAGAAGGGTGTCATGAGCGTGTGCGTGTAGAACTCGCCACGAAAATCGAGCTTGGTTCCGTTCTGCCAGCAGTCCCAGATGGCCCTCATGGCGAGGATGTATTCACGCATCCGGCGAGCCGGATGCGACCACGGCATAGAGTAACGCTTCTCGATGTGAGGCTTGATCTGCGAACCGAGACCTAGCAGCAGGCGGCCACCGGAGAACTCGTTGAGATCCCAACCCTGGTTGGCAAGGGTCATCGGACTTCGACCGAACGCCACCACTATGGCAGTGCCAAGGCTGATCCTCTCGGTGTGCTCTGCCGCCAAAAGCAGCGATAGGAGGGGATCGTGGCCGGTTTCGGCAGACCAGATAGCGTCGTAGCCTGCCTCCTCGGCTTTTCGGGCGGCGCCGGCCGCCTCTTTCAAGTCGCTTCCGATGCCTCCGTCGACGAGCATGAAGCAACTCTAACTACTCGCGTGCGGGCACGGCCAAGTTTGGGAGCCAAACCCTGAGCCGCAATTTCTGGGGGCCCAAAACGTTGGACATTCAGCCTACGACGATGATGCCGTCGGAGGCCACTTCAGTGCCGTCCGGACGAATCATGTAAGCCTCGACACCCACAAGGTCGACGATCCGTTCCCAGACCGCGTCGCCGCCGACGGCGAGAGCGGTGGCCAGAGCGTCGCAGATGGCGAGGCTGGGGCCCGTGACGGTCGCGGAAGCCACCTGACGGGACGGCAGGGCGTTGCGAGGGTCCACAAGGTGCAAGCCTCGCTCGTAGCTACCCGACGTCGCCACTGCTGCCTCAACTGCTAAGGAACATGCCAACGCGTCGGACCGCCAAGGGTGCTGTATTCCGACCGGCCAGTAAGAGGATCCCTCGGGAACTCCGATAACTGCGATGTCACCTCCCCCGTTCAGGATCGCCGCATCCACGCCTGCGTCGGATAGAAGCCCAGCTGACTGCTCGATCGCCCAGCCCTTGACAAGTCCGGTCGGGTCGACGCCGCCGGGCATCGACCAGGGGTCGAACCAACCTCCAGAGATAGCGCGAGCCTCCTCGCACAGTGCCAGGACCGTTGGAATCTCAGCTGGAACATCGCTGATACCCACTTCATTACGTCGTAGACGGCTGAGAGGGCTGGCTGGCTTCCACGTGCTAAAAGTGTCATCGACGTAGTGCAAAAAAGCGCAGACGTCGCCCAGAGCCCCCAGTAACGCCTGGTCAGTGCACCGGTAGCCTAAAATCCGAAACGACACTACGGTACCCATAACCTCTTCGTCGTGGGAGAAGCGCACTTGCCTGGCCGAGCGGACGGTCATCGCTTAGATGCGTCAGGCAAAATGAAGCTTTGTCAAAGCCGACTGAACCGACTGGGCATAGGCATCGCTAGTGTAGGTTGCACCAGATATCCCATAGACGTGGAGGCTCTGAGCCTTGAGGATCTCGTTGCGCAGCATAGGTATCACCTGATTAGCAAGCTGCTGGGAGTAGCTTTCGGCGGTTTGAAGGTTGGCCACGGAAATGTCTGTGATCTTGTTTCCACTGACGGTGACTTTTACCGATATCACACCGTATCCGTACTGTGCTGCGGCACCAACCGCGCTTCGAGGGCCGGAGTTGGCAGTGGTCGGCGGCGCAACTGTCGCTTGTGACGACTGGGCCTGCGAGGACTGGGCCTGCGAGGTACTCCCCCCGGCCTTGGAGGCGATCGAAGTGGACGGGGTCGTAGAGGGCTGAGATCCCCTCGCTTGCTTTGTCGCTGCGGAGCTGGCCTGTGTAGCACCGAGAGAAGCGGACAGAGAGCCTGACGTGCCCTTTGAGTGGAACGTGAGGACGCCAGCCAGGCCAGCAAGAGTCGCTCCTATCACAGCTGGGTACTTTTTCATCTTATTCCTCCAATGGGTAGGGAGTTCATCACCAGCTGAATACCTCCCTATGAAGCGAACCGTCCGGGACCCCAAGCACTCGGCCCGCCTCGACGACGTCCTCGACAAGACCCGGCGGCCCAAACACATACAGATCACGTCTTGCCAGGTCGGGCACTAGTCGGCGGAGCTCCCGACCCATCCGGGGCGTGTCCGTACGGGCACCGATCATCTCGTAGAGGGTCCCCTTGCGACGCCGAACGAGCTCTGCCACCTCGTCGCGCAACACGAGCTGTTCCGGTGACGAAGCTCTTAGGATCACGACGGGGTTCGTATCACGGCCCAAGTCCTCTAAAAGGCACCGTGTCGCCGTTACACCGATGCCACCAGCGACGATCGCTACCTTCTGGCGCTTCTTAGCGTGGGACGTCACAGCGCCATAAGGTCCTTCCACAACTACCTTGGTGCCAGGAGCAAGCTTCGCCAGCGTCGCCGAGTGGTCTCCGACGGCCTTGACGGTCAGTCTCAAATATGGCGGACGCGGGAGTGCTGAGAGCGAATAAGGATGGGCCTGCCACCAAAGGCCGGGGGTCAGGAATCGCCAGGCGAAGAACTGCCCGCCGGAAAAGGCTAGTCGTTCAAGGTGATGGCCAGACACTACGATTGACGTAATCCCAGGGGCTTCCTCGCTTACCTCTACAACCTCCAAGCGGTAGCGGAGACTGCGTAGGACTGGCAGTCCTATCCGATAGACAAGGACCGTCCCAGCCGTAGCGGCCCAGATGAGCGACCACACTATCCGGGTCAGCGGATGGCCGACGAAGGCCGGACCCAGAACCAGGGCGTGCGCAAAAGACAACGCCAAAGCAAGGTACATATACAAGTGCAGAACCCACCATGTCTCCCTGCGCATCCTTTCCCTGATTGCCCGGATCGAGGCGATCCCGATAGCCCCCATCAAAGCGAGCGCAACGGTGGCGGCCAGAACGTCGGGATAGTTGTCAATCAGTTTGCCGATCTCCGCCCAAGTACCGGCGTGAGCGGCTTGGGCGTATCCGACGGTGATGAAAACGGCGTGAGCAAAGATCAGACTGAGAGGCCAAGGCGAGAGCCATTTGTGCACTTTCATCATCCCGTCCTGCCCGATGATCCGCTCAAGTGCAGGGATGCGTGCGACTATAAGAACCATAACCAGGGCGAGGTAGGTGCCGGCGAGCCCAGTTACGCTCCCGATAAAAGTCGTGCCGCCTCCGGGTAAGGACAGTTCGCTACTCGTCTCCGTGGCAACTCCCAATCCGATGACCGCTACCAAACCGGCCGCCGCTACGACCGCTGCAGCCCTGCCGATCTCAGGACGGGGCCGGGGGGCCTTGGGGGGCGCTGTCCGCCCACGCCGGCCTCGACCGGGAGTTTCAGCGTTCGGATCGAACAGGTCCGCAACCCTTGCAGCTCTCGGCGTGACAGTGCTCACGCCCGAGAAGCTATTAGCTTCGCAGCTTAAGAGGCGTTGAAAGGATCCGTGCTTGATCCCATCAGGTCTAACTGTACCCTTGCATCAGTCCCGACATCGTTACCGCCGGTCCCTTTCGACTATTTGGACGACGTAACCTTCAGGTCTCGCTGGCACCACCGAGGACTCGTCTAGCCACAGCGAACGCCGAGTTAGCCGCCGGAACGCCGGCGTAGACGGCGCAGTGCAGGAGAACCTCGGAAATCTCGTCTTCTGTGAGCCCGTTGCGCCGGGCTGCGACCAGGTGAAGCGCTAGCTCATCCGAACGTCCGAGAGCGACGAGCAACGCAACGGTGACGAACGACCGCGTTCGGCGGTCCAGGCCGGGTCTGCTCCAGATGTCACCCCACGCGTACCTTGTGATGAAGGAGCTGAAGGGCTCGCTCAAGGGAGTGTCGAGCATTCTGGCGCGCTCGACGTGGCCGTCGCCGAGGACTTCGCGTCGGATCCTCTCACCCCGTTCGGCGGCGCTCGCGCACAGGTGGTCCAAGACAGCAGAGGTGAAGCGGTCAGCCTGCTCTACGTTTAGAAGGTGGGCAGCCGGGCTCATCGACTGCATGCACGACCCGGGGATGGCGTCGCAAAGTTCGACAGCGTCGCGCAGTGACACAACCGGGTCGGCGGCACCGCAGAGCACCAACGTCGGGGCCTTTATCGATGGGAGTGACGCTCGCAGATCGGTTCCTCCCAGCGCCTCGCAGCAGGCCGCGTATCCCTCCGGATCCGTCGAGGCGAGCATTTCGCGGAGCGAAACGCGCAGATCAGGCCGCTCAGCGACGAAGGGAGGCGTGAACCATCTCTGCATCAAGACGTCTAATAGGACCGACGTCCCTTCCCGGCGAACGACTCCCGCTCTGTCGAGCCACGGCTGTGCAGGCGACCAGTTGGCCTTGGTGGCTGCCAGGACCACCCTGTCGACTCGCTCTGGATGGGTAGCTGAGAGCCACATAGCCACCGTTGCGCCCAACGAGAGGCCGACGACGTGTGCTCGATCCGCGCCCACAGCGTCCAGCACTGCGAGCAGATCGGAGCCTAGATCCTCGATCCGGTAGGGACCCGGAGGTGCAAGCGTCGAACCGTGACCTCGATGCTCGTACCTGAT
This sequence comes from Acidimicrobiaceae bacterium, assembly GCA_027391075.1. Classification (GTDB taxonomy): domain Bacteria; phylum Actinomycetota; class Acidimicrobiia; order Acidimicrobiales; family Palsa-688; genus JAJZAM01. Next base: position 58,242 of record DAHYHI010000049.1, on the reverse strand, counting down.
CACCCTGAACCGCGATCGCAGCTCAGGCATTTGCGGAGACCACATGTCCGACGTCGAACCCAGGGAGTTCGAAAGTACTAGCCATGGGGCTCCCGGAGGCCCTTCGACCCGAAAGTTCAGGTGCCCCATGGAACACCCCTGTCGTCCTGTGCTGTTACGCCGCCCGTGGAGGACAGAACTCGGTCAATCCATACCCCTGCCGATCCCAGGTAGCCCTCCGGGTCGAGGAGGTCGTCCACCTCGCCTGGCGTCGACGCGGCAGCGACTACGGGATCGACAAGAAGCGCTGCCGCGACGGCGCTGGTACTGCCGTCCGGGCTAGCGGCTAGCGCCTTGGCGACGGCAGCGCGAGCTACTTCCCTGCCAAGACGCCCGGTCAAGGCGAGAGACACGTTCTCGGCCAGCAGAGCTCCAGCCCGAATTGTCAGGTTCGCGTTCATCGCTTTCACATCCACTTCAAGTCCGTTGACTGTTTCAGCCGAACGCGCTACCGCGCCGCCAGCGAGGGCTAGAAGGTCGCTGAGGGTCTGCCATTCGACGGGCCACGCAACGAGAGACCTCTCGTGCTCCCCGCTGAGCGATTCGAACATGCTCCCAGCGAGGGCCGCGCAGCGCCTAGCAGCGGCCCCCACTGCGGCACCCCCGACTGGGTTACGTTTGTGAGGCAAAGTCGAAGAAACGCCCCGCCCAGGCGCAGCCGGCTCGCACACTTCGGCGACCTCCGCCTGCATTAGGAGTGCCACATCGCCGGAGATCTTCGCTGAGGTTCCAGCCGCAATCGCCAACGCGCTCGACAACGCCACAAGAGGCGTCCTAACAGCATGCCATGGCATCGGAGGAACTTTGAGATCTAGATGAGCGGAGTACGCTTCGACCACTGCCGGCCCGTGAAACCCCAGCGAGGCTAGAGTGCCCCCGGCGCCGCCCAGCTGCGCCGGCAGGTTGTCGAGCGAACTGACGAGCATCGCCCTGCTCTCTATCGTTGCGAATAGCCAGCCTGCGGCCTTGGCTCCGAAAGTTGTCGGCAACGCCGGCTGGAGAAGTGTCCGAGCGGTCATCAGGCTGCCTCGGTGCCGGTCGGCTAGCGAAGCGCACCCCGACGCTAGACGGGCCATGTCCTCAAGGATCATCCGGCCAGCTCGCCGAGACACCAGGACCGCCGCCGTGTCGAGAATGTCCTGGCTGGTAGCACCCCAGTGAACCCAGTCCTTGCCGGCGCTGGCCACTTTCGCTCTCAGCATGTCGACGAGCGGTATCACCGGATTGCCGCCGAGGCGAGATGCCCGGGCGATAGACGTGGCGTCGAAATCCTTGGGTATCGAAGCTGCCTCAATTGCCATCGCCGCTTCAGTAGGTATCACACCGGTGTCAGCCTGTGCTCTAGCTAGAGCTACCTCGGCGTCGAGCATCGCTGCGATCCAGGCCTCGCCGCCCGTGGCGGCGAGAAGCCGGTCTGTAGTCACTATATGGTCAAAAAGGTTGTCGGCTGTCACGTGTGGACGTCTCAGTACGCGAAGAACACGGTCTCGTCGGGCCCCTGCAGGCGAATGTCGAATCGCAGGCCACCGCTCGAGTCACGCTTGGCGATGAGGGTTTCCCGGCGCCGCTCAGGGAGTCGGGCGAGTACGGGATCAACGTGGTTGGCGTCGGCCTCGTCGGGAAAGTAGATCCTTGTCAACAACTGACGCACGAGACCCCGGGCGAACACGAACATCTCCATGTGGCCATGGGCACCCGCAGGCTTGACCACCGTGAAGCTATATGAGCCGTCGTCGTCGGTCAGGGAGCGTCCCCAAGCTGGAGGGGACCACAACTCCAAGACGGCGTCCGGCACCACGTCTCCGTCTCCGTCGGTGACCGTCCCGACGAGGGTAACGGCACCAGCGGATCGGGGCGAGACAAGGTCCTTTGCGTGCATCCACTCCATCCCGATCCGAAGGTAAGGGCCGACGGTCTGCGAAGGGGTCGGTATCAGCCCATCGCCGGGACCGGCCGGTTCGCGGCCGACCGTCATCGTCTAACCCCGCTAGCAGCTTCGGATGGGGTCGCCAGGTGTCCCGTGACAACGATGTCGAACCTGTAGCCGAGCGCCCACCCTTCCTCCGTAGTGTCCCAATCGAAAGACGAAACCATCCTTTCCCTGTCCCGCTGAGACCGCACCGAGTTATAGATCGGGTCGAACGCGAGAAGCGGATCGCCTGGGAAGTACATCTGGGTTACGAGGCGCTCGGTAAAAAGACGCCCGAACACCGAGAAATGCAGGTGCGCCGGCCTCCATGCGTTGGGATGGTTCCCCCACGGATACGACCCCGGAGCGATCGTCACGAATCGGTAAGCGCCGTCAGAGCCAGTAAGGCAGCGGCCGGCACCCGTGAAGTTAGGGTCGAGCGGCGCTGCGTGCGTGTCTGCCGCGTGCCTGTAACGACCCGCAGCGTTGGCCTGCCATAGCTCCACAAGCTGTCCTACGACTGGTCGGCCATCCCTGTCCAAGATCTGCCCACTAACATTAATGCGCTGCCCTTGGGCCTCACCGTGGGGGCCGAGGGTCAAGTCAGCGTCCGACGAGGTCACGGGAGTTTCTCCAAAGACTGGCCCGTCGCTGTCGGAAAACGAGTCAGGGAGCAAGAGCAAAGGGTGCCGGGGAGCTCGTTTCGCCGATGAGCGGTAGTCAGGACTGTCATAGTCGGGGTCGAAGCAAAGCTCCGGATGTCCGGCGACTTGGGTCATCGAATGTCCTTAAGGCCTACGTTCAAGTTCCTGGCCGTCGCGTCCGGCTTATCCCAGGTACCGGGCACGCCACCATCTCTGACCGGGGACACCGCTTGTAATGAACTGACCACCGGCTCGAACAAACGCGAATCAGATTCGCTGGTCGCAGAATCGGTTTCCATACGCTCACCCTAGTCCGATCTCACGCTCCGGTCACCTGGCAACTGAGGCCGGCTGACTGCTCCTGTCAGCTCGTCAGAAGTCCACCGTCCACGGCGAGAGCTGTGCCGGTGACGTACCCGGCTGCGTCGCTGGCAAGGAACACCACAGCAGCCGAAAGCTCGGCGGGGTCCCCGGGGCGTCCGACTAGGACGCGGGACATCTGGGAGTCAAGATAGCCCGCCGGGTACTGCTCGGTCATCTCCGAGACGAAGAATCCGGGCGCTACGAGGTTTACACGTATCCCCTTACGCCCGGTCCATTGCTGGGCGAGGTCGCGCGTGAGGCCCATAAGCCCAGCCTTGCTCGCCGAGTAAGCCGCCTGCGGCAGACCGGCGGTGGTAAAACCGAGAACGCTGCCGACGTTGATGATACTCGAACCGGGCTTCATGACCTTGCCACAGGCCTGCGCCATCCAGTAGGCCCCGTTCAAGTTCACGTCGATAACCTGACGGAACTGCTCGGGCGTCTCACGCGTTGCGGGGTAGGCGGTGCCCACCCCCGCGTTGTTTACTAGTACGTCAACCTTGCCTAGCTCAGCAACGGCAGTATCGACAAGCCGCTGGCAATCCTCCGGCGAAGACACATCCGTAGCTACGGCGACCACCCGACGGCCTGCCGTCTCTACCAAGCGGGCGGTGTCACCGAGCCGATCCAGCCGCCTGGCCCCCAACGCTATGTCCGCTCCGGCTTCGGCCAGGTGCTGGGCAAAGGCAACCCCAAGGCCAGAGGACGCTCCCGTGACGACAGCAACCTTCCCATCCAAGCGGAAACTATCCAAAATGCCCACCCTTGCCTCCTTGTGCAACCTTCCAAGCGACCCGGGCCTTCCGGGGACCTTTGTCAAGGTTACCCAGCCGTAGCACGCGCCGCCTGGTAGCGCGCACCTATAACCGGCAGTGCGCATCCACGGGGACGGCATGCCGTTTTCAAAGAATTCCCCAAAGGTTCACCCTGACTCTACCGGAAGGCAAAGTGATGTTCACTTGGCGGGGTTACGTTCAGCTCATGAGAAAAGTCAAGGTTGAGTCTTTTGCGCCATCTACTGCCATCAAGATCGCCGGCAGCGCTCTGGCACTGGGAGCGGCCCTAACTGCCTGCTCCAGCGCTTCTACGACCAAGTCAGCGTCACCGACAACTGTTGCAACAGGCTCGTCGACTACCGGCGGCGCGGCTGCTGCCGCTTCGACGACTAAGGTTCCGCTAGTCGTCTATGCAGCCGAGGGATACGACCAAGCGGAAGTCAAAGCATTCCAGACCGCGACGGGCATACCCACCAAGCTCGAGGATCACAGCACGGGGACCCTCCTCACCAAGATCCAGGCGGAAGGCTCCAATCCCCAGTGGGGAGTGTTCTGGTCAGACGGTGACGGCGCCTACGCCGCCCTCGACAAGCAGGGGATGTTACTTAAGGGCTTCGAGCCGGACACCGGCACGCTCAACGCCGTCGGCCAGAAGGAGGTGCCAGCCGACAAGAGCTACATCCCGACTGGAATCACTGTAGCTGGAGCGCTCGTCTACAACAGTTCGGTCGTGTCCACACCTCCCACCTCGTGGGCGGCCCTCACCGGCCCCGCTTGGAAGGGCAAAGTCGGAATGAACAATCCGGCCATCTCCGGACCCACATACAGCTTCGTCGCCGGGATGATGAACCAGCTCGGCGGCGTGACCCAAGGAGAACAGTACTTCTCCCAGTTAGCCGCCAATGGTTTGCACGTGTACTCCACGAACAAGGTCACCCTTACCGCCCTGCTTCAGGGCCAGATCAACGCGGCCATAGTCCAGAACTCGGCGGGCATAGGCTTCGAGTACAAATACCCTCAGATCAAGGTTGCCTACCCTTCGATGGTGACTGCACTGCCTGGAGTGATCGGCATCGACGACAAGGTGTCCCCTGCCGAGCAGGCCGAAGCTAAGCAATTCGCAGACTTTGTCTACTCCCCAGCCGGTCAGAATGTCATGCTGAGCGGGGACCCCCACGGCGACTCTCTCTTCTTTCCTATAGTCAACGGTACTAGTCAGCACTCCCTAGTCCCCCCACTGTCGTCAATTCCTATACAGTTCATCAACCCGTACGTCTGGGGTCCCCAGGAGGGCACCGTCAACCAGTGGTTCACAGCCCACGTGGTGAACGGTTGACGCGCAGCGCCCTTGTAGCCCGACACCGGCCGGGGTCGAGGTTCGCTCTGTCGTTACGCCAGGCCGGCCGGCACTCCCCGGCAGGCCTGGCCCGCTTGGGGGTCGCAGCCGTCGTCGTGCTCCTGCTCGTGGTGCCCCCCGCGTGCTTCTTGATCCAAGCAGTGTCTCCGCGCCTTTTCGACCAGGGAGCGTCTTGGCTTACCTGGTCCAACGTGTCGACCGCGTTCACTGACGGTCTAGGGCGGGCGCTTCTTGACAGCGTCGCCGTGTCCCTTGGTGCCGGGCTGCTTGCGGTCGTTTGCGCGGCCGGATTGGCCTTTATATCCGAGAGGACCACTGCCCCCGGGCGAGGGTTGCTCGTCGTGGCCCTTTGGGCGGTTCTGCTCGTTCCTTCTTATCTCGTCGCAGTCGGATGGGAGGAGATCGTACTGAAATCGGGTTTGCTCGCCTCTATGGGACTGTGGAACCACAAGATCCAACAGACTGTGCTCGGACCGGTCGGGGTAGCTTTCGTGCTCGGGTTCAAAGGAACGCCCTTTGCCTACTTCGCACTGGCCCCTTCGATCGGAGCTCTTGGTGGTGACATCGAGAACTCGGTGCGTGTACACGGCGGAGGGAGGCTCGACACGATACGGGTGATAGCCCCTCTTCTCCTACCCGCACTTATGTCCGGGTTCGTTATCGTCTTCGCCGAGTCGATTGGAGACTTCGGCGTCGCAACGACAATCGCCGCTTCCGCCCACTTTCCCGTCGCGACTTATACGCTCTACGAATCGATCTCCACCTTCCCGGCGAACTTCGGCGTCGCCGCCGTAGTGGGCTGGTCCCTGATTGGCACCGTTGCATTGGCTTTGGTGCTCCAAAACGGTCTCATGCGATCCCGCAGCTTTGCGGTCGTATCCGGCCGTTCACGCGCTTCGGCTCCTAGATCCCTCAGCCGGACAGGCAACACCGCAGCGGTCGGCTTCGCAGCCGCCCTGTTTGGAGCTTCCCTCGGCGTGCCGCTGCTTGGCGTAGTGTCGTCCTCCCTGCTCGTACCTTTCAAGGGCTTGCACCTGAGCTCGTTTACGCTCTCCAACTACAAGGGTCTCCTCGGGGTGTCAGGTCTGAGCGGACCGATCCGCTTCTCCGCGGAGATAGGCCTAGTCTGCGGGCTGGCGACTGTGACGCTTGGGGCTGTGCTCGCCCGCACCATGGCATCGTCGCGCAAAGGGCTCGCTGGGAAGGTCCTCGACATGGCGTTGCTAGTCGCAGTCGCCCTGCCTGGCGTGGTCTTTGCCGCAGGCTATATTTTCGCCTACAACCTTCCGTTCCTTGCGCACGCCGGGATAGACCTCTACGGCACAGTCCCCCTATTGGGAATGGCTTACGTGGCCAACTCCATACCGCAGTCCTCGCGGATAATGCTTGGCCCGTTCTCGCAGATCCACGACTCGCTTCTACACGCAGCCCGGGTCCATGGAGCGGGCTGGGCGCGCTCTTGGAGGAGCGGGGTCCTCCCGCTTTTAGCTCGCCCGCTCCTTTGGGCTGGCCTCCTCGCCTTCTCCGGTCTGTTCCTAGAACTGCCGATATCCGAGCTTCTCGCACCGCCAGGGGTCATACCTGTCTCCGTGGCCATCCTGTCGGTACTCGGAAAGGCGAACATCGGCCAAGGGACGGCCCTGTCAGTCGTAGCGGTTGCTTTCACGCTCGGTGTGGTAGGTGTCTGTCTCGGGCTCTTCCGTCTAATAGCGCCCCCCGGATGGCGCCACTGGCAGCGGCCGGCCCCGTCGAGAGAACCCTCAGTAGAAAGTGACGCCCCGACCGCGGCGACACCCCGAAGCGAGAGCGCCAGCCGGTCGGACCTCGTCGGTGTGTCGTGATGAAAACATGGGCGCAACAGCCAACCGTTTCGAGCTTGGGTCGTCGGGAGGATAGCTTGTCGGCCGTCGAGGTAGCGGATCTCACCAAGGCATTTGGCTCCAAGATTGCAGTCGACAATGTCAGCCTTGATGTGGCGCCAGGCCAGTTCGTGGTGTTGCTCGGCCCGTCAGGAAGCGGCAAGACCACCCTATTGCGCTGTATAGCCGGGATCGAACGGCCGACCTCCGGTCGACTCGGCATCGGTGGGGTCGAGATGGACGGCCCAGGCACACACCTTCCGCCCGAGAAACGGGATCTGGCTATGGTCTTCCAAGACTACGCTTTGTGGCCACACATGACAGCAGAGCAGAACGTGTCGTTCGCTCTTCGCCGGCGTCGCTACAACACCGACGAGCGGCGGAGCCGTTCCCTGCTAGCTCTTGCACAGGTTGGGCTGGCCGGCTTGGAGGGTCGCTACCCCGGACAGTTGTCGGGGGGAGAGCAGCAGCGCGTCGCCCTGGCACGAGCCTTAGTCGCCGAGCCCAGCCTCCTTCTCTTCGACGAACCGCTCTCCAACCTGGACGCCGACCGTCGGGAACAACTTAGGGTTGACATCGGGGCCATGGTACGCCGTCTTGGAGCGGCCGCCGTCTATATCACCCACGATCAGGCAGAGGCGTTCGCACTGGCAGACGTTGTCGGCGTGCTCGATCGGGGCAGGCTGGTGCAGCTCGCCGCTCCTGAGACCGTCTATCGAGACCCCGCCAGCGAGTTCGTGGCCCGCTTCACCGGCCTCGCAGGCGAGCTCGAAGGAGTAGCGGGCGGCTTCGACGGATCGCATCTGACCGTCGACGTCTCCGGACATGAGATCTACGGCAGACCGATGCTCGGCGAACCACCCGAGCGGGGTACACCTGTACGTGTCCTGATCCGCCCTACGGCTGCACACTTCGGAGGGCCAGACAGTCCACAGCCGCGGAGCCGCAATGTGGCTCCCGGGTTGTCGCTGTCGAACGGCTCAGCAAACGGCTCAAGCCCTCCGAGAGCGACTCTAGACGCCGTCGCGCTCGACAGCGCCTTTCGCGGCTGGGGCTACGACCACGTCATAGAGCTATCCGGCGGGCGCCGCCTGAGTGGGATCCCCCACTCGCAGCGGTTGAGATTCGAATCGAGAGCCCAGATCGTACTTTCCGCTGACGGATGCCTGGTGTTCCCAACGTATCAGCCGCCGCGGCGGACAGGCTTGTAAGATACAGAAGAGAATGGGATCTCAGCCATGAACGCGGGAGCGCTGTTTCTCGCCGTCTTTCTTGCGTGTGCCGTCGAAGCGGTAGAGGCTACGACTATCGTGCTTGCTGCCGGGACAGCTCGAGACTGGCGCTCAGCACTCATCGGGGTGGGCGCCGGTCTAACAGTCCTCGCCGTAGTCGTGGCCGTTCTTGGACCTGCCCTGACAGCCATACCGCTACGGGACCTGAGGTTGTTCGTCGGCGCTTTGCTCCTCGTCTTCGGCCTTCAGTGGCTTCGTAAAGCGGTGCTTCGGGCGAGCGGGCGCAAGGCCCTCCACGACGAGGATAGGATCTTTCGTGAGCAGCTGGCGGCTGCAAGGGCGGCAGACTCGAAAGGGGTCGGCGTCGTAGCGGACTGGTACGCGTTCACGTTGTCCTTCAAAGGGGTCGTACTCGAAGGTCTCGAAGTGGCGTTCATCGTATTGACCTTCGGGTCGAACCAACACGATGTTTCGCTCGCCGCTGTTGCTGCTGTCGCCGCGGTGGTAGTAGTGGTGGCTGTCGGAGTAGTGGTTCGCGCCCCACTCGCCCGGGTGCCAGAGAACACGATGAAATTCGTGGTGGGAGTGATGCTCATCTCGTTCGGGACATTCTGGGGAACCGAAGGGGCGGGCGCCCACTGGCCCGGATCCGACGCCGCCCTACTGGTCTTGGTCCCAGCAGTCGCAGCTTTCGGGTTGGCCCTGGCTGCTGTAGTGAAGCCGCGCGCTAACACCAAGACGGCCTCAGGGAATAGAGCCTCAACATCGAGAGGCGCTGGAACCCCCGTATGAAGCACTTCAAAAGCTTTCTTGCGTTCTGGTATGACTTCATTATCGGAGACGACTGGACTGTCGCCTTCGGCGTAGCCGTGGCGCTGGCTGTAACCTACGCTGTTGCCCGTACGAATGTAAGTGCTTGGTGGATCGTTCCGTCTGCAGTAGCGGTCCTTTTCCCATGGAGCCTTTGGCGGGCAGTCCGCAAGAGTTAGCTGCCTCGGACCGGACGCGTCAGCCGGTCCTTTCGGGTCTAGGAGGCAGTCTCAGACTGCCGGTACGGACGTCACGAGGGTCTGGCGAATAAGCGGCTCGAAGTGTTCGAGTGGCTCGCTGGAGTAGTCGATGTCGAAGGCAACTTGGTCGTACTTAGCGCAGAACTCGGCGGTGTAATCGAAGAATTCGCTGTCCCGGAATTGCTCTCGTGCGTTGCGATCGAGACCTATGTGATGCCAAAAGTAGTAGCCTTGGAAGATACCATGATGCGCGACCATCCAGTGGTTGGCCTCCGACACGAATGGTTTCAGGATGTCAGCGGCGATAGACGGGTGGTTGAAAGGTGACAGAGTGTCACCTATGTCGTGCAGCAGGGCGCACAAGACGTACTCTTCGTCCCTGCCATCTCTCTCGGCCCGGGTCGCAGTCTGAAGCGAGTGCTCCAGGCGATCCACGGGGAAACCACCGTGATCGCTCTCAAGTTCGCGCAGGAGACGAATAACCCGTTCAGGAACCAGGCTCTGCGTGATATCCAGCCTGGGCGCTATCTTGGCCCAGTCCTCCCGCGTGGACTCTTCGAAACTCGAGAACTTTGCCCTCTGCAGGATGCCCATCCTATTATCGTAGCCTCTTGGACCCCTCGCGGCCTTTCCAGTGTGACTTTCGCGCCAGGGGAACTTCGATAGGATCGAAAAGGTGATTTCGGCCTTCACGACGGGCGCTTCAGGCGATCTTGGAACATTCGAAGTACTCTTCTGATTTGGCCGAGTCAGCGCTAGCGCGCAAAGCGACGAAAGTCAGACGGAAGTGACTCACTACCTACCGGGGGGAGGAGTGCCGCTTCCAGGCGGCGGGCGGCGGCGTATCTTCTCTTCGAGACGGTCCCGCAACTGGCCGCTAATGGGACTTCTCGCCGTTGTCATAGCGGCGGTGATCGTGGCAGCAACCGTACTGTCAGGCGGATCTACCACAGCGAACGAGCAGGCCAACACCGCTCCCATCCAGTCCGACCCGACGTCGCTTCCATCTATCGCCAGTACGACGACCACGACGACCACGACGACCACGACGACCCCCCAACCGGTGTGGCGAGTCGCATGGGGGTCCCCGATGGCATGGGGTTACGGCGTCGCCTCCAATGCCACGGTCCGCGACCTGGTGACGGTCGCCCTCGGGGGCCAAGCCGTTAAATTCAGGGTTTCCAATCTCTGGGGCACCCAGCCGTTGGTGATCGGGGCCGCCACCGTGGCGCAGTCCGCCGGGGGCTCCGCCACGGTTCCGGGTAGCAGCCATACCGTGACCTTCGATGGCGCTCCCAGCGTGACCATACCCCCAGGCCAGGCGATGTATACCGACCAGGTCCAGATGTCCGTCACTCAGAACGAAACCTTGGCGATTAGCCTCTGGGTGCAGAGCACCACCACCGTTAGCTTGCACTGGTGTTGCACCACGAGCCCCATTCGCGGCTACTTCACGGCGAACGGACGAGGCAACGTGACCGGCTCGGCGAACCTACTTGGGATCGGATACCAAAGCACGCAGATCAGGTTCGTGGACTCAGTCGACGTGCTCGAGACCACCGGCCAGCCAAGCATCGTCGTCGTTGGAGACTCGATCACCGACGGCTATAACAGCACCTTGAGATGGACTCACGTTCTACAGGAACGCATCGACTCGCTTCCCCCCAGCGAGCAGCGTGCTGTTATCAACGAAGGTATCAGTGCCAACGCTCTCCTGCCCCCGAGCTCGACAGCTCCGACCGACGACACCAAGAGCGGTGGGCTGCCCGGACTAACGCGCTTGGCGGCTGACGCCCTCCAACAGCCCGGCGTCGGCGAAGTCGTGCTGTTTCTTGGGACGAACGACCTGTGGTTCGGTTCCAACGCTTCCGAACTGATCGCCGGTTACCAGCAGGCCATCGCGCAAGCTCACGCGGCCGGGATAAGGATCGTGGGAGTCACCCTGCTGCCGCGCAGCACAGACAAGGACGAGTATTGGAGCCCCGCTGACCAGGAAAACCTAGTAGCAGTGGACAACTGGATCCGAACATCGGGTGCTTTCGACGGAGTCCTAAACATGGCCCCTGTGATGGCCGACGTCTACAACGGCCAGTGCAACCCGGCCGCATTGTTCCCCCCCTACGACTCCGGTGATCACCTTCATCCCAGCCCCGCCGGCCAGACAGCGTTTGCGGATGCTATCGACACTGCAACGCTCCAACTGCCCTCTCTACCCCAGGTTCCCCCCCTCGTCAGCTTCACCCCGACGCCTGGATGTAACGCCTCCAGCGCCCCCTAACACCAGCTTGCCATCCGCTACGGGCGCCTCCCTCGAATACGTCGCATGAGGTTCGCCATCCAAGACAGCAAGCGCCTGGCTGATCGCTTGCGCTGGGACGACCTCGACCTGGGTGATTTCGAGCACAGCCCCCTTGACCAAGATGCGCTTCGATGCCTGCGCTACATGCACGACGTCGAGTTCCACACTGCGTGCTACCTGCGGGACCTTCTCGTCAGTCCCGCCCACGCCGACCCCGATCTGACTTCCTTCTTGTCCATATGGGCGTTCGAGGAACTGTGGCACGGGGAGGCGATCGCTGCGGTGCTCGCCGCGCACGGGGAAAACTCCGGAGGGCCGCGGATCCACGCCATGCGACAGAGCTTGGGAGCGGCCGACCGGATCAGACCTCTAGTAATGCTGGGTGGATCCTGGTTGGCGGGTGGGAACCTTCTGGCCCTTCAGATGGCATGGGGAGCCATAAACGAGATGACCACCCAAGCCGGCTACGCCCTCCTCGGGGCGAAGGCAGCTCACCCGTTGCTGTCGGCACTGTTGAAGCGCATCATGGTTCAAGAGGGACGTCACATGGATTTCTACTCGTCCCAAGCCGACATGCGCCTAGCCAATAGCGTCTCGGCACGTCGCCTTACCAGGAGCGCCCTCCGCTGGCTGTGGTCACCCGTTGGGTCGAAGGTGATGCCATCCGGTGAAACAGAGTTCCTGGTGAGATATCTCTTCAGCGACCTACAGGGGATCAAAGCCACTCGCCGGATCGACCGCCGGATCGACCGGCTTCCCGGACTCGGCGGCATGAACTTAACTCGGCGCTGGTTCGAGCGCTTTCCTTAAGGGAGTATTTTTCCGTTTCCTCCGCTGCTGAGCGGCGCCCTCCGCGTAAGTCGTGCCGGGTCTTCAAGTCGAGACTCGCTTCTGCCGACTGATGTTCAGTGTCAAGGACAGACCAAGCGTCAGGTCGCAAGCCCTGGCCCGGCGAAAGACGTGGCCAGTCGGTCACCAGCCGTCCGCTACGCAAATCGGTCAAAGTCCGTAACACGTGGTTTCCCAAGACGCGTTCGTGGTTCGCTCTTGGTGCTCCAATCGAGCTGCTCAGCCCGCTTTCGGTCATCCGAGTCGTCCTCGTGTTCGCATCGGTCGTTCTTCCCCCAGCGGCCCTCGTTGCAGGGTACCCGTTCACTCACCGCTGGATAGTCGCTACCGTAACCGGGGTGTCAGGCTTGACTCTCGTCGCTCTGATGAGGGTCAGGACTGTCGACCACACAGCTTCCACGCTGCTAACCGGGTGGATCACAGTTTCCGCAGTCTTCGCCGTGTGGGGAGCCCGTCAAGACAGCGGCGCGATCTGCTTTCTAATAGCTTGGGCTGGTCTAGCAATCTTCGACGCACTCTTCTCTTCGTGGAAGCGCCTGATCGTCGACACCGCCACTCTCGGCGTAGCTTTGTGGATCGAGCTCGGGAACCACCGGACAGCGATCTCAGAGGTAGCCGTCATCGCCTCGGCGCTCATCGCATACGCCGGGGCCGGCTTGGCTCTTGCCTTCGCCGCGACAGCGGCCCGACGCCGGGACACGGTGGACACTGACACAGGGTTGCCAAACGGGTACGGTCTCGCCAAGCGGCTGGGAGCGGGACCTCCCCGCCCGCTGGTCGTGGCGGTCACCAACCTTGCCGGTCTAAGCGACGCCCGGGGAGCCCTAGGCTACGCGGTAGGGAGCGAGCTCCTCCAACGGATCGTCGAGAACATCGGACAGGTTCTCCCCCCAGACGCGATGATCGGCAGGGTTGACGGCGACGAGATCGTCGTCGTAGAAGTCGTGGGACCGCCAATCGGGCACCGGGGCCCCTCCCTAGACACCGCCGCCCAGAAGGCCAGCATACTCGTCGACGTCCTCAACAAAGCTCTCGGCGCAAGCCGTTACCTAGTTGGCGGCATCGAGTTGGCGATCCGTTCCCACACAGGCGTGGCATTCTCTCCTTGGGACGGGGATGACCTGGCAACCCTCATCCGCAAGGCATCACTCAGTGCAAAGAGGGCGATGACAGAGAACCAGCCGGTCCACATCTGGGACGGCGACGAGGGAGCCCTGACGGCCGAGGACCTGGCGCTCTTGGCCGAGTTACGCGTCGCGATCAACAGGGGTGAACTCTCCCTCGCTTATCAGCCCCAGGTGTCCAGCGAAACAGGGGAAATCCTAGCTGTAGAAGCGCTCATGCGCTGGACCGGCACCAAGCACGGGCCGGTGTCACCAGCCAGGTTCATCCCTCTAGCTGAAAGAACCGGACTGGTAAGTCGGCTCACCGAGTGGGCTCTAGCCGAGGCTCTCGACGCCCAAGTGAGGTGGCGGAAGCAAGGCATCTGCATACCGGTTGCAGTCAACTTGTCTGCGGCGCTACTCAGCAGGGGTGATCTAGCCAAGTGGATCCTCTCCGAACTGTACTCCCGCCAGCTACCTCCAAGCGTACTAACAGTCGAGATAACCGAAACCGCCGAACCGGCGAGCATCTCCCGTGCAGCTGCGCTGCTCAGCCCTCTTCGCCAACGAGGGGTCAAGATATCCCTCGACGACTTCGGTACCGGTTACACGTCAATGTCGGTGCTGCCGACTTTGCCTCTCGACGAAATCAAGATCGACCAGTCCTTCGTGGGACGCAGCGGAACATCCCCAGCCGACGATGCGATCGTGCGGAGCATCTCCGACCTGGCCCATAGGTTAGGGTTCGCGGTGGTAGCCGAAGGAGTCGAAGACCAAGCGTGCGCCGAGCGTCTCCGCCAGCACGGTGTCCAAATCCTTCAGGGCTTCTTCTTCCACCGTCCATTGAGCGAAACGGCTCTGATAGAGGTGGCCAAGCAGGCCGAGGTGGAGCGAACCCGCAGCGCTTAGCCACGGCCTGGGCCCCGTCGCGCGGGGTCAGGCTTCGGCGGCGCTCAGCCTTTGACGCTACCTGCGAGCAACCCGCGCACGAAATACCGCTGCAGCGAGAAGAAGACGATCATCGGAATAATGATCGTCACGAAACCACCTGCAGTTAGCAACTCGAGGTGGCTTCCGAAGGTACCCGAGAGTTGTTGGAGTTGCACGGTGAGAGGTTGAGCACTGGCGCTCTTAGCCGAGAAGGTCAAGCCGATGAGCAGGTCGTTCCAAACCCAAAGGAACTGGAAGATGGCGAAAGAAGCTATCGCCGGCAGCGAAAGCGGCATCACCACCCGGCGGTAGATGTACAAGAAGTTGGCGCCGTCAACCCGGGCTGCCTCTATCAACTCGTTGGGGAGCTGCGCAATGAAGTTGTACAGCAAGAACACCGCAAGCGGCATCGAGAACATGGTGTGGGAGATCCACACTTCCGCTATCGAACCGTGCAGGTTGAGGTTCGGGAAGATCGGAAACCCACCGATGTGGGCGCCGTGGCTATAGAGCTGCAGGAGCGGCACGAGCGACATCTGCAGAGGAACGACCTGAAGACCGAAGATTATGAAGTACACCGTGTCCGCGCTCTTGAAACGCACCCAGGACAGAGAGTAGGCGGCCATCGAAGCGACGATGATCGGGATGATAGTCGCCGGTATAGCGATTGCGAGCGAGTTCATGGCGTACGGGAACAACCCGCCGCCCTGGATATTCGCACCACCGTGGAAAAGGACGTTTATGTAGTTGGAAAAGGTGAGAGACGGGTGCACGAACACCGTCCACCACCCGGAGCCTTCAGCCGCCGCCTTCGACCGGAGCGACGTGACGAAGAACCCGAACACCGGGAGAGCCCAAAGGACCGACATCACGACGACGACCACAGTGGCTAGACGCTGGTGCGTCTTGGCCGGTTCCCGCTGCGGAGGAGGTGCGGTGCGCTCAGGTTCGGGGGTCTCACCTGCTTCGGTGAGCAACGCTTCATCGAGGCTCATGCGTAGCGCTCCTTTCGCAAGCGGAGGATACTGACCGTGACCAGTGGAACGACGGCCATGAACAGTACGACAGCGAGGGCGCTGCCCCGACCGTTGTTGAAATCCTGAAATATCTGGCTGTACATCTCGTTCGAGAGGGTGTCCGTGTGAAAGTCACCGCCGGTAATCGTGTAGACGATGTCGAAGATCTTCAGCGTCGCAGTCATAATGGTGATGATGACGACGGTCACCGTCGACGAGATCATCGGCAGCTGAACTGATCGGAACAGTCGCCAGCCTTTCGCCCCGTCGACCCTGGCCGCTTCTATCACATCATCAGGTATGGAGCGCAGGGCCGCCCCCAGGATCACCATTGCGAACCCCGTCTCGATCCAAACCAAGATGACCATCATTAGGAATGTGTTGAGAGGAGAACTCAGAAGCCAGTTCGGCGGGTGCGACCACCCCAGTTTCATCGCGACTTCCGAAAGCAGTCCGATCTGAGGGAGGTTAGGCGCCCGGTACTGATATACGTACTTCCAGATAAGGCTGGCGCCCACGAAGGAGATAGCGGTCGGCATGAAGATAAGGGACTTCGCGATCACCTGGAACTTCATACGGTCGACTAAGAGCGCGAACACGAGCCCAGCAACGGTAGAAACGAGAGGCACGATAACGAGCCACTCGGCAGTCCGCTCTAGCGTGTGCAGCGTGTGTGGGTCAGTGAAAGCCCACTTGTAGTTAGCAAAGCCGACGTACTTGACGTCCGGTCCGATCACATACTGACCGCGGAAGCTCAGGAAGATCGTCCTGATCGCTGGGATGACCAGGCCGACGAGAAGCAGGATCACTGCCGGTCCGAGCAGGAGGATGTTCGCTAGGGGCCTCTCGAAGCGACCTCGGACCTTACCAGCCAACCAGAACAAAAAGGCCAAAATGGCTACGAAACCCCCGACGGCTTCGAGCACACCCAGAAGCTTGTCGAGAGAAGTAGTCAGAAGATTCATGGGTCCCCACCTTTTCAACGCCCTTTTAGCAAACAGTAACCGACCCACTCGCCGGCAACAACTTCATTTTTACCAGTCGAAAGCTGGCACGAGCAGACGTGGTGGCCAACCCCGCACGGGGTCAGCCACCACTAACGCTGCTCTAGGCGCTACTAGTTCAGTCTCAGCCGGCCGACTTGAAGGCGGCGTCGATCTGCGCTGCAGTCTGTACTTGGTCTTGGCTACCGGCGAACCATTCGGTGCTCGCCTTCCACCAGGTGTTCTCCACTGAGGCGGGCATCGAGTCATCGGCGCTGAACCTGAAGGTCGCGTTCGGGTCCGACAGGTACTTGGCCGACAGTTGGTCGATCGGGTCCGTGTACAAGGAGGTAGGAACCTTGGTGTTGGCGGACACCCAGCCGGGAGCAACCTTTATACGGCTCTCCGCCCACTGCGGCGAGGACAGATAGTTCTGCACCATCTGAACTGCCGGAGCGCTCGAGAAGGCTGTCGTGAACTCGCCGCCTCCCATCACCGGTGTCGAAATGGCTGGGTTCACCGGGGGAAGGTAGAAAGCCATCGCCTGGTCCGTCGGAGCAGAACCTACGGTCGTACCCGTCGGCAACTGAGCCTCGTAGAAGGAGGCCTGCTGCAGCATCGCGCACTGACCCTTGAGGATCGGAAGGCCGGCATCCTGGAAAGTGGTGGTAGCGATCGACGACACACCGCCGAAACCGCCGTTCACCCAAGCCGGGTTCTGCATCCAGTTCTTGAGGATCGTCATAGCCGACTGGATCTGCGGCGAAGAGAAGGTCACCTTGCCAGCAACCCAGTTGTCGAAGACGGTGCCGCCGAAGTCACCCAGCACTATCTGCGACAACCAGTCAGCCGACGGCCAACCGGTCGCAGTGCCGGAACTGATGCCACCGCACCAAGGCTTCATCTTGCCGGAGGCCGCTATCTGCGAAGACAGCGTCATGAGCTGCTGCCAGGTTGTAGGCACTGTCCAGCCGTTCGCTGCGAACTGCTGCGGTGAGTACCAAACCATGGTCTTCATGTTGGCGCTCTCCGGCGCCGCCCAGAAGGTGCCATTGACTGTAGCGAGAGTCTTCCAGATAGACGGCCAGTTGTTCTCGTTAGCGACGGTCTGGGCGGGGGGCTTCTTAACAGCGCCGGTGTTGACCATCTCTGCGAGAAGGCCGGGCTGGGGGATGATCGCCAGATCCGGGGGGCTGCCACCTTGGACTTCCACTGGAAGCTGGGACTCGAAGCTGTTCGACCCGGTGTACTGGATGGTGATCCCGGTGCACTTCTCGAACTGCGACCACGAAGTCTCCAACGAGGTCGACTCCGGAGCAAGGATCGAACCGAAGATAGTTACCGTGCCGGGATGCCCGGCGTACTGCGAGTAAGGAGCGCAGGCCCCGGTGAGAGTGGCACCGGACGTGGTCGCACTGGTAGCTCCTGAACCAGCGGTCGTGGCTGAACTCGACGAGCTCTTACTGCTCGAACCGCACGCCGACAGAGCCAGCGCCATCGCGGACACAGACGCGGTTACTGCTAGTGCCCTCTTCTTATGGGCCATGTATCCCTCCCTCTATTTGGATGCAAGCGTTATCATTACACGAGCCTGAGAGAAAAGCAAATTTCTGATTAAGTCGGCGGCCTCGACGAGGACCTCACCACCAACTTGGTCGGGATCTCCACCTCTCCTTGCTTGTGCTCTGAAGCATCGGAAATCTGGTCGAGCAGCATCTGGGCCGCCACGGCTCCGATTCGAGCCACGGGTTGGGCCACAGTCGTCAGGTCCAGCATCCCGGCGAGGTCATGGCCGTCGAATCCGACCAGCGACACGTCGGTGCCGACAGCGAGACCGTGGAGGCGCAACGCCCGCATAGCCCCAAATGCCATCTCGTCAGACATACAGAACACGGCCGTAGGCGGATCCGGTTGTGCCAGCAAGGCGTTCATCGCTGTTTCGCCCCCGTCCACCGTGAAGTCTCCGTAGCCACACTCGAGCGCGGACGAGTCCGGAACCGGCCAGGCGACAGCCGTTTCGAATCCCCTCTTGCGCGCACGCTCCGCGAGGAACGGGCTTCGACCTTGACGCCCCGCGATCATTCCGATCCTGCGATGACCGAGGTTGACCAGATGCTGTGTGGCAAGGCGCGCTGCACGCTCGTCGTCGATGCTGACGCTGGGAACTCCGGGCCACTTGGTGCCTATGAGAACCTTCGGGGCGTCGAGAGCGAGAAGTCCGCCTAAATCCGGGCTGTCAGGGTCGAGGGATATCACGAGAAACCCGTCAACTCGCTGAGAGAGCCGTCGCACGGGCGGTGTGCGGGCTGGGCGGCCGGGATCCCCTGCGACGAGAAGCAGAAGATCCGTCTCGGCGTCTTGGAGGACCTGCTCCACCCCGCTTAAGACCGTCGCGAAGTACCAGCGCGACAGGTATGGGGTCAGCGCTGCGACGCTGCCGGTGCGCCCACCTGCGAGACGCGACGCTGCCGGTGACACGACGTAGGAGTACCGGTCTGCGACCGCTTGGACCCTGGCTATCGTCGCCGGGTCCACGTTGTGCAAGCGGCGAAGCGCCCGGGACGCAGTAGCAGTGGACACGCCGGCCTCTCGCGCTATGTCACGGATGGTGATGGCCATCGGCTCTTAACCTCCCTGGTGGTCGTGTAAACGCTATCGTGCCGGGCGGGAGGTCCGCCTGTCCATGTCAGACTGCTTAGAAGAACGCCACGAACGCTGGTTGCCAGACATACGAGAAGCTCTCGAACTCGTCTACGGCGACGTCGACCTGTTAACTCGCGTCGACGACCTCATACGGAAGGCTCATTCCAAACGCCCGGCAGAGTTGAAACGGCGGGACAGGCAGAGGCTGCTGAACCCGGACTGGTTCCAACGCGAGTCGGAGGTCGGATACGTCGCCTACGCAGACCTGTTCGGCGAAACCCTTCGCGGCGTAGCCGAACGCGTCGGCTATCTGAAAGAGCTGGGGATCACCTACCTGCACCTGATGCCGCTCCTGGAGCCGCGGCCTGAGCCCAACGACGGCGGATACGCGGTCGCAGATTACGACAAGGTGAGATCCGACCTGGGCACCATGGACGACTTGGAGCGCATGGCGACGGTGCTCCACGGGGCCGGTATCAGCCTGACACTCGACTTGGTCTTGAACCATGTCGCCCGGGAGCACCGATGGGCCTCGTCGGCGCGACAAGGAGTGCCGAGATACCGGGACTACTTCCACATCTTCGCCGACAGATCGATGCCGGACGAATACGAGAAGACCCTCCCAGAGGTCTTCCCGGCTACTGCACCGGGAAGCTTCACCTTCGACCAAGAACTGCGAGGGTGGGTATGGACAACGTTCAACAACTGGCAGTGGGATCTCAACTGGGCCAACCCGGACGTGTTCATCGAATTCGCGTCGATAGTCCTTTCCCTCGCCAACAGAGGTGTCGATTGTCTACGGCTGGACGCGATCGCCTTCATCTGGAAGCGGGTGGGCACCGACTGCCAGAACCAACCCGAGGTGCACGCCATTACTCAGGCGCTACGAGGGATCGCACGGATCGCCGCCCCATCGACGATCTTCAAGGCAGAGGCGATAGTGGCTCCAACTATGGTGACCACCTACTTGGGGTCAGGGGCACGGACCGGTAAAGTCTCGGACCTGGCTTACCACAACTCCCTCATGGTCCAGATTTGGTCTGCCCTGGCAGCGCGCGACGCTCGCCTAGCCGCCAAATCCCTGTCTGCCATGCGGCCCAAGCCGACCACCACTGCATGGACGACCTACCTGAGGTGCCACGACGACATCGGCTGGGCGATCGACGACCGCGACGCTGCGTCGCTCGGGTGGAGCGGGCCGGCCCACCGCGCCTTTCTAGCGGATTTCTACAGCGGGGTCTTCCCGGGAAGCTTCTCCTCGGGAGCCGACTTTCAGTCCAATCCCGGCACCGGGGACCGCAGGACGAGCGGCGCCGCCGCCAGCCTGGCGGGCTTGGAAAAGGCACTCGAAGATATGCGAGAGGCGGTCGGCGATGACCTACCAAAGGACCACGCAGGTATGACGGTCTGGTTCGACGGCGTGAACCTGGCCGTGTCCCGCCTGCTTTGCGCCTACGCCGTCATCATCGGCTTCGGCGGTGTTCCTCTCATATACATGGGTGACGAGCTAGGCCTGCGCAACGATTACAGCTTCCTGGGCGATCCGGGCCGCAGGGCTGACAACCGCTGGATGCACCGTCCCCGCATGCCATGGGATCGCGCCGTGCTGCGCAACCGCGAAGGTTCGCTAGAGCACAAGGTGTACAGCGGCATGCGCAACCTGATTGCGACTCGCAAGAGGCTGGCCGGCCTGCATGCCGCCGTGGAGAGCTCCGTCTCAGCGGGGTCAGATCCAGCCGTTCTTGTGGTCGCTCGCCGGCACCCCGCGGGTGACATCGTCCAGGTTTACAACTTCTCCGAGCATCGCACCTGGGTGGCGTGGGATGAGATCGGGGTTCCGGTTCAAGACACTACCGAGGAGATATCACGCAGATCTATTGACGCCAGCGCCGGCGGGATCGAGCTGACCCCTTATGGCTCGTGGTGGATCAGCGGAATCGACGCGACGACCAGGAAACCTTAAGCCCGCTAAATGCTCAAGGTACCGTCACCCTATTTGTCAAGTCCCGCGGCGTGGCGGTCCAAGAAAGAGTAAACGTCGGTTAGTTCGACCCCGGGATGTGGGCTGAAGACGACCGTATCGGTCGGCAATCCCGAGACGAAATGACTGTGGTCCCGGGCTGACGGCCAGGCCGCACCTGCCCATTTCGCTACCGCCTCCGACGGCGGTTGGCGGCAGCAGCCCGGGTCGGGACAGCGTGACACCTCACGCCTCGGGGTGTCAGAACCCCTGAACCAGCGCGACATCGAGTCGACGGTGCCGACCGTGATCGCGTCCCCACGGTCACGATCCAAGTCGATGTGGGTGGCGCACCAGAATGTCCCCGACACGGTGTCGGTCCTCTGATAGTGCATTTCGTAGGAGTCTGGTGACTCGTAGGCCTGGCGAGAACTCCACCACCTGCACAGCCGCTGGCCTTCGATCGTTCCGTCAACGTCGGCGGGCAAAAGCACACCGTCGTTCTCGTATGCCTTCCACAGCACTCCCTCGGGATCGGAGCGCTGGAAGTGTATGGGAATGTCGAAGTGGTGGGTGATGAGATTGGTAAGCCGGTGGCCCGCCATCTCGTAGGAGATGTAGAAGGTCTCTCCTAGATCTTCGACTGATATGTCCAGGCGCCCCTTGGCCTCTCCGATGGCCCTGACGGCCGCTCGTTCAGGTGCGAGAAGGGCCCCGGCGAAGTAGTTAGCCTCTACTCTTTGACGCACATAACCGTCGAAGTCGACTGGCTCTCCGTGGCCTAAAGCGAAATGGCCGAGCGTTTGCGCGATAACCGACCGAGTGGAGCGCTGGCCACCCGTCGCATTACGCTGTGGCACGTAGACTACTCGGTTGCGGACGTCTGTAATGGATCGTGTCGACGGCGGAAGATCCTGCACTCTGGCGACGCTGAAGCCAAGATAGGATGCGATATCGGTCAGGTTGCGTTCCGACACTGCACCTGAGCCGCTGTAGCCGACTGCGTCGAGAGCCCGGGTGGCCACAGCCTCGACCTCGGCGAAGTAGTTGTCTCTCCTACGCATCTCGTCTCGCATCGCAGCGTTGGCCTCCCTAGCACCGCTTTGGCGGGAACCCCCATTAGCTCCGCCTGGCACGGGGGACATACGTCCTGACACCTCCTGGAGGCGCTCGTAAAGGCGGACAATGTGTTCGAGAGCGACGTCGTCGAGTCGAGCGCCTGGCCGCAGGTATGGAAGACGCAAGGAAGAGTACAACGGGTCCTGTTGCATGTGTGTGACCGCAACTTCCAACTCGGCACGGCGGCTGGGAGCCTCGGTCGACAAGAGCTCACCGGGCGAACACCCCAAGGCAGCCGCCAGTTGGCCGACCGTGGACAGCCGGGGCTCGCGATGGCCGTTCTCCAGCTGAGACAGATATGACGCAGGCCTTCCCAATGCGCCACCGAGAGCTTCCAATGTCATGCCAGCCCGACGCCGAAAGTACCGCAGGCGCTGCCCGAAGATGAGCGGGTCGAGAACAGAAGATCCCATAACTGGAAAGATTACCAATCTTTCTGATTTAGACAAGTAGCTCGATATTTAGAGTCGACAGTTTTACATTTCTTGGCAATGATGGGCCTATGTCAGCTACTGGGTATCCTACGCCCGCCCAGGGAGAGCCGAACCTAGAAGTTTCGTTCGAGCCGCATCCGGAGGCCGCTGCGGTTCTAACACCGGCCGCCGTTGCCTTCGTTGTTGCTCTCGAGAGGCGTTTCGGTGCCACGCGAACCTCACTGCTCGCAGCGCGGGCTGAGCGTCAAGCGCGCTTCGACGCTGGCGAGAGGCCTACATTCCTCGCGGGAACCCAGAGCATTCGCCTATGTGGCTGGCAGGTTCCCGAAGCCCCGAAGCCGCTCCTAGACCGCAGAGTGGAAATCACAGGCCCAGTCGAGGCGAAGATGATGGTCAACGCCCTCAACTCTGGGGCCAAGGTGTTCATGGCAGACCTCGAAGATGCGAACTCCCCCACCTGGGCGAACGTGATCGCCGGCCAGGCGAATCTCCAAGGGGCCGTGAGACGGACCTTGGAGGTGACGACGCCCGAACGTATATACCGGCTGCGTCCCGAACACGAGCTTGCTACTCTCATGGTCCGCCCCCGAGGCTGGCATCTAGAAGAGAAGCACTTCTTGGTTGGCGGCAACGCGGTATCGGCAAGCTTGTTCGACTTCGGGCTCTACGTATTCCACAACGGCCGCGAAAGCCTCTCAGCTGGGTTCGGTCCTTACTTCTACCTGCCCAAGCTCGAAAACCACCTGGAAGCCCGCCTGTGGAACGACGTCATGTCCTACAGCGAGGACACCCTAGGCCTCGAACGCGGATCCATACGGGCTACGGTCCTCATAGAAACGATCACGGCGGCCTTCGAGATGGACGAGATCCTCTACGAGCTGCGCCCCCACATCTGCGGCCTCAACGCCGGGCGTTGGGACTACATCTTCAGCGTCGCCAAGAAGTTCCACGCCGACCCGGACTTCGTCCTGCCAGACCGCTCCCTGGTGACGATGACCACACCGTTCATGCGTAGCTACACCGAGCTACTCGTAAAAACTTGCCACCGAAGGGGAGCTCACGCTATCGGCGGGATGTCAGCCTTCATCCCCAATCGGCGCAAGCCTGAAGTTACGCAAGCAGCCCTGGCGAAAGTCGCCGAGGACAAGCGTCGCGAGGCCGCTGACGGCTTCGACGGCACATGGGTGGCTCACCCGGACCTCGTCGCGACCGCCCGGGCAGAGTTCGACTCCGTCCTCGCTGAGCGAGCCAATCAGCTCGACCGGCAACGTCCAGAAGTGGCCGTCGGACCGGGGCGCCTTCTCGGCGTAGACCGACCCCGCGATGGGATAACGATGGCCGGGCTGCGCACCAACGTCGACGTTGGCCTGCGTTATCTGGCCGCATGGCTTTCTGGCACGGGTGCCGCTGCCATCCACGACCTGATGGAGGACGCTGCCACCGCCGAGATCAGCCGTGCACAGGTGTGGCAGTGGGTGCACCACAAAGCAACCCTCGCCGACCAAGACCACGAAAGGGTCACGTCCGACCTAGTCCGAGCGCTGCTCGACTCGGCCGCTGAGCAGATCGAGGCGGAAGGGCTAATTCCTCCAGACACCATAACGAGAGCCCGGGCGGTCTTCGAAGAGGTGTCACTTTCGGAGGACTTCCCGCCCTTCCTCACAGTCCCCGCCTACAAACACCTTCCCTGACACTGCGCCGTTTCCAAAGTCACCAACGACCTCCCCAACCAAGCCAAAAGGAACCCGTCATGACCAACTACTACGACTCTGCCGTCACCGATCTCGAAAAGCAATGGAGCACGGATCCACGGTGGGCGGGCATCGAACGCACCTACGGCGCTGCAGACGTCGTCAGGCTCCGGGGTTCTGTCCAACCCGAGCACACCTTGGCACGCAGGGGAGCCGAGCGACTGTGGGCTGAACTTCACGAGAACGACTACATCAACGCTCTCGGCGCCTTGACCGGCGGTCAGGCGGTGGAGATGGTCAAGGCTGGCTTGCACGCCATCTACCTCTCCGGGTGGCAGGTCGCCGCGGACGCAAACCTTTCCGAACAGGTCTACCCCGATCAGAGTCTCTACGCCGCCAACAGCGTCCCTGCGGTCGTCCGACGCATCAACAACGCCCTGCGCAGAGCAGACCAGATCGAATGGGCAGAGCTCGCTGGCGCAGGCCGCACCGACGAAGCTCGGGAGTGGCTGGTTCCTATCGTCGCCGATGCCGAAGCGGGCTTCGGCGGAGCTCTTAATTCCTTCGAGCTAATGAAGGCGATGATCGAGGCCGGAGCGGCAGGCGTCCACTTCGAAGACCAACTCTCCTCTGAGAAGAAATGCGGCCACATGGGCGGGAAAGTACTGGTCCCAACCCAGCAGCACATACGCACCCTCAATGCCGCCCGCCTAGCCGCCGACGTGTGCGGCGTCCCAACGTTGGTCGTGGCTCGCACCGACTCCTTGGGAGCAAACCTCCTCACCAGCGACGTCGACCCAATGGACCGGGAGTTCACCACGGGCGAGCGAAGCCCGGAAGGATTCTTCTACGTTCGCCCTGGGATGGACATAGCGATCGCCAGAGGCCTCGCCTACGCCCCGTACGCCGACCTCATCTGGTGCGAGACCTCCACCCCCGACCTCGACGAGGCACGCCAGTACGCCGAGGCCATCAAAGCCCGATACCCCGACAAGATGCTCGCCTACAACTGCTCCCCCTCCTTCAACTGGAAGAAAGCTCTCGACGACGAGACCATCGCCAGGTTCCAAAAGGAGCTCGGAGCGATGGGATACACCTTCCAGTTCATAACGCTCGCCGGTTGGCACGCCCTCAACGCGGCGTCCTTCGAGCTGGCTCATGGCTATGCGGAGCGTGGCATGAGCGCCTACGTCGAGCTGCAACAAAGAGAGTTCTCCCTCGAATCAGACGGCTACAGCGCTACCCGCCATCAACGCGAGGTCGGTGCAGGCTACTTCGACGACGTGGCGTCGACGCTCAGCGGGGGAAGCGCCTCGACCCTGGCGCTGGTCGGCTCCACCGAGGAGCAGCAGTTCGAACACTGAGGACGTCCGACGGACGGGGGATGCTCTCAGAAGACCTGGATACCCCAGGCGGCTTCGAACGTCTCACCAGGATCGAGCACCTTGAGGCCGTCCCCGCTACGCAGCATGTCGGGGGCGGCTGTCATAGGTTCTACGGCCAGGGCGCGTCTGCGCCTGGCTTGATCGTGGATCGTGTCCCCTGTGAAGAGCATGAGGTGGGTGTACTGGTGGCTCATCCAGAGTCTGATCGTCCTGCCGTGCCCCGAAGCCATCTCCACGATCGCCCTGCCAGCGGAGTCTCGCTCTAGGTCGGTGAAAGCAGTGTCTAGGACGAGGGTCCCGATCCGCTTCGCCTCGCTGAAATCGAGGGCGGTGCCTTCGACGCTGCTACGCCCGGTTGGCAACCCGCGCTCGTCGCACACGTAGGCCGTGTGTGCGTGGATTTTCAGAGTGACGTCGTCGACTCGGTCGCCGGGAGCCCTTAGGTAGGGATGCCACCCAAGGCCGATCGGGCACGGCTCCTCTGACAGGTTGGTCGCCCAGGTCCTTACCTCCAAGCCGTTCTCGCCGAGACGGTACGCCACTCGCAGTTCGAGGGCCCAGGGCCAACCTGGCTGTGGGTAGAGGCGGTGACCCACAAGGAGATGCTCAACTGGCGTTCCCGGCGTCCACGGGGAGTGAAGGGTCTCTGGCTCGGGAAGAACCCAGTTGGCCCAACGGACGAGTCCGTGGATAGCGTTGTTCTTGGCCACCTCGGTGATCGCTGTCTGATAAGCGGTGCCGTTCCACTCGAATCGACCCTCACCGAGTCGGTTTGGCCAAGGGGCCAGGATCTGGCCGCTCCCGGCTGGGCAGACCTCCTCTTGCGAGAAGCCGTCGAGTATGTCCTCCCCGTCCAGTTGGTAGGACCGGATACCACCGCCCACCTCGACGACTGTCAACTCCTGCCCGTAGGCTGCTAGATGCGCTTGACGGCCAGACGGGTTGGTGGTCACGTCCCGACGCTAGCGAAACTAAGTGCATTGCCACTGCACCCGGCCACACTTCACGGCACTCGACTCGACCCGCACGGCTATTCCGTACACTCGTACCGCAGGACAGGTGGCCGTGGCGCAGGGGCCGGGACGCGCAGAAGGACCCGGTGGGGGGGATACCGGGTCCTTCGCATCAGCGCTTCACGGTCCAGAGGGGGGGAACTGGCCGGTGCGCTGTTATCATTCTCGGACAGATTCGACCCTCAGCGGAGACATTCTTAGCTCTTTCTCACACTTTTTTCTTCTCCGCTGCACGGGGCGATCCAAGTGGGCGCGCGACGACCCAAACGACCTCGGAACCCGTAGGGTGTCTGGAGTGATACGGCTTCTCGTTCTCCTGGCGGTAACACCAGGAGAAGGAGCGCCACCATCTACTTCTTCATACCTGCTTTGCAACCAGGTTAGGCCAGCGTCGCAATAAACCGCTACCACAATCGAGTACAGACAAAAACACTACTCTTCAATATCTTCGATACCTATGCATGCTAAACCATCACGCAGACAGATGCGAGCCATGGAACGTCAGTCGCGGGGTGGTACCCCCCACGCCAAGCTGATCCCGAGACGACGCTGGCCTAGGCGCTTGTTGATAGCAGCCAACATCTTTGTGGCTGTAACGTTAATCGCCGTCGGCGCCGCCTACGCGTACGTGCGCTACCGGATCGACTCTATCCACACCGTTGCTGCCCCAGACCTCACCGCACAGGGAAACCAGACCGGCACCAACAATCCCGCGGCGGGAACTGCTAGCGGGGCATCCGAGAACATACTGCTCATTGGCAATCAGAGCCGGGCCGGCCTCACCACACCTGCGGATATCCAGCAGTTCGGCAACCCGCAGCTTCTATCGGGATCGCTGAGCGACGTGATCATGATCCTGCATCTGGACCCCACAACCAAGCAGGCATCGATACTGTCAATCCCCCGAGACCTGTTCTCGCACATGCCTGCAGGCAGCCCGGTCCTGTCGTGGGAGAAGATCGACGCCGCGTTGAACGACGGGGCCAACGGACCCGACAACCTCGTAAAGGCGATCCAGCAGGATTTCGGGATCCCGATCAACCACTATGTGGAGATCAACTTCGGCGGGTTCGAGAACACCGTAAACGCCTTGGGCGGGCTGCGGATGTACTTCCCTGAGAAGCTCTATGACCTTGAGTCGCAGTTGAACATCACCACTACCGGGTGCTTACAGATCAACGGCGCTCAGGCACTGGCCTTGGTCCGCTCCCGTCATCTTCAATACGATCCGCCGGGATACAACGGCCCCGTGTCCAGTTGGCCGTACGACCCCGAGTCTGACTTGGCCCGGATCGTACGAGACCACGAGTTCGTCCGAGTACTGTTATCCACAGCCGTCTCCAAGGGTTTGACAAACCCGATAACGCTGAACTCCTTCATCGGCGCAGTCATCAACCAGGTAACCATGGACCCAGGCTTGAAAAGTCAGCTGATCAGTCTTGCCGAAACGTACGGGCACCTGAACCCGAACTCGATCCCTGAAACAACCCTGCCCGTCACCACCTACAACGGCTACTACTACCAGGGTTCCTCGATGGGAGACATTGACTTCCCCGTGCAACCTAACGACTACCAGACGATTGCAAAGTGGGATCCGAGCGCACTTCCGGCACCAGTAGCTCCGGCCACGGTGAACGTGCTCAACATCGTCGGCTCGTACAACCTCGCCTCCACCACTGCTGCCGCTCTCCAAGCTGACGGGTTCAACGTCGGGACGATCGCTAACGGCACCATCCCCGCCAACCCGTCAGAGACGGTCATCGAGTACGCCACGGGAGGGTTGCCTCAAGCGGTATCTGTTCTCGACAAGCTCTCCGGGGCCGTTACGCTCCAACCGGTACCGTCGCTGCCTGCCGGGACCGTAACGCTCGAAGCCGGAACCAGCTTCTCCGTCATCGGGGCCTCGACGCCCAGCCCGACAACCTCTGCGACGTCCGCCGCCCCGACTGACGCCCCAACTTCGTCAGCGGGGGTTTCGCCATCGACCACGAACCCGCCAACGGTGGGCAATCAGGCGCCCAGCTCAAGCGCCGACAACCTGACGCCTTATGACCCTCGGCCGTGCCCCTCGGGTGCTCCTGTAAAAACTCTCGGAGGCTGATCGACACCGTGGGACCTCCGAAAAATATCGAGAACAGCTTCATTTCGGATGGCCCGGCGCGTGGCACAACCAGGAAGCCGGCTAGAGCGGTCCCACGCCTGTGAACGTCAATCATCTGCTGCTCACCTACGGCGACGGAGCTATCTTTGTCCTCGTCCTAGCAGAATGCCTGGGAGTTCCACTTCCAGGAGAGACGATACTCATCGCGGCCGCCATCTACGCCGGAGCCACCCACAAACTGTCAATCCTTGGGATCTTCGCAGTCGCCGCAATAGCGGCAATCCTCGGCGACAACATCGGCTTTTGGATTGGGAACAAAGGCGGCTACCGGCTGCTACGGCGCTACGGCAGCCGAGTGCGCATCGACCCAGCCAAGATCAAAGTCGGACGGCTGGTATTCGACCGTTACGGGCCGAAAGTGGTCTTCTTCGGACGTTTCGTATCGATCCTCCGTACCTACGCCGCCTTCCTCGCCGGGACTTTGAAAATGACCTGGCGAAAATTCCTGCCGTTCAACGCCGCCGGCGGGATCGTCTGGGCGGCGCTGTACAGCTTCGTCTCTTACAGCCTCGGCAGCACCGTCAACAAGCTGTCCACTGTCGCCAGCATCGTCTTCGGGGTCGCTGCGTTCGTAGCCCTCGTCGCAGGCTTCCTAGCTGTGCGCCACAAGACGGCTCAGCTAGTCGACGCCGCCGAGCTCGCCTACCCCGGCCCGCTCCCAGAACGTTGACCCCAACTACGACGGACAAGCCATCCGTCCTAGTTGTTCCACTCGGCGCTAGAGTTCAAGTGGAGGGCAATCTATGGTCGGCCTGCTAAACGTCACAAACCTCGTCGCCTCGTCGGGTTACGTTGCCATCTTCGTGCTTTCGATCCTCCAGTCGTGCTGCGTTCCGACTTCCTCGGAGTTGACCCTCGGGTTCGCCGGCGTTCTTGCAGCTCAAGGCAAGCTAAGCCTCCCTGCAGTGATAGTCGTAGGGGCATCCGGGGAAATCGTCGGAGCCTACGTAGCCTGGATGGTAGGACGCTTCGGAGGACGGGCGTTCGTCGAACGATACGGGAAGTACGTGTTGATGAGCTCCCATGACCTCGACAGGGCACAGGCCTGGTACGAGCGTCACGAGCGTTGGGGGGTCTTTGCCAGCCGGCTGCTTCCCGTAATCCGCAACTTCGTAGCGGTACCTGCCGGTGTCGCCGAGGTCCCGCTTGTCAGCTTCGGGATCTTGACGGCTCTCGGTTCGCTGATCTGGGACGCTGCGATGGCCTTCATCGGCTACGAGATCGGCGGCTCGTGGCGCAGCGTAATGAAAGGCTTCAGCGACGCCGGGTATCTCCTTGCCGCAGCCGCCGTGGTGGCCATATCGTTCGTAATCTGGCACCGCTGGAAGGCCTACCACCGGGCCACGCCGAACCCTACAGTGACGCCGTCGCAACCAGGCGCCGAACCAGGGTTCCCCGCCCTGCGCCAGCCGTCGCGCAGAACTTCCATCGGCCGAGCCGCCCAGGTAAGGTCAGACCTCACCAGAAGCCTCCAGACGGATACCCGAGCAGCCGACGGCGACGCTCTCCGTCCAGATTCCGCTGTGTTACGTGAAGATGGGATCGACGCTGCCTTGCTACCTGAGCGCTACCGCAGGGCCGGCGGCTAGCGGGGATTGCTACGGTCGGGACCTTCCCGACCGTAGCAATTGGTCACTCGGCGCTCCAGCGGGAACCCCTGGTCCGCCGCAACATGCCCGCCAACCTCACGACGATCGAAGCCGTCAAACCCGCCCAAAGGCCCTGAATACCCCAGTCGAGCTGCCAAGCCGCCAAACCAACAGGTAGGTACACCCCAAGGGTCGCGACCAGAGTCAGGTCGCGCATATATCGCACGTCGCCCGCACCTATTAGGACTCCGTCGAGAGCGAAGACAACTCCGGCCGCAGGCTGCATGCCGGCCAGGAACGGCCACAGCAGTTGGACTTGGTGGCGAACCGGGGCGGCTGCAGTGAAGGCGTCAGGGATCAAAGACCATCCAGCGGCGAGCACCGCTCCCATAAACGCGCCGGCAGCGGCCCCGTAGCCTGCAACCTGCCACGCAATGCGGCGTGCCGCAGCCGGGTCTCCCGCTCCGAGGACAGCCCCGACAAGTGCCTGTGCTGCTATCGCAAACGAGTCGAGCAAAAGCGAGACGAAGGCCCAACATTCATACCCGATCTGATGCGCAGCGATCTGAGCTGTACCCATGCGAGCCGCTACCGCTGACGCCGCCAGGATTGATAGTTGCAAGCCGGCTTTACGTGCGAGAAGGTCCTTCGCTGGTCGCAGGAAGCCGACCATGGTCTCCCGGCTCGGACGCCACGGACGCTGTTCTGCCCGTAGCACCGCCACGAAGAAAGCCCCGGAGACGGTTTGCGCCCCCAGGTTCGCCACGGCCGAGCCGACTAATCCTAGGCCGACTGCGTAGACGAGCACCGGCGACGCTGCTGCGGATGCCACGTTCGCGGCGACCACTATCGCAACGGGACGCTTCGTGTCTTGGACGCCTCTCATCCAACCGTTCCCAGCAAGGACGACAAGCATCCCTGGCAGTCCGATAACTGCCACGCGAAACCAGCGTTCGGCGGCGACAGCAAGCGTCCCCGGGCCGCCCGCGAGCAGGACTAGCACCGGCCTTGAAAGAGCCTCCCCGGCGATCACCCCTACTAAGCCGACTCCGAGAGCAAGGATGGATGCAGCGACCCCCTCGTCCACGGCGAGGTCACGCCGTCCAGCCCCGAACCATCTCGCCGCACGTGCGGTAGTTGCATAGTCGAGGAAGCTACCGAGCATCGCGATCAACGACAGCAGCGTTCCTCCAAGGCCCAAGGCCCCCAGCGGCACGGGACCTAGGTGGCCGACCACAGCCGTGTCCACCAGCACATACGTCGGCTCTGCCGCTAGCACCAGAAATGCTGATCCGGCGAGAACCAAGAGCCGGCGCGTTCCAGGCACTTCGAGCACCACCCGCGATGTTACCCGGCCTCGGCAGGTCTGGCCGCCAAGATCGGACTGGTACTCTGAAGGGATGGGAGCGCTCCGACTTCCGTCACCGGGATCGTGGCCAGGCGACGATAGGGCTCTCCTAGAGTTTCGGAATGTGGGCGTCGTGGCCTTGGACGTCGACGGGACCTTGCTCTCAGACGCCACCTCAACGGTGTCGCAACGCATCGTCGAGATGCATCGCCTTCTCGCTTCGCATCCGGCACCTGTGGATTTCGTTCTAGTCACCGGCCGGCCCTGGGCAGGTGTCAGAGAAGTAGTCGCCGCCTTCGAGGAGGCCGCAGGACGCCGGGCGCCTCACGTGGTGCACTTCGGGTCGGTAGTGACTGACGCTGTCGGCGGGCGGGCGCTCCGACGTAGCCCGATCCCCGCCGAGATAGTTCGACAGGTGGTCGACGTGTACCGGGCGCACGGTCTGTCTGCGTCAGCGATCGAGTGCGGCGACGACCTGCAAGAGACACACTGGTTCGTCCCGGACACCCTAGACGCAGACGCAGCGTCGACGTACGATTTCGGCGTACCTATCAGGCGTGTGCGCCACCTCCCCGACGGAGTGGACAGCCAGGCCGTTCTCACCAGGACAGGCGAGTCGACCGCTAGGAGGGTGCTGTCAGACCTGGCTTCTCTGGGCGCCGGCCTGCCGATGGAATACCACTCACCGACTGGGATCTTGTACGTGGACTCTCAAGGTTCGTCGAAAGCCGAGGGCCTTTACCGGGCTTTGGCCGAGATCGGCGTGCCACCCAACCGGACTATCGCAATCGGCGATGCCACTCCTGACATCGCTATGTTCGACAGCGTCCGCTTCGGTGTGGCCGTCGGCACGGCTAGCAGCGACGTGGTCGCAGCTGCCCGGTACGTGTGTGAGGGCGGGCCGTCACGAGCGGTCATAGAAGTGCTCGAAGTCCTCATAGCGGCCCGGTCTGAAACGTTCGGTTAGCAGGCGGTGGCACAGTCAGGGAGCAGTGTGCCTTGAACCCGCTGCTGTCAGCGGAACTGCGAGTTCGTCAACCCGACGCCAAGTCGGCGACGCCCTGCATTCGGGCGGATACTGCACTGTGTCGGCGCAGGATGTCCTCGACGGCGTTGCTGACAAGCCTCCCGTCGAGCACCACAGGTCGCCCAGCGACGATAGTGTGCCTCGCTTGGACCGGCCCGCACCTCAACCAGGCCTCGACGGGGTCCGTTAGAGCACCGGCGAACGGTACGCCTTCCAAAGGCCAGCAGACCAGGTCGGCGACACTTCCCGGAGCCAACTGGCCGATCTCGCCATCGCGACCGAGACATGCCGCCGACCCGCGGGTCGCTATCTCCAGCGCTCTGCGAGAGCCCATCGCTGTCGGACCGCCACGAAGGCGACCCTGCATCAGGGCCATCCTCGCCTCCAACCAAAGTGACGCGTGGTCAGTCGAAGCGGACCCGTCGCAGCCCAGCCCCACAGGAGAGCCCGCTGCTATCAACTCGGCGACCGGCGCGATGCCCCCGGCGATCATCATGTTTGACGACGGGCAGTGAGCGACACCAACACCGGCGCGGCCAAGGCGGGCGATCTCAGAGCTGTCTGGGTATACGCAGTGAGCGACCCAAGCTCTCGACGTCATCCATCCGACGTCTTCGAAGTGGTCGATGGTCCGCTTCGAGAACTTCTCCATAGCGAAACGGTCCTCGTCGGGGTCCTCGGCTAGGTGGGTGTGCAAGCGGACGTCAAGACGTTCGGCCAGTTCGGCCGTTCGCCTCATCAGCTCGTCAGTCACCGAGAATGGAGAGCACGGCGCAAGAGCGATCTGGAGCATCGAGCCCGGATTGGGGTCGTGGAATGCGAGGACGAGTCGCTCGCTTTCGGCAAGGATTTCGTCGTCGTCCTGCACGACAGAGTCCGGGGGTAAGCCCCCGTCTTTGACCGAAAGGCTCATCGACCCACGGGTCGGGTGAAACCTCATACCCAACTCGCGGGCGGCTGCTATCTCAGCCGCTATCAGGTCCCCTCCACCTTTCGGGTGGACGTAGAGATGGTCGGTCGTAGTTGTGCAGCCGCCGAGGGCCAACTCCGCCAGTCCCACCCAAGCAGACAGGTAGGCGGCCTCTTCGTCGAGGCCGGCCCAGACAGGGTAAAGGGTGGTGAGCCACTCGAACAGCGTCCCGTTGACAGCAGGGGCGAATGACCGGGTGAGGTTTTGATAGATGTGGTGGTGCGTGTTGATGAGGCCGGGCGTGACGAGACAGCCTCGCGCGGAGATTGTCTCCGCGGCGCGTGGCACGGGATCGCCAGTCCCTCCCAGCGCGGCGATGAAACCGTCCCGGACGGCGACCCATCCTCCGGGGATCTCCGTGCGCCGGTCGTCCACGGTCGCCACCAGATCAGCTCCGACCACAACCAGGTCGACGGCCCCGGCCTGGACGCGCGCCGCCAGAGGTTCGCCTCGAAGTCGACCTGAGCGATCATGCGCGTCCCCGGCCGTACCGGAGCCTCCTAAGTCGTCTGGAGCCATAACGGGTCCAACCTTAGACCAGCCGGCAAGCCAGCCGAACTCGGAGTGAAACGTCGCCTTCCGGCGTGACCCCGCCGCCACCGGGGTGGCAAGACAGCCGCCGGGGGGTTAGCTTTGGGACTGTGACTGCGGTTCTGGTAGTCGAAGCTGGCCCGGTGGCGGACATGCACGACACCGGGTGGGGTCATCCTGAGCGCGCCGAGCGACTGCGCGCAGTGGAAGCCGGCACCAGGGATCCCCTGCTAGAAGGGGTTGTCATCAGAACCGCTGCTCGTCCGGCGACCCGGCACGAACTCGTCAGGGTGCACTCCGCCGGCTACGTCGACGCTTTGCGTGACTTCATAGCCGCTGACGGTGGTGATATCGACCCTGACACCCACGTGTCGGCTGGATCGTGGGACGCCGCGCTAATCGCCGCAGGTGCCGGCCTGACGGCCGTGGAAAGCCTCGACAGGGGTAAAGCTTCGAGCGCCTTCGTGGCGGTGCGCCCGCCGGGACATCACGCCACCCGGAGCGCAGCCATGGGATTCTGCCTTCTCAACAACGCTGCCGTGACAGCCGCTGCCCTGGCCGACCGAGGAGAGCGGGTCCTGATCGTAGACTGGGATGTGCATCACGGGAACGGCACCCAGGAAATTTTCTGGGACGACCCTCGGGTAATGTATGTCTCGACGCACCAGTGGCCGGCATATCCCGGCACGGGCAGAGCACAGGACACGGGCGGACCGGGAGCACCCGGTTTGACGATCAACGTGCCCTTACCCGAAAATGCGACAGGCGACGTAGCCCGCAGGGCCCTAGAGCGCATCGCCGCGCCAGCGGTAGAAAAGTTTGATCCGACCTGGGTCGTTGTCTCGGCAGGGTTCGACGCACACCGGGCTGACCCTCTGGCGGACTTGGCGTGGAGCGCTGGGGACTTCGCCGACCTCACGGCAGACGTCGCCACCTGGGCTCCCCGCCCGGGCCGGATGGTGGTCCTTCTCGAAGGCGGCTACGACCTCGACGCCCTGAGGATGTCTGTGACTGCCACCATCGCAGCCATGGCCGGTGAGAAGTACCACCCGGAGGCCCCCACGTCGGGCGGGCCTGGCGGGGATCTCGTGGACCCGCTCGCAGCGTTACGCCAACGGCTCGTCGGATCCTAAAGACAGCGGCGCGCAAGCAGGTGCGGCGCGTGCTCGTGCCACTTCAAGGCTACCGGCGCTCAGCGCAGCGGTACCCGCCAGATGACTACTGTGCCGGCAGGTTTCCGGCCTGTCAGTTTGAGGTCGCCTCCTAGTTGCTCCGCGCGCGTAGAGAGGTTGCGTATGCCCGAACCGGCGGAAGGGTGGTCGGAGACTCCGACACCGTCGTCGGAGACTACAACGCTGAGCATCACGTCTTCCACGGAGACTATTACGTCAGCTGACGTGGCCCTCGCATGTCTCGCCACATTGGAAAGAGCCTCGCGAATAACGGCGGTAAGCTCGGGGTACATGCCGTCGGGGACCGACGCCTCGACCGGCCCGCGAAACTCGAGCCGGGGCGAGAAGCCGAGTTGTTCGCGCGCGTCGGTGAGGACTTTACGCACGCCGGAGCGGAGCCCTTGGCCGGCCGAGTCGTCAAGGGGGTGGTTCAGGTCGAAGATGGTCTCCCGTATCTCCCGTATTACTTCGTCTATCGCGTCTACGCTGGAACGAAGCCTGTCGGCCACGCCAGGGCCGGCGTCGCGCTGAGCTGCCTGCAGGCCCATTCCTATGGCGAACAGCCTCTGGATCACCGTGTCGTGAAGATCCCTGGCGATACGTTCCTGCTCGGCGGCCAAACGGACCTCGTCTAGCGAAACCCGGGTGCTAGCAAGGTCCAACACGACCGCAAGAGACGCCGCAAAGGTCTCGGCGGCGGCGACCTCGCCTCTTTCGAAACATCCCTTTCCTGCCGCCCGAGCGACGATCACACATCCGACGGCGGAGTCCTGGTTGGGCATCGGCAGGTAAGCTCCGCAGCCGAACCCACCTGCGCGGACTCTCGGATGAACCTTTGGTTCAGATGACAGATCCTCCACCAGAACAGTCAGCGCTTGGCCGATCGCCTGAGCAGCCGGGCCGTCCGGAGTAAGGTCCAGCGAGTCGGTCCCTTCGCCTGAGGACGCCACGACCGACAGACCGTGGTCGCCGTCAGTCCCGTCCCGAGCGGACAGACCTTCGACCGCAGCCCGGTCGGCGAAGTTGGATCGAAGCACGATCCAGGCGGCGTCGGCGTCGGCGACGCCGCGAACCCTGTCGGCTGCGACCGCTAGAAGCTCTGCGACAGGTTCCCCTGCTGTGGCTTTGGTCGTCACTTCGTTGACGAAGCGCTCCACCTCCAAGCTACGCCGCTGCACCGTTGCGTCCCGGACGAAGGCTCCTATTAGCCGGATGCCTGCAATCTGCAGCGGTACCAGGCTTACGTCGACGGGGAAAAGGCCGCCGTCTCTGCGCCGTCCTAGCAGTTCGAGGCCGGCTCCCATCGGCCTCCCAGAGGGGGCTCGAATGAAGCGGTCCACGTGGGCTTCGTGGCGCTTCCTGACATCTTGCGGTAGGAGCATTTCCAACTTGCGGCCTACGATCTCGTCGACTCGATAGCCGAAGAGTGTCTCCAACGCCGAGCTAGCCACCCTGACGGTCCTGCCTTCGTCCACGACGACGATCGCGTCGGGACAGTTACTAAACATCTCAGAAAGGAGGTCGTTGCTTTCCGCGTCCACCGACCAAGAGGCTACCCTCTGGCTGGGGGACGGCTCCCGCCGGTAGAGTCGTCGGTGCCGTGAGGATAAGACCGCTCCGCTCGTATGAACCTGAGGCGGACACACCGACCACGAAACCAGCACGGGACCGTCTCTTCCAGGGACCCGAAGACCGCCGGGCTCTTCTCGTCATGAGCGTTGGCCACGGAATCCAGCATTTCTACGTAGCCGGCCTGGCAGTCTGCTATCCATTCGTGCTCGCAGACCTGCACGTGTCTTACGGGCAACTCGGCCTTGTGCTCACCGTCGCCGGGATTCTAGGAGGACTGCTCCAAGGTGCAGCAGGGCTGCTTCGAGGAGCAAGCGCCAGGCTCGTACTCGGCCTGCAAAACGCTGGACTGGCAGCGTCAACGCTTCTCGGGGCGGTAGCCCCGGGGTTCGCCGTGTTCGGAGCGGCCCGAGTCCTCGGAGCGCTCACAAGCTGGCCCCAACACCCGGTCGGCTCGGCCTATCTGTCGGAACGTTTCCCCCGCCGGCGTTCGACAGTGTTGAGCTGGCACACAGCGGGAGGTAGCGCCGGGACGGTGACCGTACCTTTGATAGTCACCGCCCTCATCGCGACGGCCGGATGGCGGTGGGCCCTGGTCGCGCTCACGGGCTTCCTCGCGGCCGGGGCGCTGCTAATGGCCGCTGCCTTGCCGAAGGAGCACCACCCCACCCAGGTGAGCCATGAAACCGCCCGGGTCGGGACACGTGACCTGCTCCGCAACCGCCGGGTGATCGCAGTGCTCGCAGCTTCGACCGTCGCCGCAGGAGGCAGGGGCCTGGGGACGCTCTCCACGTTCATCCCAGGCGATCTGCGAACCCACCTCGGGCTTTCGGCGCTGACAGTAGGAATCGTCTTCAGCGTCATCATGGCGGCGAGCATCGCCGGTCCGCTGGTCGGCGGGACCTTGGCAGACCGGTTCGGACGGCGCTCGACCCTGGTCATCACTTATCTTGCCGGGGCGGGAGCGATGGCAGCGTTCGGCTTCTCCGGGAGCTCTCTAGCCTCGTTGATCCCGCTCGGACTCGCAGTTGGGCTCCTCGCGTACACCGAGTCTCCGCTGATCCAGGCGCTATTCTCCGACCTTACAGCCGACGGCAACGCCAGGTCAGCGTTCGGGGCCTTCTTCGCGATCGCCTACGGGGTCGGCTCCCTTTGGACCGCCCTACTCGGGTGGATCATCGACGCATCGGGCTTCCCGGCAGCGTTCGCCACCATGGC
This sequence comes from Acidimicrobiaceae bacterium, assembly GCA_027391075.1. Classification (GTDB taxonomy): domain Bacteria; phylum Actinomycetota; class Acidimicrobiia; order Acidimicrobiales; family Palsa-688; genus JAJZAM01. The sequence continues at coordinate 20,043 of DAHYHI010000049.1, read as the reverse complement.
CGGCTCGTTCGTGCTCGCAGGCGCCATCATCGCGTTCGGCACTTGAGGCCTCAAACCGGAGCTTCCAGGTCTAGGCGGGGCCTGCGCTCGGGAGGGCGGAGCTCGCCGAGCAGGCTGAGCAGGTCGTCCCTGTCCACCCTTCGAGCCGGGTCGTCCCACAGGTTCACTCGCTGGAGCGGATCCTCGGCGAGGTTGTAGAGCTCTCCCTCGCTACCGTCATAGAGTGTCCCCGGCTTGTAGGCGGTGCAAACCCATTCGGAGGTGCTCACGGTGCGCAGGTGAACGTCGACGCCGTACAGCTCACTATCCCACTCGGTGAGGACACCCTCGTGGGTAGTTTCGCCTGGCTTTGCGAGCACCGAACCTTGCATCCACCCCGGCCGATCGATGCCGGCGATCGAAGCTATGGTCGGGGCAAGGTCGACAAGACCAACCGGAGTAGAGACCACACCGGGCGTTGCCCGGCTCGAAAGAGCAGGACGCCAGATGAGCGGAAGGCGCATCAGGGACTCTACGTGGTAAGGGCCTTTGAACAAGAGCCCGAAGTCACCTTGGAACTCGCCGTGGTCGGTGGTGAAGATGACGTCCACGTCATGCTCCCATCCTCTAGCGGCGATAGCGTCCATCACCCTACCGACCGCTTCGTCGATCAGTTCACACTCCACAGCGTTTCTAGCGTTGACTTCCCTTACTTGGTCGGTTGTGAGAGTGGCAGGAACCCACTTCGGGGGAGCCTCGAAGTTCGATACCAACCTTCCCTCGTACCACATCTTCCAGTGGCGGGGTTTGGCGTCCAGGATCGCCTCGCGTTCGGACCTGTCCACGGGGTAGCCGACCGGTAGGGGCACTTGGCGCCAGTCAACCCGGGACATCTCGGACTGCGGCGGATCCCACGGGTGGTGCGGGTCGGGAAAGCTCATCCACGCGAACCAGTCGTCACCGGACCGGAGGGAGTCCAACCAAGCGATCGTGTGATCGGCGACCCAATCGGTGTGGTAACAGCCGCGCGGCACGTGGTTCACATGAACCTGGGGTGCACCGGTCTCGCCTCCCCCGGCGGCGTTCACCTCAAGGTCAGCGTCGAGAGCCGGATAGAACATGGCGGCGGCCTCGGGGTGATTCGCCCGCAGCCAGCGTGCGTAGTGGAGTTGCCCGGCAGAGCCGTGCGTCGCCAGCTCAAGGTGCTCGAAACCGCGGTGCTCGCCACCGGAGGGCACCGTTCCCGTCGCTGCCAGGGCATTCTCCGTGAAGCGCGTGAAGGGGTCAAGGAAAGGCTCGAAGTGGGCCTTTCCTATCAGTGCCGTCTTGTAACCGTTTTCACGGAGCAAGGCAGCGACAGACGGTGCGTCGAGAGGGAGAGGCACGCCGTTCATCCACACCCCATGAGTGCTCGGGTGCTGGCCGGTGAGGATTGTCGAACGCGACGGCATGCAAACCACCGACTGCGGCACCGCCCGTTCGTAACGGAAGCCCTGAGACGCCAAGCCGTCCACCACCGGGGTCCGTGCGATCACACCACCGTTTACCCCGATCGTGTCGTAGCGCTGCTGGTCGGTGGTGACCAGCAGAATCTTTCGGCCCATCAGCCTTCCCCTTCCAAGATCTCACGTAGGTGACGCAGTGCGGCACCAGCGGCGCCAGCTATCACCAGTGCCATGGCGGCGGGGTCCGCGTCAGCTGCGTAGGAAACCAGACTTGTGCCGTCCCCGAGATCGAACACGTCGATAGTAGATAGATGTTCGCGAAATAGCGCCGTGCCGATCCTGTACTGGAAGCGCCTCTGCAGAGAGTCGTTCGTGACGATAGTCTCGGGCATCGACATCCCGCTGGCGGTCAGGACTATCCTCGTCGATCCTTCGACCGTCGCCGATTCGATGCCGTCGAACCATTCGGATATCCGATTGGGATCACCGACCAGTTCCCAAACCTGTTCGGCGGTCCGTCCTATGCGCATCTGTCGCCTGACGCTTGCTCTCAACGTGGAGGCTCCCCAACGGAGAGCTCTTGCGCTGCGTCACTAACCATCATCTGCGCTCAGCCTCGCTGCGCTATCAGCTCGACTAGGAACTCTGCTATCGCCGGGCCTTGGTCCTCCTGCAGAAAGTGACCCGCCCCTTCGATAGTCCGGTGCGGCTGGCTCTTGGTCCCAGGGATCCGGCCGAGGAAAGCCCGCTCCCCTCCCCTGGTTATGGGGTCACTGTCACTAAACGCACAGACGAACGGGCGTTCGAACCGCTCCAGCACCTCCCACGCAGCAAGGTTCGCTTTACGAGCGGGATCCTCGGTGGATGTCGGGACCAGGGCAGGGAATACCCGAGCACCAACTTTGTATGAGTCATCCGGAAACGGCGCGTCATAGGCTCTGACGACGCTCTGCGCCAGAGGAGTCTTGCATCCCCGCGATACGATGGCTCCGACGGGTAACTCCGGAGATTCTTGGCTGTAGCGCTGCCACGACAGGAATGCCTCGGTGGGTGGGTGGTCACCGGTCGGCAATCCGGTGTTAGATACGACGACCCGGGAGAAAATATTCGGTTTCTCACCGACGAGGCGTAGACCTATCAGCCCACCCCAGTCTTGACAGTAGAGCGTCACATCCTCTAGGGCGAGAGCGCCAAAGACAAGGCTCGCCATCCACTCAACATGGTTTTGGTAGGAGTAGTCAGCCGACCTGGTCGGCTTGTCAGACCGGCCGAAGCCGACCAAGTCGGGTGCGACACAACGAATGCCGTGGGAGACCAGCGTCGGAATCATTTTCCTATACAGGTAGCACCATGAAGGCTCTCCGTGCATCAGAAGCGCCACCGGACCGCTGCGCGGCCCCTCGTCTAGATAGTGGATCCTTATACCGCCCGTGCTCTGCGCGTAATGAGGTTCGAAGTCGAATCCGTCGAGGTCTTCGAAGTATTCGTCGGGTGTGCGCAGCACTTCCATGGGTATCTCGATTCTTCCCGGGGCCTCAAGAGTTGTACTGAGACTCTAACATGGCAACGTCACTGACAAGGTTACCGAGAGCCAGGTTGACGTCGTCTAGGTGGTACCCCCAGGTAGGCCCGAGTGAGGCCTTTACAAGAGGCCTGGTGTCTCCGGGGATGCCCGTCGGAGTCACCTGGAGCCACGTCGCCCCGCCAGCGGTCTTGCACTCGGCTGTATAAAGGTCCGGGTAGGTGACCCATGGAACCGCCCCGCTACCACGGAAGTAGGGCGACAGCAGGCCTGAGGTCCCGCCGACATCTGCTGGGTTGACACAAGCCACCTGTTGACCGGTAGAAGTCGTCTGCAATGACATGAGGCTCACCCCGCTGCCCGGCCTGCCGAACAGCGAATCCGGCGGCGGTTGGGAACCGAACGTCGAGTAGGCGATTGCGCAGCCCGGGACTTTTAGCGAGGTGCACAGGGGAATGTGCTTGAAGGTGGCTCCCACGACAGACCCGGTTGGAACCTGCAGGTTGCCGCCAGCGAGTATGGCGACGACTACACGCTTTAGGAGGGCAGGATTGTCGTCGACTTGCCCAGACAGGAGTCGGATCAGCATCGCAGCCCCCTGGGAGTGACCTATGAAGATGATCGGCCGACCGTCATTGTCGTGGCTGAGGTAGTAGCTCCAGTCGGCAAGCAGGCTTTGGTATGCCACATCCAGACCGGAGACGCCAGCGGTGAAGAGCCCGGCGACTGTCACCTGACGGTACATAGGTGCCCATACCCGACACACCGAGGAGAAGCGGGAGGCCTGTTGCTCGGCTGCGCTGATCTCGGCGGGCTGGACTGTCAGGTTGGCGTTGTCTCCGCTCTCGGTGCTGACTGTCGGATAGACGTAGAAGCAGTCGAATGGAGAGTTTCCAGCGGGGCCGGCTTTTACCTGTGACGTGGTCCCGCTCGCCGTGACCGATTCGGCTTCCAGATTCGCAGTGCACGGGTCTGGGGTCGCTCCCGGCTGGCAAAGCCAGACCGGCTCACCAGTAATTGTCTCCCCTTCTGCCGGCGAGTTTGTCTGCGTAGATAGCGTGGTGGAAGGGGAGGCGTGGGGCAGGCTCGGCGATGACGACTTAGCAGGAGACGACCCACACGATGCGAGAATGAGAGCCAGCAGGACTAATAGAGCCATCGAGATGCGAATGCGCATACCTTGAAGCTACCAATCCCCAGCGAACTGCGACGGATCCGGGGCGGCGTTGTCCATCGACGCTGCCGCCGCCCCGCTGGTGCTGCAAGGGCTAGTCGGACGGAGGGATGCCACCGCCTTTGGCCATCTCTGCGCGGGCTTCGAGCAAGTGGGCTACCGAAAGCGTGACCGACTCGGCTGTGGGAATGTGAAGGCTCTCGTCGATGCTATGGGCGTTGGATCCTGGTCCGAGCACTCCGGTGGCCACGACTTGGACCCCCGGAAAGCGCTTTCCCAGCGTGGCCAGGAAAGGTATTGTCCCGCCTTCGCTCGTCCAGCCTGCCTTGCGCCCGAACGACGCTGTCGATGCTTTGTCCAACGCCTCAAGTAGCCAAGGTGCGAGCCGAGGACACGACCAACCGGAGGCCGGAGGGTGCGCTGTTACGGTTACTTTCGCGCCGGACGGTGGGTCTTGTTTCAAGACATCGACGATTGAGGCGGTTGCCGTCACAGCATCCACAGACGGCGGCAGGCGGAACGAGAGATTGGCTGTCGTGCCAGCATGGACCACGTTCCCGCCTTCGCTCACAGAAGGCATGCCGTCGATACCGATGACCGACATCGCCGGCCTCCACGCTTGTCTCAACAGGCGCTCCGCAGGGCCGTCGCCGGCGAGCTCGACGCCTTCCAAGACGGGAAGCTGACCTGCGACGACATCGCCAAGTTCACTAGCGAGGTCTTCGAGCCTACGAACCTGATCTGCGGGGGGTTGCGCCGAGAGCGCAGGTAGGAGCACTTCGCCTGTATAGGGATCCTCCATGCGGTTGAGAAGCTGGCGAAGCACACGAAAAGGAGAAGGCACGACGCCGGACGCCGTTCCCGAGTGAACTCCCCGCTCGAGAACCCTTATGTCGACCGTGACCACTGCATTGCCTCGCAGCGATTGGGTCAGCCACAGCCGGTCAAAGGTTGGCGCCCCCGAGTCAAGGCAGACGAGCAGGTCCGTTCCCTCTAGTCTTTCGGTCAGCGCATCGAGGTGTGCTTCTAAATCGGGGCTAGCGCTTTCTTCGCTTCCCTCTATCAAGACGACGCAGCGGGGATGACGCAGCCCCGCTCTTTCAACTGACTCGACGGCTAGAAGCGCAGCGAAAAGTGAGTAGCCGTCGTCTGCGGAGCCTCTTCCGTAGAGCCTCTCACTGCGAACTATCGGGCGGAATGGGTCCAGCCCAGGACTCCAGTTCCCCAAAGGCGGCTGCTTGTCGAAGTGACCGTACAGCATCACAGTTCCGCTCGCTTCGGGATCGGTCGCGGGAATTTCGCAGACGAGCACCGGGGTGCGGCCTTCGAGGCGGTGGATGTCTACCTGGATGCCCGGAATGGGACGGTTCTTCGCCCAGTCGGCCAGGAGTTCCACGGCCCGATCAAGCTGGCCTGCGGTAGCCCACTCGGGATCGTAGGCGGGTGATAAACAGGGTATTTCCAAGTAGCGAGCCAAGACGTCTAACGCCTCGTCGGCAAATGTGGCTTTCATCGAAGTCGTAGGCGGCACCTTTTCACTGTAATCGTGGCGATCAGCGATGGGTCGCCTCCCTTGAGAGCCTGTAGAGTTGCTCGCCCGCACCACGAACGACAAGAGTCCCCTCCTCGTCCGCCCATGCTGCCAGGTCGATGCCCGCAGGGTCGAGGTAGTCGAGGTTGACCGAACGGACGACTTCCTCGGGGATACCGGTAGCGAGCGTAACGGTCACGCGTGCCCGCTCCCCATCGAGATCACTGTAAGTTCCGACTCCTCGAAGGTGGGTGGAGTGAGCAAGATCCCCCCAGTGATATCCCTTGAACCGGTCCCACTGCTTGACGTAGAAGTCGCGACAGTGATAGCCGATCTCGGTGATAGCGGGATGGGTGACCGCCAACTCCGTCACGTGCGGCGCGTAAATAACTACGTTACCGCCGTCTGCTACTACCGGCTCGACTTTGTAGAAGCCTTTGGCGCCGGTCCACATGTCGTCATACTTGCCGGGGAGAATTGCCAGCACTTTACGTACAGGGGCGTCCAAGTATCGTATGTGCGTCTGGGCCGACACGTCCGCTGCGGCCCGCCAGGCTGCAGCGGGTTCACCGAAGGCCAAGGCGCTTAGGCTGTTGGACCATGAGCTGGTCACCACGCAGAAAGCCAAACGCTCGGAAGGGACCATCGAAGCTGCCTCGTCGATGAGGGCTCGGACCGGGGTGATCCCCCGAACTCCGATTATGTCAGCGCTTGTTATCAACGCACCCAGCCAGTGGGACACGTCGATGAGCTCCTGGCCGGAGACCCCGGGAAAGAGGTACTTGTTCCCCCCGGAGAAGCCGACGACTTCGTGAGGAAAGACAGGTCCGACGATGAGAGTGACGTCATGGTCGACTACGGCCCGGTTGACCCTCACTGGCACGTCCTGGATAACGAGGCCGTTGGACAGCTCCGCCATCCTCATTGAGCTTATAGTGCCGAGGGTCACCAGGGAACCAGGGTCCCACCAGGCGTGATCCACCACGCGCATCCCGGGAAAGGTTTCTTCCGGCCCGCCCAGACCGTACCCAAGGTGGCGGGCGTGGGCTTGAGCCCCCATCGCTGCATGAGTACCGAGAGCTACAAGGACCGTCAGCCTAGTAACCCTCGGCTGCAGGGCAGAGTGCACGGACCTGACCAGAAGGGGTAGTGGACAACTTCGGGTCGCGTCGGGCACCAACATACAAACGCTTAGTCCGTCGAGGGGAACGGCCGACAGCTGTTCGCATATGAACGCTTCCACTTCGTTGTCGGCCAGGAATCGTCCAGGGCCGCCGATGGTAGCCGCCCCGTCCGGCGAGCTCATTTCGATCCTCTCGTGGTCAACGTGTCTTGCACCCCCGTGCCAGACGGCGAGTAGTTGCGTCGAATGGTACTTCGGATGAGTATATGAGCGATGCCTTCCTCGTCGTCTCGGCTGGAGCTGAACCCTGATCGCCTCCTACCGGGAGATCCCCAGCAACGGCGCATAGCCCGTCGACTCTACGAGGCGGTCGAGGACCTGCCGGTGATCTCACCGCATGGCCATGTCGACCCCCGCCTCCTCGCCGGCGACGTCGCCTTCAGGGACCCGGCGACCCTTCTACTATCCCCCGATCACTACGTTACTCGCCTCCTTCATGCAGACGGTGCGGACCTCCACGAGCTCGGGGTAGGCTGCCAATCGCTTTCCGAGTTCGAAGCCAGACGGGCGTGGAGACACCTCTGCGAGCGCTGGGAAGTCTTCGCTGGGACACCTGTGCGGTTCTGGTTCGAGGCTGAGCTGGTGGAGATATTCGGAGTCACGCTGCGACCCTCGGCACAGACAGCCGACGCCATATTCGACCAGGTAGCCGGCCGCCTCGACCAGGACGCCTACAAGCCAAGGGCGCTCTACGACCGTTTCAAGATCGAAGTGCTCACAACGACCTTCGACCCCTGCGACGACCTTTCGGCGTACGAATCGCTTCTAGACGACCCCAGCTGGACAGGGCGGACTATCCCAGCGTTTCGCCCGGACCGCTACCTCGAACTCGACCGGCCCGACTGGCCGAAACTGGTTGACCGACTCGGGGAGACTGCCGGCTTGGACACCGGGGATTACCAAGGCTTCCTTGCGGCACTCCGGGAGCGCAGGCGCTTCTTCATCGACCATGGCGCCACGTCGGCTGACCACAGCCACCTCGACGCGCGGACCGATCCGCTCGAACCTGCGGAAGCGGAGAGAATCTACCGGGCTGCTCTGACTGACGGCGTCAACGGAGACGAAGCGACCGCCTTCCGCAGACACATGATGATGGAAATGGCACGGATGTCGTGCGAGGACGGGCTCGTGATGACGCTTCACCCCGGGATCAGACGTAACCACCATCGGCCGACCCAGGCTGTATTCGGCCCTGATGCCGGCTGCGACATCCCGGTTAGGGTGGAGTTCACGGAGGCTCTGCGCCCGCTGCTAGAGCGTTACGGCACCTCCGCGGGCTTCCATCTGGTGGTCTTCACCGTGGACGAGACCGCCTGGTCGCGGGAACTGGCTCCCCTGGCCGGCTTCTACCCGTCGGTGTACGTAGGAGCGCCGTGGTGGTTCCTAGACGCTCCCGACGCCATCCGGCGCTTCCGGTCTGCTGTAACAGAAACAGTTGGTTTCTCCAGAACTTCCGGGTTCGTCGACGACACCCGCGCCTTCTGCTCCATACCAGCACGCCATGACATGGCGAGACGCGTCGATGCCGGCGTGCTTGCCGGCTACGTTACGGAGCACCGACTTAGCGAGGACGAGGCGGCGGAGATCGCCGTCGACATGGTGACGATGCAGCCCAGACGGGTGTTCAAGCTTTGACAGGTTCGCAGGCCTCGATGTGATTCCTCGACGGCTTTCGCGGGCTGCAGGCATGGGCCGACCTGCAGGCCCTGTACGACTTGTGCATCTCGGGTTGGGAAACTTCTTCCGATCCCACCAGGCTTGGTACACGGACAAAGCTAGCGACGCAGAAGAGTGGGGTTACGCTGCGTTTTCGGGACGCTCCACCGGGATAGCACGAATACTCGAAGACCAAGGAGGTCTCTACACGCTCGCCGTTCGATCACCCTACGAAGACCGGTTGGAGTTGGTCAACTCTATCAGCGAGGCGCACAGTGCCCGAGATCATCAAGCTTGGCTCGCCTCCCTGTCGTCACAGCTGGTAACCGCCGTAACGATAACGATTACCGAAGCCGGCTACTGCACAAGTGGGACAGGCGGTCTCGACTTGTCTCGAGCTGACATCGCCAGTGACATCGACCGGCTAAGGAGAGACGTGACCGAGCCGGTCATCACAGCGCCAGCGCGGCTGCTGGCCGGCTTGGCGGCTCGACACCGGGCGGACGCCGGGCCGGTCACCCTGATCCCCTGCGACAACCTAGCCAGCAACGGCGCTCTGACCTCCCGGATCCTCCAGAAGCTCACCGAAGCTGCCGACCCATCTCTTTCGCAGTGGATAGCCGAGTCGGTGAATGTCGCCTCGACCGTAGTCGACCGTATCACCCCGAGGACAACCGTCGAGGACCTGGACGCCGTAAGCTTCAGGGCCGGGTACCGGGATGGAGCTGTCGTAGTCGCAGAACCTTTCAGCGAGTGGGTCCTCGCAGGAAGCTTCCCGTCCGGTCGGCCAAGGTGGGAGGACGCGGGCGCCCTCTTCGTCGACGATGTCACTGGCTTCGAGCACCGTAAGCTCTGGCTGCTCAACGGAGCCCATTCACTACTTGCTTACGCCGGGTCTATCAAAGGTCACCAAACCGTACCGCAAGCTATTGCAGATGACACGTGCCTGTCCTGGGTGCGCCAGTGGTGGCAAGAAGCCAAAAGCCACCTACCGCAATCCACTGTCGAACTGGACGCTTACAGCGACGCTCTGCTCGAACGCTTTGCTAACACGAAGATCGGCGACCGGCTGGAGCGGATAGCCGAGGATGGCTCACAAAAGATACCTGTCCGAGTGCTGCCGGTGCTTCGAGCCGAGCGATCCGCCGGCCGCGTGGCAACTGGGGCTACCCGAATTCTCGCAGCATGGATCTGCCATCTACGAGGACGAGGAGCACCCATTCATGACGTCGAAGCCCCCAAAATGATCGCCTTGACCCAAGGTTCTCTGCAGCGTGCCGTTCGGAACGTCTTGTTCTTCCTCGACCCGGAGGTCACCTCAGACACCGAAGTAGTAGCCACCATAATCGAACAGTGCACAGAGGTTTCCGGACTTGCCCGCCGACCCTGAAACGACCACCGGCCGAGTGATAATAGGTCTCGACGTAGGCACAACTGGGGCCAAGGCGGTCGCTTTTGGCCTCGACGCAAACGCAAGGTCGGTGGCCGTCAGAGAGTACCCCCTCCTGCACCCCGCTCCCGACCAGGAAGTCCAAGATCCAGCGGTAATCCTCAGCTCTACTACCAGTGCGCTCGCCGAATGCATATCACGAGTCCGGGACGCGTCCGTCGTCGGAATCTCGCTGAGCGCCGCCATGCACGGTCTCATGGCCCTCGACCGCGACCTACACCCCATCACGCCGCTACTCACATGGGCTGACGGGCGAGCCAGAGCGGAAGCCCTGGAATTTCGCCGTGACGGCCGGGCCGGCGACCTGCAGAGCTTGACTGGTACTCCGGTCCACCCGATGACCCCTTTGAGCAAGCTGCTTTGGTTCTCGAGGAACGACCCAGAAACCTGGGCCCAGGCACGATGGTGGCTGAGCTTGAAGGACTTTGTTCTGTTCGGACTCACGGGCACTCTCGCCACCGAACTGTCATCAGCTTCGGGAACCGGGCTCGTCGACGTCAAAACTAAGACTTGGAGTCAGCTAGCCCTCCAGGCATGCGGTCTCGGCGCCGAGGCCCTGCCGGACATAGTTCCGACGACCTTCGTCGTGCCTCTAGCGGCGGATTTCGCAAGGAAAGTCGGCCTTCCCGCTGGCACCCCTGTCGTGGCAGGCGCCGCCGACGGTCCGCTCTCCAACCTTGGCACTGGAGCTATATTCCCCGGGGTGGCCGCCCTATCACTCGGTACCAGCGGAGCGGTCCGTATTGTCTGTGACGGACCCCGCACCGACCGGTCTGGGAATACCTTCTGCTACCCACTGGTCGAACCGTTGTGGGTTGTCGGCGCCGCAATCTCCAATGGAGCCGAAGCTGTTCGGTGGGCGGGCCGAACCCTGCTACCCGAAGTCGCTGCTGGCTCGAACCTCGACGACGTCACATTAGGCCTTGCAGCTAGCGTTCCTCCCGGTAGCGATGGCCTCGTGATGCTGCCTTTCTTGCTCCCCGAGCGCGCCCCTCTCTGGAACTCCGATCTCTTCGGGGCTGTTATCGGCTTGCGCCATCATCACGGCTCCGCCCACCTAATTCGCGCATGTCTCGAAGGTGTGTGCCTGCAGATGAAGGTACTCGTGAACCGCTTGGACGCCCTCCAGCCGCTGACCAGCGTGAGAGCCACCGGCGGCGCTTTCCGCTCTCCACTGTGGCGTCAGGTGATTGCCGCTGCCGTCAACCGGCCTTTATACGTCGTCGGCGAAGTAGAGGGCGCCGCCCTCGGGGCGGCCGTCCTCGGGCTCTTTGCTCTTGGTTACGCTACCAGCCTGGAAGAGTCCGCCGGCGTTCTATCGGGTCCGGGCGGCCCCAAGAAGACCCACGTCGAAGCGCTACCTGCTCTCGTGGAAGCATTCGCCGGAATCCACGAAAGAACGCAAAGCATGCTCGAAGCGCTTACTGGTACGCTGAGCGAGGACGGAGTCCGACCTTGAACACTCTACTGAGGTAACCCTAAGGCGACATCACCAGGGCAGGGAGCCGAGGATCACCTGAGCTAACCCCAGACTTCTCGAGCGGTCTCGACTACGAGGCGTAGCTTGGCTATCTGATCGTCATATGCCAGCAGGTTGCCTTCCAAGGTCGACGAGAAACCGCACTGTGGCGACAGGCAAAGTTGCTCGATCGGCACGTAGCGGGATGCTTCGTCGATGCGCCGCTTGAGCTCGTCTTTCGATTCCAGTTCCGGACGCTTCGTCGTAACTAGGCCGAGCACGACCATCTTCCCCTTGGGGACGAACCGCAGAGGCTCGAAGCCACCCGAGCGGGCATCGTCGTACTCCAAGAAGAAGCCGTCTACTTCCAGCTCGTTGAAGAGGGCTTCCGCAACGAAGTCGTAGCCGCCTTCGGCAACCCACGAAGAGCGGAAGTTTCCCCGACATGAGTGGGTAGTGACTGCCATCGAGTCGGGCCGGCCAGCCAGGGCAGCGTTGATCTGTTTTATGTAACGCAAGTGCTGGTGCTCGGCGTCGGCGCCTTGGCCGGCGATCATCTGGCGCTGGTTCGGATCGTTGAGGTAGGCGAGGCTGGTGTCGTCAAGCTGAAGGTAGCTGCAGCCCAGGTCGGCAAGAGACGACACCTCCGACGCATACGCTGCTGAGAGATCTGACCAGAACTCTTCGAGGTCAGGATATACGTTGGGATCGATAGCAGCTCGCCCACCTCGGTAGTGGACCATGCTCGGTGAGGGGATGGTCAGCTTCGGCGTTAAAGTCGAACCTGTAGAAGCCAGTGTGTCACGCAGAAAGCTGAACGCATCGGCGAAGATGGGCTTCTCCAAGCGTATAGGTCCGTCGACATGAAGAGCTGCCGGGGTGAACTCGATGGTCCCCTGTTCGTTGTGGAACTCGACCTTCAAGTTATCCGAAGCGCGACTGATCCCGCCCAGCTGGTAGATGAAGTCCATATGCCACGAGGCCCGCCGAAACTCCCCATCCGTAGCAGTTTGAAGTCCTACCTCTTCCTGCATCCGGACTGCCCTGCGGATGGCTTCATCTTCGACCTCGGCCAGTTGTTCGCCGGTGATCCCTCCGCCAGCGTGCTGCTCCCGTGCCAGTAGCACCTCCGGTGGTCGTAGAAGGCTACCGACATGGTCGGCTCTGAAAGGTGGTCGGTCGCGCCAAAACATAGCCAGACTTTACCTCCAGACAGCTCTAAGCTTTGCCTCGAAGTAGCGGCACAGCAATGGTGTCTTGCGACCTTTAGTCGACAGAAGCGTGACGCTAACCACGTGTAGGATTGCGCGGCGCCGGAGGATGGCAGATGGACCAACTCGATGACTTGGATCGTCAGATTGTCGTCTGTCTGTGTGAGAATGCCCGATCCACGTTTCAAGAGATTGGTTCTCGTGTGGGTCTGAGCGCTCCTGCCGTGAAGAGGCGGGTTGACCGGTTGTGTTCCAGGGGTGTTATCCAAGGGTTCACGGCGGTGGTCGACCCGAAAGCTGCAGGTAAAAGCGCCGAGGCGCTCGTGGAGATTTTTTGTCGCGGGCGTACCAGCCCTTCGCAGCTGCGCGAGCTTGCAGCTCAGCATCCCGAGACGCGAGCGGCTTGGACTGTGAGCGGCGACGGCGACGCAATACTGCATATCCAGGCGCATGACATGTCCGAACTGGAGCGGGTGCTCGAACGTATCCGCGAGCACCCGTCAGTGGAGCGCACGCGCAGCGTGATCGTCCTAACCCGCCTCTTGGACCGCCAAGCCTCGGCCTCGGCCATTGTCGCTCCACCGGCGGCGGCGCCTTCGACTAGCGCTCAGGTCTCTCAGTCGTAGCTGGGGGGTGGCGGCTGGTCTAGTGGGAGTCCGTCGACGAGCGGGGTCGGCGATCCGAACCGGTGGGCGGTAGCTGAGACGGCCTGCTCGTCTAGGAAGGTCAGTAGCTCGACTCGTCCGGCCTCGACGACCGGCTGGGCGTAGAGCTTGAGGTCGACTCGGCCGCCGCTGTGTTGAGCGAACGCCTCTCGTGATCCGCCGACAAGGCGAACACGGCTCGGGGGGCTGCTGCGGAGTCGAGCCGACCAGGTTGCGCTGTCTTGGATTGCGACGTCGACGTCGGCGTCTTGGAGTAGTGCCTTGATCGCAGCGTCTAGAGGGCCGGCTGTCGACACGTCGACGTGGGTTCCGGCGAGCAGGCCGGCTGCGACGACACGCACCAAGTGTGCCAGCGGCCCGTGTTCGAAGCGGACGGTCACCGGCGTGGGCAGGTAGCGAAGCCAGTTACGTTCGGCGGCGAGGCCGCTGACGTCGCGGGCTTGGGAGAACTCGTCTCGCCATGCGACCGCGTCCGATCCGACGGCCCGCGCTAGAAAGTCGGTTTCTTCCAACCCGGCTGATACCGCAGCGTCGAGGAGCTGTCGGATTTTCGGGGTCAGCGGCGCCGCGAGTGTCGCCGGTGTGGACTTCCAGTCCGATAGCGCTAGCAGGTAGTTGGGGCCTCCGGCTTTCGTTCCTGCCCCGACCGACGACTTCTTCCAGCCGCCGAAGGGCTGCCGGCGGACTATCGCCCCGGTGATACCCCTGTTGATGTACAGGTTGCCCGCTTGGACCTTTGCGAGCCACTTCTCGATCTCTGCGCGCTCGAGTGAGTGCAGGCCTGCAGTGAGTCCGAAGTCCACTTGATTTTGGATTTCGATCGCCTCGTCGAGGTTCGCCGCGGCCATTAGACCCAGCACCGGGCCGAAGTACTCGGTCAGGTGGAACTCCGATCCGCGTACGACCCCGGATTTCACGCCCGGCGACCAGAGGCGACCCGCGTCGTCTAGTTGCTTTGGCTCCACGAGCCACGCCTCTCCAGGCGACAGCACGGTGAGAGCCCGCAGCAGCTTTCCGCTTGCCGGCTCGACGAGCGGGCCCATCTGAGCTGACGGGTCCGACGGATAGCCGACCCGGAGCGAGCTGACTGCGTCGGCGAGCTGGCCGAGGAACCTCCTGGAGGCGGCCACGGACCCTACGAGGATGGCGAGGGACGCCGCTGAGCACTTCTGGCCGGCGTGCCCGAACGCCGAATGGACAAGGTCCTTCACGGCCTGGTCCAGGTCGGCTTGGGGGGTGACGATCATCGAGTTCTTACCGCTCGTCTCGGCCAGAAGCTGCAGGTCCGGCCGGAAGCTTCGAAACAGCTGGGCCGTCTCGAAACCGCCGGTCAAGATCAACCGGTCCACCCGGGGGTCCGCCACGAGGAGGCGTCCGAGGTCGCTTTCGTCGGCGTGGACGAGGCGTAACACTTCGCGGGGAACGCCAGCGTCCCACAGTGCTTCCACCAGCAGCGACCCGCAGCGGCGGGCTTGGGGTGCGGGCTTGACAATCACGGCCGAGCCGGCGGCCAGTGCAGCGGCTGTCGATCCGGCCGGTATCGCTACCGGGAAGTTCCATGGTGGCGTGACTACGGTGACGCCGACGGGCTCCGGCCGGGCGCCGTCGATGGTTTCGAGCTGTTCGGCCAGAGTCGCGTAGTAGTTGAGGAAGTCGACCGCCTCGGACACCTCGGGGTCGCCCTGGTCGACGGTTTTGCCTGTCTCGGCGGCCATGACCTCGATCAGAGCGGCTCGGCGCTGCTCGAACACCAACGCCGCTTTGCGCAGGATCGCCGCCCTTGCGCCGGCCCCGACAGCAGCCCACGAGCTGCTCGCGGCCGACGCTGCGCCGATCGCCGCTTGGATCTGCGCGGCGTCGGTCACCGTGTGAGCTGCCACGAGGTCGTCGCCGAGTCGGCTCGTGGGGATCCGCTCGGTGATCGCTTTCGCCCACTGGCGATTGGCGGGAAGCGACGGGTCAGTGTCAGGCGAGTTTCGGAACGAACGCTTCGGTAGCGAGCTGGCACTTCGACGTCGATCTTGGGTCCGGTTCGGGGTCGGAACGGTATCATCGAGAGCGGCGAGCGACGCCACAAAGCGGTTCCTTTCCCGCTCGTACAAGCCGGCGTCGTCGTTCAAGTCGAAAGCAGCTGACAGGAAGTTGTCGTCGCTGGCGCCCTCTTGGAGGCGTCGAACCAGGTATGAGATCGCGACGTCGAAGTCTTTTGGGTGGACTACCGGAACGTAGACCAGCAGCGGTCCCACGGTCTCGCTCACCGCCCTGGCCTGGCTTTCCGCCATGCCGAGCAGCATTTCGAACTCGACGCCCGGACGCACGTTTCGTTCGCCGGCGATGGTCCACGCGTAGGCGATGTCGAAGAGGTTGTGACCGGCGACACCGACGCGGACGTTCGCCACGCGTTCGGGTGTCAACGCGTAGTTCAACACCCGCTTGTAGTTGGTGTCGGTCTGCTGTTTGCTCGCCCAGGTCGCGAGCGGCCATCCGTGCAGCGACGCCTCGACGCGCTCCATCGGAAGGTTGGCGCCCTTGACCAAGCGGATCTTGATCCCCTGCCCCCCCCTTGCGCGCCGGCGGGCGGCCCACTCTTGGAGGTGGATCATCCAGCGGAGCGCGTCGGGCAGGTACGCCTGCAACACGATGCCAGCTTCTAGATGCAAGAACTCGGGGCGGTCCAACAGCTTCGTGAACACGGCCACGGTGAGGTCCAGGTCCCGGTACTCCTCCATGTCCAAGTTGATGAACTTCGGGGTTGGCGACCTCGCCGCCAACTCGAAGAGGGGAGTCAAACTAGCTTGGATCGCGTCGACAGCCTGGTCGAAAGCAAGCGGGGGATGCGGAGGGACGGCGGCGCTCACCTTGATCGACACGTAGTCCACGTCGTCGCGCATGAGCAGATCGGTGGTGGCCTCCACGCGCCGTCGCGCTTCGCCGGCGCCGAGAACCGCCTCGCCGAGAAGGTTTATGTTCAGCTTCACTCCCCGGCCGCGAAGCTTTGCGATCATCTTCGAAAGCTTGGCGTCGCTAGCGTCGACGAGCAGGTGACTGACCGTGCGGCGCAGGGCGCGTCGCACGACCGGGATAGTCAGCCCTGGCGCTACCCGAGACGAGACCGCACCGACCCTTAACCCAAGACGCAGATGCCAAGCAAGGAACGCCGGGCACTGCGATACAAGCTCGCGAAGGTTGCTCGCGGCGACTCCGGCGTCCTCAGGACGGATAACACGGTCCACGAAGCCCACGGTGAAGTCAAGTCCCCCGGGATCCTTGAGCATCCCGGCGAGGCGGCCGGCCGCCGCGTCCACGGGCATGGCGGCCGCCGCCGCAAGCCAACGCTTGACCAAAGACTCGACCTCGACGACGACTTCGTCACGGTCGAGTTGAACGCCACCGGCTGGCAGCGTCATTGCCCAACTCCGCTCGAAGCCAACGCTGGCGCCGGCGGCACCAGAGACACGTCCCCTCCAGCAGGGGCTGCCACAGGCCAGGATCGCAACGCCGCGGATCGGGCAGCGAAGCGCTGAGCGCGGCGCGCCAAGTGTATGCCGGCCACCATACATCTCACGGAGCCGCCGGCGAGTTCGATGGTCGGTACCCGAATTGGGAGTATCTCCACGTGCTCAGAGATGACCCGTAGCTGCGCAGGCTCGAGGCTTTCGAAGCCACGAGCCGACATGACCAAGACAGGGCCACGGCCCGTCATGACTTCGATGGCGTTACCAGCGAACGCGTCGACCTGCGAGAGGGACAGCTCGACAACCTCGTGCCCGCTCGCCCGAAGGCTTCCCTGCACACTCCTGCGTTCTTCCTCGTCGGCGATGGCATCCAACGCTACCAAAGCGACCGAGGAGCCGACGGCCATCATGACGTTCGTGTGGTAGATCGGCCGGCCACGAAGGTCGCGCGTTGCGAACATCACGGTCTCGTAGCCGAGATCGCCGCACACCACGTCGACGGCCCGGTCGTCAGAACGCAACGACCGGGCTACGTAGGCGATACCCTGCACATGGTCGAGCACCATTGCCCCCGTACCCTCCAGGTACATCTCGTCGTCCTCTAAGACCGAGTAGTCATGCACGGACACGACACGGAACTCGCGGCGAAGGACAGCGATAATGTCGGATCGCCGCTCGGATCGGCGGTTCGGAGCGTACATCGGATAAAGCGCCACGCGGCCGTCGGGATGGGTGGAGAACCAGTTGTTGGGAAAGACGCTGTCGGGCCTGTGATCCAAGGGATCGTCGAACAAGTGGACTTCCACTCCACGATCGGCAAGCTCTTGCGCCACCAGGGTCACTTCCCTATACGCGGCGTCAGCCAGTGAAGCCGACGACGCGACCGTGCGCGCCTGGAAGAAGTTGTCGGCGGCGGTCTCGGCGTTCGGGGCGAAACGAAGGGGACGGACCATCACCACGCTGTCCGGCGCTTGCAAGCTCACAATCTCACCGCCTCACGACCTCGAAAGACCAGCAGCAACCAACCTCACATCCCCGGGACTCGCCAAGGCGAAGAGGTCCTTAGGATCGCCAGGCTCCGCCACCAAGTCGATCGTCGCCGCGTATTCGCTACCGGCGATCCTGTCGGCTAGGTATCGCAAGGCGGAAAAGTCCTCGATCGCAAAACCTACCGAGTCGAAAACGGTGACCTCCGAGGCGTCCCGACGTCCCGGATTCCCCCCCTTTATGACCGTCCAAAGCTCGGTCACGGGGAAATCGGAAGGCTGGTTCTGTATCTCACCCTCGACGCGGGTCTGTGGCTCGTACTCGACGAACACACTCGAACGACTCAATATGCGCGGGTCGAGCTCCGTCTTGCCCGGACAGTCCCCACCTATCGCGTTGATGTGCACACCCGGTCGCACAGACCTGTCGCCGAGAACGACAGCATTCGCCTTGTCCGCAGTGCATGTCGTGATCACGTCCGCGCCTTCGACGACATCGATCGGACCCCCGGCACGCGTAACCGCCAGACCCAAACGGCCGGCGTTGCGCTCAAACTTGTCCATAGCCTTGCGGTCAGTGTCCCAGAACCGGAAGTGCTCTATGCCGACGATCGCCTTGAACGCGAGAGCTTGGAACTCTGCCTGCGCGCCGCAGCCAATAAGCGACATGACCCGCGAACCGCGCCTTGCAAGGTGACGGGCCGCCATCGCCGAAGTCGCCGCGGTCCGCAAAGCTGTCAGTATCGTCATCTCGGACAAAAGAACGGGATAGCCGCTTCTTACGTCAGCGAGAACACCGAACGCCGTGACAGTCTGGAATCCCCTTTCAGGGTTCTTCGGGTGACCATTGACGTACTTGAACCCGTACTGGCGGCCATCGCTAGCGGGCATCAGCTCGATAACTCCATCCGTCGAATGCGACGCCAACCGGGGCGTCTTGTCGAAAGACTCCCACCTGGCGAAGTCGTCCTCTATCTCGCCCGCCAGTTCGACAAGTATCCGCTCCGCGGACCGCTCAGACACCCAACGCGCCATCGACGCGACATCCACGAACAACACGCTCACGGTCTCAGCTCCAAAGTCGCGCACTTAGCGCTCCCACCCGCCTTAATCAGTTCGCTCATATCAACACCAACCGGATTGAACCCGCGGTCACGTAGCTGCTCGTGAAATCCGACCGCGCTATGAGACAGCACGACGTTGAAGCCGTCGGACATGGCGTTCAGGCCGAACTCGCACGCGTCGACCTCCTCGACACGCACAGGATCGGGGAAAAGGCCCTCGATCGCCGACACGCTAGACGCCGAGAACGCCCCCGGAAAGTAAGCGACCGTGTTCGGATCCAAAACAGCCAGCGCAGTATCGAGGTGATAGAAGCGGGGATCGACCAGTTCAAGTGTGACGACTCGAACACCGAAGAAATCCCGTAGCTCCTGGTGGGCATCCACAGAAGTTCGGAAACCCGTACCGGCCAACATCACGTCGCCGGCACACAGGACGTCGCCCTCACCCTCGTTTCGGTGACTAGCCGTAGCGATAGTACCAAACCCTCGGCCTTCGAACCAGCGACCGTAGGCCAAGCTTTCACCTTGGCGCTCGGGATGAGTGAAATTCGCGACCAACACCCGGTCACCGCGGACGATCCCAGCGTTCGCAGCGAACACCATGTCAGGCAAACCTGGCTCCGGCCTGACCACCTCGACAAGATGCCCGAGACGCCTATAGCAGTCCCGCAACTCCGACCACTGCCACATAGCCAAATCACGATCCACCTTAACGTCGACGTCCATCCAAGGGTTGATCGAATACGACACCTCGAAGTACACGGGCGGACACATCAAAAAGCGCCGAGCCCGTGAACGTCGGGTCGTACTCCGCAAGGCGGTTGCGCTGGGACTGGCAAACATAGCTCTCCTTGTCGTCTCCCCTTATCGTAAGAGGACCAACACGACAAGACAACGCCGCAAGATTGCTCAAGATAGATGATCCATTGCGTCTTAGCCACATATACACAACAAATCGACAATAGCGAGGTGCTGAGCTGGCCGCCGCGTATGCCTGTGACACGGCCCACCCCTGATTCGGCATCATCGACTACCAGGATTCTCCTGGTGAGCTTCCCCTGGGATCGTGGAGGCTTCCGTTATGCTGCCGCCTGGTTGGACCAGGCTGTCTCGTATTCGATGGGTGACTTCGAGTCGCAAGCGCTGTGCCTGCGTCGACTGTTATAGAAGTTAAAAGCCCATTCGACAACGATCTGTTTCACTTGGCGCCTTGTCCTAAAATGGTATCTCGATAGGACCTCGTGTTGTCGGCTTGAGAAGAAA
>DAHYHI010000014.1:0-1948 GCA_027391075.1 Acidimicrobiaceae bacterium | reverse complement strand
AGTAGAACCAGACGACACCTTCGTGAGCGTCGGCTTCTTCGACGACTTCGAGGAAGCCATCGACGCGAAACGCTGCGAGACGCTCGGCCTCCCGGTCGCCAGGCGCCGCATAGGTGGCGGCCCGGTTCTTCTAGGGCCAGGACAGGTCTTCTACCAGCTGGTGCTACCCCGAGATTCGACCCTGATCCGTGGGAGCCTGTCGGACACCTACCGGCGCCTGTCCGAGCCGGTCATCGCCGCCTACGCCAAGCTCGGGGTGCCCGTGACCTACCGGCCGGTCAACGACTTGGTCACTGCCGACCAGCGAAAGATCTCCGGTCAGGGAGCCGCTGACATCGCCGGGTCATTCTGCTTCGTGGGGGCCGTGCTCCGGCGTTTCGACACCGAGCTGATGGCTCAGGTCCTGCGGGTACCCGACGAGAAGATGCGCTACAAGCTGCACCGCTCCCTGGCCGACAACGTCACTTCCATATCCGCTGCCACGGGCCGGGAGCCCTCGACGACCGAAGTGTCGGCAGCCCTCATCGAGAGTTTCGAGGAGCTCACCGGACAGCTCGAGCGGAGCGAATTGCCGGCCGAGACGGTTGCGCGGGCCAGGGCAATCTGCGCCGAGCTGACCTCACCCGCCGAGCTGGCGCGGCGAACCGGGCGGGCGCACAACACGATCAAGCTAAGAGAAGGCGTGCAGACCCGCTTG
Source organism: Acidimicrobiaceae bacterium (assembly GCA_027391075.1). Classification (GTDB taxonomy): domain Bacteria; phylum Actinomycetota; class Acidimicrobiia; order Acidimicrobiales; family Palsa-688; genus JAJZAM01. Next base: position 1,251 of record DAHYHI010000014.1, on the reverse strand, counting down.
GGATCTTACAAGGCACCGGGCGGGCTCATCCGAGCCGTCGTCGACGTGCGAGACGGAGTCGTCGAAGCCGCCGAGGTTACCGGAGACTTCACCTTCGTTCCCACCGAAGCGTTCCCTGGCCTAGCCGCGTCGCTCGCCGGGGTCGCGTTCGACGCCCGCTCAGTCTGCCAAGCGGTCGGCTCCTACATGCTCGAACACGGCGTCGACTGCCCGGGCGTGAGCCCCGACGACTTCGCCGTGGCGATAACGGGCGATGCCGCCGATACCTGAGAAGCTCACAGGCGAACCTCGGCTTGGCGTTCGGCTTCCTTGCCCATGACGGAGCGTAGAATCTCTATTGCGTCGACCAGCTCCGGGTAGCGGATCGAATAGAACACGCTGTTACCACGCCTGTCGGCTTCGACTAAACCCCTGTCCCTAAGCACCGCCAAGTGCTGAGAGACGTTGGACTGAGGGGCGCCGAGCATGTCGCACAACTCGCCGACCGAGCGACTTGCGCTGCGTAGGGCGTAGATGATCAGCAGACGCTTGGGGTCGTTTAGAGCCTTGCACATACCCGATACCAGCTCGTCGAACTGCCGCCGGAGGCGGTCATCGACGACACCGATATCTTCATAGGCGAAAGCGCTCATCACTGCGCACGATACCCGACCCCAGCTGGTAACACCAGACCCGAAGGAGACCGAGGCAAGACAGCCAGCGCTAAGAGGTCGGCGCAAAACACTTGACAGGCGGACAACGAGATGGTAAACCTTCCAACCACATAAGCACATGCGAATCTACGCATGCACGTGTCCTGGGGGAACGTGGAGCGAGCTAAGGGGGAGATATGGCCGACCTGGAGATAGCCGAGACCTTGGACTGCAAGGGCTTACAGTGCCCGCTGCCGGTGATCAAGACCGCTCAGGCGGTCAAGAAGCTTGCACCGGGACAGATCCTCGAACTTCTCGCCACAGACCCTGGGGTCGAGCCTGACATGAAGGCGTGGGCGAGCCGCACAGGCAACGAGCTGGTGTCGATCGAGCAGAGCGGCGGTGCATACCGTGTGCTTTTGCGCCGCGGCAACTAGCCGGGGAGGCACAGATGTCACTTTGGACTAGCGACGCCGACGAGCGGGTCCTCTACGTGCAGACGCACGGCGTTTCGGACCCGGGACGTTCGGCCACACCTTTCTTTCTTGCGGCCTCGGCAGCGGCCATGGAAGTGGAGGTGGGGATCTACTTCACGATGTACGGGCCGCAGCTATTGCGC
>DAHYHI010000012.1:0-12508 GCA_027391075.1 Acidimicrobiaceae bacterium | reverse complement strand
GGCGGCTCGCCCACAAAGACGACCGCCACAACGGTGACGGTGAATGCGCCGTCGCCAAGCCAGGCATGTATAACAATCGAGGTCGTCAACGGATCCTCGTACGCTGATTCCGGGCAGACCTGTGTCGGGTGATTCGATGGGTCTAGCTGTCGAGTTCTGTGGTGAACGCTACGAGCTCGTCGGAGGGCAATCACTTACGATCGGACGGGATGCTGATGTCATCATCGACGACAACCCGTACCTTCACCGGCGCTTCTTACAGATTGAGCGACGTGAGGGACTGTGGTGGATATGCAATGTGGGGAGCCAACTGTCCGCTACCGTCGGCGACAACGCAGGTCTACTCGAAGCGTGGTTGGCCCCGGGCGCAGCGATTCCTGTAGTCGTCGATCACAGCCTTGTCTGGTTCACCGCCGGTCCGACGACCTATCAGGTCGAACTTTTCTGTGACCGTCCGCCCTTCGATCTGGTCGTTCCGGACTCTGCGACCGTCGGCAGCACCACGGTGGGCCGACTAAGTTTGAGCACCGACCAACGTCGTCTTGTGGCTGCGCTTGCCGAGGGGATGCTCAGAAAGAGGGGCTACGGATCAATGAGAATTTCGTCGTCGGCCGATGTCGCACGCCGTCTCGGGTGGCCTCTAACGAAGTTCAATCGAAAGCTCGACTATCTGTGCGAGAAGCTGGAACAACTAGGTGTTAGAGGACTCCATGGCGGTTCGGGCCGCCTTGCGACTGACCGGAGATCGCGGTTGGTCGAGTACGCGTTGGCGACCCGGCTCGTGACGACGGACGACCTCGAGCTCCTTGACGAAGTCAGCGTGGGACACGACTGATGAGAATGGGTCGAGGAATTTAGTTGCCAAGAGTTTCTAGAGCACGTTGGATGTTGCGGAGCCGGCTCATGTCCGGCACCGTTCTTGCCGCGGCGACGGCGGCGGTCGTCGCTTTGGCCGTTAGTGCGACCGGCGTTCCAGTAAGTCATGTCTCGGCTAACGATGGCGGAGTGTGGCTTACCAACGACAACCCCGGAAACGGTTTCAGAGGGTCTTTTGGTGAATTCGACACACCAGTAAGCCAACTGGGCTACACCTTCGGCGACCCGGGCTCGGCTCCTCAAAGCTCGTACAATCTCAACGTTATCCAAGAAGGCACTGTGGTCATCGCAGTTGACCAGGCCCAGGGCATTCTCTACCCAGTCGACAGCCGCACCGGGAAGCCCTCCGCATCGTCAGGCGTGTCGATACCGCCGAATGCGGTCGTAGGACTCGGTGGGGACGTCGCTGCTGTCCTGAAGCCAGCGACGCCGAAAGCTCCAGCAGAACTCTGGGCAGAGCCGACAGGAGGCGGCCCTGTCGCGTCGATAGCGGCGCTCGACGCAGTGAAAGGGCGGGTGGCGCTGAAGCTGCCGGGAGGGGCGGCGATGGCGGTCGACAGTCACGGCGATGTCTTCGTCGCTTCGCGGACTGAACTCGTCGAGGTCCCGTTCGTCGCAGGAAGAGTCGGTTCTCCAGTCACCTTCAACTTTGCGCGTCCGCTCGGCGGCGTCGCCTTGACGACAGTGGGTCCGACCCCCGTTGTGCTCGACACCGCTAACGCCACACTGCTTTTTCCGACCGAGAAACTCTCCGAGCAGCTGCCAGCGAATGTCGGGTCTGGCCTCATACTCCAACAACCCGGGCCGGGAGCAGCTTCGGTGTTGATAGCGTCAAAGGAGTCTCTTGTCTCGGCTCCTCTGGACGCGACGAAGCCAGCCGTGCTTGCGACTGTTGGGGGAGGGGTGCCCGCAGCGCCTGTAAGCCTCGACGGCTGCGCCTACGGGGCCTGGGCGACGGTGCCCGCCCGTGTCGCCCAGGACTGCGGTAGCGCTATCCACCGGGTTTCTTCTTTGCCCGGCCCGACCGGGGGGGCAAGCAGTGTGGTGGCGCCAATATTCCGGGTCAATCACAACAACATCTTGCTGAACGACTCGGCTAACGGAAGTGCATGGATTCTCAACGGGCAAGTCAGCCAAGTCCTGTCTACCCAGGATTGGATGCGGGTCCTGGTCGGTCAGAATCCAAAAACCGCGAACTCGTCTTCGACCTCGTCGTCGAGCACGTCCGCTCTTGACAAGAAACGCCCGACGCTTGTCAATCCCACCCTGTACGCGAGGCCGGGGGCCGAGTCGACACTGCATGTCCTCGACTTCGACCGCGACCCTGGCGGGAGCATCCTTTCGATCGAGTCCGTGTCTCCAGCGAGTGGCCCCGGTTACTCCCTATCGATTTCGGCTGACACTCAGTCGGTGATCCTCACCCTGGCCCCAGGGGCCTCTGCCCCTGTCACTTTCAGTTACAGCGTCGTAGATGGTTTCGGCCTTTCGGCGTCCGGACCCGTGAGAGTCGTGCCAACGAACGCCAACAAGCCTCCGACACCTCCGACCACGACCCCGAAAGTTATGCCAGTCGTGTCGGGTGGCACGGTCAAGTTGCAGGTCCTCGGTGGATGGAGGGACCCGCAGAACGGGGCGCTTTCGATCCTGTCCGCTTCCGTGCCGTCAGGGCTTGGCATCACGAACTGGACTTCGGACGGCCTCATAACCTACGACGCCCCAAGCGTTGCGAAGGACACTCCAGTGGTGCTGTCCTATCAGGTCACCGACGGTTACTCTCCTGGGGTCGGCGGAAAGGTAGAGTTGACTGTCCTCGGCCGAGGCGACACCAAGGCGTTCCCGCCTACCGGCGTTCCGGATGCGGTGAGGGTCCTGGTTGGTAAGTCAACTAGCTTTACCCCGCTTGCGAATGACCTGTTCGGGGCCGATCCCGCCGACCCGGCGGCGAAGCTGACGATCGCCGGGCCAGTGAGCGCCCCAGCCGGGCTCCAGGTTGCGACGAACGTCGCTCTGGGCACGTTGAGCTTCGATGCAAGTCGGGCGGGAATCTACTCGCTCACCTATCGCGACTCGTTCGGCTCCGCGTTGTCGGCTTCGACGCAGATCCTGGTCCAGGCTGTCGTTCCTGCGGGAGATCCACAGTCGCCGGTGACGAGTCCTGCCACCGTCATGCTTCACGGCCAGTACGCCGCGACTGTAAACGTGGTCTCGAAGGACTTCGACCCTTCCGGTGACCTGCTGACAGTGATCGGGGTGTCCTCCCCGTCTTCTCTGCAGGCATCGGTTCTTGACGGCACCTACCTTCGAATCCAGGCGGTCGTGGCTAACCCTGCTTCCCACGAGATAGTTAGCTACCAAGTCACCGATGGGGTGACGAACCCTGTCGTCGGACAGGTGGACGTGCTGTGGGAGCCTGCGGGGCCGCCCCTGCCACCTTTCGTGGCACCTACCTACGCGACGGTCCAGGCCGGAGACGAGGTTGACATCCCCGTGCTCGCCGCTGCTAGCGATCCTGACGGCGAATCAGTGCATCTCCTCGCGGGTGGCAGTCCCGACGCGGTAACACTTGATTCGACGGGAGCGGCCGCAAGCACCCCGGGTGGCCTCGGCTTTGCTTCGATATCGGGGGGCTACATACGCTACGCCGCGCCGCCTGCAGCCCTTGTGACGACTGCAGAGTCGGTGACGGCGTCGTTTAGCGTTGAATCAGCGAGCGGTCAGCGCACGACGGGGGAATCGCTGATAACCGTCCTTCCGCACACCGTCACCGACGCTACGCCCGTGCAGCCCCCCCAGGTCGATGCCCGCGCTTCTGCTGGTACCACGATCACAATCCCCGTTCCCACCACAGGGGTGGACCCTAGCGGCGCCAGCCTTACTCTGATCGGGATCACCAGCGCGCCTAGTCTCGGTCAGGTCCTCTCCCACACTACCGACAGCATCACCTATGAGGCTTACCCGTTCTCGCCGTCGACTGGAGCTTTCGCAGGTGGCACAGACATCTTCGGCTACCAGATGCAAGGACCCTCCGGCAAAACCGCAAACGGAATAATACGAGTCGGGGTAACCCCCCCGCCGCAGCCGGAGCCCCCCGTCGCCGTCAACCACTACGTCACGGCTAGCCCCGGCAGCTCGGCGACGACGAACCTGCTCGCAGGGGACGTCATCTCCCCCGGTGATCAAGTGCGTGTCGTGTCGCTCGCATCAACGAATCATCCGGTACCTTCCGGGGTTTCCCTTGGTGGCGCCGCCAAATCTCTGCTCACTGCTACGACGCCGACGGGACCGACTGCCCTGAGCGTCGCTTTTGGCATTAGCGACGGTACCGCATCTGCTTCGATCGCCCATGTCGTGTTGCGATCGGATCCCGGCTACGTCACGCCGCCCGTGGCATCTGACTACTTTCCTCCAGCGCCGGCGACGGGAGCAAAGTCCATCACCGTCAACGTTCTCGCCAAGGACAGTGACCCCGGCGGGGCGCCTGGCGATCTGGTGGTGGTGGGCTCGCCGACCGCAGGAGTCACGGTGTCAGGCCCCGACCTTCTGATACCCGCAACGCCCTATCCTCAAGCAGTCCCCTACGAGGTCAAAAGCTCGAAAACGGGTGCAGTAGCAGTAGGGGTCGTGCACGTACTTGGTGGAGATCAGGGTCCGCAGCTGGTGCCGGGATCGGTCATCCACGTTCCTGAGCACGGGAGCGTGTCGGTCGACATCGCCAGCTTCATCAAGGACCCGGGCCACACAATCCGGCTCACGACCGTCGGGACTGTCCTCGCGACACCGGCCGGCGGCCTATCCGAATCGGTTAAAGACAACACGACAGTGTCGCTGAGCGGCCTAGGGACCTACGCCGGGCCTGGTTCGCTGATCGTCCAGGTAATCGACGCCTCAACGCTTAGCGGATCGGGTTCCATTACCGCCACGGTCTCCATACCGGTACTAATCGGGACTCCGACCCCTGTCGTGCGCTGCCCGTCGAGTCCTCTTACGATCGTCGAAGGCGGCCCCGGCGTCCAGGCTGACATCGCAAGCCTATGCGACGTGTGGACGCCCGACGGCAGCCCGGGATCGACAGCCACCTTCACAGAGAGTTGGGCTCACGTTGCAGCGGGGGTGCAGCTCGGGTGGGTTGCGGGCGAGACGGGCCATGTCATAGCCCTGACCGCCCAGTCCTCGGCGACCCCAGGTGTCACGGGAAGTATCGTCGTCGGGGTCAAGGGCGGCATAGCCACAGCTTCGTCCACCCTGTCCGTCGAGGTCGTGGCAGCTCCGCTACCGCGGGTCTCGCCGGCGAACCTGCCTTCTGTCGAAGCGGGACAGACGGCGGTCGCAGACATGTCGCAATACGTCACCAGCCCGCTCGCCCATCCAAGCGTGTACGTGACGTCGATACACCAGACGGCCGGACCTGCAGCCCCGGCGTCGTCTGCTGGCGCAACTATCCGGATATCGCCGCCGCCTGGCACTCACGGTCAACTCGACTACTCCGTAGACATCAGCGACGCCGGTCCAAGCAGGCCTGACCGGATCGTCACCGACACGGTCACCCTGCAGGTTCTTGGCGTCCCGTCCCAGCCGGCAAACTTGCAGGCGACTCCGGCTAATGGCGAGGTCGCTCTGACTTGGTCGGCGGCGGCGTCCAACGGGGCCCCGGTGACAAGCTATGTCGTCACGATGGGCCAGACGACCCGCCAGACGAGCCAGACCACATACACGTGGACCGGACTAACCAACGGCCAGCAATACAGCTTCGACGTGTACGCGGTGAACCAGGTCGGATCGGGCCCCAAATCCCTGCCCGTCACGGCAGTGCCAAAATCCGCACCGAGCGCACCATCGGGCGTGACAGCGACGACAGCGGGTGCCCCGCAGGGGGAGGCGACGATCACCTGGACGGCCGCGAACGCAAACGGCCAGCCGATAACCTCCTACACGGTAAGCGTCGCGCCGAGCCCAGGCGGAGCGGCTACGCAGCAGGTAGCGGGTAACCTGACGACGCTTACCTGGACCGGTCTGAGTGACTCGATCGGACCGTACGTCTTCAGCGTGATTGCGCACAACAGCGTAGGCGCTAGCCCGGCGTCGACCCCGTCGAACTCGGTGTACGCACACGGGGTTCCCCCCAGTCCACCTGCGCCGACTGCTGTGGCCCAGGTGTCCACGGATCAGGTCTCGACCACCGTGGTGGTGTCGTGGCCGGCGGTCGCCAACTGCAACGACGCCCAGCCCTGCGCCGGCTACTCGGTTGGCGAACTCCACAACGGCGTACTCATTGCTACCGACACGACATCGGGGGTACCGTGCGGCGGGGCAGGCACGCTGTGCGCCAACTTCGGTCCTATTACGAACGACGGGTCGTCCTACGCGTTCACCGTGGCTGACACGAACGCCGAGGGACAGGCGTCTCCGCCGAGCGTGCCGTCTGTACCGGCGATCGCAGCCGTCGGCGCGCCAAGCCCAATAGCGAGCCTGACTTCGGCTCCTGGTGACAAGACGCTGACGATCTCGTTCATAGTGCCGGCCTCACACGCGTCGGCGATCTCCCAGGTCAACTTCACAGCCGCCGGGAGCACAGGCACGGTGACGGGATCGTGGCCGAATCCCGGTCCCACTGGCGCTTCGGCGAGCGAGACGATCACCGGCCTTACGAACGGAACTACCTACACCGTCACGGCAGTCGCCTGCAACGAGGCCGCGAAGTGCAGCTCCGCATCGCCTCCCGTGAGCGGATTGATAACCGACCCTTACGGCCAGCCGAACCCGCCGACGATCACGGCCGTCGAGGGATCATCGGCTGTTGTCGCCAGTGCGACGGAGACACCGATCACTTACACCTGGAGCGGCGGCGGAAACAATGGCCGCCCGGTCAAGTCCTACCAGATATGTATCGACGCCACGCCGTGCAGCGACTACAACTTCAGCTCCGGAGGGTCGGGAAGTCCGATCACGACGCAGTACGTGTGCGCGGCGTCTCCCGTCACACATCACGCCACGGCCACGGTGACCGATACTGCCAGCCAGACGAGTACAGTAGCGACGACGTCGATTCTCACGGTGCCTGCGTGCGGCACGCCGGCCGCACCGACATTGACGGCGACACCGAACGGTCCGAGCGTGACGTGGTCGTGGAACTATTCGGGGAACCCGCTGCCGGGACTGACCTACAACATCTCGATTCCAGGCGACCCGTCGCTCACGACCACCTCGGCGGCAGGTAGCGCGACCGTGGCTTACCAATGTTCGCAGCGCGGTTCGCTCAGTGCGACGGCGCACATGACAGATAGCGAGCCTGCCAACAACTTGGGACCCGCAGCGAATGCTAACCCGACGGTTCCGCCATGTGTGGCGACCATAGGCCAGGGGGCGCAAGGAACCAGTTCTGTCTGTTCGGTTGCGAGCACGTGCGGCCAGGTGAACGTGCAGATGAGCAACTTCATGCCCAACACGACATACACGCTGTTCTTCTCCACCAACTGCGACTACAACGGGGCCTACTACTACCAGGTGTGCTCGACTACGCAGGGTCGGACAACGGGCTACTCCACTTCGACACTGACCACGGATTCATCGGGCAACTTCGGCCCGAGCCCGTCGATCAACATTGTGCAGTATTTCGGTTACAACGGGGCGACCTTGTGGTTCAACGTCGACAGCATCACAGGACAGCAATCCCAAAACCAGATCGTCTGGAACTGCTACACCGCATGCAAAGCCCCGTAGCTGACCTTGCATCGAAACATTGGAGTATGAGGAGCAAATTTTGACTGAGATGACCCCGGTTCAGGCGGCGTGGTTCGCCGAGACCTTCGACCGCCTTGTGGCGAACGTAGAATTGGCTGTAGTAGGTAAAACACGAGTCCTGCGGCTCGCCCTCACATGCCTGCTTTCGGAAGGGCATCTGCTCCTCGAGGATTTCCCGGGTACCGGAAAGACGTCTCTCGCGAAGGCGATCGCGAACACTGTCCAGGGCACGTCCAGCCGGATACAGTTCACTCCGGACCTGCTGCCGAGCGACGTAACAGGAGTTACGATCTACGAGCAGCGCCAAGGGAAATTCGAGTTCCACCCTGGGCCTATCTTCTCGACGATCGTGCTCGCCGACGAGATCAACCGGGCGTCACCTAAGACTCAGTCGGCGCTGCTCGAAGTGATGGAGGAGGGGCGGGTCACCGTCGATGGGACTTCGCACAACGTCGGACGGCCTTTCATGGTTGTCGCCACGCAAAACCCCGTCGAGCAGGCAGGAACCTACCGGCTGCCCGAAGCGCAGCTCGACAGGTTCTTGATGAAGACGAGCCTCGGCTACCCCGACCACGACTCGACGGTGACGCTGCTAGCCGACGCCGCCAACAGAGATAGGTCTGCCGCAGTATCAGCGATAATCACGGCTAAGGCAGTGGCAGATATGTCGGAGCTAGCCGACCGGGTCTACGTGGAGGCAGCGTTGCTCGGTTATGTCAGTCGGATCGCCCAGGAGTCCCGTACCGCTCAGCACGTCCGTATCGGTATGTCAGTTCGGGCGTGCCTGGCCTATGTGCGGGCCGCAAAGACGTGGGCGGCTGCCCAGGGCCGCCACTATGTCGTCCCCGACGACATCAAGGACCTCGCCGGGCCTGTGCTATCACACCGACTCCTGCTTGACGCCGAAGCGGAATACAGCGGAGTGCTCGCCGACGATGTCGTCTCGGGAATCCTCTCGAAAGTAGCTCCGCCGGCGACTCGAGCGGCGTAGAGAGGATGAGAAACATCAAGCGGCGCATCGTGGTGCCGGCCGGCGTGCAGCGTTGGCTGAGGCCAATCCGGACAGCATGCGGCATCGTCACGCCGCTTGGGCGGACGATCCTGGGTTTTGGTCTCTTGGCGTGGATCGCCGGAGGGGTGCTCGGTTGGCACGAGCTGCTGGTAGCGGCCAGCGCGGCACTTGTCCTAGTGATAGTTGCGTGCGCGTTCGTCGTTACCCGGCCCGCCTTGAAGTGCTTCGTTAGCTTCGAGCCGCAACGGGTTGTAGCCGGCGAAGCTGTAGCAGGAGAGGTGAAAGTTACGAACAGGTCCACTCGCCGGAGTCTTCCTGCGACGGTCGAATTGCCGGTTGGGGGGGAAATGGTCGTCTTCGACGTCCCGTCCCTGACCGCATCGGGCGTCGTCGACGACGTGTTCGTGGTCCACGCAGATAAGCGAGGCGTGATACCGATAGGACCGGCGACCTCGGTTAGGGCGGATCCGATCGGCCTTTTACATCGCGAAGTCCCGAGCAGCAAGGCCTATGAGCTGATCGTCCACCCTCGCACCGTCGCCTTGGAGCCTTTCGGCAGCGGCCTGCTGCGAGACCTGGAGGGAAGGGCCACTCGGGACTTGTCGACGAGCGACCTTGCATTCCATGCGCTACGCGACTACGCCCCCGGCGATGACAGGCGCTACGTCCACTGGCGCAGCAGCGCCCGTGCCGGGCGACTCCTCGTCCGACAGTTCCATGACACACGCCGATCGACTCTCTGTGTCATCGTCGACGGGCGGACCTCGTCGTATGCGGACCCGAACGAGTTCGAGACAGCCGCCGAGGTGGCGGGGTCGCTCACGGTGCGAGCGTGCAAGGATCAACTCAGTAGTACCCTGCTCGCCTCGACTTACAAAGCTGAAGGCTCCCGACCCCAAGTGCTGCTCGACGCCCTCGCCCGTGCAGCGTTGTCGCAGAGCATTCCCGCTGTCGAGGCGCAGGTCACCCGGGTTATCGCCGAGGGTGCCCAGGTCAGCTACGGGGTCCTCGTGAGTGGATCGGCAGTCACCCCGAAAGAACTCCAGCGCGCCGCGTCGCGCTTTCCTCTCGACGTGACGACTCTTGTGGTGAGGGTGGCGCCTACAGAGAAATCCTCGATACGACCTGGCGGCAGGGCCCCACTGCTCAGTCTCGCCAAGGTCGAAGATCTGAGGGGGCTCCTTATGAGCGAGCTGAGCGTATGACGTCAACCCGCCGCCCGAACAAGGCAGCACTCACAGACATGCTCCGCCATATCCCCGATGGTCTCGTCGACGCAGCGTTCGTCGTCGGTCTCGGGATGCTCGGACTGGTCGGTTTGGAACCGGTGTACGGGGGCGTCGCATACCTGGGCGTCGGGACACTCGGCCTGCTCCTCGGGGTCGCGGTCACCGAGCTTGCCCGCCGATGGAATTCGCCTCTCCTCGCGGAGTTTCTGGTCGGCCTCCTGGTGTTCGTGCTGGTTGGTGGTGCCGTTGCCGTCCGGGGGCAGTCGATAGCGCACGTGCTTCCTACGCTTTCCACGCTGCGCTCGCTCGGACACGTCGGCGTCTACGGCTGGAAGGAGCTGCTCACAACGGCGCCCCCGGTGGGCAACACGTCTCACCTGCTCGCAATTCCGTATGTGATAGGTCTGATCGCCGGGGTGGCAAGCCAAAGCATCGCCCGACGCACGTCTTCGCTCGCATGGCCATTGTCGGGGCCGGTTGGGCTCCTCGCTTTCGGGATCCTCTTCGGAACGAACAATCCGGTGTCACTGCTGCTTCAAGGCTCGGTCTTCACGCTGGGTGCGGTCGTGTGGCTCACGGTCCGCTACCGCCGTACCCGGCGGGGCACATCACGCAGCTTGCCGAGGCGTCTGCGCGCCGAGCGCGCTGCCATGGCGGCCGCCGTCCTCGTACTTGCCGGCGCGGTTGCGATCGTCATCGGCCCGAGGCTCCCTGGCTCTACCAGCAAGCGAATCGTGTTGTCGCGCTACGTGCTGCCTCCCTTCGAGGCGAACCGTTACCCGAGTCCGCTTGGAACGGTGCGTGATTTCGTCAAAGGAGGGCCGGATTACTCGACGACTCTCTTCACTGTAAAGGGAGCAGCGCCTGGAAGCTTGATCACCCTGGCAGCGCTGAACTCCTACGATGGGATCGTCTGGGGATTCGCTGGCGGAGCGGCCCATCAGGCGGCGTCAAGCGCGGACGCGTTCCGACGGTATGGCACGACGATCTCCGCCTCTATCGGAGGCGCCGCGCGCACGCTGCAAGTGCGGTTGGGGTCTCTGCAAGGCCCTTGGATACCCACGTCTGGCGACGTTACCCACATAGCTTTCGCCGGCCCGAACGCTTCGGCCCTCGGCGCCGGGTTTCGCTACGACGCTCAGACCGCGACGGCCGCCGAGGCTGTTCCTCTCGCTGCTGGCGAGCTCTACACCATCACAGAGGCAACCCCTCCTGTCCCGACCACCAAACAACTTGCGGGAGCTGTAGCGGGTCCAGGGACAGTCTCAACGGCCGGGGCGCCGGCAGTGGTCCAATCCGATGCGTCGAAATGGGCGGGGTCAGCGACGGGCACCTGGGCGAGGGCCATGGCCATAGCCGACCATCTCTTGTCGAGCGGCTACTACAGCGACGGGTCCGCTCCGTCGTCGGGGCCGAACGGGCCGATCCTCTCACCGCCCGGACACGGAGCTGGTCGCCTGGCCGCCTTCTTGGAAGGAGGCCCGCTTGTCGGCACACATATCGTCGGAGACGACGAACAGTACGCCGCCACCTACGCACTCATGCTCAACTCGATAGCGATACCAGCGCGGGTCGTATTTGGAGCTGTCGTAGGTAAGGGCGGACAGGTTACGGGGGCGGACGTGCGGGCATGGGTGCAGGTGTCGCTCTCCGGCTTCGGTTGGGTTCCTATCCGAGCCAGCGCGTTCACCCCGACTCGCCCAGCGTCGGAGGTTCCTCCCAAGCAGGTGCCTCAAGCGAGCAATTCGGCCGCGGTCCAGCCGCCCGTAGCATCAGCGGTACACCCGCCGCTACCTGGATTCGTCGGTGGCGCAGCGGCGGCCGCCACATCGCAGTTCGCTCATCCTCACCATAAGAAAGCTTCCTTCCCGGTGTGGATCCTCTACGTCGCCACCTCGGTCGTAGCACCACTAGCAGCCTTGCTAGCCGTACGCGGCCTCGTCGGCGCCCTGAAGCTGCGGCGTAGGCGAAGGAGGCGGCGTATGCCGAGCACCGCTGGCCAGATCGCGGGCGCTTGGGCAGAGCTCCTCGACCAACTTCACGACATGGGCAAGTCGCTTCCAGCCATGGCTACTCGCAGCGAGCAGGCGCGCCTGCTCGACAGTTCTCAAGCAACGAGGCTTGCCTGGGCAGCTGACATGGCGATCTTCTCGCCTGGTGTACCCAGTACTGGGCAGGTGGCGGAGGTGTGGGCCGCCACCGAGGAGCTCGCCGCCGACCTACGGGGTCAGCTAAGTGTCCGGCGTCGAGTGCGGGCGGGCTTCAGCGTGCGTTCCCTCAGAACGCGCCACCACTGACGGACAATGCGGGTATAGACCTTCCTATCAATTCTGATCCGGGAGCATCATCGGATCCGGGCGCGCTAGCAGGCGGCGCCATGACTCACAGCTACCGAAAAGCCCTGCTGACCGGGCCTCATTTGGGCACAAACGCGTGCCTTCGCCTTTCGACGCCCTTCGACCATATTGCGAATGGACGCAAGCGTCACCGAAATGCCTTGCCCGCTGGAAAGCTTCTGCTAGGGTGACCGACGTTGAGGCGCAGACCAGGCACACACCATCCGTTGGCGGCGGCTAGCATGTCGCTGGCTCATCGATGGGTACCCTCCTGCCATGACGCCGCAGCAGCAGCCACGGTAAGAACTAGAAAGGAA
>DAHYHI010000003.1:0-1646 GCA_027391075.1 Acidimicrobiaceae bacterium | reverse complement strand
TTACATCCCCCTCGTTGCGCAGTATTCTAAAGTACCTATTCAGGGGTGCCCAGCGACTCGAATCGAGGGGAGGGTTCAGGGAGCTTCGACTTTGATCCGAGGGTAGTCCGTTAGTAGGCGGCGCAGGTCCACTGCGTCGGTGCTGAATACGACACCGGAGCCGGCGTCGGTGGCGTGGGTCGCGACGATGGCGTCAATGCCGCTCGGGATACGGCGTACAGCGGATCGCTGCGCAGCGAAGCGCAAGTGGCCGGCACGACGAGCCGTCGCCTGGGTCGTGTCGACGGTACCGAGCCGATTGATCACCTGGTTTACAGGAGCGTCTTGGCGGCGACCGGTTATGGTCTCGGCGAGGACCACGGTGGGGTTGATCGGAACGCAGCCGCCTTCGATGAGATCGCGCAGCACCCAGCGGAACTCCGGGTTGGTGATCGCCTGGTCGATCGCTCCCGAGTCGAGGACGACGACAGGGTCACTCACGGAGCCATGGACGCTCGGAGTCTGTCGGCCCGGAGACTCGCCCGACGTTTCGCTGTCTCAGGAGTCGGATTCGCCGCTTCAAGCTCGTCGAGGTAGTCGAGGAATGCTCGACGCCGCTCGTCACGTTCGAGCTTGTCTTCGAGGGCTGCGTCCAGGTAGGGCGAGAGGCCCCCTGGGCCTGCGACGGCCCGAGCCCGGTCTATAGCGCTGGAGTCCAAGGTCACTGACACCTTTTGCGTCGCCACGCTTCGACGGTACCAGGCACAACAGTAAAAGTCGCCTATCTATCGCCTAGAGGATGCGCTGTGCGCGCGTACGCGTCGGCTCGTAGACCGCGCAGTGGTTCCATCCGGCAGCGTGGTATCACACTCCGGCGGAGTCGACGGTCGCCTTGGTCCGCCTCCTGGCCCACACGTACACGTTAGTGGAAACTCCGCCGGACGGGAGGCGGGGGGAGCCATGTCGAGAGGCGACAACCCCCGCCCCCTGCGGGGTGCGACCGACCCGGCCAAAACACCCAGCCGGTCCTCTTGACAACAGGCGCTTCTTCGGGAATGAACGCTTACATCTCCCCGCACTCGACGAGTGGGACTTGGAGGTGGGGGCCCCGATTCACTCCTCGCCGCAATATCACCCTGCCGTGACCGGACGACCTGGTTCCAAATTTTAAATACACCGCTGTTGCCGACGAACACCTACTTTGCCCAAGACAATCAGAACGATGACATCGATCACGCCAAGGAACTCTGCTCTCACATTATGCTGATTCTGAACATAAAAGATCAAGCAAGCTAGTGGAGTTTCGCAGTCTTGTCCGTCCCAGCGACTGAGCAACGTCGCCGAGGGTCCAGCTCACGCCGCGCGCGTGAGTACGTCGAGCAGGCAGGGCCTCGGCAAAGTCAGCGTGTGCGTGGCTGACCTGAACTGACGCGGTGGTACTGGCGCTGCCCCTGCCTGCTCTGCTACACACTCGGGGATGTCGTCGCCAACCCTGTCGGTCCGACCGATCCTTCCAGAAGAGCGGGCCCGTTTCGACCAGACGCTCGAGCGTCAGCACTGGCTCGGTGGTGGCCTGGTCGGCGAGGTGATGCGCTACGTCGCTGAAGAAGACGGCGAGTGGTGTGCGCTTTTGGGCTTCGGGTCCGCGGCGCTGTGCGTGCGCAGCC
>DAHYHI010000089.1:0-3546 GCA_027391075.1 Acidimicrobiaceae bacterium | reverse complement strand
GATCAACGATCGGGCCGGCCTGGCTCTGCTTGTCGACATCCGCCGCTTTGGCTTCGCCCGCCGTCCGAGCCCCGAGGAACGCCAAGGCCACTATTACACTAGAACAGCGCTTCTCGACGCCTACGAGGTTCTGCGACAGCTCGTCGACAACACCGACGAGATGGCCCACTGTGTGGTGGCAGTGGTCGCCTCTCCCGCATTTCTGTCGGACCCAGCCCGAGGACTCGACGCCTACCAAGCCCTCAAGTTACGGGTATTCGACGAGGTGCGCGACGCTCACCGGGACAACCCGCTGTCGTGTCTTATCCGATTGGAGGCAGCGTGAGCACCGACGTGACCGCGCAGGGCACACAGGCGACCGCCGTCTCCGTCGCTCGGCGCCGAGCACTCGAAGCGCTGCGGGCCGGCGTGCCCAACCGCGACGCTGTAGCGGTGCTCGGTTCGATGCAGCAAGGCGTCGAGGACCGTTTCGCCGGGCTGCTCGAGGCATCGAGAGCATTGCCCCGCGGCAGCGCGGTCGGCGGGATGCTGATCGGTGGTGGATTCGGATCGGGCAAGAGCCACGTGCTGGAGCACTTGGCACATGTTGCGCTCTCAGAAGGTTTCGTGGTCTCCAAGGTGGTCGTGTCCAAAGAGACCCCGTTGCACGACCCTGTCAAGATGTACCGTGCCGCTATCGAGGCGGCCAAGGTGCCAGGCCGGCCGGGTTCGGCGATCGACGAGATCGCCGGCGGGCTCGACGTGGACTCCGCTCGATACGCGGACATGTACCGCTGGGCCCACCAGGAGGGCTCTCCGGTCGACAGTCGCTTTGCTGCCACGCTGTTCCTTTACGAGTACGCCCGCGGCGACGAGGAGTTCGCGGAGAGAATCGTCCGCTTCTGGGCCGGTGACCCGCTGGCAGTTACCGACCTGCGTAGGCGGGTCAGAGAGGTAGGTGCAGCCGCTACCTACAGACTCGGCTCGGTTAAGGAACGAGACCTCGCCCGCCAGCGTTTCCGCTTCGCCTCACGCCTCGCGCAGGGCGCTGGATACCAAGGGTGGGTGATCCTCGTCGACGAGGCGGAGCTGATCGGCAGGTACTCTGCGCTGCAGCGGGGCCGCTCCTACGCCGAGCTGGCCCGATGGGTGCGAGGCGACCGGGACGATCCCGACGCGCCGATCGCAGCGGTGATCACCACTGTCGACGATTTCGAGACCCAGGTGCTGGTAGGCAAGAACGACATCGAGCTGATACCGAAGCGCTTGCGGGCGCGCGGAAGCGACGAGGACGAGCTGCTCGCAAGCCTTGCCGAAGCCGGGATGCGAATCCTCGAGCGCGAGCAAATCCAGCTTCAGCCGCCCGGACGCGACGAGCTGGACCGCGCCTACGCGCAGATCAAAGCCATCCACGGCGAGGCCTACAACTGGAACCCGCCTGACGTCGCGGGTTTGGAGCGCCTCCCGTCGAACCGGATGCGCCAGTACGTGCGGGCCTGGATCGGCGAGTGGGACCTGCGCCGCCTCGACCCTGGATACGAACCACGGATCACCGCCGAGGGCCTTGGCGTCGACCTGAGCTACGACGACGACATCCCCGCCGACGCACCCGGCCTCGTCGAGGAACCCTGAGCTGCTCGCCGACTCCATAGCGGACCTGATCGAAGCGTCCGGCGGGCTGAGCACGACAGAACTGTCGAGGATGCTCGACGTCGACGAGCACACAGTGCAAAGGGCACTTTTCGCCGCCCACGGCCGTTTCCGTTCCGACCGGGATACCCCGCCCCGATGGTGGCTTGCCGGGGAACGTCCGGTGATGCGAGACACCCCTGTCCGTGCTCGCCCACCCGGGCCTAAACGCCCGGACCTCTACATCTGGCAGGCTGACGCGCTCCGGGCGTGGGAAGAAGCAGGCGGGCGCGGTGTGATCGAGGCGGTCACCGGCGCCGGCAAGACAATGGTGGGGATTGCAGCCACCCTGGCAGAAATCGACCGGCGTGGCCAGGTGCTCGTCGTGGTGCCCACCGTCGAGCTGCAAGACCAGTGGGTGCAGCAGCTGCGCAAGTTCCTTCCCGGCTCGCGTCCGATCGGTCGTCTCGGCGCGGGAGGCCGGGACCGGCTGTCGGGCCACGACGTCGTCGTGGCGGTCGTCAACACCGCCCGCAGCTACGATTCGATGCCCATCCGCCGCGGCGGGCTGCTCGTCGCCGACGAATGCCACCGCTACGGCAGCGACGTCAACCGCTTGGCCCTGGACGGTCGCTTCTCGCGACGCCTCGGGTTGAGTGCAACTTACGCGCGCTCCGACAGCGGCAACTCGCAGTGGCTCGACCCGTACTTCGGCGGTACCTGCTTCCGGTTGGGCTACGCCCGCGCCGTCGCCGAGGGGGTTACAGCCCACTTCGAAGTAGCGCTGATCGGGGTAGAGTTCTCTGCGCTCGAGCAGTGCACCTACAACGAGCTGACGGACACGATCAGGGTCCTGTGGGTTCGCCTGGTGGAGCATTTCGGCGTCACACCCGAACCCTTCGAACTGTTCATGCAGGAAGTCGCCGAGATGGCCGACGGTGGTGGTGAAGGCAGCGCCACCGCGCGGAGATACCGGCAGGCGATGCTGGCCCGGCGGCGTTTGCTGGCCGACACTCCCGCCAAGGACGAGGCGCTCATCGTCTTGGCGCCCGCAGTTCGGGCTGCGGACAGGGCAATCGTCTTCACCCAAAGTATCGACACCGCGGAGCGCACAGCTACGGTGCTCGCCGAATGCGGTCTTCGCGCTGGCGTGATCCACTCCAGGCTCCCCGGCGACCAGCGAGCAACCGTGCTCGCCAGATTCGCGTCGGGTCGCCTCGAGGTTGTGGTAGCCCCGCGGCTGCTAGACGAAGGCATCGACGTGCCAGCCGCAGACCTTGCTGTCATAGTCGGCGCTAGCCGCTCCAGGCGTCAGATGATCCAGCGCATGGGCCGGGTGCTGCGCCGCAAGCCCGACGGGCGGGCTGCACGTTTCGCTGTGCTGTTCGTCAAGGGCACCGTCGAAGATCCCAGGTCCGGCGCCCACGAGGCGTTTCTCGGAGAGGTCACAGAGGTGGCAGATAGCGTGACATATTTTTCTCCTATCGACCTGCGGCGCAGACCTGACGTGGTCCGATCGTCGTTGGAACACCGAAGACACGCAGGTTGCACCCCGGCTTCGCCTGTTACGACTGGCCACTCCGGGTGGTCGTGACCGGCCTGCGCCGCGTCGTTCTCTCCAAGCGAATCGATCGTCGGGAAAGTAAAGAGGCGCTCGGCGTAGGACTTGGCCTCGGTTGCTTAGATCCGGGCGACCCGGTCAGGAAGGATTACCGTGGTAGCATAATGGCATGCGAGCTACCATCGATAAGGCAGGTCGACTGGTCATTCCCAAGCCACTTCGTGACCGGGTCGGTCTGCAACCGGGCGAAGTCGAGATCGAGGTCGATGGCGCTGCGCTTCGCGTCGAGCCGGTAGCAGGAGGCCCTCTCGAGCGACGAGACGGGTGGCTGGTAATTCCTAGCTCCGGCGGGGTGCTTACCTCCGACGAGATCAGCT
>DAHYHI010000126.1:0-69912 GCA_027391075.1 Acidimicrobiaceae bacterium | reverse complement strand
GGTTTCAGCGACCTTGCCGCTGTCCGAGGACAACTCACCCCTATGCACCCGGCCGGACACGTAGCGTCCCGCCCGTTCGGCAACACTCAGCTCGTCGGGGCCCGGCAACTCCCCTCGCTCGACCAGCCTGAACTCATCGAGGTCCTCCTCGTCGGCGTCGACGGACCTGACCGCACGAAGCCTCGAAGCGAACGCAGCCTCCGCCGCAGCGCGCTCGGAAGCGGCGACACGCGCCTTGTTCACGATCTCCTGCAACTCCGGGTAACGGAACAACGTCGACGCGGCCATCTCCGCCCTGGTAGCGACGTCGGCGAACCGGAACGGCTTACCCTCAGCGACCAAAGCCTCGCACGCTAGGCGAACTCGGATCACCCGCTCAGAAGCCCGCACCATCCGGCGGCCCGAAGCCGGCCGCTGCGCGTCCACTACCCTCTTCTCTGTCATCAGGTCCCTTTCCTGGTGGCCAGAGCCCGGACAGTTAGCGCTGTGCCGGGCTCACCTTATGTTTGGGCCGGGATGGTACCAGCCGGTTACGACGCCCGCAACGACTCGCGCTTCGAGGAGTCCCGCTGTCCTACGCGTCGATCGAACCGACAGCCTTACCCGCTGCGCTGACGGTCCCTCGTGCACGATGTCAACGATGTCAACCATCTCGCCCGACAGCGGTTTCGTTGACAAATGGTTGACAAGGAAGAGCGCTCGAAGGGCAAATATGGCCCCTGACCAGTCGGGGAGGGGGGTCTCGAACCCCCGACCTCCTGCTCCCAAAGCAGGCGCGCTACCACTGCGCTACTCCCCGGTCGTCGCTACTACGCTAGGCGACACGGAACCTCTTCGTGTGCGGGTCGGGAAACTCGGGATTTTTTGGCTGGTTCGGTGATCCGCTGCTCGCAGTGGGGCACAAGGTCCGTTCTGGCTCCTAGACTGTGACACCTATATGAAAGCAGTGGTCGAAACCCTAGAGGACAACAAGGTCAAGTTGTCGGTCGAGCTCGATGAGGAGGAGTTCGAGAAAGACATCGACGCCGCCTTCCGCAAGATCGCCAGGGAGGTTCGCATACCTGGGTTCCGGCCGGGCAAGGCACCGCGCAGGATCCTCGAAGCGCGCCTAGGCAAAGAGTCCGGACGTGCCGAGGCAATCAGGGACGCCCTCCCGGATTATTACGCAAAGGCGATCTACGAGAACGAGATAGACGTCATCGCCCCTCCTGACTTGGAGGTAACGTCAGGCGAGGGGTCGGGCCCTGTTGCCTTCGAGGCGGTCGTCGAGGTCCGACCCCGTATCAGCCTCGCCGGCTACGAAGGACTGCGGGTGGAGATCCCGAGCCCAGTGGTCAGCGAGTCCGACGTCGACGCCCAGGTCGACCGGATGCGGGCACGCTTCGGCGAGCTTGAGCCGGCCGGCCGGCCCGCAGAAAAGGGCGACTTTGTCACTGTTGACGTTACCGCCGAGCGTGACGGAGCCTCAGTGTCGGCCCTGTCGGCGGACGACTTCCT
Source organism: Acidimicrobiaceae bacterium (assembly GCA_027391075.1). Taxonomy (GTDB): domain Bacteria; phylum Actinomycetota; class Acidimicrobiia; order Acidimicrobiales; family Palsa-688; genus JAJZAM01. Next base: position 68,415 of record DAHYHI010000126.1, on the reverse strand, counting down.
CTACGAGGTGGGCTCAGCGTCCGTCTTAGTCGAGTTCGACGAGCACCTCGAAGGTGCCAGTGAGGGCGACGAGCTCGAGTTCCCCGCCGAGGTGCCGGGGGAGGGAGCCGTCACAGTCAGGCTAGTCGTCAAAGAGGTCAAGTCCAGGCGCCTGCCCGAGCTCACAGACGAATGGGCGTCGGAAGCTTCCGAGTTCGACACGGTCGGCGAGTTACGCGCCGACCTGGCGCAGCGGATGGCCATGGTCAAGCGGGCTCAGGCCTCGGTGGCGCTGCGGAATGCCGTTCTAGAGGCGCTCATCGAGTTGGTTACCGACGAGGTGCCCAAAGCTATGGTCGACTCGGAGGTCCAGCGTCAGATCCACGACTTGGGGCACCGCCTTGAGGCTCAGCGAGCGACGATCGACGATTACCTTGAGGCGACAGGCCAAACTCCCGAGGAGCTAGTTGCCGGCTTCGCTGGCCAGGCGGTTCCGTCGGTCAAGGCCGACCTAGCTCTGCGGGCGGTAGCGGAGAGCCTAGGCCTGGAGCCCTCCGAGCAGGACATGGAGACAGAGTTCGAGCGCCTAGCCCGCGTCTACGGGATGGAGTCGAGCCGGGTCCGTGCCGATCTGGAGGCAGGCGGCCAGCTTCCTGCCGTTCGGGCCGACTGGAAGAAGACTCACGCTTTGGACTGGCTCCTCGAACACGTGGAGATCGTGGACAAGGACGGCAACCCCGTCGATCGGTCCCTGCTGGAGTCGGATCCCTCGTCGGGATCGACCGCTGAGCCCGACAGTGGCGTAAGCTCAGAGGATGAACACGGAGGCGCGACGCCAGAAGTTCCGCTAGACGAGGCGACTGGCGTGGCCACGGCGGGTGAGGCCGCTTCTAGTGGCATGGGAGAGCCGGCACCGGCCGGCGACGAAGACGAGGAGAACGTGCAGTGACGATCCGACCCGTAGCGCAATATCACATTCCGGGTGTCTTCGAACAGACCAACCGTGGGGAGAAGAGCTACGACCTGTTCTCACGGATGCTTGAAGAAAATATCGTCTTCTTGGGGACGCCGATCGACGATTACGTGGCTAACGCCGTGTGTGCTCAGATGCTCTACCTTGAGTACAAAAATGCCGACAAGGACATCAGCCTCTACATAAACTCCCCCGGGGGCGACATAACAGCGCTCTTCGCAATCTATGACACCATGAAGTTCGTCAAGAACGACATCTCTACATTCTGTTACGGCCAGGCTGCTTCTGCTGCAGCGGTGATACTCGCCGGGGGAACGAAGGGTAAGCGCTACGCCTTGCCCCACGCCCGAATCCTCATACACCAGCCCTACGGTGGGGCGGCGGGTCAAGCGGCTGACATCGAGATCCAAGCCAAGGAGATCCTGCGAATGCGGGACCTGCTTAACGAAATGCTCGCTGGCGATACCGGCCAGGAAGTGGAGAGGATCGCCGCTGACACGGACCGAGATTTCATCATGAGCGCTGCCGAAGCGCAGGCTTACGGGGTGATCGACGAGGTAATCACGACCAGAGATCTGGCTCTGCTGCCGCAGGCCGCTGGCGTGGCCTGAGAAGGAGCGGGGGAGATGGCCAAGTTCGGTGACTCTAGCGACCTAGTCAAGTGCTCGTTCTGCGGCAAGTCGCAGAAGCAGGTGAAGAAGCTCATCGCTGGTCCGGGGGTTTATATATGCGACGAGTGCATCGAACTGTGCAACGACATCATCGAAGAGGAGTTGACCGAGACCAGCGAGGTCCGTTTCGACGACCTGCCCAAGCCGGCCGAGATATTCGAGTTCCTAAACGACTACGTTATCGGTCAGGAACGGGCGAAGAAGATCCTGTCGGTCGCGGTGTACAACCACTACAAGCGGGTCCAGTCGGGTGGTTATGGCGACTCCGAAGTGGAACTGGCCAAATCCAACATTTTGCTTCTTGGGCCAACCGGCTGCGGTAAGACTTTCCTGGCTCAGACCCTGGCAAGGATGCTGAACGTTCCTTTTGCCATCGCCGACGCCACCGCCCTTACCGAGGCCGGCTATGTCGGCGAAGACGTCGAGAACATTCTGTTGAAGTTGATCCAAGCGGCGGACTACGACGTGAAGAAGGCCGAGACGGGGATCATCTACATCGACGAGATCGACAAGATTGCCCGCAAGAGCGAAAACCCTTCTATCACTCGTGACGTTTCCGGTGAGGGAGTCCAGCAGGCGCTCTTGAAGATCCTTGAAGGGACCATCGCCTCGGTCCCTCCTCAAGGTGGGCGAAAGCATCCCCACCAGGAGTTCATCCAGATCGACACCACGAATATCCTTTTCGTCTGCGGAGGGGCGTTCGCCGGCCTGGACAGGATCATCGAAGCTCGTCTCGGACACCAGGGCATCGGGTTCCGAGCTGACATTCGCAGCTACGAGAGCCGTTCAGAGAGCGAACTGCTTGAGAAGGTCCTCCCCGAGGACCTTCTCAAGTTCGGGTTGATACCTGAGTTCGTCGGACGGTTACCTGTCATCGGGGCGGTCTCGAGCCTGGATGGTTCCGCCCTCGTGCGGATACTGGAAGAGCCGAAGAACGCCTTGGTGAAGCAGTACAGGCGGGTGTTCGAGCTCGACGGTGTCGACCTCGTGTTCAGCTCTGACGCTCTCGAAGCGATAGCCGAGCAGGCCCTGCTGCGCGGGACCGGCGCCCGAGGTCTGCGGGCGATCCTCGAAGAGGTACTGCTCGACGTCATGTACGACCTGCCCGGGCGTACAGACATCAGTAAGTGCGTGATCGACCGGGCGGTAGTCCTAGAGAGGGTCGCTCCGACCCTCGTGCCTCGCAGCGAAAGCCTTCCCAGGGTCGCCGCGAGGGGGCGTAGAGAGGCATCCTGATAACCTCTGCGGATATGGGCGGGCTGTGACTTTCTCCGCCTTGGGTGATGCCCTCGAATGGTTGGACAGCCACCAGAACCTAGAGAGGATGCTCGCGGTAGCACCAGAGCGGCGCAAGGCGCCGGACTTGGAGCGGATGCGCCGCCTGATGGAAGCGCTCGGCAACCCGCAGGCATCGTGCCCAGTCGTGCATGTGACCGGAACGAACGGCAAGACCTCGACAGCCCGCTGCGTCGCATCACTGTTCACCAGGATGGGATTGCGTGTAGGACTCTTCACAAGTCCGCATCTAGAATCGATCAACGAGCGCATAGAGGCGGACGGTTCAGCGATCGACGACGCTGCGCTATTTTCAGCGCTGTCCACTCTCGCCGGTATCGAAGATCTCGTCGCGCCCGCTGAGGGCTTCACGTGGTTCGAGCTGATCACTGCCGCCGCCTTCCTTTACTTTGCCGACAGGCCGGTCGACGTGATGGTCTTAGAAGTGGGGATGGGCGGACGTTGGGACGCCACAAACGTCGCTGACGCTGTCGTAGCCGTGGTGACCAACGTAGGTCTTGACCACCTTGAGTTCCTCGGGCCCACGCGCGAGCACGTGGCACGCGAGAAGGCGGGGGTCGTCAAAGCTGGGTCGATTCTCGTGCTCGGTGATGTCGACGCGAGCTTGGTGGAGATATTCGAGGGTCAGTCCCCTAACGCTATCTGGCTGGCCGGTAAGGACTGGGACTGCGAGACCAACGACCCGACGCGGGCAGGCAGGATGTTGGATCTGCGGACCCCGAGTGCGTCCTACGAGGAGGTACGCCTTGCCCTGCACGGTTCGCATCAGGGCCGTAATTTTGCAGCGGCCCTCGCAGCAGTAGAGGCTTTCTTTGGCCGGTGTATCGACGAGGAAGTGGTGCGAGGGGCGGCGGCCGGCGTGTCGTCTCCTGGCCGCATGGAGATCGTCGGATCCGACCCGACGATCGTCTTGGATGGCGCTAAGAACCTGGAGGGCGCCACCGCTGCCGGTCACGCCCTACTAGAGGAGTTCACCTCCCGCTCCTCGCTGATCATGGTCGTGGGGATGCTCGCAGGCAAGGATCCAGGAAGCATGTTGAGTGCCCTAGGGGCCCGCCACGCCCGTCTGGTGGTCGCCTGCCCGGCGCCGTCGCCACGCAGTCAGCCGGCTGAGGAAGTAGCACAGGCCGCTCGGGCGCTCGGCTGCGAGGCGATCGTCGCTGACGACGTGACCGAAGCTGTCGGAGAGGCCCTCCGGTTCGCCAGGCCCGACGACTTAATCTTCGTGACGGGCTCTTTATACGTCGTGGGAGCTGCAAGGGCTGTCCTTTCCGCGCGGCGCACGAACTGATATCAGGCTAACCTGCCAACCTCGTGAATCGAACACTGGTCATATGCAAACCGGACGCAGTCGAACGCCGCCTGAGCGGTGAGATCATCTCACGATTGGAGCGTAAAGGGCTGAAGCTCGTCGCTGCTGAACTGCGCCTCTTGGACCGCGAGACGGCCGAAGCGCATTACGCCGAGCACAAGGGTAAAGGGTTTTACGAGGATCTCCTTGCTTTCATCACCCGGTCGCCGGTGATCGCTTTGGTCGTCGAGGGTCCGGAGGACACTTGGCAGATAGTACGGTCCATGATGGGTGCTACCAATCCTGCCAACGCAGCTCCGGGGTCGATCCGGGGGGATCTAGCCACTGACACCGGGGAGAATCTCGTGCACGGTTCGGACAGCGCAGAGGCCGCAGCGCGCGAGATCTCCATATTCTTTCCCCACCTCGTCTGAGGTTCGGCCAGTTAGGCTAGCTCAGCGCCCCAGGCGACTGGAACCGGTCGAGCGGCGGCGGAACTATAGTGGGAGGGACCGTTCAAGTGGTGGATCTATGAACGGGAAGGTCGGACTCCCAGCCCGCCCGTCAGCTTCGGTGTCCCCGAAGTCCCCCGAATAATGATGGAGGCCTCTTAGGATGTCAGAGAAAATCTTGAACGGCTTCTTCGGGCGGGACATGGCGGTCGACCTTGGAACCGCCAACACCCTCGTGTACGTGCGGGGGCGAGGGATCGTCCTAAACGAGCCCTCTGTGGTGGCAGTCAACACCAAAGACAACCGTCCAGTCGCCGTGGGGATGGAAGCCAAGAGGATGATCGGGCGGACCCCGAGTCATATACAGGCGATCAGGCCCCTGCGGGACGGTGTCATCGCCAACTTCGACATGTGCGAGAAGATGCTCGCCTACTTCATCAGGCGGGTAAACGGCACGAGGAGGTTCTCTCGTCCCCACATGGTCATCTGTGTCCCGTCAGGTATAACAGGTGTCGAGCAGCGGGCCGTTCAAGAGGCGGCGGAGTCCGCTGGCGCTCGCAAGCCGGCGTACATCATCGAGGAGCCGATGGCGGCGGCGATAGGAGCGGGACTGCCGGTTCACGAGCCGACTGGAAACATGGTGGTCGATATCGGAGGCGGCACGACAGAGGTGGCTGTGATCTCGCTCGGCGGGATCGTGGCTTCTCAGTCGGTGAGGATCGCGGGTGACGAACTTGACGAAGCAATCATCCAGTTCATCAAGAAGGAGTACAGCCTCGCTCTAGGTGAGCGCACGGCCGAGGAGATAAAGATAGCCCTCGGCTCGGCTTGCCCTCTTGAGGAAGAATTGTACGCCGAGATTCGCGGACGAGACCTCATAACAGGTTTGCCCAAGACGATCGTTACGACCACCGAGGAAATCCGTGAGGCTATCGAGGAGCCGGTGTCGGCGATCGTCGACGCTGTGAAAGTCACCTTGGACAAGACTCCGCCTGAACTAGCTGCTGACATCATGGAGCAGGGGATCGTCCTGACCGGCGGTGGTGCTATGCTCCATGGGCTGGCCGCTCGGCTCATGGCAGAGACCGGCATGCCGATAGTGACAGCCGATGACCCTCTCAACTCGGTCGTGATGGGCAGCGGACAGTGCCTCGAAAGCTTCGACGTGCTCAAGGGCGTTCTGATGACGTCCCACACTCCGTGATCCGATGTGGGCCAGCCGATCGCCAAGTTCTAACCCTGAACTGAAGCTTTAGGTTCCGCTGCACCTCGTGGTCTCACACAGGAAATCGCTGCGCTCTCGGTATGTTGTCGCCATGTTGCTGCTTATTGCAGTGACACTAGTTGCGGTCGACACGCGATCGGGCGGAGGTGGCATAACAGGTCACGTGCGTAACGCAGTCTCAGACGTGGTGGGTCCGATCCAGGCGGCCACCCACGACGCCCTTGCGCCGGTTGGCAACTTCCTACAGGGCGCTATCGACTACAACTCGGTTAGTAAAGAGAACCAACGGCTGCGGAACCAGGTTGCAGCTATGTCTGTCGCTGCGGCGCAGGCCGCAGCGACAGAGCAGGCGGGAGCAGCGGTCCTTAAAGAGCAGGGTCTCACCTTCGTAGGTTCGATCCCAACGCGCACGGCACAGGTCATCGATCGCGGCTCCTCGAACTTCGCAAGCAACCTGACCATCGACAAAGGCGTCTCGCAGGGCATCGCTGTAGGCGAACCGGTCGTCGCAGCAGGCGGCCTCGTCGGAACGATCGAAGCCGCTGGGGCCAAGACTTCCACGGTGAGGCTCATGAGCGACCCGAGCTTCTCGGTCGGTCTGAGCCTTCCAGGCGGGAACATCGGATCTGCATCAGGGCAAGGACTTGGACGCCCTCTCGGCGTGATAGTAGACACAACGTCGCTCAAAACCCCGGCGGTGAAGATAGGCGACGTCCTCTACACGAGCGGGTTGTCCCTAGAGACTTTTCCCAAAGGCATACCTGTAGGCAGAGTGTCGGGTGTTTCGACAGTTCCTGGCTCGCTCGAGCCGCACATCTCCCTGACGCCCCTAGTCGACGTCACGCAGTTCTCGTACCTCGATGTGATGCTGTGGTCACCGCCCTAACATGAGTTCGCCCCTGGCAGCTAAAGCCCGGCTGGCCGTTCTGGTAGTGCTGGTAGTTATCGTCCAAACCGGGTTCGGGAATGATCTGAGGCTGTGGGGCGTCGCACCCGACCTGCCGGTGTTGGTGGCCATAGGTGCCGGCATCGTAGATGGCGCTCAAAGTGGAGCATGGGTGGGATTCTCGTCCGGATTGACCTTGGACTGCCTGTCCCCGGCATCTCCCTTGGGCCTGCACGCGTTAACGTTCTGCATCGTCGGTTTCGGCGTGGGGGCGCTTTTCGAGTCGGTCCTGGAGGGCCGTAAGCTCACAGTGGCTCTCGTTGGGGCCCTTGCAACCGGGGCGACCGTGGTGATCTACGTCGGAGCGGGTGACCTGCTCGGCCAGGCACACCTTCTGTCCGCGGGCCGAACCTGGCTTCTGAGAGTCATTTTCGTGGAAACCGCCTGGAGCCTCGTTCTTTCCGTTCCGTTCGAGTGGGCCCACCGGTGGGTAGTATCCTCTCCAGGCTTGCGCAGGACTAGGGCCCTCGCAGGAGGGGTGCTCCCCTCCAGGCGGCCGGGAGTGCAATGATCTTGTCGAGTGTCCGATCGAGGGAGCCGGTGAACGACGTACGATCACGAGACCGTCCGAAGTGGACGCGCCTCGACCCGCTGCTCGGGTTATCGGCCTTGGCTATAGGAGCCTTTGGGTGCCTGATGGTCTACACGGCTACCAGATATCAGTTCGCCGCCGCTCACATAAGCCCGACCTACGACCTCAAGAAGCAGGCAATCTTCATGGTCATCGGTGTGGTCGTGATGATCGCCGTGGCCGCAGTCGACTACCGCCACTACGCTACGCTGGCCGCAGGCTTCTACGGTCTGTCGGTACTGCTGCTGGTCGCCGTGTACGTGGTGGGGCACAAAAGCAGAGGCGCCCAAGCCTGGTTCCAAGTAGCCGGATACCAGTTCGAGCCCTCAGAGTTCGCGAAAGTGGCCCTCATACTGGCTCTTGCCGCCTTCTGCGCAGCCGCAAAAGGCCGCCTGAGCGGGAGGGCCTTGGTGGCCGTCCTGGTGCTAGCAGCGATACCTTTTGTCCTAATTTACAAGCAACCCGACCTCGGGACGGCGTTGGTGCTGGCATTCGTGCTCGTGAGCGTCCTGGTCCTTGGGGGTGCTTCGACCCGCCATCTGGGCGCCTTGGCGGGAATAGGCTTGGTTATCGCCGTTGCTGTAGTGCACTTCGGTGTCCTAAAGAGCTACCAAGAAGCCCGGCTCACGTCGTTTCTGAACGCTACGAGCCACCCGAGCGCAGCCGTGCTGGCGACGCCGGCGGGAGCCAACGAGTACAACGTCGCCGAGGCCAAGATCGCCGTGAGCAACGGCGGTCTGACTGGGCAGGGGATCGGGAAGGGCGTGCAGACCAACCTGGCATACGTTCCCGAGCAGCAGACCGACTTCATCTTCAGTGCGGTAGGTGAGCAGGTCGGCTTCGTAGGGTCGGTCCTTCTCTTAGGGCTCTTCGCTGTGCTGTTGTGGCGGACCTGGCGAACGGCCTACATGGCCAAGGATCTCTTTGGCACCTTGGTGTGTGTGGGCGTGTTCGCGATGATCGCGTTCCAGGTGTTCGAGAACGTTGGTATGGCCATGGGAATCATGCCGGTAGCCGGTATACCTCTGCCGCTGATGAGCTACGGGGGGTCATCTGTGGTCATGACATTTGCGGCTATCGGACTGGTAATGAGCGTCAGGATGAACGGAGTCCGCTGAGCGCTCACCCGGAGGCTACGGCGGTCTGAACGAGGTTCAGTGGCGCCTAGAATACATATATCAATGGTGTCCTTGTGGAGTGAAGCCGATCCGATGAAACCCCACCGCGTCCGTTCGGCTTGTCGTTGACCGCTCTGTCGACGGTTGCGACGGTTACTCCCGCCGTGGCTTCTGCGCGGCGCTGTCATTCGCATCGAAGGTTGTCAGAGACTTGAAATTGAATCGCTTTCCCACGGTGCGAGCTCGGAGCCGGATGGCTCGATGCGCGCCTGCCAGGGAAGCCGCGCGCCGAAGGGCACGCGTGATCAGAAGGGACTTCTGTTATGTCGGACCCGAACGCCGGCGGAACCGGCATGAACCAACATGTGGACCCCGGCCATCATGTGGACCCCCCGGGGAGATCATCCCCCGAGGTTGACCGGCCGGAAGCGGCCGCACCTCACTCAGCTCCAGACCCCGCCTTGCAGGCTGCCTCGGAGGACGTGACGGGGGGGTCACGGAAGCGTCGACGGGGCTCCCGGGGGGGTAGGCGCAGGGCAGGATCCCGACCCGGCATGCCCGACGCTCCTGGCTTGGATGCCGCCCAGGACGTCGCCGGAGGCGAGGCGCAAGGATCCGGCCCGGACGGGTCTCGTGCGGCCGGCTCGGATCGCAACCGGACGCGCCAGCGTCCAGCGAGGGACGACCGCGAGGCCGTTCAACCGGCGTCTGACCAGAGCGAGGCCTCGCTCGGAGTGGGTCGGACTGCTCCGACTTCAGACGGCGGGCCGCACGCTTGGACGATACGACCTTTGGAATCGATTCCCCCGCCCCCCGGGAGACCTAAAATCGGCGACAGCCGCGCTGCACCTACGGCTGTACCTTCCGGCGGTGGCACGCCAAAGGCGACCCGCCGCAGGGCCTCCCGAGATGCTGGGGACGCCTCAGGGGACCAGACTCCGGCGGAGCGGAACCGAAGGAGGCGCAAGCCGGCGCGTGCGAATGGCGCAGCCACGCAGCCCCAGCCGGTTAGCGCTGTTCTTTCAGACGCCCCGGTCGAGATCGATGAGGACACCCTTGAAAAGCGACGAGGCCGGGAGCGCAAAGGCAGACCGGTCGGCCGTTACACGATGGTCGTGCACTCCAAAGGCGACGTCACTCAGGTCGCCGTGCTCGAAGGAAGATCCCTAATTGAGCACTACGTGTCTCGTCCGGCAGACGACGCAAACCAGATCGACGGCAACATCTACCTAGGCCGCGTGCAAAACGTCTTACCCGGTATGGAGGCGGCCTTTGTGGACATCGGGACCCCGAAGAACGCTGTGCTCTACAGAGGTGACGTCCGCTACGACAAGGACGACGTCGAGACGGCCCAGCCTGACGGGCAGGACTCACTGCCGACGAGAGGCAAACTCGCCGGTGCGGCTAAGAACGCGCGCATAGAGCAGCTCCTGAAAAACGGCCAGACCGTCCTATGTCAGGTGGTGAAGAACCCGATCGGCACGAAGGGAGCGCGACTGTCCCAGGAGGTGTCGCTGCCTGGTCGCTTCGTCGTTCTCATCCCTGGAAGCGACACTTACGGCATTTCGAAGCGTCTCGCGGACGACGAACGCAGGCGCCTGCGGCGGATCCTCGATGACATCCGCCCGGCTGGGCATGGTTTGATCGTCAGGACGGCAGCCGAGGGCGCCACCGCGGACGAACTTCGCCGCGACGTCCTACGGCTCGCAGGTCAATGGGAGCGCATCGAAGGTCTGGCGGCGGCATCAAGCGCACCCGCCTTGCTCTACCGGGAGCCGAGCATGGCGGTGCGGGTGATACGTGAGGAGTTCAACAAGGACTACCGCAGTGTCGTCATCGACGACCGAGAACTCTACGACGAAGTGAAAGAATACGTGTCAAGCGTCAACCCCGAGCTTGCGGACCGCATCGAGTGGTCCGGAACTTCCGATGACCCTCTCCCGGTCTTCGAGCGCTACCACATCCACGAGCAGGTCCACAAAGCTCTTGACCGGAAGGTGTGGTTGCCTTCCGGTGGCTCTCTCATCATCGAGCGAACCGAGGCACTGACCGTGATCGACGTGAACACCGGCAAGAACGTAGGGACTTCGAACCTGGAACAAACTGTTTTTGCCAACAACCTCGAGGCCGCCGAGGAGATAGCCCGCCAGCTTCGACTGCGTGACATCGGGGGAATCATCGTCATCGACTTCATAGACATGGAGATCGCACCCAACAGGGCCGAGGTCATGCGGACTTTCCGATCCGCGCTGGCGAGGGATAAGACCAGGACTCAGGTGTTCGACATCTCCGAACTTGGCCTCGTAGAGATGACAAGGAAACGCATTTCCGAAGGCTTGATCGAGGCCTTCTCAGACACTTGTCCCACCTGCAGCGGCCGTGGCATCGTCTTCGACCAGTCCTTGCTGTGAGGCGACCTTAGCCTTGCTGGTATACTAAACCTCTTGTGTATGCGGTGATCGACAGTGGTGGCAAACAAGCGACGGTCCGTGAGGGCGAAACTCTAGCTGTAGAGCGGCTAGGTGCAAGCCCGGGGGAACAGGTGTCGCTGAGACCGGTTCTCGTCGTCGACGGAACCCAGGTCATCTCGCTGCCCCAAGACCTGGCGAAGGTGACTGTCACCGCCAGAGTCGTCGGCGAGACAAAAGGGCCAAAGATCAAGGGGTTCACCTACAAGCCCAAGACCCGGGGTCGCAAAGCGTGGGGTCACCGCCAGCATTACAGCACCGTTGAGATAACCGGTATCGACCTGGGGGGCGTAGCAGCAGCCTCAGTTTCGGAGGATTGAAAGAATGTCCAAGACTAAGGGTGGCGGCTCAACCCGCAACGGCAGGGACTCGGCCGCAAAGCGACTCGGGGTGAAAGTCTACGACGGTACAGCTGTGACCGCCGGTTCGATAATCGTCCGCCAGCGCGGAACTCACTTCCATCCCGGCGACAACGTCGGTAGGGGCGGAGATGACACACTGTTCGCTCTAAGCGACGGGACCGTGAAGTTCGCTAGCCGCAAAGGGCGCAAGCTGGTTGACGTCCTCACAACCTGACAGACCTACCAGCGGTACTGCTCGGAGAGCGCTGACAGCGCCAGGTGTGGCGAACCCAGGCGACATCTGATGTCCTCGTCTTCTTTCGTAGACGAGGCTCAAGTTCATGTGAAAGGCGGCGACGGCGGGGCAGGTTCAGTTTCTTTCCGACGTGAAGCTCACGTAGCCAAAGGGGGTCCCGACGGCGGCGACGGCGGCGACGGCGGTCATGTGTGGCTCGTCGCTGACCGCAATGTGGCGTCGCTCTACTCTTTTCGAGACCACCCCCACCGGCGCGCCGGCAACGGAACCCACGGTATGGGGAAGGGTCGTCATGGTAAAGGCGGGGAGGATCTGTTCGTAGCAGTCCCGGAAGGCACGGTGGTAAAGGACGCCGACGGGTCGGTCATAGCCGACCTCGCTCGCCACGGCGACCAGTGGATCGCTGCAAGGGGGGGATCCGGAGGCCGGGGCAACGCAAGGTTTCTGTCCAACCGACGTCGGGCCCCAGCATTCGCCGAGCAGGCTGAACTGGGCGAGGAGAGATGGCTCGACTTGGAGTTGAAGCTTATGGCGGACGTAGCCATAGTCGGCTTCCCCAACGCAGGTAAGAGCACGCTCATCTCCAAGGTGTCGTCGGCGAGACCGAAGATCGCCGACTACCCTTTCACTACGCTCGAACCCCATCTCGGCGTCGTGCGATTCGACGAGCACGAACTGGTCGTGGCAGACATACCCGGTCTGATCGAAGGAGCCAGCGAAGGCAAAGGGTTGGGTCACAGATTCCTCCGCCACATCGAAAGAGCCCGAGCACTGTTGGTGCTGTTAGACCTGTCGCAGTCTGGCGGTCGGTCGCCACTTGAGCAGCAAGAAGTCCTGCTCGAAGAGTTGAGACGTTACGAGCCCGCGCTGCTGGAGCGGCCGCGGATTGTCGTCGGGTCCAAGGCCGACGCTCCCGACGCCACCGAATGGGACGGAACGAAAGTATCTGCGCTCACTGGCGAAGGGTTGCGCCCGCTGCTCGGAGCGCTCGCCGGCATGGTCGAAAGGGCTCGCGCCGAGGGGGCGCCGGAAGGGCGCTTCGTGCTGCACCGACCCCAGCAGGCAGGGGTGGTCGTGTCTCGTGGCGACGACGGTGGGTGGGTAGTCCGAGGTCGCTCTGCCGAGCGGGCGGTGGCACTGTCCGATATGACCGTACCTGACGCGCTCGAGTACGCCCAGGCGCGGCTCAAACGTCTAGGAGTCGACCGCGCCCTGCAACGGGCCGGGGCTCGGACCGGCGACGTGGTTAGCATCGGCTCGTTCCAGTTCGACTTCCAGGCGGACGCGGTTTGAGCTTCGACGCTTCGGCGGATGTGGATAGTGGCTCGACGCCGGACACGACGACAGGTCGGGACATCCATCCCGGGGTCCCGGGAAGACTTGTAGTCGTCAAGATCGGCACGTCGTCGCTGACCGACGAGACGGGGGCGATCCAACCGGAGAGCATAGAGAAGCTCTGCGCCGAGGTGGCAGACGCCTGGGCGGGAGGTGACCGCGTGGTGGTCGTGACCAGCGGAGCGATCGCCGCCGGACTGCCGATCCTAGGTATGGGAGATGCCCGCCCGACCGATATGGGTCTCCTGCAGGCCGTCGCCGCAGTAGGCCAGGCGCACCTCGTCGGCTTCTACAACGAGGCGCTGGCTGCCCACGGTCTGGTCTCAGGCCAGGCCCTTCTGACTCCAGGGGACTTCGTGAGCCGCCAGCAGTATCTCCACGCACGCCAGACGCTGCGGATACTCCTAGACCTTGGCGTCGTGCCGATCGTGAACGAGAATGATGCGATAGCTGACGACGAGATCCGCTTCGGTGACAACGACCGTCTGGCGGCTATCGTGTCGCACCTTGTCGGTGCGGATCTGCTCGTCATATTGACCGACACCCCCGGTCTGCTCACGGCAGACCCCCGCCTTGACCGTGAGGCCTCTCTCATCGAAGAGGTCGAGGCGGTCGACCATGACTTGGAGAGCATCGCCGGGAGCGCCGGAACGAGCAGGGGTAGCGGCGGGATGGCCTCGAAGCTTGCAGCGGCGAGGATGGCCGCTTGGTCAGGTGTGCGCACGGTGATAGCAGCAGCGGCGCGTCCGAATGTCCTAGCCGACTCCATAGCAGGGGTGGCCGGTGTCGGGACTACTTTCGTTGCACGCGAGTCCCGACTCCCTGCCCGCAAGTTGTGGATAGCGTTCGCGGTCGGGGCGTCAGGTGCGGTGAAAGTGGACGACGGCGCCAGGGATGCTGTTGTGGCGAGGGGAGGGTCACTCCTTCTCGCTGGCGTCCGCGAGGTCGTCGGCGACTTCAGCGAAGGTGACGCCGTCGAAGTCGCCGGGCTCGACGGCGTCACCTTCGCCAAGGGCCTTGTTCGTCACCCTGCTTGGCGCGTCCGCAACTTCGCTGGACTGCGTAGCTCGGACCTGCCGTCCGACGTGCCCGCGGAGGTGGTGCACCGCGACGACATGGTGATCTTATGAGTTGCTGCCTGGTCCGGGTGAAGTCTGGCAGGATGGCTGTGGCACCTGACACGGTGGTGTCGACAAACGAACGTCTGGAGGTCCGCGAGTGCAGCTGGGAATGGTCGGCCTAGGAAGAATGGGAGCGAACCTAGTTCGCCGTCTTATGCGCGACGGGCACGAGTGCGTCGTGTTCGACGTCAACGCCCAAGCTGTAGCAGGCTTGGCAGCCGAGGGGGCGACGGGAGCCTCAAGCGTCGAGGACTTCGTGGCAAAGCTGGATGAGCCACGGACCGCGTGGGTCATGGTGCCCGCCGCTTACACGGGTGACACCGTCGAGAGTCTCGCTGCGTGCATGGCCAAAGGGGACGTAATCATAGACGGCGGCAACTCCTACTACCGCGACGATATCCACCGGGCCGCAGCGTTGGCAGAGCGAGGGATCCACTACGTCGACGTCGGCACGAGCGGAGGGGTTTTCGGGCTTGAACGCGGCTACTGCTTGATGATCGGAGGCGAGGAAGACGTCGTCGCTAGGTTAGACCCGATCTGGCGTACCGTAGCTCCCGGAGTCGAGGCTGCCACCCGCACCGAGGGAAGGAGCGGCGATCCCACTCAGGCCGAACGGGGTTATCTGCACTGCGGGCCCAACGGCGCCGGCCACTTCGTGAAGATGGTCCACAACGGAATCGAGTACGGGGTGATGGCGGCCTACGCCGAAGGCCTCAACGTCTTGCACAAGGCAAATCTCGGCAAGCGCCTACCGGCTGAGGCTGACGCCGAGACGACTCCGCTCGCCAACCCCGAGTACTACATGTACGACATCGACACAGCTGCTGTCGCCGAGGTCTGGAGGCGTGGCAGCGTGATCTCCTCCTGGCTTTTGGACCTGACAGCACACGCCTTGTCGGTCGATCCCGGGCTGTCAAGTTTCGCAGGGCGGGTTTCGGACTCGGGAGAGGGACGCTGGACGCTGATGGCGGCGATCGACGAGGCGGTACCTGCCCACGTGCTTTCCTCGGCCGTGTTCGAGAGGTTCTCCTCTCGCGGTGAGGCCGACTACGCCGACAGGCTGCTCTCAGCCATGCGCAAGGAGTTCGGCGGCCATGACGAGAAGGTCGGCTGACGATCGGCGCTCAAGCCGAAGGGGGGGCGTCGACGTTAGAGGTGTCGGTCTGTGCCTGCACTTGAGTGACCGGAGGAACCCCCGCGTCTGCGGGTTCGGGGGTTCCCGTCCCCAGCGCTGCCGTGCCAGGCTGTCCTGAGAGCTCCCCGGTCGCAGGCTGGGCTGGGCCGAGCATCTGAGCCCGGATGGCGTCGAGGCGGCTCCTCGCTTCCGACCCGATAGCGGCTTGTTGGACTTCGAGCATTCTCGACTCGACAGTCTGACCGGTCAACTCCGAAGTCCCGATCGCCTTTGCGTACCTCGCCTCGATCTTGTTCCTGACCGTTTCGAGGGACGGGGCGCTTTGGTCGACAGTGTCGCTCAGGGAGCTCATGGCCTTGTTCAGCTGCTCCTGCATCTTCGCCTGGTCGAGCTGGGACATCAGCTTCTGGCGTTCGGCTAGCTTCTGCTGGAGAGCCAAGGCGTTCTGCTGGACTGCTGTGCGGGCTTGATCGGCTGCCTGGGCTGATTGCAAGCTCAGTGTCTTGAGCTCGTTCACTTGATTCTCGGTGGCCACCAGTCGGTTTGCGAAAGCCTCCGCCGTCTGGTTGTACTCGTTGGCTTTAGCCATGTCGCCGGCCTGCTCGGCCTGCTGGGCCATCGTCAGGGCTTGCCTGACGGAAAGGTTCATCTTTTCGAGCTCCTCTAGGGCCCGGTTGAGTTGCAGCTCGTGCTGCTTGTGGTTGGCCACGACGTTGGCAGCCTGCTCGACTAGGCGACGGTGCTGGTCTTGGACCTCGGCTATAGCTTGCTCCAGCTGAATCTTCGGGTCTGCTCTCTCCTCGAAGCGGCTGTTGGTCTTGGCGGTGAAGTACCGGAGACGCTTGCGAAAGAGGTCGAGCACGTTCATGGACGACATGCTACGACGTCGGACGGACAGTCGGAGGTCTGGCCGACTCCAAAGCGGTGCTCAACGACGCGATTTCGTCGCAGACCTCGTCCAAGTTGCCCGCAAGCTGGCTCGACAGCGTTTCGCCGAGGGAGGATTCCACGGCTAGAGTCACCACTTCGCCGGCAGACCTCTCGACCAGCTCGACTGCCGAGCGGACGGCATCCACCAGGCGTTGAGACACGGCCTCGGCCTCTCTCGCCGCTCGAAGCGATGCTGCTGCTGACGCCTCCGCACGATCCAAAGCAGCCAAGCCTGTCGCATCGCTGGCGTCCAAGCGGGCTCGGTCTGCCTGGATACGCTTTAGCGAGGCGCTCAGCTGGGCGGCAGTCGGTCCTGTTGCAGCGGGTAGCCCAGAGGAGCGCGAAGTCAAAGTGACAGCACGGTCGATAGCGGGGACGATCCCGTCCATCTGGGCGTGAAGGCGGGGCGATATCTCGCTGAGACGATCCCGTGTCGGTCCATCCGGCCAGGCTTCGAGGGCGGAGTCGAAGCGCTCCCCGGCGTCGATCAGCCGGGTGAGGAAGCCGCGCCAGGGTTCGGGATAACCCCAGGGGTCTATCCGTGCCTTGCGTTCGGCTTCGCGCCTGGCTTTTCGGCTCGACCACGACACCCTCGGCTACCAGCGACTTCCTGGGCCCCGGCGGACATGCTCGGGGAACTGACTGACACGCTCAGGCGTAGAGGTGGTAGCGGCCACAAGGACAGGTTAGGACGCTACTGGCGTAGATGCGCGCGCTAGCTTGGGCCTATGACCGTGTGCGATCTCGTCCAACTGGGGGGCAGAGCCAAAGCTGCGGCGTCCGTCGTGGGGTCGGCACCGTCAGGGACCCGAGATCGTGGCCTCGAACGTGCCGCAGCGGAACTCGAACGCGCGCGCGAAGAAATTCTCGCCGCCAACCAAGCCGACATCGCAAGCGCCAGGGCGGCGGGGTTGGCCGATACGACGATCGACAGACTGGCCCTCAACCCGGGACGGCTTGCGGCTATGGCCGCCGGCTTGCGGGCCGTCGCCGCCAGCCCGGATCTCTTGGGCGAGGTCCTCGACGGCTGGGTACGACCTAACGGGCTACAGATACGCCGAGTCAGGGTACCCCTCGGAGTTGTAGCGGTGATCTACGAGAATCGCCCCAATGTGACAGCCGACGCCGCTGGGCTTTGCCTTAGAGCGGGCAACGTCGCCTTCCTTCGCGGCAGCTCCGCAGCTCTGAGGACTAATGTGGCCATAGCGGCGGCTATGAGACATGCCTACCGCGAGGTAGGCCTGCCCGAGGACGCCCTCATACTCGTCGAGGATCCCTCCCGCGAGGCGGTGAGGGATTTTCTCGCTTTGGACGGCGTCATCGACTGCCTAATACCCAGAGGAGGTCCGTCGCTTATAGCCGAGGTGAAGCAGCACTGCCGGGTACCGTACGTCATCGACGGGGACGGAAACTGCCACGTGTACGTCGACGAGTCGGCTGATCTGGAGATGGCCTGTGCCATCCTCGTCAACTCCAAGATTCAGCGACCGAGCGTCTGCAACGCTGCCGAGACGCTTCTCGTGCACCGCCATGTCGCCGGGGAGTTCCTGAAGCTCGTGGGCCCTCTACTACGCGACGTCGAGCTGCGAGGCGACGAGGAGACCCGGTCGATCCTCGGGACTTCCAACGTGTCGAGCGCTACCGTCGAGGACTACGCACGAGAGTTCCTCGACCTCACCCTGGCGGTCAAGGTGGTCTCCGGCATAGACGAGGCAATCGCCCACATCGGCCGGTTCGGTTCCGGCCACACCGAGGCCATAGTCACCTCCGACCTCGCCAGCGCCCGCCGGTTCCAAAGGGAGGTCGACGCAGCCGCCGTAGTGGTGAACGCCTCCACCCGCTTTACAGACGGGGAGCAGTTCGGCTTCGGCGCCGAGATAGGTATAAGCACCCAGAAGCTCCACGCCCGGGGTCCGATGGGGGCGGCCTCCCTGACCACCTACAAGTACCTAGTCGAAGGTTCAGGTCAGGTCAGGCCATAGCCTCAGCCGAGGTGCTCCACGAAACGCTCCAACTGCTTGAGGTTCCGGCATTCGTAGGCGCCGTCGCAATGGGCACTGTACTGGCCTACGATAGAGTCCCCTGTGTCCCAGTAAGATCGGGGTTCAGGGTTTAGCCAGTACACGTGGCGGGCCTTCTTGGCTATCTCCGCGAGGACCCAGGTCTGAGAGGCGTGGTAGTTGTTCCGGGCGTCGCCGAGCAGGAGCACCGTCGTCTTTGGGTTGACGTCCCGGCCCCAGCGGTCCCAGAAGGCCTCGAACGCGTGCCCGTAGTCTGAGTGGCCGTCCACCCAGATGACGTCGGCTTCGGTATTGATCCGGGCGATGGCGGCCGAGATGTCCTCAGTCTGTTTGAAGTAGTCGGTCACCTCGTCGATGCCGTCGATGAACACGAACGATCGCACCCTGGAGAACTGGGAGCTGATCGCGTACACCATGTGCAAGGTGAAGCGAGCGAACGCGGCAACCGAGCCGGAAATATCTGCGATGACCATTATTTCGGGCTTGGACGGTCTCGGATAACGGAACCGCGGGTCTGCGGGAACTCCACCGTATGACAAGGAGTGCCGGACAGTGCTTCGGAAATCGAGCGGTCCTTTACGACCGTGACGCCGCTTTCGCGCTAGACGCACAGCGAGCTTGCGAGTCAGAGGCGTGATCGCCTTACGTAGCGCGGCGAGCTCCTCCCGGCTTGCATGCATGAAGTCGACATCTTCGGGTAGCGGCTTGCGGACGGACTTCGCCACGGCTTCTGCACCCCGGTCGGCCACAAGCCGCCGGCGTATCTCCGCTTCGATCTCCCTACGCAGAGCGTCGATCCTGTGCTCGAAGTCCTCCCTGGTGAGCCTCTCTTCCAGGTCTGAGCGGTCAGGGTTCGCGCTCCCCGCGTGCTCCATCATCTTCGCCATTACGGCTTCCAAGTCGAGCTGTCGGAGGGTCCGATACAGGTAGTAAGTGCCACCAACCGGACGTCCGGGTTCCATGCCCGCATAACGCGAGACCGCTGTCCTGGCTATCGCTCTGAGCATCGAGTCGTTGCCGTCCATCAAAGCTCGCAGGAGCATCTCGGCGAGCTGTTCCTGGGTGAGGCCCTCAGCTGACCCCTGTCCGTCGCTCTGCGCCGAACCGATGAGCGAGCTGAGCAGGTCCTCGGTGCCGTCGGGCCCGCCGGTGTCGCCGATACGGTACTCCCGGCCCCGGAGCGAGAAGTACACCTCGAAGACGGTCTCGAAAGTCTTCCAGTGGGCGTTGTTCTTGACCATCGTCGCCGCAAGGGCGTACTTGAAGGCGTCGCGGTCCTCCAAGGGAACGTGACGCAGAGCCTCGACGGCATCGAGGTTCTCGGTGAGGCTTACGGGGATCCCTGCGTTGCGGAGCTCTTTGACGAACCCCGACACCGACTCGAGGATGCCCGCCGAGCTTCCCTCTGGGAGCGCCTGCTCGCTGCCGTCCACCTTCGCCTACCGCTGTGCGCTCGACGTGCCGGCCAGGTCCTTGGCGGCCTTGTCGATGTCGGACTGGTATTTGAGCAGGATGTGGAGCGTCTCCGTCGCAGTCTGGGTGTCCACAGACTGAATTCCCAGCAGCACGAGAGTCCGCGCCCAGTCGAGGGTCTCCGACACGGACGGGGCCTTCTTCAGGTCCAGGCCCCGGATGGATCTGACAATCCTCACGACCTGATCGGCGAGTGAGTCGGTGATCCCGGGGACCCGAGTCAGGACGATCTGCTTTTCGCGTTCGACATCTGGGTAGTCGATGTGCAGGAAGAGGCAGCGACGCTTGAGAGCTTCGGAGAGCTCCCGAGTGTTGTTCGACGTCAGGAACACCAGGGGTATCTGCGTCGCCTCGACGGTCCCTAGCTCGGGAATGGACACTTGGTAGTCCGAGAGGATCTCCAACAGCAGGGCTTCTGTCTCGACCTCGACGCGGTCCACTTCGTCGATCAGCAAGACGACGGGGTCTTGTGCCCGGATCGCCTCTAGTAGAGGCCGGGTCATCAAGAATGGCTCTGAGAAGATATCGTCTTCTATGTCGGTCCACGTCTCGCCGTCGGCTTGGGTGATCCGCTCGGCTTGGATGCGAAGAAGCTGCTTTTTGTAGTTCCACTCGTAGAGTGCCTTGGACTCGTCGAGGCCCTCGTAGCACTGCAGTCGTATGAGCCTCGATCCTGTCATCTCGGCTACCGATTTGGCGAGCTGCGTCTTGCCGGTGCCCGCCGGGCCTTCCACCAGGACCGGCTTGCCGAGCCGTTCGGCTAGGAAGACGACACCGGCGATCCCTTCGTTCGCGAGGTAGGACACCGAAGCGAGACCCTCACGGACAGCCCCTGGAGATTCGAAACGAGTAGGGGAGATTGCGGTCACAGGCACGGGTCCTTTCGGCATGTTGAATCTTCGGGAAAAGCAGTTGGGACGGTTCTATGGCCCCGCCAGTTCCGAGCTTTGGGGGCACGTTACGGCTATAAGGCTGTCAGCATACCGGCAGAGCCACAACGGACCCCAAACAGAGTTGTCGGGGGGGCTCGAAGCTGCGATCGCCGCCGTCTAAGCCGGATGGCTTAAGGTGGTCTGTTTGCCTCCAGGCGACGCCCAGTATGAGTATCGTGTCTACCTGTCGTCGCATTGAGGCGACGAGCTGCCAGTCGGCCGAAAGGCCAAACAGATGGAGGGTTTTAGATGGCGTTGTTCGACAGGGAGTTCATCGCTGTACCCGACGACCGTAAAGGTCAGATCGTCTTCAAATGGCCTGACGAGACGATCAGGAAGATGACCAGAGCTATCGTCAACGCCGACGAGATGGCGGTATTCGTCAATACCGGCAAGGTTGTCGCGACGATGGGTCCCGGGCGCCATCAGATACAAGCGGACGAGCTTCCCGGCTTGGGCGCCCTGATCGACTTTGCTACCGGGGGTAACGCCTACCGTGCGGAGCTGTACTTCGTCGGCACCCGGGAGTACCCTCGGAACGCATTCGGTGGGCGCATAGACGACGTGCAGGATCCCCAGACTGGAATGATCGTTACCCTTCGTGTCTTCGGCGACTATTCGATGAAGGTCGTGGACCCGGTCGCTTTGATCACCAACCTGGTCGGTACGGTGAACGTCGCTGACAACGACGCGGTGACAGGCTGGATGAGCGATCAGCTGCTCAAAGTCCTTCGAACTCACATGACCGTTCAGATCGTCCGTAACGGCTGGCCGATCCTCGGCCTATCTGCCTACACGCCTGACATCGAGAAAGAGGTGGTCTCGGCGGGCAACGAGCAGCTCGCCAGCTACGGGGTGCAACTGGTGCGGATGGGGAACTTCGACATCAACCTGTCCGCCGAGGACGAGGCTCAGCTCAAGACCCTCGCCAAGGACACCGCCTATTCGAGGCTTGCAGGTGGCTTCAACCAGTACGCGGCGGGTGAGATGGCACTCGGCGCGGGGGCCGGGATGGCGCAGGGAGGCGGCGCTGTTGGCGGTGCGTTCCTGGCTGCAGGTCTCGGTCTGGGAGGCCAGGCGGCGGCAGCTCCCCAGGGAGTTGCCCCGACGCTGCCGGCCGGCCCCGGCTTCGCCGGCGGTGGGCCGGGGTACGCTGCGCAGGCCGCCGCTGCGTCGGCGAGCGCAGCCTCGGCGACGGCGAAGTGCCCCGCGTGTGCAGCGGAGAACCCCCTGGGAGCCAAGTTCTGTGCGTCGTGCGGTACTGCGATGGCCCCGCCGGGGGTCACCTGCCCCGGTTGTGCTGCGGATAACCCGCAGGGCGCCAGGTTCTGTGCGTCGTGCGGCACGTCGCTCGCGCCCGCCGTGGCGCACTGCTCTCAGTGCGGCACTGAGCTGGTCCCGGGAGCGAAGTTCTGCGCCTCTTGTGGCACCCCCGCCGCTGGATCGGCGTAGCGGGCCTTGTGACGCTTACGCCGGCGGCGTGGGTGCGGGGATGCCAGCCGATGCCTCCCTGCGGGGAATAACCCATTTGAGCATGCTGTCGTAGACCGTCATGATCGACTGGCCGTATACCGGACTTGTGGCCCAGTGGCCAGCGAGCTGTACCCAGGTTGTGCAGCACCCGCTAAGCGAGGTACCTCCGACTACGTTGTTGGTTCCCGCCGGCAGCGGAGCTTTAGTGGCGAACTGGTAGAGCAGTTCGAGCTGGGCCTCCACCCCGGTGTCCGCGTCCGGGAAGGTCATCCCGCTAGCACAACTGTCGCACGCTCCTATACCTGCGAAGTTATTGTCGGCGCTTGATAGCTGCCCGCCGGCGGGGAACGAAAAGTATCCAGTCTCTACTACAGACTGGGCGAAGGCAACGTCGTCTCGGACGCCTAGCGACGAACCCCACTGGGCGTAGAAGCCAGTGAGTTGGGAGATCGGAACGGTAGTGTCAGCTTGGTGGCCGGTGCTCGTGTACCAGGCTGCGAGTTCGCCGGCCGTCAGTACAGGCGTCCCGAGGATGTCTGGCGAGCGCGGGGTCGGTGGATCGGCGACGGCCTGGGAGCTCGACAAGGTGGCGCTCCTGACGGGCTGCGGCAGCGGGGCGTGGGGGACTATCGGGTTGGGAACGGTGCTCGTCGGTCCTGAAGCTGGGGGGCTGCCGAGGTCGGGGAGAGGTGGGCTCGAAGCGCTCGCAGGGGTCGTCGCAGCTTTCTCCACTAGCGTAAGAGTAGACAGGGCGGAGTCGAGGAGCTCTTGGTCGTGCCCGGCGACCTTGCGAGCGTTCACGAGAACTTGACTTGCTGCGGCTACTTTCGACGCCGACGCGTTCGCCGCTTGCACGGCCTGGGTGTAGTCAGCTCGGGCCTGTTCCCCTACGATCACAAGCATCTCTTGGGCGTCTATAGCGCTGATGGCGCTTTGAGCCGACTCGGAGCCCGCGAATTGGCTTCCGTTCGCGCTCGTCGAGCCTGGCGATGAGGGCCCTGCCGCTGGTGCGGCGGCCCCTACATAAGCGTCGAGAGCTATCTCTCGTAGGCGCTCGGCGGCGACGGCTTCGTTGGCGGAGGACTGGCTCTGGGCCTTTTGGGCTGCTTCCACGCTCGACACCGCCGAGTCGACCTTTGCGTTCGCTTCGCCGAGCACGGAGCGGGCCTGTGAGACCAAGGACAGGGCCGGTTGGAAGTCGGCGATGGCGCTCAGTTGGTAGAGGTCCCCTTGGACCTGCGACAGCAGCGGGTCAAGGTTGACCGCTGGGATGGTAGTTGTCGACGTCGGCGCCGCAGTCGTGGCGGGGGTGGACGCAGGGCTGCTACCAGCCGGGGGTGTGGCGTAAGCGGCCGGCACCAAGGTGGCGAGTCCGACCGTAACGGCGGTGACGAACCCGACGGCGGCGCGCCATCCGAGTCGCGCCGCTGCGGAAACGTTTAGAGCTTTCCCGTGAGCGTCATCAGCATCCGGGCGATGAGTCTGCGTGCACGCAGCCGTCCAGGAAACCACTCTTTCTTACATCGGCCCCCCCCTGGCTGGGGTTTAAGGAATTGGGCCTGGCTGCGAAAGGAGAGAAGGCGAAACGACAGAATCAGCCGGCAGCGCATTCCCCGGAGCCGACCTCCGCTGTGTAGGGTCCGGTCTCGTCGAAGTCGACGTAGAAGTCAGGTCGCTCCTCCGGGTCTGGCCACTCGTCAAGGTCCACAAGGTCCTTCGAGACGGCCTTGGCTCCACCTGCCGCCGCGAGCCAGTCCTGGAAAGCCATCCCGGCGGAGCGCTCGTCGGCGAACCTGGCGACCACGCGAACGGCGGCTTCAGCGGCCGCTTTGGCCGGCAAACGCAGAGCGCGTTGAGCGAACTCGATCTCGGTGTCGCCGACGTGGCCTCCGAGAAGGAGTTGGTATCCGGGGGCGGGCCGACCGTGGGAGCGCCGCTCGGCCCCGTGAAAGCCGATATCCGCGATGTGATGCTGCCCGCAGCTGTTGGTGCAGCCGGAGATGTTGATGCGAACGCCTCCCACGTCGGCGAGGCCGGCTTCTTCGAGTGCCCTGGAGATGTCTTGGGCCAAGCCCCTGCTTTGCGTGACGGCCAGGTTGCAGGTGTCGGCACCTGGGCAAGACACGACGTCCCTGGCGAGCTCTGCCCCAGGAGCAGCCATTCCGATCGCATCCAGAGCCTGATAGAGGCCCGGAAGTTGCTCTGCGCTCAGGCCTCTTATAGCGAGGTTCTGGCGGTTGGTGGCGCGGATCTGGACGCCGAAGTCCCTGACTATGGCCGCCAGCGCCCTGAACTGCGCGGCGGTGACGTCTCCGAGAGGGGCGTGAGCCACTGCGCTAACCGTCCCCTTGGCAACTCCGACGACGACGTTGGTGGACTCCCATCGCTGGTAGGGGCTGGCGGTGCGGGAAGTCCTCAGGGTTACCGGGGTTCCGACCGGAGTTACCGGGAGCGTCGGGCTCATTCCTGCGGGGCTGTCGCCAAGTTCCTCTACGATAGGCGGGATACCCCCCGGCCAGCTTGAAGAGGCCACCAGCAGCTGTCGTTCTCGCAGAACGCGCCGCCGAAGTTCGTCGATGCCGATCTCGTCTACCACCCACTTGAGGCGAGCGCGAAGCTTGTTGTACCTGTTCCCGAAGTGGTCGAAGGTTCTAAGGACAGCTTCGATCGTAGGGAGGAGGTCCTCACGTGCGGTGAACTCTTCCAGGGCCTGCGCCGGGTGGGGGTTGGCTCCTAGGCCCCCGCCTATAAAGACACGGAACCCGGCTTCGACGGTCCCGTTCTCCTTAGGCCGGCCTACTGCTACGACACCCACGTCGTTGAACATGGCCTGGCCACAGTCCGTTGCGCACCCCGAGAAGTTGATCTTGAACTTTCGTGGCAGCCTCTGGGCGTAGGGGTGATGCAAGAAGTGACGGAAGGTCGCTTCGGCCCACGGGCTTATGTCGAGCACTTCGAAGGGACACGCTCCAGCGAGGTGGCATCCCATGACGTTACGCACAGTGTCCCCGCACGCCTCGCGCGACGTCAGTCCCACGCCCGCGAGGTCCCTGAGCATCTCGGGCACCCTTTTGAGCGCTACGAAGTGGAACTGCACGTTCTGACGGGTCGTGATGTGTCCCCAGCCTCGGCTGTAGCGCTCCGAGACGTCCGCGAGGACCTCCAGCTGCTCGGCGGTGACGTTCCCGTAGGGAAGTTTCAGCCTCACCATCTGGTTGTGCCCGCCCTGGCGTTGACCGTACACGCCGTTGTTGAGCCGGAACACCCGAAAAGCGTCGTCGTCGATCGCGCCCGAGAGGTGCGCCTCCAGGAGCTCCTCGAACTTAATTATGTCCGCTTCTAGCTCAGGGTCGATCGTTCTGTGCGCCACAGACAGAATCTATCAAATGTTGATCTGAATAATCAACAATTATGATCCGCGGCCGCTTTGCGCCGCTCTCTGCATCAGGTCCGGAGGAGCTCCGCTACCTGAAAGGCGAGGTCCAAAGACTGTCCGCCGTTAAGTCGGGGATCACAGGTGGTGGTGTAGCGCAGCTCGAGTTGCTCCTCTAAGACCTCCTCCGTTCCGCCAAGGCATTCCGTGACGTCATCGCCGGTGAGCTCGATGTGGATCCCGCCGGGCCAAGCGCCCTCGCGCCGGCATACCTCGAAGAACTCGCTGATCTCGCCCATGATGTGGTCGAGATGCCTGGTCTTTCGTCCCCCGGCGCCGACGAAGGTGTTGCCGTGCATCGGGTCGCAGGTCCAAACTACGGGATGGCCTGACTCTCGAACAGCGTCTATCAACCCCGGCAGGCGGCCTGCCGCCTTGCTGATCCCCATCCTGGCGATCAGCACCAGCCGTCCCGGAGTCCGCTCGGGGTCTAATTTGTCACACAGAGCCACTAATTCCGCCGGTGTGGCAGAGGGGCCCACTTTCGCTCCTATCGGGTTCGAAATCCCCGAGAGGAAGTCGGCGTGAGCTCCAGCCACCTCCCTGGTGCGTTCGCCGACCCAAAGCAGATGGGCCGAGGTGTCATACCAGTCACCAGTCAGCGAGTCTCGCCTGGTCATAGCCTCCTCGAAGCCCAGTATCAGGGCTTCGTGGCTCGTCCAGAACTCGACCTCGCGAAGCGTCCCGGCGGAAAGGTCGACGCCACATGCACGCATGAACTGCAGGGCCCGTTCGATCTCCGACGCGAGAGCTTCGTACTTACGCCCACCAGGGCTCTGGGCGACGAACTCCCTGTTCCAAGTGTGGACCTGAGACAAGTCGGCGAACCCGCCCTTGGTGAACGCCCTTAGGAGGTTGAGCGTCGACGCGGACTGGTGGTAAGCGTCGAGGAGTCGGTTCGGGTCGGGAGTCCTGGCGGTCAGGGTAGGAGCGTCGTCGTTGACGAGGTGACCTCGAAAGCTCGGTATCTCCTGGCCGTCGACCAACTCGGTGGTGGAGCTGCGGGGCTTTGCGAACTGACCGGCGATCCGCCCAACCTTTACAACCGGTACTCCCGACCCGTAGGTGAGCACTGCGGCCATCTGTAGTATCACCCGCAGCTTGTCGCGGATGCTGTCCGCCGTGAAGTCGTTGAAGGACTCGGCGCAGTCACCCGCTTGCAGAAGGAAAGCCCTGCCGGCCGCGACTTCCGCAAGACTCGAAGTCAGGCTTCTCGCCTCACCAGCGAACACGAGAGGGGGCAAAGCCGAGATGACTTTCAGCACGCGGTCCAAGGCGAAAGCGTCAGGCCAGTCCGGTTGCTGGCCTGCGGGTCGAGCTCTCCAGCTGGCGGGACTCCACGTGGATCGGTTGGGCATGCCATCCAGAGTGGCTCAAACTCCAACCCTTGGCAACGCGAATATCTCCTAACCGACCAGGTGAACGTCAGGCTATTAGAGGCGACCCCGCTGAAACGGTAGCCTTCGAGGACGATGGCCCAGCGTGTAGGAGTCCTCGGCGGGACGTTCGACCCGATCCACGTAGGTCATCTCGTCGCGGCCGTGAACTGTCGCGACGCTTTAGATCTCGATCGCGTCCTTCTAATGGTCGCCAACGAGCCGTGGCAGAAGGTGGGCTCGAGACCGGTGAGCCCGGCGCTTGACCGGTTGGCACTCGTCGAAGCCTGCGTGGCTGGCGTCGAGGGTCTTGAGGCAGGCCGAACGGAGATCGACCGGGGGGGGCCGTCCTACACGGTCGAAACACTGCGAGAGCTGCGGGTCGGTGTCCCAGCGCCGGATCTGTACCTGATAGTCGGGTGGGACGTCGCTTCGTCGCTGCAGAGCTGGGATCGATGGGAAGAGATCCGCGACCTTGCGCGTCTCGTGGTGGTGAATCGTCCCGGTGCGGCGTCACCGAGCGGCCTCGAGGACTCAGGGTGGAGAGTCGAGACCGTCGAGGTGCCCAACCTTGAGATCTCTAGCACTGACCTGCGCGAACGTGCCCGAGATGGACGCCCGCTCGACTACCTGATACCTGCCAAGGGCGTGGAGTTGCTGCGACGCAGGGGAATGTATTGTGGAGGGGAATGCTGACGGTTCGCCGTGACTTGCTATCGCAGCGAGCTCTCAGTGGCATGCGGACGGAGCCTTCGACGCGCAGGCCTGCACCGACCGAAACAGCCAAGTCCCTGAGCGCTAGATCCGGCGTCGACCAACCCAAGATCGGCGTCCGCTCAGCGCGCCGCCGTCGGCGCCGACGCCGCTTCAGGGAGATGATGGCGGTCTTGGTAGTGCTCGTCGCCTTGCTGACGGCGACAGTCGTGATTCTCGGACTGCAGTGGCTCGACAGCCCATCCGGGTCGGGAGGAACCCACCCCGCTCACACGGGCTTGAATCACTCCCTGACGCTGAACTTAGCGTCGCAAGCCCTACGGTAGAGAGGTGAGAGTTTTGGAAGGTCCGACCGTTAGGCAGCTGTGCCTTGAAGCGGCGAAGGCGTGCTACGAGAAGGGCGGTGAATCCACCGTGGTCCTCGGGGTGGGGAAGTCCCTTGGAATTGCCGATGCGTTCGTCATAACCAGTGCCACCAGTTCCAGACAGGTCCGCACGATAGCCGACGCTGTCGAAGAGCGGGTGAAGGAGTTCGGAGGCGGCGGGCCCATTAGCGTCGAAGGGCTCGCCGACGCCCGGTGGGTTCTTATGGACTTCGGAGCGTTTGTGGTGCATGCCATGCTCGAGGAGGCTCGGGACTTCTACCAGCTAGATGGGCTGTGGTCGGACTCCGAGACCTGGGATTGGGCCCCGACTGGAGCCGCCGTAAGCTCGTCTTGACGGCTTTGGCCTCAAGGCGAGCCTCATAGAAGCCGAAAGACCTCGCAGTGGGTAGCTCCGTCCGTTACGGGCCCCGCCCTACAACGACAGAGGCATGAGTGATTTCGGAGACAGCCAAGTGCTACAGCTAAGCGAGCCAAAGTCCCTAGAACCGATGGTCGAGGCTCACGGCTTCAAGCTGGTGGAAGAGGATGACGTCGCTTTCAGCCTAGGTTTGTGCCGGGAGATCCAGCGGATCTACTCCTCCTACCACGACGGAGACCTGACTCCGACCGACGGCGTCCGGGACGGTTTGACGCTCAGCTTGGAGATGCTGACCGTCTTGACAGCTACCGTCACCGAGGGGATGCCGGCTCTACGCCTCGAAGTGGCTTCCGCCCAGACTCGCGAGATGATCGGAGTGCTGTTCGGAATGTCGAGGGCAGACAGGGCCCTGATCGCGTCCCAGGCGCGGCGGAAACTGAGCAGGATGGCTACCCCAGAGTTAGATCATCGCGCGTACAAGCCGGCTGGCCTGCGCCCCGACGCGCCGACCAAGCCGAAAGCCAAGAAGCCCAAGGCCCGGGAGTCAATCTTTGCCAGGCTGTCGTTCCACCGCCGGCGGCGTTTGGCGGCATCCTCGTACACGGGCTGAGCGCCCCTGGACACACGTCGGGCCATGCCGGGGACGCGCTGACATGATTGCCTCTTGGTAGGGGTAGCTTGGACCCCATGACATCCAGGCCGGTAACACTCGGAGGGCTAAGGCGAAGCGGATGGCAGTCCGTCCCTGTCAAGGAAGAGATTCGCCGTAACGTCGCAGCTCGTCTCCGCTCTGGCGGGCAAATCGTCAGCGGCCTAGTCGGATACGAGGACACCGTCCTGCCACAGCTTGAGAACGCCCTTCTCGCAGGCCACGACGTGATCTTTCTCGGCGAGCGCGGCCAGGCGAAGACCAGGATGATACGGTCCCTTACTGGGCTGCTGGACGAGTGGATTCCTATCGTGGCGGGCTCAGAGATCCTCGATGATCCCTACCGTCCGGTGTCTAGGTACGCAAGAGACCTCGTCGCCGAGCAGGCAGACGACTGTCCGATCGCATGGGTTCACAGGGACGAGCGTCTCGGCGAGAAGCTCGCGACGCCCGATACATCTATCGCGGACCTGATCGGCGAAGTGGACCCGATTCGAGTTGCCGAAGGCCGGTACCTCTCCGACGAGCTCACTTTGCACTACGGGCTTGTTCCGCGCACGAACCGGGGGATCTTCGCGGTAAACGAACTGCCAGATCTGGCTGAGCGAATCCAAGTTGGCCTGCTCAACGTGCTCGAAGAGCGCGACATACAGGTTCGGGGGTACAAGATCAGGCTCCCTCTCGACATCTTGCTGGTGGCTTCCGCCAACCCGGAGGATTACACAAACCGCGGCCGGATCATTACGCCGCTGAAAGACCGTTTCGGGTCACAGATCCGAACGCACTATCCGCTGGACGTGGAGGCGGAGATGGCCGTCGTCGAGCAGGAGGCGACCAAGGCGGACCTGCCGGGCGTAGTCTTGAAGGTCCCCCAGTTCATGTCCGAGGTCGTGGCGACGTTGACGCATCTGGCACGTCAGAGTCCCCACATCAACCAGCGGTCGGGCGTCTCGGTACGGTTGAGCGTCGCAAACCAAGAGATCATGGTGGCGAGCTCCCTACGCAGAGCCTTGCGTCTCGGAGAGCCGGACGCGGCCCCTCGGATCGCAGACCTCGAGTCTCTGGCTGCGTCGACACTCGGGAAGGTGGAGTTGGACTCCATCGACGACAGTCGTGAGAACCACGTAGTGGAAGCGCTCATCGCCCAAGCGGTGATAGGCGTGTTCCGTTCGTCGGTGCCAGCCGACAAGCTCAAGGCCGTGGGTGCCGACTTCGAAGGCGGGAGGGTGCTCCACAGCGGTGACGACGTGACGGCCTCGGACCTCGTGGAGACCCTTGGTGAGTTCCCCGGCCTTCGGGAAGCTGTCGCGTCAATAGGCTCCATAGCCGGCAGCGAGTCGCCTTCGGTAATAGCCTCGGGGGTGGAGTTCGTCTTGGAAGGGATGCACCTAACGAAGCGGCTCAACAAGGACCAGTCTGGCTCCCGTTCCCTCTACAGGGCCCGGTAGCTGGCGGTGGCCGGATTCACCTACTCTCGTTGGGACGGAACCCAGACCGGGTTCGACTTCGACGCTGACGACGTGTTCGCTCAGCTCACCGACGATTTGCTTTTCCACGGCGACTTGAATCAAGCGCTGCACAGACTTCTCCAACGTGGCTTCACCGATCGAAATGGTCGCCGGGTGGAGGGGCTACGCGACATCCTCCAAAAGCTGCGGGAGCGCAAAGCCGAGCTGCTTGAAAAGCACGACCTCGGGGAGCCGTTCTCCGAGGTGGCTGAGAGGCTAAGAGAGATCGTAGACGCCGAGAGGAGGTCACTCGACGCAGCTCGCGAGCAGGCGGAAGGCTCCGGAGACCAACGCAGAGCAGGCGTGAGCGACGAAGCTATCGCTGAGCGGTCGATCGCTTTGGACCTTCTACCCCCTGACCTGGCAGGTCAGATCCGCTCCCTTCAAGACTACGACTGGACGAGCTCCTCTGCGCATCAGAGCTTTGAGGAGCTCGTCGAGGAACTACGGTCCCAGGTTCTTCAGAGCCAGTTCAACCAGATGTCCGAGGCGATGTCGGACATGTCTCCTGAGTCGCTGCAGCGGATGAGGGAAATGTTCGACCATCTCAACCAGATGATCGAAGCGCGCGCGGCGGGCCGGGATACCTCTGGCGCGTTCGAGGACTTCATGGCCCGGTTCGGCGACATGTTCCCAGGCAACCCAGCGAGCCTTGACGAACTGCTCGAAGGGATGGCGCGCCAGATGGCGGCAATGTCCCAGTTGCTCAACTCGATGACTCCTGACCAAAGGGCAGAGTTGCAGCGTCTGTCGGACGCACTGCTGGAGGATCTAGATCTCAAGTGGCAAGTGGAACGGCTGAGAGGAAACCTGCGGGGAGCGTTTCCCGGAGCAGGATGGGAGGGGGGTTACAGCTTCAGCGGGGGAGATCCGCTGGGCCTGACCGAAGCCGCCTCGGTGCTCAACAACCTCGGCGACCTCGACAGTCTGGAGTCGATGCTTACCACCGCCTCCAACCCGGGTGCCCTAGCCGAGGTGGATATCGACAAGGCGAGGGAACTAGTCGGCGACGACGCGGCACGATCGTTGGAGCAGCTCGCTCGCATAGCACGCCAGTTGGCCGAGGCGGGTCTCATGGACACCAAAGGGGGACGCTTGGAGCTCACCCCGCGCGGCTTGCGCAAGATCGGCCGTAATGCGCTGTCCGAACTGTTCTCGAAGGTTATGAAGGACCGCACTGGAGGTCATCAGGTACAGCGTCTCGGAGTCGGCCACGAGCGGACCTTCGAGACCAAGCCGTACGAGTGGGGCGACCCGTTCAACCTCTCGATAGAGAGAACCGTCCGTAACGCTCTGCGCCGTGGGGGCTCGGGGCTGCCGGTCCGCCTCGAGCCTGATGATTTCGAAGTGGATCAGACGGAGACCGTGACATCGTCCTCGACGGTTTTGGCGATCGACCTTTCGCTGTCGATGCCGATGAGGGGGAATTTCCTGGCGGCTAAGAAAGTGGCTATGGCTCTGCAGTCACTGATCAGCGGCCAGTACCCGCGTGACTTCCTCGGCATGGTCGGCTTCGGCGAACTGGCAAGGGAGTTGAAAGCCAGCTCGCTACCCGAGGTCTCTTGGGACTATACCTACGGGACGAATATGCAGCACGCCCTGATCCTCGCCAGGCGGATGCTGTCGGGAAAGTCAGGTACCAAGCAGGTGATCATGATCACCGACGGCGAGCCGACGGCGCACATACTTGCGAACGGCGAACCGTTCTTCGACTACCCGCCGACTCCCGAGACTGTGAGGGTCACCCTCCAGGAGGTGGCGAGGCTGACCCGAGATGGGATTCGACTGAACACGTTCATGCTCGACGCAACGGGCTACCTGCGTAGCTTCGTAGAGAAGATGACCCAAATCAACGGGGGCCGAGCCTTCTACACAACCCCTGAGAGCCTCGGCAGCTACGTACTTGTCGACTTCTTGGAGCACAAGCGGGTCCAGCGTCGCAGCGCCTGATCCGACGACCGGGGGAATAGGTTTCCCCGAAGACTTGAAACCCGAGAGCCCTTGCGCCTGGCGAGCGTCACGAGTTCGCCGCCAAGTCGGATCTCGCTTAAGCTTGGCAGGTGCACGTCATTGTCGTCGGCTGCGGCCGGGTAGGAAGCGAGCTCGCCGGCAGGCTTCGCAGGGAGGATCACACGGTAGCGGTCCTCGACAAGAACCCGGTCGCTTTTCGACGCCTTTCCTCTGAGTGGGATTGCGAACAGGTGGTCGGGTTCGGCTTCGATCAAGACGACCTTCGCAGAGCTGGGATCGAGCGTGCCGGGGCGGTTGCGGCCGTTACGAGCGGGGACAACACGAACATACTGACTGCCCGTATAGCCCGGGAATGCTTCGAAGTCAGCAACGTCGTGGCAAGGATCTACGATCCCCGCAGGGCCGCGATATACCAACGACTTGGTATCCCAACGGTGGCGACAGTCAGCTGGACCGTCGATCAGGTGGCCAGGCGACTCATACCGGGCGAGGTCAGTTCTGAGTGGACCGACCCGACGGGGACCGTGAACCTGGTCGAAGTCCCGCTACCCGAAGCTCACTGCGGCAAGCCCGTCGCCGAACTGGCGGCAGGAGACAAGTGGAGGCCTGTTCTAGTCACGAGGGGGGTCCTGTCCCAACTTGTGAAGCCGGGTTTGGTCGGCCAAGAAGGAGACATCGTCCATATGGCAGTGTGCACAGAGCACATCAACGAAATGAGGGCACTGTTGATGTCGGGCGCAGTCGCCAAAGGTGGGCGATGAAAGTCTCAATCGCCGGTGGAGGGGTGGTAGGTCGTTCCATCGCTCGCGACCTGTCGCGTAACGGCCACGAGGTCCTGATCGTCGAGGTCGACGACGCAGTCGTCAGCCGCCAGGCGGGCCAGACAGGCTGGAGGTGGGTGCCGGGCGACGCCTGCGAAGTTAGCGTCCTGTCTCAGGCTGAGTTCGACTCGGCGGACGTCGTCGTAGCGTGCACGGGAGACGACGAAGACAACCTGGTGGTCTCCTTGTTGTCCAAACAGGAGTTCGCCGTTCCGAGAGTGATCGCCAGGGTTAACCATCCCAAGAACATCTGGTTGTTCAACGAGACGTGGGGGGTCGACGTGGCAGTTTCGACGCCGCACCTTATGACTGCACTGGTCGAAGAGGCTCTGTCGGTGGGGACCTTGGTCCCGCTGATGAGCCTCGCAGACGGCCGCGCCGGCTTGGTAGAAGTGACCCTCGACGCCTCCTCGCCTGCCGTCGATCGCGCGATAGCCGATCTGGGTATGCCGAGGGATTCAAGCGTCGTCGCCGTGGTGCGCAGCCGCCGTGTGGTGGTGCCGCGCGGTGACATCGTCTTGGCAGCTGGCGACGAGGTGATCGTCCTCGTCGCTGAGGGCGCCGAGGACGCGGTCAAGTCGATCCTTACCTCCTAGACGGAGTCGCCACGATCACCGATCGAAGGCGACCGGAGAAAAAAAATCGGACGAAAATCTTGATATCTTCTTCCGGATCGAACAGTATTACAGTGGTGTAGTTACGTGCAGGGGAGTGGTTGAAGGTCCTCTGCATGTTGCACAACCCTAGGGCGCCGGAAATCGAGGAGACAGTGGTCAGCAACATAGTCAATCTGATTGGCGGACCCCATCCGTCCTGGCAGCGTAAGGCGAACTGTATGGGCGTCGACCCAGATCTTTTCTTCCCGGAGCGGGGAAGTTCCACTCGAGAGGCTAAAGAGGTTTGTCGCGGTTGCGTGGTTCGTGAGGAGTGTCTCGAGTATGCAGTCAGCTACGGAGAGAAGTTTGGCATTTGGGGCGGCTTGAGCGAGCGGGAGCGCCGCAAGATCCGTCGACGTCGAACCTTGGAGGCCAAGGCTGCCGTAGCTGGCTGATGCTGAGATGTCAGTACAGTTCGAACCTTCCCCCATCGAGGCCCGCCTCTTCGAGGCGGGCCTCGATCGTCTTCTCCTCCGAGAGGTCCAATTCCTGCCATCGTGAGCGCGATTGGGTTCTCAGGACTTTGCGAGGTATCAACCCGACCAACTCTGCGCTCGACACAGGCGCCAGAGTGGCCACGGCGTCATAGACGAAGCTTGGGCCCCGTAAGAACGGGCGGACGAGGTTGCACGAGACCTGGGCAGACTCACCAACTTGGAGCCCCAGCGCCTTTACTTCAGGTGACCTGAGAGACGCTGCGATCGCTTTGGCAGTGTCGAGGTCCGCATCAGCGAGCCACACGTTGTATGCAACCAGAGCAGGCCGGCACCCTACCGCCACCGCTCCGGCCGTAGGGTGTGGACGGGGCGGACCCGCGTCTGGCATGAACCCCCTCCAAGCGCCGCGACGGACCTCTGGCAAGGACCGTTCGTCGCCGTAGAGAAAGCAAGGCAAGCTCAGGTTCTCTGCGGCCCAGATCGCGAAGCGGTCCCGCTCTGTGCAGGCTTCTGGGCTAGTCTTACCTGGTTCGAGCGGAGATGTAGACCCTGACGTGCGGACCTGACTGGTCTGTCCAACGCGACCTAACACAGCTGTGAGATCGACAAAAGGGACGACGTCCAAAGCTCCTATTCGCGGGTGGACTCCGCTGTGCTTGGTTATATCGACTCGGTTCAAGGTGGCTGACGCAACGCCCTGGACGGCGCCGGCCAAGAGGTTACGTGGCCCCGCCAACGTGAACACAGACCGGTTGTGGTATCGATCAGAGTGCACGTCTAGGAGGCACCTTCCGCCCGCTCGGCCTATGTAGTCGACCACGTCGAGGTCGCGGCCCTCGCTGACGTTGACGACGCATTCGAAGAGGGTTTCGTGACCCATTATCGACAATCCATACGCAGTGTCCCGATGCCCGTCGAAAGTAGCAAGGTGGCGGGGGTACAGTTGTTACATGATCGCAAACGTGTTCGGTGGAGACGGCCTGATAGTGATCGTCGTGGCCTTGATCGTTCTCGTGGGGGGAGCGCAGCTTCCTAAGATCGCCCGCAACGTGGGCTTGGCTGGCCGAGAGTTCAAAAAGGCCCAGAGCGAAGCCGAAGACGAGGCGCGAGCAAACTCTAGCGGGCTGCCTCCGGCGGCCGGAGTTATCTCATCCACAGCTCCCCCTGTAGTCCAAGCTCCCCCCGTGGTGCAGTCCTCGCAGGCGCAAGCCGCTCCAAGCGCTGCAGGAGAGGCAGCTCTGACTTTGACGCCAGCGCAGCTCGACGAGCTGCTCAAGGCCCATGAGGATCGGATCCGACGCGAGTCCAGCGGCAACTAACGAGTAGCTCCAACTCCCGCCGGGCAGTCCATCATCTGGCAGCCGGCAACTGCCCGTATCGATACCAAATTCGGACGGCTAGCCACTCCCTCGGATTGGCAGGCCAGACCTAATACGCCATTGGGCGGGACTAGCTCGACCGAGAGCGGGTCTGAACTTAAGAGCTAGGCTCCGATGCGATGCAGGCCCCGCCTCTGACGGGCTATGCGTCGCCGCTCCCTCTCTGAAGCTCCGCCCCAGACGCCGTGCTCGATCCTATTGACCAAGGCGTATTCCAAGCACGGGGACTTCACAGTGCAGTCTGCGCAGATCTTGCGTGCCACCTCTACGCCAACACCGTCGCTGGGGAAGAAGGTCTCAGGGGGAAAGTCGCGACATTTTCCTTCAACCATCCAGTTAGTGTCCACAAAGGCCCTCCTCGTACGGGTGATAACGAGTATGGTCGCACAAGCTAAGAAACCTATGAGAAAGTAGTCACATACTCGTAGCAGCCCAGCCGAATCGAACACTGGTGTTATGCTCGCGCTCATGGAGCGCATCGAGTGTCAGTGGTGCAAGTCGCAGAACGATACGGGTAGGACTACCTGCTCGACCTGTGGGGCGCCCCTAGACGCCCGGAACGTGGTCAGCGACTCCGGCTGGAAAGAAGCCCCGCGTTTGCGGGATATGACAGAGTTTCGCTTCTCCTCCAGCACCTGCCAGGTCGAAGGCGAGCTCGTCCCGGTGGCGGAGGTGAACCTCGCCAGCGGAGACTCGGTCTTCTTCGAACATCACGTGCTGCTTTGGAAAGACGAGTCCACTCCGCTTTCAGCGATGAACACTGGCGGAGGGATCAAGCGCATGCTCGGCGGTATGCCGCATGTGATCTCCGTCGCTCACGGACCCGGCAGGGTCGCCTTTTCACGCGACGCTTCCGGTGAAGTCGTAGTGCTCCCGATGCACCCAAGCATGGAGCTCGACGTCCGAGAACACGCCTTCCTCGTAGCCTCGCATTCGATCAGCTACAGCTTCGTAAGGATCCAGGGAATGACCAACGTCCTCCACGGGGAGGGCATGTACATGGACCGCTTTGTCACTTCAGGTGAGCAGGGCATCCTGCTTTTGCACGGATACGGCAACGTCTTCGAACGAACCTTAAAGGCTGGGGAGAAGATCCTCGTCGAGCCCGGCGGCTTCTTGTACAAAGACTCGTCTGTAACGATGAATACCGTCCAGCAGAAGGTCCGAACCGGAATGATGCGCCACGGGATGTACATGGCGGAGATGACGGGGCCAGGTCGGGTCGGCATCCAGTCCATGTACGTCCACGCTGGCGCCGAGTAGCTTTCCGCCATGTCGAGGAGGCGCATCTGATGGCACCGTACGTCTGTCGTTTCTGCAGGACTTCCAGCGACCCCACCGGCACGAGTTGTCCAAGCTGCGGGGCCCCGCTCGACGTTCGGGATGTCACCAGTGACTCCGGGTGGGAGGAGCAGCCCCCGGTTCGGGACATGGCAAAGATCAACTTCGGTCGATCCACTTGCCAGATCGAAGGTACCACCGTGCCGGTGGCGGACTTCGGCTTGGGAGATAAGGACGGGATTTTCTTCTCGCACCACAGCGTGCTTTGGGCCGACCCAGGCGTGACTATGGAGGCGATGCCGATGGCCGGTGGGTGGAACCGTGTCATGGCGGGCCTCCCGCTCGTGATGCTCAGTGCCCAGGGCCCAGGGCACATCGCCCTGTCGGAGGACGCCCCGGGAGAGGTGGTAGCGATACCCCTCCGGCAGGGTCAGGAGATCTTCGTACGGGAGCACAGGTTCTTTGCCGCCACCTCGAACGTGAACTACAGCTGGCGTCAGTCGGGAATCTGGTACACGACGTCGTCAGGCAACCAGCAGGAATATCACTATCCGATCGGCTACAACGTAGACAGTTTCAGCTCGGCTTCTGGCAACGGCCTGCTGCTGTTGCACGCGCCCGGCAACGTGTTCATCCGCGACCTAGCTCCTAATCAACCGATATGCATCCAGCCGACATCCCTTCTCTATAAGGATGCGTCGGTGGGGATGGCGCTGCATCTCGAGTACCCAAACGCTGCCGGGTCGGCGTGGAGGTCTGGATACTCATACCGGCAGGTGTGGTTGCGGCTTTGGGGGCCGGGCCGAGTGGCGGTGCAGTCCGTCTACGAGCGCCCCGAGGAGTCCTTGGCGATCACTAGCAGTTCACAGGCGACCGTCACCCGCTGGTAACCGCACCTGTTACAATGAAGTTCGTGTCAAACTTGGTGGGTTGTTGCGCTAGCCGGCGACTTCTTCTCCCATAGGCGAGCTCCTATCTAGGGGCTCGCCTTAACCTCCTGTGCCGTCACGGCCAGGAGGTTTTTCAATTCCCGCCGACATTTCCTCAGGGCTGTGCGTAAGGAAATGTTCTCGGGTAACACCGCTTTTCGTCTCCTTTTCTTCCAAGACAGTCCAGTGAGGTGCTACAGATGACCGCCTACAAGTACCCGACCCCATGCGAGATGCCATTTGCGCTCTACGAGCCTTTCAGGCCGCTCCAAGGGGTCGCTGACTTCGTGCGAACCTGGCCCGAGAAGCACCTCGAAACAGCGCCAGCGTGGTGCAGCGTCGATCTTCGCGACGGGAACCAGGCTCTGATCGACCCAATGGACCCTGCTCGCAAGCTCCGGTTCTTCGAGACGCTCGTAGGCATGGGGTTCAAGGAGATCGAAGTGGGTTTCCCCGCCGCCAGCCAGCCTGACTTCGACTTCATACGCCAGATCATCGACGAGGATCGAATTCCTGACGACGTGGTCATCCAGGTGCTGGTGCAGTGCCGGCCGGAGCTTATCGAGAGGACTTTCGAAGCCATAGACGGTGCCCGCCACGCGATCGTCCACTTCTACAACTCGACATCGGTTCTACAACGCAGAGTCGTCTTCGGTCTAGACAAGCCGGGGATAGTCGACATTGCAACCAACGCTGCCCGGTTGGTCAAGAAGTTCGAATCCTCAGTGGGTAGCACCCGAGTCAGCTACGAGTATTCTCCTGAGAGCTTCACGGGGACAGAGCCGGACTTCGCAGTGGAGATCTGCTCGGCGGTCATGGACGTGATCACCCCGAGCGTGGATGACAAGTTGATCATCAACCTTCCGAACACCGTAGAGATGTTCGGGCCGAACACCTACGCAGACGTTATCGAGTACATGCATCGTAACCTTCCCAACAGGGAGGCGGTCGTGCTCAGCGTTCACCCTCACAACGATCGCGGGACGGCTGTCGCCGCAGCGGAGCTCGCTCAGCTCGCAGGGGCCGACAGAGTGGAGGGCACCCTCTTCGGCAATGGGGAACGTACCGGCAACGTGGACGTCGTCACGTTGGCTCTCAACCTGATGACCGAGGGGATCGACCCGAAGCTGGACCTTCACGATATCGACCACCTTCGCCAAGTCGCCGAGCACTGCAACCGGCTGCCTGTCCACCCTCGTCACCCCTACGCAGGTGACCTCGTGTACACGGCCTTCTCGGGTTCTCACCAAGATGCGATCAAGAAGGGGATGGACGCGCTCGCAGACCCCTACCGACGTTGGGAGGTTCCTTACCTTCCGATAGACCCAAAGCACGTCGGGAGGACCTACGAGGCGATCATCAGGGTCAACAGCCAGTCGGGGAAGGGTGGGGTCGCCTACCTGATGGACTTCGAACACAACCTCGACCTTCCAAGAGGACTGCAGGTGGAGTTTTCCAAGCGTGTGCAGGCGATAACCGAGGCTACAGGGACCGAGATAAAGCCAGCCGCTCTGTGGGAGGCCTTCAGCTCGGACTACCTCGCAGAGGAGGCCAACGTTCGCCTCATATCCAGCGAGGTCTCATCTGGGAACAAGGGGACTCGGGTGGTCGCCCAGGTGCTCCTCGACGGTCGTCACGAGACGGTCGTAGGGGACGGGAACGGGCCCGTCGACGCCCTCGTCAACGGTTTGCGCGACCTCCTGGGCTTGGTCTTCGAGGTCACTGACTACCACGAGCACGCACTCACCTCCGGTTCGGAGGCGAGCGCAGCGGCGTACGTGTCGGCAAGGGGGCCTGACGGCGTGACCCTTTGGGGGGTTGGCATGCACTCGAGCATCCTCGATGCCACTCTCCAGGCGGTCATCAGCGCGGCTAACCGGCTGCGGGATCGCAACCGCGGGTAGGCTTGGCGCATATGTCCACGATGTCAACAGAGTCTCAAAGTGCCCCCCGGGGCCACGTCCGAGTGGTGTACCTCGGGCCCGTGGCGCCCCACTGGCGCGTCGACTCCGAGTTCGGCGACCGGCCCGTGATAGAGGAATTCCGCCAGCGGGTTCTGGCACGTCTGCTTTTGCTGCCACCCCACGATCCGCAATTTCGCCGTAACCGAGAGAGGGTCGTTCGCGACGCGGAGAGGGAGAACCTGGTTTTGGAGTGGGATCTCGGACTTCCCGATCAAGAGGGCGGCTCGTAATCGGATGATCTCGCCCGGGTCGCCGGCTCCCAGCTTCGCTCGTGCTGTCGAGGGCGATCACAAGGCTCTCAGGTGGAGGGGAGACCGCTTCTTCAACCGCGAGTTGTCAAACCTCGACTTCAACGAGCGGGTGTTGGCGATGACCGAGCGGGAAGATCTCAAGCTTCTCGAACGCGTGAAGTTCCTTGCCATCTTCGCGTCCAACATGGACGAGTTCTTCCAGGTTCGCGTGGCAGGCCTGAAAGACCAGCTCGCTGCGGGAATCGGCACAGCCCCCGACGGGCTGCCCGTCGATGCGCAACTCCAAGCTATTCGCAGCGTCTCCGCTGAGCTCCTCGAACGGAGGGTTGCAGTCCTAAGGCACCTTTTGGGGCAGCTTGCAGATCACGGTGTCACGATCCAGGAGTGGGCTTCGCTTTCGGATACGGACAAGGTTTGGACCCGCGACGTGTTCGCCGAACGCATATTTCCAGTCCTCACTCCACTTGCGGTCGACCCGGGGCACCCCTTCCCGTACATCTCGAACTTGTCTCTCAACTTGGCGGTAATCGTGCGCGACCCGCAGACGCAGGCTCGGCGTTTCGCAAGGGTGAAAGTCCCGCCACTTCTTCCTGGGCTGCTGGGCTTGCCGGGAGGCCAGCGGTTCGTGTGCATAGAGCAGGTGATCGCAGCGAACCTCGCAACCTTGTTCCCGAGCATGACCATCGAAAGTTTCCATGCCTTCCGTGTAACTCGCAACGCGGACCTCACTCTCGAAGAGGAGGAGGCGGACGACCTCCTGTTGGCGGTCGAGATGGAGCTGCGTCGGAGGCGCTTCGGGAGGGCAGTGCGCCTCGAGGTCGACGAGACCATGACCGACGAGGTTCGTGCCCTGCTCGTGCGGGAGCTTGACCTTCAAGACGACGACGTCTACGAAGCTTGGGGGCC
The DNA here is from genome assembly GCA_027391075.1 of Acidimicrobiaceae bacterium. GTDB lineage: Bacteria > Actinomycetota > Acidimicrobiia > Acidimicrobiales > Palsa-688 > JAJZAM01. Next base: position 27,389 of record DAHYHI010000126.1, on the reverse strand, counting down.
CCTAAACCTCGCTTCCATGTGGCAGCTTTATGGTCTCGCCAGGCCTGATCTGAAAGACGAACAGTTCACGCCGGTGACCCCGGCTCGGCTGGTGGCCAGCGGCGGCGGTGTAGCCAACGTGTTTTCGGCGATCCGGCGGTCTGACATTCTCATCCAGCACCCCTATGACAGCTTCTCGGACTCGGTGGAGGAGTTCGTCGCCCAAGCAGCCGCCGACCCCGACGTGCTGGCGATCAAGCAGACGCTGTACCGGACATCAGGGGATTCGGCGATCGTGAGATCGCTGATACGAGCCGCCGAGCGAGGCAAGCAGGTGGCGGCGATAGTAGAGCTAAAGGCTCGCGGGGACGAAGCAGCGAACATCGGCTTCGCAAGGGCTCTCGAGCAGGCCGGGGTTCATGTGGTCTATGGGCTCGTCGGATTGAAGACCCACGCGAAGCTGTCCTTGGTGGTCCGTCAAGAAGGAGACGGCATTACCCGCTTCTGTCACATTGGGACGGGGAACTACAACGCTACGACAGCCAGGAGCTACGAGGACATAGGCATTCTTACGGCGGATCGCGACATAGGCGCCGATCTGACTGACCTTTTCAACTATCTGACCGGCTACAGCCGTCGGGAGGAGTACCGCAAGCTTCTGGTCGCTCCGACGTCACTCAGACGGCGGATGGTGGAGCTGATAGAACGCGAGACCTCCCTCGGCCCTCGCGGTCGGATCATATGGAAGCTCAATAACCTGGTCGACCCTGACATCATCGACGCCTTATACCGGGCGTCGTCGGCGGGAGTGCGAGTGGAACTGCTGGTTCGGGCTATCTGTTGCCTCCGGCCAGGATTGCCGGGCCTGTCGGAGAACATCTCCGTGTCGAGCATCGTGGGGCGCTGGTTGGAGCATTCCAGGGTCTATTGGTTCTCGGCCGGCGAGGACGACGGCCCTGGCGAGTTCTACATCGGTTCAGCTGACATGATGGAACGCAACTTGGACAGGCGCGTGGAGGCCATCGTGGGAGTGGAGTCCGCCGAGTTGAGAGCACGGCTGTGGGAGATTCTCGAGATCGACCTGGCCGACGACGCCCGCTCATGGTCGCTGCAACCCGACGGCCGTTGGCGAGCGCCGTCCCGCGAAGGTACCTTCAACGCCCAGAACAAGATGCAAGAGCTCGCCTTGACCCGATCAGGCAGGAGAAGCCCTGAGTCGGAGACCGCTACATGAGCGAGGAGCCGGATGTGGTACTCGCCGCTGGCGGGGTCGTGTGGCGCCGCCAAGGCGACCGTGTCCACGTCGTGCTGGTCCACCGTCCGGCTTATGACGACTGGAGCCTCCCGAAGGGAAAAGTGGATCCCGGTGAGACCGACGAGGACGCCGCTCTGAGAGAAGTAGAAGAAGAGACGACTGTCGTTGCAGCCCTCGGCTCGGAATTGCCTTCAACTATGTACTTGGACCGCAGCGGACGCTTCAAACGTGTTCGCTATTGGGCCATGACCGTCGTGTCGGGTGAGCCGGGCGGAGCCAACGAGGTCGACTGTGCCGAATGGGTCGACCTCCCAGAGGCAGTCAGCCGGCTGAGTTATTCTCACGACATCGACGTCTTAGAAGCTTTCCGGAGCCTCATGGCGGTTTGATCGCGTCAACCCTGCCCGGCCGACCCCGCAGGGCTCGATCGGAGCGCTGCTGTTCAGACGCTCGGCGGCAGAAGCCTAGTGACGTTCTCGAAGCACAACCAAAGCGGTACGGCGCACACTGCGACTCCCACGACCAGAACCCCGAAGCGCTTCCATCGGCGGGTGGATGCGAGCACGACACGGGTGGCAAGCCACAAAAGCAGCACCGCCGCACCGTAAGCCACGGTCGGGAACCACGCTTTAGAGCTGCTTCCCCCTCCGTTGAACCCTGCCACCTTGCCGGTCAGGGCCTGTAGTGCTGGAGCGCTCGGCTTCGCCGGGGTTGCGGTACCCGCCACCGGGTTGGAAGTCGAGCCGCCCGAGGAGCGGCCTGACGCAAGAGTTGAAATCGAGGGAGTTTCGTCAACAGAGATCGACGCCGCCTTGCCCACGAGGCGTGCGAAGACGACCATCCGGCTCGTCGCCGAGAAGATCGGGTTGCAAGTCGTAAGCGTCAGTTGCGCGAAGGGTGTCGGGTCGAGGACGGCTACGTCGCTGGGGCTGACCACGACCGGTGCCTCGGACACCTTGTAAATCCAAGTGTGCCCGGAGAGGTCGGTTATCAGGATCTGATCGCCGGTTTTCAGGTCACCGAGCCTGAAGAACGGCGCTCCGTAGGTTGTCCGGTGGCCGGCGATACCGACGTTGCCGATCTGGCCTGGAAGCGCAGTTCCCTCGTAATGGCCGGGACCTTCGGAGAGGTCCGCTTCGGCTGTGCCCTCCACTACGAACTTGTCCACTCCGATCGCAGGGATCTCCAAGTGGTCGATGGCTTGACCGGTAGGAACGGACGGAAGCTTCTCAGTTGCAGGTGAGACGCCTTGCGAGTTCTGGGCGGCTGCGGTCACACCGCCGGATCCGGGTGTGGAGGAGGGCTGTCGGAGCGAGGTTGCCACGTGGGGTACGGAAGCCTTGGTGATGCTGGACGAGAACTGCTTCGAAAGAGTGTTCTGGCTGTTCTGCTCGGCGATGCTGGTCCCAAAGAGTTGGTAGGCCACGAACGCGAGGATGACCACCCCGAGGGTTATCAGGCTTATCCCCGTTTCGCGGACTACTCTTCGCACCTGTTCACCTCAGGCTCGCAGAAATGCCGGCTGGGCATCCCAGCCCTCAAGTGTCACCACGACGACAGTAGCGGCCTTTATTTCAGACCGGTCAGCGCTTCTTGGATTTCCCGGTGCTCAATGGCCTGATTTCGCGCTTTGCTGCCTTGCTCTTCGGTCCCTTCGGCCCTTTGGATTGCCGCTTGGCTGTAGCACCTGGAAGGATGTCATCGCAGTCAGGGCTCCAGGGAGCTACGAAGCTCAGCGCGCTCGAACGCCGGGCGGATTCGTCTCGGACGGTGCTCTCCCCTGCCCTCTGCGAGGACCCAGCTTGTGTATCAGGATTGCCGTTTGCAGGACTGGCCGAAGCCGCCTTACGGTCCGGCATCTGCGATGCTGGCGGAGGGGACCTGCGGGCTGGTCTGCGCATCTCGATGACGGCGTGTACGTCGTCAGGTTCTAGTCCGTCGGAGCCCAAGCGCCCTAGAGGAGCGCTCCCGAGTCCGGAGAGGCCGCCTGCGACGCTACCTGACGGGGCGCCGCCGATCTGACCACCAGCGAGCCGGGAAGTCCCGCCGGGCGCCACGAGGCGACTGATGGTCGAGCCCCCGCTGATCGGAGCTTTCCCGCCACCTGGCGACGATGCAGGAGTATCTGCGCTGCGCATGGATCCAATAAGCGACGGCGCTGGGCGGGGCGCCTGTCCGGGGTCGGCCTGGTCGCGGCCTCCAGCGGGCCGGCCGTCGGGCACGGTCGAGGGCGCAGGCCGTCCGGTCAAGCGAGCGTCCCGCAGAGCCTCGGCCAGCGTAGCTTCCAACGCTTGACGTCGGTAAGCTTCGCCGGGCGGCCCTTCAGGCTCTGGTAGTTGAGGAACGTCGGCCATGCTTTCGCTATCGGCATCCGCCGGAGCGTTCCTTTAAGGCACCTTCGTGTATTGCACCGGTTCTTCGCTGTGTGCGACACCTTAATCGTTCGGGAGGTCGATCCTCGCAAGCCACAGACCTGGGGCTGTCAACTCGGCCGGGGTGGGAAGGTTTTGCTCGGAGGTCCACAGCCGAGCGAGGCTCGCGTCGCCGCCACGTTCTAGCACCCCGCCAGCGAAGGCCCTGGCCGCCTCGTAGTCCTCCTGGGCGAGGGTAATTCCGAACAGTTGAGCTAGGATCGTGGTACCGGGGGTCTCTTCCAGGCGCCTGCGCCTGAGGGCTTCCGACACCGCGGGGTAGGAGCCGACGAGCCTCCGACCGATCTTGTCCATCTGGTAGTCGACGTACCCGCTGAGCGCACACAGCACGGCGCGCAGCTGTTCCTGGATAGTCTTCTGGCGGTCGTTTTGCATTCCAGCCAGCAACGCGGACGGGTCGGCGAAGGCTGCCTGCATTCCCGCCATGTCGCTGATGTCCAAATCGGCCAGACGGGCTTCGATCGGATCTGTCTGGGGAGTGAAGGCGTCGACGTAGCTTCTGACGAGCGCCGACAACTTTTCGAGGACGAAACTCTGACCGAGAACCGCCCTGTGAAGCGTCTCGTGAAGGCACAGCCACATCCGTACGTCGTCTTGTGGGAGGCTCCATTCGCCGGCGAAACGCTCGACTGTGGACGTCACCACCACAATCTCCGATCGGTAGGGCCGAGGCACGAGAGGATCGAACTGTCCCATGGCCCTCGTCGCTAGCTGGCCGACCATCGATCCCACCTGCAACGCGACGAGGAACGGACCGAGCATCTGGGGCAGACCGGCGAACAGCGACGAAAGCGGATCGCCAGATTGCTCATCTGCTGGAGCGATCGCCGGGAAGAGAATTCCAGCCGAGTTGGGGTCATTCCCCTCCCGGCCCGGGACGAGCCTCAATGCGAGAGTCTCGAACAGGCCATGCCAGTCTTCGAGCGAGCGCTTTGCCCACTCTGCCCGGGTGATCGCAACGACGCTGCTCAGACCTGCCGAAGGCCACTCCAAACCTGTAGCCTCCGCTACGTGCATCTCCGCGACTCGAAGAAGCTCCTCCAAGCGCACCCGCCATACAGGGTCTGGATTTGGCTCAGTCTGGCCTTCCGTGGCGGCCCACTGGGCCATCTGAGCGGCTACCTCCCAGTTGAGCGGGCCCTGGCTGGTGAACATGTGGGCGATGTTGCGCATCAACTCGCTGAACGGTCCTCCCTCGAAAGGACCGCCCACGCCAAAACCCTGCGGTGTGCTCACTCACCCTCGTTTCGCTCAGGTACCGCCTCCCAGCGTATCGGGATTGCACGCCTGTGAAGGTCGTAGTCGTCACCGGTGCGTCCGGATCGGTTGGATCGAGACTGATCAGGTCGCTCGTCGAGCGCGTCGACGTCCAACGCGTAGTCGCCCTAGACCGAGTCAAACCTGCGCTGGAACATCCCAAGCTCTGCGTCGCCGAGGCCGACCTGTCGATGCTGACCCGAGCTCAGGAATCTGAGATCGTCGGTGCGGCGGCAGGTGCGACGTCAATCATCCACCTTGCGTGGGCTGCCGGCGACGAGGAGGGGTCGAGCGTCGAGCAGCAAAGGGGGCTGGCGCGCACTAACGTCAACGCTGTCAGGGGCGCGCTCGGCTTGGCGTCACGTTGTGGCATCGCCGCTTTCGTCCACGTGTCGAGCGCTACTGTATACGGCGCCTGGTCAGACAATGACGTGCCACTGAGCGAGCAGTCGCGGATCCTCCCTAATCCCGAACTGCCCTTCGCCGTAGCGAAGGCAGAAGCCGAGAGAGTCATCGCAGAGTGGTCCGATTCCAACAGGGCGGTCGCGGTGGCTGTTCTAAGACCGGCGGTGACGGTCGGATCAGCCGACCGTCAGCTTTACCGGGCCTTGGACGCTACCGGGATTCCCGGGTTCGCACCCGAGGGTCGCCTAGTGCAGTACCTTCACGTCGACGACCTGGCTGCGGCCGTCGAGTTCGCGTGGGAGCACGGCTTGGACGGAGTGTTCAACGTGGCCCCTGACGCGGGTATTGCCGAGGACGAAGCCCGGCGTCTCGCTGGTGGACTGGCCGCTCTTGACATGCCAGGCCGGCTCGGCGCCCTCGTCGCGGCGCTCGGGTGGAAAGTGTGGGGCAAGGGCGTTCCACCGGAGGCGCTTGCCTATGCCACTTACCCGTGGGTCGTGTCACCCGACCGGCTTGTCGGTGCCGGTTGGAGACCTGCTTACTCGAGCGCCGAGGCGTTCGTCGCAACGGACCCGAGATGGCACTGGGATGACCTTCCTCCGGGAAAACGCCAGAACCTAAATTCGCTGCTGCTTTTATCAGTATTGGCGGGTCTGTCGACTGGCGCACTGGGGGTTCTTGCTTGGTGGCGTCGACGAGGTCGCGCTGTCAGTGCTGAGGCTGGACCGCCACGGTGATGGTCATATGTACGGTTTGGCCGTTGCGCACGAGCGTGATAGGCACCGACGTCCCCGGCGGGAGCGCGCAGACGTCCGCAAGAACCTGACCAGCCGACGTTACCGCCGTTCCGTCGAAGCTCAAAATAACGTCTCCGGGCTGCATCCCCACCTTCTGCGCCGGGCTGTAGGGAAGCACCTCCCCGACCCGCACCCCTCCGTTCACCTCGACTTGAGAGGCCGCTTGTAGGGGAACGCCAGCCAGGTCTGTGGCGCCTGTCCACGGCTCTTGGATCTTCTCTCCTGCGAGGACCTCGCGGGTCACTAGCGTTGCAGTGTCGATCGGAACGGCGAACGTGGCCTGCTGGTCACCGGGGGAGGTAGCTGCTACCGACACTGTTACAGCCACCACCTGGCCGTACTGATTTACGAGAGGACTTCCGCGTCCAGCTGGAGCCGTCGGCGGGGTGGAGACCTCCACGAGGTCGTACATCGAGTCTCCGTCGGTCGTGTTAACCACCCGGTCGGTACTGCTCACTACACCCAGGCTGACGGCCGACGAACCTCGGGCGCCGACGGCGAGAAGCGTTGAGGCCTCTTGGATGTCAGCGACGCTTCCGGTCAGTGCAGGAGCTACCCCGCCGACGCTGCTGAAGCTCACGACTGCCACCCCTTGGTCGGAGTCCTCTCCGACGAGGCGGGCAGGAATGCTCTGGCCAGTCATGGTCGTCAGGCTGATCTTTCCGATATAGCCGGCCTGCTCTCCCGGGGTGAACAGGGCAAGGTCCGTCGCGAGGTACGATCGACCGCCCGAACTCGCCAGTACCACGCCACTTCCCTGCTGGGGGCCTCCTGCTCCCGAGACTGTTATGGCCACTACAGACGGGATGGTCTCGTCATCGACGGCAGTCCAGTTCGGCGTGGCCGGCTGACCAGCTGAGTTCGCCTGCGCCGACAGCGACACGATCGACGTCGCCGTCGTAGCCCCTTGCCGGACGACGGTCCGGCCTGTCCACCACCCTTCCGCTGTGGCGAGGCCGGACACGACGAGGGCCGCTACCAACCCGGCCACGACACCGGTGACCAAGAAACGTCCCCACTCGGTACTGCCCTGTCTGAGTCGGGTCGGCGGGCATACTTGGGCGACGGGTGAGACATTACTGCCAGATTCCCACCACTCGGAAGGGTGACGCCACAGGCGGTCGTCGGGCGACAGCCAGGCGCGCTGCGGTGGGACGTCGTCGAATGAAAACCCTGACATGTCGCCGTCGTCGAACTCCGGTTCGGGTTCCAGATTGTCGGATGGCGATCCCACGGGACGTGAGCCTAACTATCCGCTGCGCTCAGGTGGCATCGGGTCCGCCGACCCCCTCCACACTCGGGTTGTGCCCGTCACCCTGAAGGAGCTTTAAAGAGATCGTGGCATCCGTCCGGCAGGGGGGCGTTCGGCGTCGTAGCATGGTCGGGTGGACACATTGGAGATTCCACCCCGCCACGACGGGGATGTGTGGCCGGCCTTGACGACAGCCGAGCTTCCCGTCGAGCGCGCTTGGGCCTGGGTTCGGCGCCCCGACTGCGGGGCTATCGTCGTGTTCGGCGGAACAGTACGCGACCATGCCGAGGGACGTCCGGGTGTCAGCCGGCTAGAATACGAGGCGTATGAGTCCCAGGTGGTTCCTCGCTTTGTGCTAATCGCCGAAGAGGCCAAGAAGCGTCACGACGGCCTCGGCCGTATCGTGATCTGGCATCGGACTGGGCCATTGGATCTCGAAGAGTGCTCTGTGATCGTCGCTGTTTCGGCGCCCCACAGAGGCGACGCTTTCGAAGCCGCTCGCTTTTGCATCGACACGCTGAAGCGGACCGTTCCGATATGGAAGCGAGAGACGTGGGAAGGCGGCGAGGACTGGGGCTTGGACGCCCATGACGTCGCAGAGATCCGCCAGTGCTAGCGACGTCTTCGAACGTCCTCTCCAATGTCGTCTACCTCGTCGGGGCCGTGGTTCTGGCTGTGCTGGGTATCCTGGTGGTGTGGTGGCGTCACAGGGAACCGACCTCCGTCGACGCCAAGATGGCTTCGTTCCAGAAGGGTCTAAGTGCCCTGGCCCCTGACAAGGGGGCCGTCGTTGCGGTACGAGAACGTGGCGACCACTTCAAGGTGCGGCCTGTAGCGCCGCGCAGCGCTAATGTCCGCCTTGCAGGAGAGGCCGACGCTGACGACGACGAAGGTGGTGAGCCAGGTGGCTAGGGACCTTGCGATAGACCTAGGGACCGCCAATACCCTCGTCTACACGCGCGGCAGAGGAATCGTGCTCAACGAGCCGACCGTCATCGCCTTGAACTCCCGCAACCAAGAGGTTCTGGCGATGGGCCACGAAGCCTGGCAGATGATAGGGCGCACACCCGGCTACATCGTCGCCGTCAGGCCCCTACGAAAGGGGGCTATAACAGACTTCGACATAACCCAACGGATGATCAGGCTTCTCCTGCAACGGACCGGAGTGTCCCGCTTCAACAGGCCGAAGGTCATCATCTGCGTACCCTCGGCGATCACCGAGGTCGAGAGGAGAGCCGTTCAAGAGGCTGCTCGTGGGGCGGGGGCCAACGGGGCGTACCTGATCGAGCAGCCGATGGCTGCGGCGATAGGAGCCGGTTTGCCGATCAACGAGCCTCTTGGGAACATGGTGGTCGACGTCGGGGGAGGTACGACAGAGACAGCGGTTATCTCGCTCGGAGGGATAGTTGCGCTCGAAGCGATCCGGGTGGGTAGCTTCGACATCGATGCTTCTATACAGGCCTACGTCCGCAGGGAGTACGGGATCGCCGTCGGGGAGCGCACCGCCGAGGAGATCAAGTTGGCTATCGGGTCAGCGTGGCCTTCAGAGCGCGACGAGGTGAAGGCCGAGGTGCGAGGACGCGACTTGATGTCCGGGCTTCCCAAGACGGTCATACTGGCACCCGAAGAGGTCCGTGAGGCTATAGAGGAGCAGGTCGGGGCGATCGTGGACTCTGTCGTCAAGTGTCTCGGCAACTCGCCGCCGGAGCTCGCCCAGGATCTGATCAGCCAAGGTATCCACTTGGTCGGAGGGGGTGGGATGCTCCAAGGGTTGGACAAGCGGATCGCTTCAGAGACTTCCCTGCCAGTGCACCTCGTCGACGCCCCCCTCGAATGCGTTGTTCTCGGTGCGGGAAGATGTCTTGAGGAGTTCGAGGCAGTGCGTGACCTGTTCATGAACTAACGGCGTCACACCGGAGAACGAGGTGCGAGCCTGCTCAGCCCACGAGGCGGTGTCTCAGCACGGCCACGTCATCGTTCGCTACACCGCAGAACTTGAGATAGCCGTCCACCGAGCCGTAGGTCGATCGCAGCCAGTTGAGGGTCGAGAGGATCGTGCGACGGTCGGCGCGTAGCAGCTCGGGGTCTAGGTGGCTTAGGTGATCTCCGGCTATGGGATCAGCCTGTTCGAGTAGGGCTATAAGCGACGGTATGTTGATCGACGTCGCCTCGTAATCGCCGGCGATCAGGTCGTCTTCGACGCCGACACTGCTTAGGACCAGAGCAGCGATCAGGCCGGTGCGGTCCTTTCCGGCGGCGCAGTGGATCAGGGCCGGCATCGTCTTGGGGTCGGCGAGCACTGAGAAGGTCCTAGCGATAGCTTGCCCGCTGTGGCGCAGGTAGGCGACGTATAAATCCTCCAGAGACGAGACCCCCTCTGGCACCACGTAGGTACCGGAGTCGTCCGAGTCGGGGGCGTACTGCATCGGGATGTGCAGCATCAGCGGGACGCACGAAGCCAAGGGACGCGAAGAATCCCGGCCGCGTTCGGTCTCCGAGCGCAAGTCTATTACCGTCCGAAGGCCGATCCGTTCGAAGGTGTCCGTGTCCCGCTCGGTCAGGTAGCGGGGACTGTCGCCCCTGAAGAGGATCCCTCTTGCCGTTACGCGCCCGTCGCGCGTTGCGAGGCCGCCGAGATCCCTGAAGTTGACGGCTCCTTCAAGTCGCAACGAGCGATTCCCCGCTGTCGTGGCTTGGCTGCTCAGTTTCGTTTCCACATCCTACGGTCTAGCGGGATCGAAGCGACAGGAGGTGAATGGAAGGAGAACCTCAGGTGAAATGCTTGGGAACTGGTGCGCTCTCAACTTGGTGCCGGGCTGTCCCGAGGGCTATCACAGAGGTCCTCGGCGGCCTGGCGGACTTGCCAGTCCCTGTCTGAAAGGGCGCGCTCGACAGCGGCGGAGGCTTCGGCGTGGTCGAAAGCGGCCAAGGCGACGATCGCTCGGCGTCGTAGGGCGGGCTTGCCTCCCATAGCCTCGATCACGGCGCTCAGCCCATCGGGAGCGCCGATGGAACCGAGGGCGGCGACGGCAGACTCCCTGCAGAGGAGATCTGGATGATTACGAGATATTTGAGAGAGTTTCGAGACCAACTCGTCCGTGGCGGGCTCGGCATCGTCCCCCGACGATGCGGTGGTGGCCTCGCCGATCCCGAAACAAGCTGCCTCTACTACAGCGGGAACCGGGTCATCTAGCAGGCGACTCAGACCGGCGAGGACATCCTCTTGGCTAGGTGGCACGCGGTCGTGCCTAGTGGTGGCAGGTTGCGGTTCAGCGGCGGAGATCAACCCGGCTGTCTCGCAGAGTCGACTTCGAAGCAGAGGTGACTCGTCGGCCAGGGCTGTGTGGAAGTCAAGCTTGGTGAGTCTCTTCATGCGGATCAGGGCCACAAGCCCGCTGGCGCGTACCGGAGCCTCAGGGTCGTCGAAAGCCCGTCGAGCGGCTTGCTCGTCTTCGATATGGCCTGCGACGGAGGCGATGCGCCTACGCAGTATCGTCGAGCTCGAAGGTCCGTCTGCGGTAGCTCGGACCGCTGCAAAGCTAGGCGTACGAGGTGCTGTCACTGGGAAGCAAGGTGATGCAGCAACTTCGACAACCCGTAGACGGCCCCGCCCAAGGCTCCGGCTAGGAGCACGCCGAGAAGGGCGACAATAAAGATCAGGACCGTCGCCGATTCGATCGCTCTCAACACCCTGCGAACGGTGGGACTCGGTCGTGTCATAGCGAGTGCATACAAACTTGGCGGCTCGGCGTGGCAGGCTGGTCCGACGTGAAGCGACGGTACGCCGTTAAGGCCCGTACGGAGAAAACAAACTTGACCACCAATTCAGTTACCCTACAGCACTACGACACCAAGCGCAGGCGCATCCGCCGAGGTCGCCGGTCCACCACTGTTGGCGTAGGCGTCGCAGTAGCGGTCATAGTAGCTTTCGGTGTCTACGTCCTGCACGGAGCGGGCGAGTATTACGCCATCTCCCCGGGGACCGCGCCGACTGTGTCGGCATCACCTGACTGCAAGTCGGTGGGCGGCGGGAACTGGGCGTTGCCGGGGGGTCGTCCCTGTGTCCGGATCGTCATTCCGGTGTCCAAGTCGGCGCCTGTCGACGGCTCGATAATGATGGTCGACGTACTTGAGGGCCCGGCGACTCCGTGGGAGTTCGCGCTGGCGAAGCTTGGACTGCTGCACTCGTTGGACGACGCAACGGTCCTCTATCCCAAGCAGGCGATCCTCGGGGGGTCCCCGGCCTCCCAGCTGGGATGCCAGCAGACACAGCAGATGCAAGGTGCTCAGTCGGCGGCCTCGGTCGTAGCCTTGCGAGCCCTCGGATATAAGGTTGCGGAGACCGATCTTGGGGCCCAAGTGGTCGAAGTGGTCCCGGGAACTGCAGCGGCGGCTGCAGGCGTGGAATGCAACGACGTCATCACCAAGGTAGACGGACGACCGACTCCGACGAGCGCCGCGCTGGCGGCCGCGATCGCCGGCTTGGCGCCGGGTTCGCCGGCCAGCCTCACCGTCTCCCGAACGTCTTCTAACGGGTCCACCCGACTCGTGGATCTGCGCGCAAAGCTTGCGTCGGTTCCCTCTAATGGCTCCACACCGGCCGACCCCCACAAAGCGTTCCTCGGCGTCGCTACCCAGACAGATGCGAGCTTCTCCTACCCGTTCCCGGTGTCGATAGACGTCGGGGCGATAGGCGGCCCTTCCGCCGGTCTAGCCCTGACCCTGGGGCTTCTCGACTCGCTCACCCACGGGCAGCTGACGGGGGGCAGGCGAATAGCAGCGACGGGGACCATAAGCCTCGGCGGTGCGGTAGGAGACGTAGGGGGAGTGGCTCAAAAGACTGTCGCGGTGCGCAAAGCCGGAGCACAGTATTTCTTCGTGCCGGTACAGGAGCTCGCAGCTGCCAAAAGCGAGGCGAAAGGCATGAAAGTGTACGCAGTCTCGACGCTCTCGCAGGCGCTTGACGATCTTAAAGCCCTTGGAGGGTCCATCCCCAAGTCGGTCCTCGCTAAGGCCTGATGCGACCATCGCCCACCCGGGCGGTAGCGGGTCGTAATCTCTACACGCATGGGACCTGATCCTTCTTTGACGCCCGAGTTGATCCAGGCCCAGTCCTTCACGTCTGCTTTTCGAGGCTTGGATCCCGGAGAAGTACGGGCCTTCCTGGCCCGAGTCGCCGCTGACGTAAAGGCCTGGCGCGAAAGGGCCGAGCACCTCGAGTCGGCTTGGCGCTCTGCCGAGGAGCGGGCCGCACGCCCGCCTGTGCTAGACGAGGAAGCTCTCATCGACGCCGTGGGAGACGAGACGGCCAGCGTGCTGCGAAGCGCGCGGGCAGCGGCTAGCGACCTTCGGGCTAAAGCCGCAGCTGACGCCCAGGAGCGTTTGGCTGCCGCGCAAGCGGAATCGGAGCGACTCGCTGCGCAGGCGAAAGCCGAGGCTGACAGCCTGATCGCCAAAGCCGGTCAGGATGCGGAGCGTATGCTCGCTGAGGCCAAAGCGCTTGCAGAACAGGAGACGATCGACTCCCAGCAGGCCGCCGCCAGGTTGATCGCAGACGCCGAAGCCCAAGCAGCAGCCTCGATAGATAACGCTCGGGCCGAGGCGGCTGCGCTAGCCGCCAAGGCTCAGCAAGATAGCGAGATGACCGTCGAGGCGGCCAATGCGACTCGTGACCGGATCCTCGACGATCTCGCCCGCCGCCGCCGAGTCGCCTCAGTCCAGATAGAGCAACTCCGTGCCGGCCGGGAGCGGCTGATCGAGAGCTATGCGTTGGTGCGCCGGACTCTAGACGAAGTTCAGTCCGAGCTCGCAAGGGCCGACTCGGAGGCCCGGGCGGCGGCAGACGCGGTTGGACGTCGGATGCGCTCTTCTTCGGAGGTGCTCGGCGATGACCGCAGAGAGCTCGAAGCTGACGATTCCACGGTCGAACCCGATCCTAGTGACGGGGTATCCGGGAACATAGACGGCGGAGTTGTCGACGACGGGGGAGTTGTCCACGGTCGAGGGGACGTCGACGTCCCTGCGGACTCGACCGAGCCGGAGGCCTTAGAAGCGGGGGGATCGGAACGTCCGCTTAGCGCGGTGGACGAGCTTTTCGCCCGGATAAGAGCCAACAGGCAAGACAGTGACGATGACCGACAAGGCACACAAGCCGCAGTAGACCTTCGTATACCGTCAGCGGCACCCGGCGACGATCAAGGCGGGCCTGTCGACGCCTCCCATCAGGTTTCCGTCGACGACGCCACCGTAGCTGTAGCCGAGTCCACAGACATCGAAGGAGGGCTGACCGACGAGGAAGAGGGGCTGCTGGAGCGGCGAGAGTCGGCGATAGGGGAGTTGGAGCAGCAGCTGACGCGTGCTCTCAAGCGGTCGCTTCAAGACGAGCAGAATGACCTGCTCGACAAGCTACGGATCCTCAGCGGGAACCTGAGCGTAGAGCGACTCTTGGGGCGGGAGCAGGCTCAGCTGAGGCGGTACCGGGCGATGGTCGACCCAGCTTTGGTCGAAGCAGGTAGCAGGGGCGCTGCGTTCGCGTCGCAAAGCTTCGGACTGCCCGAACCCGACGGCCAGGCTGGCTCTGCCCTCGTGGACGTCGAAGACCTCGCTGACGCGTGCGCTGCAAGTCTCGTCCGAGCGCTGCGAAGACGCCTCGAGCAGGTGATCGAGGCGGAGTCGGTTCTGGGCGGAGAAGGAAACCCCGACGAACGTGACGGCCTCGTCGAAGCTATCGGCTCGGCGTACCGGGAGTGGAAATCTCAGCGCATCGAACGGCTGGTGGGAGATGCCCTTTGCGCGGCCTTTGCCCGGGGTACCTGGACCTTGACCCCACCCGGCGAGGGATTGCGCTGGTTGGTGGACGACTTGGATGGCGCATGTCCAGACTGTGACGACGACGCTCTGGCGGGAGTCCTATCCAAGCCGGAGGAGTTCCCGACCGGTCAGCTGCATCCTCCCGCCCACGTAGGCTGCCGCTGCATGCTGGTTCCTGTGGTGGTCGCCGCATCACGGGCGGTATGAGCCTGTAGGCTCGGCGTCGCCGATGCGTACCCCACAAGACTTCAGCCGTAGGATCCCGCGCGCTTCTCGACGTGTGCGCATAGCACTGGTCGTAGCGGCGGTGTTGGTCATCGTCGCAGTGCTGTCTTTGCGGGGTCTGGCGATACTGTGGACCGACTACTTGTGGTTTGACTCGGTCAACTTCTCGTCGGTGTTCCGGACGATAATCGCTACCGAGATCGTCCTGTCGGTGGTGTTCATCGCTATCTTCTTCGTGCTCATCCTTGCGAGCTTGACTGTCGCCGGTCGCCTGGCGCCGCGTCCCGACGAAATGGGGCCGGTGACTGAACTAGTTGCGAGGTACCGCAACTTTTCTGCTTCCCGAGCCGGCCGGTTGCGCGTCTTAGCCGCAGTCGCCTTCGCCGTCTTGGGAGGTGTCGGCGCGGATCGGCAGTGGAAGAACTGGGACATGTTCCGCTACCAGGTCAGTTTTGGGGTGGTCGATCCACAATTCCACAAAGACGTGTCCTTTTACGTCTTCGAATTGCCCTTCATTAACTTTCTGATCGGATGGGCTTTCGACGCGACGGTCGTGCTGATCATCCTGACGGCCGTGTCCTACTACCTAAATGGCGGGATCGTTCTCCAGGCGCGCTACGAGCGGGTGAAGCCTGCCGTGAAAGCCCACCTTTCGGTGCTTCTCGGCGTCCTAGCGCTCATCAAAGCAGTCGCCTACTACTACAACCGCCTTTCGCTGGTGCTTTCACGATCACACATCGTCAACGGTGCTACCGCCACGAGCGTGCACGCCTCGGCCCCAGCGAAGTTCCTACTGATGATCATCGCCGTCATCGCTGCGCTGCTACTGCTGGCGAACATACGCCAGCGAGGGTGGGTCCTCCCGACCGTCGGAGTCGCCCTGTGGGCGCTCGTGTCACTGTTGGCCGGAACGGTCTACCCGGCGGTCTACCAGTCTCTGATCGTCAACCCGTCGGAGTTGACCAAAGAGTCGATCTACATCCAGCGCAACATCGACGCGACACGCACCGCCTACGGTATCAACAACGTCAACGTGGTCGGCGGCTACGCCTACAGCCCGACGGTGACTACCTCCGAAATCCAGGGAAGCTCACCGCAGGCGCAGGTAAACCGCCAGACGATAGCCAACACCCGACTGCTCGACCCTTCGGTCAACCTCGTCAACACCATAGACAAGCTTCAGGGACTGCGTTCTTACTACTCCTTCAACGCTCTCTACCTGGACCGTTACGCGCTGAACGTGAACGGATCCCAACAGGAGACCGCCACGATCACCTCGGTGCGTGAGCTGAACAACCAGGTGCCTTCCGGGTTCGTGAACCAGCATCTGGAGTACACCCACGGCTACGGGGACGTGGCTGTTCCCGTAGGACAGGCGGGGGTGACGGCTTCTGGCAACCCGAACTTCGTGCTGTCGGGCCTACCGGCCACGGCTTCGGACCCGACCCTGCAGCTGACCGAGAAAGGCTCGCAGGTTTACTTCGACGACAGCCCCAACGACGGCGGTTACGTGATCGCCAACACCAGCACGCCCGAGCTCGACTACGAGAGCACGACCGGCGCCCAGGTGACAAACCACTATTCCGGCTCGGGCGGTGTCGACGCTGGGAGCATCGTCCGTCGGGCTGCGTTCGCTTTACGCTTCGGTGACGCGAACTTCATCTTGTCCGGTCAGATCAGCTCCGCCTCGAAAGTTCTCTACTACCGCAACGTCGTGCAGCGCGCCGAGAAGGTGGCCCCGTTCCTCCAGTTCGGGTCCAATCCCTATGCTGTCGTCCTCGGCGGCAGCACGTACTGGGTGTTGAACGCGTACACGACTACCAACAACTACCCGTACTCCCAAGAGGCGAACCTCGACGGCCTTCCGCTCAACAGCGGTCTTCAGACCAATTTCAACTACGTGCGCAACTCGGTGAAGGTAGTCGTGAACGCGTACAACGGGCAGATGTACTTCTTCGACATGGGAACAGGAGACCCGATTCTCAAGGTCTACGAGAGGATCTTCCCCGGCCTCTTCACCAATGTTTCGAAGGCTGACCAGCTCGTGCCCGGGATAACCGCCCACTGGCGTTATCCGGAGAACCTCTTCCAGGTTCAGACGAACATGTACGGCACGTATCATCTGACCAACGCGGCCGCGTTCTACAGCCAGGCTCAAGCGTGGGCTGTGTCTCCGGACCCTGGGAGCGGCCCGCTCAACTCGACTCCTGTGGGCCAGACGATCATCGGCGCTAACGGCCAGATCACCACGACGATCGCACGCCTGCAACCTCAGTATGTCGAGGCGCCACTGCCTGACACCAAGCAGACGGGCGTCAACTTTTCGCTCCTAACGCCGTTCGTTCCGATCTCCGCGTCGGGTTCCACGCAGAACCTGACCGCCTTCATAATGGGATCGTCCGACCCTGGAACATACGGGCAGCTCACCTTGTACCAGCTTCCCGCTGGTGAGACGATCGACGGCCCGGGACTTATAGCGAACGCCATCAAGTCCAACGCTGCGATATCGCGGGAGCTCACCTTGTACAACCAGAACGGTTCTGAGGTGGAGCTCGGTGAGGTCGACATCGTTCCGATAGACAACACGCTGCTCTACATCGAACCGATCTTCGTGGAGTCCACACAGGCTCACATCCCTACGCTGGACGACGTCGTCGTCGTCTACGACAACACCGCTTACCACAGCTCGAATGCGTCTGTCGACGCCGCACTGTGTCAGATTTCTAATCCTGACGGCAGCCAGCCTTTCAGCAACTACTGCAACACCGCCGCTGCCCAGAACCCGACCATTATTCCGCCGTCGACGTCGACCACGCCGTCAGGGTCGTCGACTGCTACCACGGTTCCGGGTGCCGCGACGACTGTGCCTGCTCCGGCGCCCGGCAGCAGCCTTTCGTCACTGCTGGCCCAGGCCAACTCCGACCTCGACAACGCTCAAGCTGCTCTCCAAGCAGGAAACCTCGGCCTGTACCAGTCCGACGTCAACGCGGCGAAGCTAGCAATCCAGCAGGCCAATCAGCTGCCAGCGAGTGCGGCAGGGTCGTCGCCCACCTCGACGACTACCGCGCCGGCGAGCCCGTCTACTACAGCGTCGGCTTCTACGTCGACGACGAAGCCGGGTGGTTGAGAGCGTCTAAAGCTGAGCTACCTCGTGTTCGAGGAGGTCGGCGTAACGCTCTAGCGCCTGTTCTCTGCGGGTTGGCAAATGCCCTGAAGGCCACAGTCCTTGGGCGGGCTTGTAGTCTTTCATTAGCTGGTTAGCCAGCGTGATCTTGTGCACTTCCGTGGGCCCGTCGGCTATCGCCAGCGCCTCGGCAGACGTGAGCATCGCAGCGAAAGGCATCTCGCTGGAGACTCCCAGCGCACCGTGGAGGTGCATCGCTCTTTGAGCCACGTCGTGGAACACCTTGGGCATCGCCACCTTCACCGCTGCGATGTCCTTGCGGACCCGCTTGTAGTCATGGTGCTTGTCGATCAACCAGGCTGTGCGAAGGACCAGCAGACGGAACTGCTCTATTTCGATCCAGCTGTCGGCGATACGTTCCTGTGTCATCTGCAGCGAGGCAAGAGGACCGTAGCGAGTGGTGCGTGAAACGGCCCGCTCGCACATCATGTCGAAAGCCTTCTTGACCTGAGCGATCGTCCGCATGGCGTGGTGGATTCGTCCGCCTCCCAACCTCGTCTGGGCTATAACGAAAGCCCCGCCTTCGTCGCCGAGGAGGTGATCGGCCGGTACCCGGACGTCCCGGTAGCGCATGTAGGCGTGCGTCCCTTCGTGGGCGCTTTCGCCGCCGACACCGACGTTGCGGACGAGCTCCACTCCTGGAGCATCAGCCGGAACGATGAACATAGACATGCCGTTGTAGGCGCTGACATCGGGGTTGGTGACAGCCATGACGATCAGGAAACTCGAGAACCGGGCGTTTGACGAGAACCACTTTTCGCCGTTGATGACCCACTCGTCGCCGTCGCGCTGCGCCCGGGTCACAAACAGCGTCGGGTCCGCTCCGGCGTGTGGTTCGGTCATCGAGTAGCACGAGGAGATCTCTCCGTCCAAGAGTGGTTGGAGGTAGCGGTCCTTCTGGGATTGAGAGCCGTAATGGGCGAGGATCTCAGCGTTACCCGAGTCCGGCGCTTGGCATCCAAACACGGACGGCGCCCACCTGCTCCGGCCGAGGATCTCGTTTAGGAGGGCAAGCTTGACCTGCCCGTAGCCTTTCCCTCCCAACTCCGGGCCGAGGTGGCAGGCCCACAGTCCCTTGTCTCTGACCGCTTGTTGGAGCGGTCGGACGATGGCGTTGGCCCGTTTGTCCGACTTGTCGTAGGGGTTTCCCAGCACTAGGTCGAGTGGCTCCACTTCGTGCGCTACGAACTGATCGACCCAGTCGAGGAGCTCCTGATATTCGGCGTCTGTCTCGAAGTCCCATGACACTGGCTTTCTCCCTCCGAAAGTTTTACGTTCAACTAATACTCTAGCTGGGAGGGCGCTGGCAGCGCTCGCCGGGTGTGGCTTAGCTCGCTGTCTGACGCTTCGCTTGCCGCCTCGGGAAGCAGGCGCGACATACTGGGGCGTGATCTCCGATGCTCTCGACAGCCGGCTCCGGGGGTACGTCGACTCTGTACAGAAGGCTCTGACGGGTAGCGTCGCCGCCGTCTATCTGGTCGGGGGTCTCGCCTTGGACGACTTCAGTGAACGCTTCTCCAACGTCGATCTGGTCGTGGTGGCCGACGGGCCGGTCGACGCCGGGTCCGCTGCAAGCTGTCGGCGTGCCCAGAAGATGCTCCGTCACGCGCACCGTGACGCAGCTGTGTGGTATACAACTTGGGGCGAGGTCGCCGACGGGCTTGTCCCGACGTCGGGCTCGAAGCTCTCAACGGTCACCGCAAGCGGAGCCGACGATCTCGACACCCCCCTGACGCGGGCGCTTTTACGAGACGAGGCAGTGCCACTTCTGGGCCCAGACTGGCCGGTGGTGTACTACTCCGAGGCGGATTTTCGCTCCTGGTGCACCGAGAAGCTGATCAGCCTGGCCGACCGAGCGGCCAGCCAGTCCATGGTCATGCGCACCGAGGTGACCCCACTAGTGCTGCAGGCGGCGCGTCTCGCAGTTGGTTCGCTCACCGGTCAGGTGGTTTCGAAGTCAGAAGCCGCCGACGCCGCCGCCAGGCTTGTTCCACATCACTTTCGCCGGATCCTCGGCGACGCGGCTGGATTTCGCAGGGGCGCCAGAACTTCGATGTACTGGGGACCCTTCGAGCGCAAGTACGACGCCAGAGCGTTGATAAAGCGTCTCGCAGAGGCTGTCAGCTAGGCAAGCCGCAGTCGCCGGCCACAGCACGGAGCTCCCCGAAGCGCCGTCAATCTTTACCTGAACGTCCGAGGCAGTGTCTTAGGCATGCTTCCAGGTCAGGGTAGCGAAACGGGTGGCCGACGGCCGAGAGTTTCTCTGGTAGCACCCTCTGGTTTGCTCCAGCCACTTCTCGTGCCCCCTCCGCGCCGAGCAACAGCTGTGGGCCGAATGCGGGGACGGGTATGACAGCCGGGCGGTGAAGAACTTTGGCCAACGTCCGGGTGTAATCGGCGTTGCGTAACGGCTGGGGTGCTACAGCGTTGACGGGGCCGGAAAGACTGGTATCGACGATGCCGCGAAGGTAGATGTCGACCATGTCGTCGAGGCCCACCCACGCCGTCCACTGACGTCCGTTGCCCAGGCGGCCTCCGAGCCCGGCGGCGAAGAGTGGGCGCAGCAGGCCGAGCGCCCCACCGTCAGGCGACTGGACTATTCCGGTGCGGACTTTGACCACCCGGGCACCTCCGTCGGAGGCGATGTCAGCTGAGGATTCCCACTCTTCGACGACGTCAGCCAGGAAGCCTTCGCCTCGCTCCGAGGTTTCGACGAGCTCTTCGTCGCCGCGGTCGTAGCCGTATATTCCTATAGCTGACGCCGACACGAAGGCCTTCACGCCACGTCGCGCTGCTACCTCGGCGAGTAGGCGGGTAGGGGAGACTCTGCTGTCGCGGACCGCCTTCTTGTGGCCGGCACTGAACCTTCCGGCGATGGAAGCCCCGGCGAGGTGCACCACTGCGTCCACCCCGTCCAGCAGATCCGGTGCCGGGTCCTCGGGACGCCACAAGCGGTCCTGTTGGGAGGGGTGGCTTCTGACCAGGCGTATGACCCGGTGTCCGCCGGTGCTGAGCAGCGCGGTCAGAGCCGACCCGACAAGTCCCGAGGAGCCGGTGACGGCGACTGTCAGGCGGTCCCCCAAGGGGGAGGGGAAGCGCCGGTGAGCAGCGAGGTCGCCGGACAGCTGCCTCGTGCGATAGGCGAACATCTCTGCGATGAAGCCGTCGGGTACCCGCGTATGAACCTCGTCCGTTATCACGGTTCGCTCGCCGGGTGCCTCCGCGAAGCGGTGTACGTGGCGCCAGCTTGCGAGCTGGGCCAGCACCGGCGTCGTCAGGACGTCGGTGAACTGCCGTCCTTCGACGTAGCCGGAAGGTTGGTGCTCAGCTCGCCACGGCAGCCCGCCCACCATGGTGAGCACAGCCGTTCCGTCTCGAAGCGATCCGGCCTCCTTAGCGACTTTCACTGGCTGCCACGGTGGTACGAGCCTTCTGATGGCCCCGGGCCTGGCGTGCCAGGCGAAGACTTCGTCTATCGGGGCGTCGAACGTAGCGGTGTGCTGGTAGACCACGTCTTCAACCTAAGCAACTTTTGGCCCTACCGGGAATACCCATAGACCGAGGACGGGAATAGTTGCGCTAGCAACTAGGTTGTTCCGAAGGGCTGACGCTCTGGGCGCCGATCGCGTACTGACGCGGAGACGGCCGAGACGTAGTCCTCGCATCCTCAGAACCTAAGAGCAGTTCCAAAAACTACAAGGAGAAACCCAACATGCCTGAAGCCTCCGAGCTCACCGGAAAGTACAACCTCGACCCGACTCACTCGCGGGTTGGTTTCGTGGCCCGCCACGCTATGGTCACGAAGGTCAGAGGGTCCTTCAACGACGTGAAGGGCAGCGGCTTCTTCGACGCCGACAACCCGTCGGCGTCGAAGATAGAGCTCGAGATCGACGCCAAGAGCATCGACACCCGCAACGCTGACAGGGACAACCACCTGCGCGGCAACGACTTCTTCGACATGGACACCTACCCGAAGATCACTTTCGCGAGCACTTCGATCACGAAGGCCGGCGGTGACACCTACCAGGTCGTCGGCGACTTGACCATCAAGGGCGTCACCAAGTCGATCGACTTCGAGGTTGAGCTCAGCGGCCCGGTGAAGGACCCCTGGGGTAACACCCGCGTAGGTTTGGAAGGGCGTACGGAGGTGAGCCGTAAAGACTGGGGCATCACATGGAACGCCCCCTTGGAGGCGGGCGGGATTCTCGTAAGCGACAAGGTGACACTCGAGTTCGAGGTTTCGGCTGTCAAAGAGGCCTAAGCCGGCTCCGGCGGAAACTCGACGCTTGGCAACGCCAGGCTGAGCTCCTCCGGGTATTCCTAAGTCCGCCGCCCGTGCAAGCGGGCGGCGGATATCACCGGATCAGAAGGCTTACGGCGTGCAGCGCCAAGCCGGCGAGAGCACCTATCACCGTTCCGTTGATCCGGATGTACTGCAAGTCGGGACCGAGCAGCAGCTCGAGCCTTTCGGACGCTTGAGCCCCGTCCCAGCGCTCGATCGTGCCAGTGACAAGGCCGGCCAAGTCCTCGCCGAAGGCGACGAGAGCGTGCTCGACGCCGAGCATAAGCCTGCGACGAGCCTGATCTCGCAGAGCCTTCTCGTCGCGTAGTCTCGTGCCGAGAGCCACCACCGCAGCCACGGCTCGTCGACGGAGGGGTGACTGGGGATCGCTAGAGATCGAGCGGATCTCCGACAGAGCCTCGGCCCACATCGAGCCGACCAGCTCTGCTACTTCCGCTGAGGCTAGGAGTTTCGACTTTAGCTGCTCGACCTTGGCTATCAACTCGGGATCGCGCTGAAGCCGGATCGCTACATCTGCGATCGCCTCGTCGAGCTGCCGTCTTGAAGGGTGCTCTGCGTCGGAGGACATGTCTCTCAGCAGCGTCGCTGCTTGGGACAGCATGGTCGTGACAATCCGGCTGTTCAGCGGTCCCGGCAACCACCACGGCGAGCGTCCCGCCAGGCGCTGCGGTATGTCCGCAGCGTTGCTATCGATCCAGGCTGCGACAACCAGGCAGGCCTGCGCTACGGCAGCTTGGTGGCGGCCGTCGCGAGTCAGCGCCTGTACCAACCTGCCCGCCTGGGGGGCGAGGACCACCCGCTCCAATCGAGACGTCACGGCCGCGGCGAAGGCGTCAGCTGTGTCAGTGTCGTCGAGGGCTTCGAGAACTCCGCCTAGGAGACCCGCAAGCTGGCTCGTGACGAACTGGGCGTTCGCTTCGTCGGCGAGCCACGAGCCGGCTCTCGATATCGCGTTGGAGGAGTCGACTCTGACCATCACGGCGTCAGGATTGAAAAAGCTGTCCGCCACGAAAGAGCCCAGAGTCTGAGCGAAACGATCTTTGCGTTCGACGATTATCGCCGTGTGGGGTATCGGAATGCCGAGGGGTCGCCTAAAGAGGGCGGTGACAGCAAACCAGTCTGCGAAGCCTCCGACCATCGAAGCGACGGCCGCGGCTTGGACCCAAGACAACCATCGGGCGTGGCTGGCCAGAACCGACGTGACGACGAAGACGGCAGCGACGAAAGCGAGGAGCGCAGTAGCCCGCCGCCGGGTCGTCCGCAGCAGCCGCCGCCGTTGAGCTTGCGCGTCGCTTAGAGCCAAGTCGACTTTCGGCGCTTCGATCATCGGCACAAGCTAGGCGCGTGACGACCGTAGGGGAGCCCCGCGGCCCTACAACAGGAGCACAGCCACTGCCACGTCCGAACTGGCGCCTGCCACGTGGCAGCTGGCGCCTCGCCACGTGCGAGACGTTAAGGTCTGTGGAATGGGAAGGCTAGAAGGCAAGGTAGCTCTCGTCACCGGCGCGGCGAGCGGTATCGGAGAGGGGATCGCAGATCGCTTCCGCTCGGAAGGCGCCGAGGTCGTGCTCGCCGACATCGACCAGGCAAGAGGGACGTCTGTCGCCTCACGAATTGCGGGCTTGTTCGTACCGTGCAACGTCGCTGTCGAATCCGACATCGCTGGGGCGGTCGCCGCGTGCGTCGACGGGTACGGTCGCCTGGACGTAATGGTGGCGAACGCCGGTTTCGGAGGGGTGAGCGGGCCGATCACCGACCTCGACGAGGCTGGGTTCGACCAGACTGTGTCTGTCCTGCTCAAAGGCGTAGCGTTGTGCATGAAGCACGCCTGCCGTGCGATGCAAGCGAATGGTGGAGGGTCGATCATCTCGACGTCGTCAGTCGCTGGCCTTATGGGGGGAATGGGACCGCACGTCTACAGCGCCTGCAAGGCCGGGGTCATAGGCCTGACGAGGTCGGTGGCTCTGGAACAAGGCCCTTTCAACATACGAGTCAACTGCATAAACCCCGGGGGTATAGCAACGCCGATCTTCGCCAAGGGCCTCGGTGTGGACTCCGACCCAGCAGCGTCGGAAGAAATTCTCTCCCTCGTGTCCGCAGGGGTCTCAGCCGGCACTCCCCTCGGGCGTATCGGCACTCCAGCGGACATCGCTGCGGCGGCGGTATGGCTGGCGTCGGAGGATTCTTCCTATGTGACAGGCCAGACGATTGTCGTCGACGGTGGCTTGACGTCGACTAAGCGGCTCGCCGAGTTTCCGTCGGACGCGGTACCGCTTCCCGCTGGCGGCGAGGAATCAGAGCTCCGCGCAAGTGAAAAGAGCGAGTCGTGAAGCACCGCATCGTCGACGCCAGGGGATCACGCATACACCTAGTCGAGGAGGGAGACGGCCCTGTAGTGCTGTTAGTCCACGGATTCCCCGAGTCGTGGTACTCGTGGAGGCACCAGCTACCTGCGATAGCAGAGGCCGGCTTCAAGGCGGTGGCTATCGACGTTCGCGGGTACGGGCGGTCGTCGGCGCCCGTGGAGGTGGAAGCGTACGGCATGCTGAGCCACGTGTCGGACAACCTCGGCGTCATCGAGGCGATAGGCGCGAAAGACGCGATAGTCGTCGGGCACGACTGGGGTTCTCCGATCGCAGCCAACTCGGCTCTGCTCAGGCCCGACGTGTTCCGGGCGGTGGCCCTGCTGAGTGTTCCCTATAGTCCGCCAGGAACCCGCCGGCCTACCGACGCGTTCGCCCAGATGGTCGGCGACGACGAAGAGTTCTACATATCGTACTTCCAGCGTCCGGGCCGGGCAGAAGCAGAAGCCGAGCAGGATGTCAGATCCTGGCTGCTCGGTTTCTACGTCGGGGCGTCAGGTGAGGCGACCCGGGCTCCCGATGGCTCTACGATTGCCACGGTCCGCTCCGGCGGCACTTTGCGCGACCGCTTCAGTCCTTCGGCGGAGTTGCCGCGATGGTTAAGCGCCGAGGACCTCGACTTCTACACGGAGCAGTTCGAGTACAGCGGCTTCCGCGGACCTCTCAACCGTTATCGCAACGTCGACAGGGACTGGCTCGACTTGCAGGTCTGGAGGGGGCGGCCGATCACCGTCCCGTCCCTGTTCATCGCCGGGGAGAAGGACGGTCCGGCAGTGTGGGGTGCGCGCGCCATCGAACGCCACTCGGTGAACCTTCCAGGTCTTCGGGGAAGTCACATCCTGGCCGGCTGCGGCCACTGGGTTCAGCAAGAGAGAGCCGAGGTCGTCACCGCATTGTTGGTCGACTGGCTGAAGGGCCTCTAATCGGTTCGCTCCCGCCGGCGATCAGTCGAAGATCGGCCCCAGGGTACGTGAACGCTTGAGCTCGTAGAAGCCCTCAACCCCGGCGCACAGTGTCACTCCGTCCCAGAGCTGGCCGGCCGTCTCGCCTTTGGGCGCCGGGGTGACAACCGGCCCGAAGAAGGCGATGCCCTTCACGTGGATGACCGGTGTCCCGACGTCGTAACCGACGGGGTCCATGCCCTCGTGGTGGGATCGTCTCAACTCCTCGTCGAACTCCGTGGAGGTTGCCGCGCCGGCGAGATCGGCGGGAAGGCCACATGACTCCAATGCGTCCGCGATCAAGCCGTCGTCCTCGCGCTTTTCGAGGTGGATTCGCTGTCCGAGAGCGGTGTAGAGAGGTAGTAGAACCTCCTGACCGTGAGCTTGGGCGGCTGCTATGCAGACCCGGACGGGACCATAAGCGCGTTTCATCAGCTCCTTGTAACGTTCCGGAAGATCATCCCGGCCCTCGTTCAGCACCGCAAGCGACATCACGTGCCAGCGGGTGTCCACCGGCCTGACCCGTTCCACCTCGAGCATCCACCGGGAGGACATCCAAGCCCACGGGCACAAAGGGTCGAACCAGAAGTCAGCTGTGTCTCGTACGATCGTCTCAAGGTCTCTTTCCACGGGAACACGCTACCGGCAGCACCCGATGCTGCGGCGAACGCCGATAGGGTAGAGCAGGGAAGGTCGACTGGGAGGACGAAGGACGAATGCAATATCGAAGGTTGGGCACGACAGGGATCTCGGTCAGCAACCTGTGCTTGGGTGCCATGATGTTCGGCGGATGGGGTAACCCGGACCACGAGGATTCTGTTCGGATCATCCACGCGGCTATAGACGCCGGGATCAACTTCATCGACACGGCCGACGTGTACTCGGCTGGAGAGTCGGAGCAGATCGTTGGGAAGGCCATCGCAGGCAGGCGGGACAACCTGGTGATCGCCACGAAGGTCCACGGAAGCATGGGTCGGGACCGAAACATGTCAGGCAACTCCCGTCGCTGGATCATCCAGGAGTGCGAGAACAGCCTGCGCCGGCTCGGTGTCGACTACATCGACTTGTACCAGGTGCACCGTCCGGAACCCCACACAGACATAGACGAGACGCTTGGTGCTCTCAGTGATCTCGTCCGCCAAGGCAAGGTGCGCTACCTCGGCTCGTCAACGTTTCCTCCCTCCGAGATCGTCGAGGCACAATGGACGGCCGAGCGGCGGGCCAGGGAGCGCTTCGTCTGCGAGCAGCCGCCGTACTCGATGCTCGCCCGGGGCATCGAAGCTGAGGTTCTTCCCACGTGTCAGCGTTACGGCATGGGAGTCATCCCCTGGAGTCCGCTGGCCGGCGGCTGGCTGTCAGGAAAGTGGCGCAAGGGGGCCGAAGGTCTCACGAGCAGACGCGCCGAGCGCCTCCCGAAGCGCTACGACCTGTCCATCCCAGCGAACCAGCGCAAGCTGGACGCCGCCGACGCTCTGGGGACGCTCGCCGACAGTGCCGGCATTTCACTTGTGCACATGGCAATAGCGTTCGTGCTGGAGAACCCGGCTGTCACGTCGGCCATCATCGGACCAAGGACCATGGAGCACCTCGAAGGTCAACTTGGCGCCGCTGACGTCCGCCTTCCGGCTGACGTCCTCGATGGGATCGACGAGATCGTTCCCCCCGGGACCAACTTCTCCTTTGCCGACGCAGGCTACGAGCCGCCGACCATCGCGTCGGCCGCCAAACGTAGACGCCCCCAGGAAGCGAGCTGACCCGCGAGCCGGCGGACTCCCACTGCTTTCTGCGCGACCTAGGTCGCCGAGGGTGATATAGTGGAAGCTCCGCCGCGGGGTGGAGCAGTCTGGTAGCTCGTCGGGCTCATAACCCGAAGGTCGCAGGTTCGAATCCTGCCCCCGCTACTTAAAAAAGGTCCGCATTTGCGGGCCTTTTTTATTTGTAACAAAGTGATACATACAGGCTGCCTTCACTTTGGCTACCACCCGTGGCTACCAAGTGATTTGGTGGAGATTCACGCAGAAATCCGGTGCTTTGGCTGAGAGCCCGAAGGTTGGAGCCGCTCGACTGAGCTGGCTTTGTCCAGTCCGCTACGGTCTGACGTCGCCATAGCGCAAGTTTTGATCTCCGTGGCCAAACCCCAAAAGCACTTGTCTGTCGGCGGTCAAGTTACCGAGGGGCTCGGGGCT